>NZ_JBIUZU010000005.1:0-508210 GCF_044745225.1 Pandoraea sp. NPDC087047
CGCGCGAGGCGCTTGCATTGCCCGTCACTCCCATCGACACGCCCTGGCTGCCCATGGAGATGCCCAGCCCGACGCCCCCCGAGACGCCGGTGGAGTTGCGATGGTGTGCTGAGGTGTCGGTGGCGGCGAGGATATCGAGTGAGCCGTCGGACGTGAGCTTGACGTCTTTGCCAGCGGCGATCTCGCTGCCGCGAACGAGCAGCGAGGACTGATCGCCGTCTCCCAAGGCCGATAGGGTGACGCTGCCGCCGGCGCGAATCGCAGAGCCGTTGGATGTTGTACTGTCGTTGGTCTCGCGGCTTTCCTGCTTCGATCCCCCAACGGTGACAGCGATATTCACGTTGGCCGCATCCTTGAGGTTCTTGACGGTATCGGCGGCATTTTTCACCGCGAGGGCACCCGCGGCGACACCGAGCGCTTTCATGCGGGCGTCGTTGACCTTGCCAACCGCCTTTCCCATCTGGCCGACGGTCTGCGCGGCATTGAGCACCGGGTTCGATATCGCAACCGTCAATCCCGCCTGCCGGATTTCGCGCTCATGCAGGCGCTGTTCGGACGCTTCGCTCTCCACGATCGATACGCGCTTGCCCGCAATGCTCACGTCGCCATCGCGTGCGATGACCGTACTGCCTTCCTGCCGGTAGTCGTTGCCGGTGCGAATCGTGACATCGCCACTGACCGAGCCAACCACGCTTCCCGTTTGGCTAACCTGCTCGCGACGCTGCTTGTCCTTCTCGGATCGACTGCCGATGGTGACGCTGAAACCACTGCCGAAGACACCGCTCGTCGTCTTTTCCGAAACACTTAGTGAACGGCTTCGGTCTTCGGCGGACGTAATCGTTGCATGGCGTTCGGCGCTGATGGTCAGGTCACTATCCGCGACGACCTGCGACCCGGTGATCGCGACATCGCGTCCGGCAACGACTGTGACCGCGTCGCCCGAGAGCGTGCTACCCGTCGTGCGCGTGCCGTGGGCGTCCCGGTAGTTTTCCTCCGTCGTGGACGAGAGCAGGCCTGCGTGGGTGCTGCGCGACCAGCGCTCGTCGTCATACCGGGCCGCAACGCCGCCGACGGTAACGTCGCCGGTGGCCACGATTTTGAGCTCCGATTTACCCCCGATGGTCGAGGGCGCCGGCGTCCCGGGCCGCGCGCCATCGCTGGCCCCGGCACTCAGATAGGCGCCGAGAATCGTCACGTCACCGCGGGTCGCGTCTCCGGTCGTCACGTAAGCGGTGACATTGCGTTCATCCAATAGCCGCCCCACAGCCTCGATTTGCCCCGCAGCGATACCTATCGCGCCGTTCGCATGTAGTCGACTGCCTTGTACGGTTTCCTCGTAGGTCTCGACCGAGGCCGCGTAGGTGTCGCCGCGCACTCGCCCCGAGTCCGCGATGCTGTCGGTGACCGCGCCAATCTCGACGTCTCTTGCCGCCACGATGACGGCCGCTTTGCCCGCATCGATGCTTGTGCCCGCTGTGGACACGTCGCGTCCGGCGATGAACGTGGCGTCGCCCCCGGTGTTGATGGCCGACGACACATGTTCCGTGACCCGCGTGCGGCTATGACTCTGGCTCGATCCGCCGCCAAAGTCGCGGCTCGTCGCAATGGCGCCCAAGGAAATGTCGCGTCCCGCCGCAAGATTGGCGTTGCCTCCGGCGTCGATTGCCGCGCCGGTGACGGAGAGATCTCGTCCTGCGGTAATCGCCACGGCGTCACCCGCACTAATGCGGCCGAGCGAATCGACGGCCGTTGTCTTGCCCTTCTGCGAACCGTTGCCCCATTCGGCAGTGCGGCTCTGGCTGGTGACGACGACATCGCGCCCTGCTGTGATGTGAACTCGCTCACCGGCGATCTCGCCGCCGACGTTTTGCACGTCCCGCGAGGCGACGACCTCGACCATGCCGGCGTTGCCCTTGCGTGAGCCGCCGGAGCCGCGGGAGCCGCCAATCACGCCGCGATTTTCGACGTCAAGCGCGCGGATTCGCGTGCTCGCGTTGCCGACGATCTGACCACTATTGCTCACTTGATGCGTCGCCTCGACGATGACGTCTCGGCCCGTGACCAATGCACCGCCCGGTTGCATGACGACGCGCTTGCCATGGGCGAGGTATACCGTCGGCACCAGGACCGTTGCCGTCGTGCCGTCGGGCAGCGTAACGGTTTGTCTGACCAACCAGACGATATCGTCGGTCAGCGCTCGCATCTGCTCGGACGTCAGTCGAATGCCAACGCGAAGTTCCAGATCACGGGCTGCCCGTGCGCCTTGCGCGAGAAGCGTTCGAAATTGCGCGTCGATGGCCGCCGAAGCGGCGTTGTCGCGGAGGCCAAGGGAGGCGCGTCCGGTCAACGTCAGAATCTGCTCGCGCACGAGCTTCGCTTCGTAGAATCCGTCTCCAAGACGACGCTCGACGCTATCCGGAGCAATCCCGAGGAGGTCCAGCATGTAGTTGCTGGAGACGGAGGTGCCACGGTCGGTGAATCGAGAATCGGTCTCGACGAGGTAAGGGTGGCCGGGTGTCGTGACGACCGTGAAGAGTGCGCTGCGCGGAAGCTCCAGTCCGGGGATACCGCCTGAGACGGCATCAAGCGTCTGGACTGCGCCCGATATGTCGAACGCGGGAGGCTTGGCGACCAACGCATCCACCGGAGATGGCCTGCCGGTGGAGACCGTTGCAGGGTTTTCGCCGACGGCGACGCGCTGCGCCGTGCCGACATCGCTATCGGTGTGTCTGTTGCCAATGACCGTTCCGTCGGCGGTGGCCGTCTCAATCGTGACGTCGCGACCGCGTAGGTGCGTCGTCCCATTCGAAGAGATCAGGCTCGGGAGTCCGCCAACAATAGCGCGACGTTCCGTGACGCCAAGGTCGACCGTCGTGAACCATCTGTCGCTATTGCCCCGCTTTTCGTGCCAATACAGATCCGACGATTGCGCTATGCGTTCAACGCGCTCCAGGCCGATGCTGCGACTTGTGATTTGACCGCCATTGCCGCGAACCTGGAGATCTCCGCCAGCACTGATCGTCGACGCATGATTCAACGCGGTGCCGTTGCCCACATTCAGCCGGATGGTGCCTTGCGAGGTGAGGATGCCGGGATCGGCGACGTCGCCCATGACGTCGGTCTTGCTGCGCACGGTGATGCGGCGGCGGTATTCGTTGGTGTCGCGACCGTCCTGGATGCCATATCCGCGGCGGAAAATCCGGACCCCCTCGTCATGCGCCCCCGTGACGGTGCTGTTCGACTGATCGACCACCGTCGGCCGGATATGCGCCGACGGATCGAAGTCGGGCCAGAACCGGATGACCCAATTTCCCTGACCGTCGTCGCTCACGGATTCGAAATGCTGAACGGCGCGTTGGGTGATGTTGCGGGTGTCGTACGCTTGCGAGAAGGCATATGGCTGATACACCTCGACAATGGGCTTTTCCAGCGAGAATGTTTTGGCGTCGGCGTCGAGCGCCGTCACGCCTCGCTTCGGAATGGTGACGCTGATGGGACTTCCCACCGCGTGAAGTTTCTCGCTGGAGAGTGCCGCGCGCGCTTCCCGGTTCCACCGCCATTGCGTAAAGGTCTGGTTACGCGGATTGGGAACCAGGCGCGTTTTCCTCACCTCTTCGCCATTCGCGTCGATCTCCGAATATTTTTGTTCGACCATCGCGGGTTCGCCGTCAACACTCAGACTGTGACTCATGTGGGTCGTCGGCAACGTTTCACAGGCGGCGCCTCTGAGCGCGGCACATCGAGCACGACTGTCTGCGTCCGGAAGCGCTACGTAGCCTGCGATCCAGAGATCGCGCACTTGCCGTGTCTCGCCTTCGTCGACGCCTCGCAGAATGTTCACGTAACTACGGTCGTTCACAAACTCGCGTGTGGCGATGTCCACGTCGCCACCGGCTTCCATCACCGCCGATCGGTTGATGAATCGCCCCGTTTGCTGGGTCAGAAAGCCCTGTGCATCGCGCGTTTCTCCCGCTGCGAGACGAAGGGTGCCGAGGCTGAATAGCGTTGCGCCATTCTCGTTAAGGACATCGCCTGTGGCGAAGAGGTCCAGTTGCTGTGTCGCTGCCAGCACGGCGCGCGCTCCAGTGTTCCTCACGCTCTCGCCATCGAATCGGATTCGACCACCCATGACCGCACCGGTATTGACGAACCGGATGCTGCGCAGTCTGACGTCGTCGCCATCGATGCGGGTTTCGTTGGTGATGTCGCCAGCGACATTGAGGAGAACCGATCCGCCACGCAGGCGGCCTTGTCCGGCGTTGACGACATTGGCCGCGTTCACCGTGAGTTGCTTGATGGCCCCGAGTGCGCCGTGAACACGCAGCAGGCCGCCGACATCGAGCGTGAGACTGCCATCGGCTTGCCAGGTGTGATCGGCGCCATAGATATAGTCGCCCGGCAGCGCGATGCTCAGATCGTTGCCTGCGCGCACTCGCGCGTTGCCGAGCAAGCTGCCGACGCGCAGATTCAGGTTCCGATTGACAGCAATTCCGCCCGCGCGATGATCCAGTTCATTGGCCGCGAGGGACGCGTTACGTCCCGCCTGCACATCGCCGGTGTTATGGAATACCCGTGTTCTTGCGGCATCGCGCCACGTCACATCGAGATCTGTGCCCGAAAACAGGGTGCCCGCGTTGCCAAGTTTGTCTCGAACGCTCAGCGACAGATTCGCTGCGGCGCTCATTTGTGCGTTCGGCCCATTCATCAATGAGAACGCCGTAACGAAGACGCGGCCGTTGCCGCCAATCAATCCGATAGGGCGATCCGATGCCGAATGACCGGTTTGCGCATTCACAATCGCTTCGGCGGTGATGGCCAGATCGTTGCTGCCGCTGCCGCTGCGTGTGCCGTTGACGATTCGGCCGTCGGTGTTGTCCAGTGCGTCGGCAAAGACGGTGAGGGTGTCGTCTCCGCCGATCGAGGGATCGCCAGCTGTTTCAATGCTCCCGCCAGTGTTGTCGAGCGCACCCGTCGCTGTGAGTTTCAGCGCCTTGCCTGAATGGATGGCGCCGTTCGCGTTCTTGACGTTGTGATTCGCGGTGGCGCTCAAAGGGCCATTGGCGTGTAGTCGTCCGAGCCGGTTGTCGATGTCGCCGGTCGACGTGAGCGAGAGCGAAGTCCCGGCGGCGATCCGTGCGCCATCGATATTCTCGATACCGTCGGCCGAAACGTTGATGGCC
The DNA here is from genome assembly GCF_044745225.1 of Pandoraea sp. NPDC087047. Lineage (NCBI taxonomy): Bacteria > Pseudomonadati > Pseudomonadota > Betaproteobacteria > Burkholderiales > Burkholderiaceae > Pandoraea > Pandoraea sp. NPDC087047. Next base: position 5,181 of record NZ_JBIUZU010000005.1, read on the forward strand.
CCGTTGCCGGCAATGCTGCCGCCACGGTGCGCGGCACGCGCCTGAGAGGCGCGATTGTGCAGCCGCTCGCGCATCGCAATGTCGATGGCGCCGGTTCCCGCATTCGCCAGGCTGCCGCCCGCGTTATCCAGCTGTCTCCCGAATACGCGCATGTGCCCGTTGTCAGCGCTGACGTCGAGTTCGCCATCGGTGTTGTCGATCTTGTCGGCGACCTTGATGTGCAACCCATGGTGGGCGCTTACGCGGCCAGAGCGGTTGACGAAGCTGCCACCGCCTTCGGCATTCAGGTGGCCGCCCGCCGCGAGGTATCCCGCGTTGTTGACGACGTCGGCGGCGACCTTCAGCGCGAGAGATTTGCCGGCGTACAGACGACCGGCAGTATTGTCCAGGCTGCCGGCTTCGACGGCGATGTTGGCATTCGCGGCAATCCTTCCTGACGCATTGCTTATGGCCTCCCGAACGTTAAACGTGAGGTGTCGCAACGCCGTTAATTGCCCCTCGCTGTTCTCTAACGACTCGGCATTGAGCCGCAGGCCGCCATTCGTGCCGATGCGCCCGTTTCGATTGCCGAGCGCTTGTCCATTGATGGACAGCACCCCACTCCCGGCGTGCGCCACGGTGCCGCCTGCGTTCCCGAATTCGGCGGCGTCGATCGTGGCGTCACGAGCGGCCAGATGAATCGAGCCCATGTGATTGCTCAGGCGCTGGGCAACGTGCAATTGCGCCAGGTCGTGGGCGCCGATGCCCGTCTGGCCGATCGACCCTGACCGGTTGTTCAGATGCCGGGCATACACGGAGAGCGAACGCGATTGCATTTGTCCGAGCGTGTTGTCGATGGCGTCGGCTTGAAGGCTCAGCGCCTCGCCGGCGTTCAACGTGCCGCGGGTGTTGTCGAATGCACCCCGCGCGGCGACGGTCACTTGACGCCGCGCAACAATGCGCCCGCCCACATTCAGCAGGTCGCCCGCAGCGTCTATGAGGAGTGAGCCTTGGGCGGTCCAAGCCCCGCTGTTGGCGAGTGATGTGGCGGCAAGCACCACATCGCCGCGCCCGGCGATTTCCCCCAACGTCGTGCCAAGGCGTCCGTTTTCGATGCCTTTGTCGGCGGATAGGCGGAAATTGGCGTTGCCAAGTGCCAGCAAACGCCCGCCGAGGTTCTTGATGTCGTGTGCCGTCAGCGAGAACAGACCGCCGGTCTGCATCAACCCGGCCGAGTTCGTCAACTGGCCGCGTATTCCGGCTGCCAGTGACTGCTTCGCTGAAACGGTGCCCTGATCGTTTCGCCAGTCGCCGGCATCGACGATCATGGCGCCGTTGGTGGCGAGTGTCCCGCCCGTGTTTCCGACGGCGCCGGTGACGAGACGGAAGACACCGGCGCCGGCGTGTTCGATCTTGCCGGCGGTGTTGTCGATTTGACCGGAAGTCAGCGACAGGTTGCTGCTATTGGCTTGTACCTGACCTTGGCGATTGCTAAACGGGCCGGAAAGGGCAATTCGGAACGGGGACGATGCCCCCCATTGGAGGAGACGTCCGTTGTCGTTGCTCAGGCTCGCCCCCGCTATGAACAGGCTGGACGTGCTAAGCGTCGCTTGGTCGTGAAAGACGTCGCCGCTGGCCGTGATATGCGTCGTGTCCCCAACTCGGGTTGTCGCACGCGCCATCGTGACGGCGCCGCGCCGTGCATCGATTCGCAGTCCGAGGCGTGTGGTCGAAGTCGAGTCGCTCAGGTCGACGACGTCCGCCATGAATCCGATGTTGCCGGTGGCCGTATGCGTTCCGCCGGCTTGCAACCTACCTGCCGTTGAGAGCGAAATGTTCCCTGTCGCCCCTTGCGTTGCGTCGGTTTCGGCGCCCGCGGCCATGACGCCTGTCGATGCTATCGAGGCCGCATCGACTTCGAGATGCCGACCCGCGGATACCGTGCCGGTATGGTGCCACGCGTTACCGGCATCGAGCTTCACATCGCGTGCGCCGCGCATGCTTCCCGAACTGACCAGATTCCGCGCGGTTTCGAGCGTCAGTTGACCTTCGGCCAGGGTATCGCCACGGATCGACAGGTCTGCTGCGGCCTTCACACGAATATCGCTGCGCGCTTGCAGCTTCCCGCTAATCTGAAGCTGCCCCGCGCTGTCGAGCACGAGCGCCCCTTGATTTGCGCTGACGTGACCGTCCAGATTGACGCCCACACCGGCTTCGGTGCCGATGAGCCGGATCTTTCCGGCATACATGCCGCCCAGACGCGAGACGTCCAGCGCGAACGAGGGCTTGCCGGTCGCCGCCGCCTGGCGGCTATGGATGCCGAACGTCGCTGCGTCGATATCGTTCAGGCCCGCAATGACGTCGAGCTGCTGCGCGTGAACGGCGGCATTGATCTCGACAGCGCGGGCGAGCAGGGCGGCGCGCTCGAGATTACCGGCGTTCAGACCGCTACCGGTAATTCGCAAGCGGCCGTCGGTGACCCGGAAAGCTTCGAGAGAACCACTACCGCCAAACACCGGCAGGCCGGTCGTGAGCACGGCGCGCGAGGTGTTGATGAAGCCACAGCCGTGGCAGGTGAGCCCATTGGGGTTGCTGACGACGACTTCGGCCCGATTCCCGGCCACTTCGAGATAACCGGCGAGGTTCGACGGCAACGTCCCTGTCACCTGGTTGACGATGATGCGTGCCGGGGCGCCAGTGAGGTTGGGGTTGCCCGGTACGAGTCCGCCGATCTGCGTTTTTACGATGGTGGGCGAGTTGTTGAGTATCGCGCCCTGCGCCGGAACGTCGAACTGCTGGTACTGGTTTTGCGACACGCCCGCCGCGCTCGGCGTAGTGATGTTCACGAGCGGCAATCCGTTCGGTGTGACGCTGACCCCGGGGGCGTGAGGACCCGGTGCCGCGACGATTTGCGGCGAAGCGGTGATCGGCAAGCCCAGGACTATCAGCGCGGACAAGCATGCCGAACTGAACGGGATCGATGGGTTCTGTCGCCGCGCCACCGTCGCGTTGCCTGGTCCGCGACGGCGAGCACTGCGCCCGCATCCGGGCGCTCGTCCACGACGGACGTTTTCGCCGACGGCAACCCATTGGCGTTGGAGATGACTGAAGATCAGACGAAAGCAACGTGTGTTCATGGGTGGGACTCAGTAGCGAAGGGCGAGCGAAATGCCGGCAACGGTGGCATTGATCGGGAATCGGGCGGGGTGGAAGAGGGGTTTGGCGACAAAGACGTCGTAGCTGGCGTTGCCCCACGGCCCGCCGTACGCACCGATTTGTCCGCGCAGGCCAATGACCGCGCCGGCGAGTTGGGTGCCGGGAAGGTAACGAGCGCTTGGGCCGAACACACGCCCGTAGTCCACGCCTGCATACACTGCGTGCGCACTCGCCCCTATCGGGACATGCAACTCGTTGCGAAGGAAGAAGCCGCGCTCGGCGCTCAGGGTCTGATCGCCGGTAAAGCCGCGTACGCTGTACCGTCCGCCGATGGCTAACTGATCGACAGCCCACAAAGCGTCTGCCGTGGTCTGGCCGTGGAACATGCCGACGTATCTGAGCGCGAGTACAGGCACCCGCAGCGGCACGGACCACTGCACATCCAGGGTGAACATGCGATAGCGATAGGTCTGCTGCGTTGGCAGGCGAGTGACGGGGTCGCGCAGATCGTCCTGCGCGCCGAACCAGGGCATGCCTTGCCGGTAATTCAGGGCAATGTCCGCCTGCGCGCTGCCGAAGTACTGCCGGTGCGTTGCACCGAGTTGCACATAGGTGTTGTTCCGGTACTGCTGTGAGATTTCGAAGTCTTCGATAAAGCTCCTTCCAAAGCGACGTCCAAGCCGCGCGTCGATCGCTGTCTTGCCAAGACTGTCGCGATGCACGACGCGCTCCAGCCGAAGCTCGACCGTTTGATGACGACCGCTCGACACGAACGACTCATTGGCGCCCGCAATCCGCTGAAAGTAGGCGCGCGTGCTTCCGAAGATGGAAACGGTGTTGTAGCCCCACGGCATCGAGTAACTGACGCTGGCGCCCTTTGTGCCGAACCTGTCGTCGCCGGTCGACAGGTCGTGCTGGACCGAGACATCGAGCAGGTCGTTCAAGCCGAGCGGATTGTCGATGCCGATTGCCACCTGGCCTTGCAGGCGGCCGGTGTCGCGCGTGCCACTGTTATCGACTGAGGCGAGCAGACGCCACGGCCGCTGCCTTTGCACATCGATCAATACCTCGCTCGACCCCGGTGCGTCGCCGGGCTCGATACGGATATCCGCATCCTGGCTTGGCATACGTTTGAGTTGTTCGAGCCCTTGTTCCAGCGCATTCAGGGACAGCGTGTCGCCGGCGCGCAACGGGACCGCGGAGCGCCAACTGCCACGCACGGACGAATCGGAGAATCGGACTGCCGAGACTTTGCCGGGGATGAGATGCAGTCTCAGATGTCCGTCGGCCAGATCCTGCTCGGGGACGATCACACGTGTTGTGACCCAGCCTTTTGTCAGGATCGCCCCCGTGGCCACGGAAGCGATCTGGGCTACGCCGTTAGCGCCCGCGCATTGCCCGACAAACGGAGTGAGCGTGGATTCGACGAACGCAAACGATGCGGGAGGCGCGGTGCCGTCGAGGCCGGTGACAGTGATGCGGCGCAACGCGACGCAGGGCGATTCGACCGGTAGCGTGTCGATGTCGTCAGGCGACGCGCCCACAGCCACGGGCGGCAGACGCACATCCGGTGCCGCCGCGCGCGCTGCACGCGCTTCGGCTTCCCTGCGTTGGCGTTCCAGTTGTTCGTCCTGCACGCCTTGCCTGACGGCGTCGCTGAACGCGGGCGAGATACGCTCCTGAGGGGCCGTCGGGTCGCAATGAAGCACGAGTCCACACGTCAGCGCGCAGGTCCGCAGAAGGGCCGGTACGCGAGGGGCGAATCCGCCAATGCGGCGAACGATGGATGCAATGAAGATCTGGCGGTCGCGATGTGCCACGGATTGTGCAGCCCCTTTTCATGGTCGAAGCAATGCATGGCGCGATCACGCGTGCGCGGAAACCCGCGATAGCGGGGACCGGCGCGCGCGTCAGGCGCGAATGCGCAAAAAGGGCGCAACAGTGAGCACGGCGGGCATGCAGCAGGGGGGGCTTACACCCTGGCGTCAGACCGGGAGGTTGTGTGGAACCGCGGACGACAGGAAGACCAGGAGTCTGGCAGACGGGCAGCGCCGCGTATTCGGAATTTGGGCCAGAAATTTTCGGATGCGTCCGAAAGGGCTTCGGACGGCACCAGGGCGGCAAAGGCCGCGACGTTCAACTTTTCATGAAACGCAGCGCAAGGCGGGCGAGTTTCGGCACGAACGTCGGGCGCAGCAGACGCTTGTCGTAGCCGTCCATGCGTCGGGCGTCTTCTTCGAGACACAGCAGGATCATGTCGCGCGGCTTGAGCGACTCGCCGATATCGGCGGTGCCCGTTGCGGGGAAGTTGACGTCGCGCGCCACGCCATCGGTGTCGATGCCGCGGGCAATCGCCATGCGATCCCAGATCAGCGTGATCCAGACCGCGACAACGCGCGCATAGAACCACGGACGCTTCCAGAACGGCAGCGTGCGCCGATACCAGGCCACCCAGTTCGCGAAGAACAGAATGTGGCGCGCCTCCTCCTGAATCACCGGCTCGAACGTCTCGACCAGCGCCTCGGGGAAATAGCCGGAGCGTTGGGCCGAGCGGAACAGCCCGAAGGCGACGAAGCTGTCGATGCACTCGCTGAAGCCCGTTTTCATCCACGCCCATTCGGGGTCTCCCGGGGGCGGGTACGGCGGCTCGGGCGCGAGTTCGATGCCGTAGGCTTCGACCAGCTTGGAGAGCACGACCTTGTGACGGGCTTCTTCCTCGCCGTCCATCACCAGCGCTTCGCGCAGCAACGGGTCCTGAATCGTTGCCGCATACGTGGCGACGCGAATCGACGCGCGGCCTTCCGTCTGCACGGCAATGTCCCAGATGGGCAGCGCGGTCAGACGTTTGAGCGCATCGGGCGGCAGCTTCGGCCACTCAATGACGGATGGCTTGTAGGGATTATGAGATTCCAGCAGCATGCGGCAGAACATGCGCTTGTGGGAGTCCGAACCAATTTTCACGGGGCCATCGGCATCGTATTGCCAATGGCGCATGACATGGTCGGCTTGCGCAACGGCTGCCGCTAACGTGTCGGACATCTGGTCGGGGTATCGCATTCGATAAGCGTCTTGTCGGCGTCGGCAAAAATCATATCACCAGCGATGACTGCGCGCCGTACAGACCGGCGTACGGGCTGTCCACGGCGCGCGTCGGCAAGACATCAGAACAGGTACATCCCGGCGATGAAGATCGCCCCCGAAAACAGCAGCGCCGTGACGCAGTAGCCCATGATGTCGCGCACCCCCAGCCCGGCAATCGCGAGCGCGGGCAATGCCCAGAACGGTTGCGCCATGTTGGTCCAGGCTTCGCCGTAGGCGATGGCCATCGCTGCTTTGCCCATGTCGGCGTGCAGCGCCTGCGCGGCGGGCATGACGAACGGACCCTGCACCACCCAGTGACCGCCACCGGAAGGCACTGCGAAGTTGATCACGGCCGAGCTGACGAAAGCGAGCAACGGGAACGTGTGGGCGTTGGCGATTTCGATGAACCAGTTCGTGATGACGCCAGCGAGTCCCGAGTGATCCATCGTCGCCTGAATGCCGGCATAGAAGGGAAACTGGATCATGATGCCGGACGCCCCGCGTGCCGCATTCGCCACTGCGCGGGCGTAAGCCATCGGCGTGCGATGCAGCAGGATGCCGATGCCGAGGAACGCAATGTTCACAGTATCGATATCGAGCGTGAAACCCTTGGTGACGGTGCGCAGCACCAGAAACCCGGCGATCAGCACGAACACCAGCAGCGATAGCAGACGGCTTTCTTCGAGCTGCTCCGCGAGCGTGGCGTCCGGGCCGAGCACGCGCTCATGCGTGGGCTCGTCGACAAGCAGCTTCGGATCGACGGACACGACTTCGTTCGGCCGCGGCATCATCGCGCGAGCGAGCAGCGGCAGCATCACGATCAGACCGAGGGTGATGAACGCGTTGTAGCCGGTGAAAAGCGTCTGTGAGACGGGAATCAGGCCGACGACCTTTTCCATCGGATTGCCATGCGTTGCCGCGACCAGCGGCACCGAACCGGACAACCCGCCGTGCCACGTCAGAAAGCCCATGTACGCGCATGCGACGAGCAAACGGTAGTCCGTGCCCTTGACGCGACGGGCGACTTCGCGCGCGAACATCGCACCGAGCACGAGACCGAAACCCCAGTTGATCGCACAGGCGATACCCGAGAGCAACGCGACCATCATCGTGGCTTGCGCAGGCGAGCGCGCGGAACCTGCCAGCGCGGCCATCGCGCGCTTCATCGGCGCGGAACTGGCGAGGGCGTGACCCGTCACCAGAATCATCGCCATCTGCATGGAGAAGGCGAGCAGATTCCAGAAACCCGATCCCCAGAGCTGCACGAGTTCGCCCGGCGTCTTGGGCGTGAAGCCCAGTGCGAGCGCGAAGGTAATGACGGTGAGGAAGATTGCGAAGATGAGCGGATCGGGCAAAAAACGGTGCACGACCTGCGTGAAAAAATGGGAAATACGCTTGACCACGACTGTCTCTTCCTTATTGTTAACTTGTTAATCGTTGCATTGTGTCACCGGCGCGAGGCAAGGGCATGACGTAAAACTGCGTAATGGCAATGCGTGGAAAGTTGTGGCAGGAGACGAGCGCTCGACGTGGGAGCGTTGTGAAATATTTGGTAATTGTTGCGGCGCATGCAACGCAGGTATTCGCGCGACGCGCTATATCGCGCGCCCAGAGGTGACTAGACTGTAAAACCGCTGTCGCAGTTTTCGCAGCTACTTTGCAATGGACTCATCATGTCGCTGACCCTTGAGCAACTTTTCCCGCAGCATCGTCCCGAAGGTGAAGCCGTGGCTACGGCTCTCGATAGTCACGCTGTCGTACAAGCGCTGTCGCTCGCCGTTGCCGATCATCCGCTCGCTTTGCTGCGCATGATGTACCCGGCCACCGACGCGAATACGCACCGCAGCCGCGACGAACTCACGGCCGTGCTGCATCGCCACGGCCTGCATCAGGTTGCCGGGTTGATCGAAGAGGAGTCGCCGTATCTGATGTTCACGTCGGCCGAACATGCGTATCTGACGCTCGTGGAAATTCGTCGCTACTCGGCGGCGATTGGCGTGCATCTCTACTATCGCGGGCTTGCCGGTTCGGAGGCTGAAACGCGTCTGCACGCCGATGCGCGCGTGCCGGCCGACGGTCACTTCAAACCGTTCGACTGATCACGCGCTATCGCGTCGATAGGAATATTCGGTGGGGCGTATTTGACGACCCGGATGTGACGCCCCGGATTCGATGCCCCGCACTGGACTCAGGCGCGGCTGTCGTCTGGCGCGTGAGGGTCTTGAGTGTCCTGGCTTCGCGCGGGCTGTGCGTGTGACGTTGTGATGTCTGCGTTGGCGGCCGCCAGTGTCTTGTCGGGCGCACGGTCGCCGTCCCAGCCGAAAGTGACCTGACGCTGCGCACGGCGCGTTGCGCGCTCGCGCGCCATCTGCTCCTCGAACTGACGACGCCCCTCTTTCGCGGTGGCGATCATCTTGTTGCGATCCTGGTAGGAGGGGTACATCTCGTCCGTCAACTGTACATTCGCGCGCCGGAACGCCATCGTCGCCTCGCGTGCTTCGGCCGCGGGCCACCCGAGTGTTTCGAGCACCGAGCGCGCGCTGCGCAGCGAGGCATCGAAGACTTCGCGTTCGATGTGCTTCACCCCGCGATCGCGCAACTGGAACAAGTGTCCGACGTTGCGTGCACGCGCTACGACGGGCACGTTGGGGAAGTGCTCGCGCATGAGGTCGGCGATTTCGAGCGACTGATCGATGTCGTCCACGGCAATGACCACCGCACGCGCGGTCGCCACGCCTGCGATACGCAGCAGATCGAGGCGCGTGGCGTCGCCGTAAAACACGCGAAAACCGATCTGACGCAGGCTCTCGATGGTGTCGGGATCATGGTCGAGCACTGTGACCGACACGCCCTGCGGCACCAGCGCGCGGCCGACGATCTGTCCGTAGCGTCCGAACCCGCAGATCACCACGCTGGCCGACTGCGGCTCGGCAATCTCCTCCATGCGCGGCGAACCCTTCAGGCTGTAGCGCGGCAGCAGCCATTTGTCGATGGCGACAAGCAGGAGCGGCGAGACCAGCATCGACAAGGCGACGGCACCGATGAGGAACGACGACACTGCCGGCGGCAGCACCTGCGGGCCTGCCGATTGGAACACCACGAAGGCGAACTCGCCGCCTTGCGCGAGCAGCAGCGTGAAGATCGGGCGCTCCTGATAGGGCAGACGCATCAGTCGCGCCACGCTGTAGATGGCGAGACCCTTGAGCGCCATGAAGCCGACGACGACGGCGATCATGCGCAACGGCTGCGCGAGCAGCACGCCGAAGTCGATGCTCATTCCCACGGCGATAAAGAACAGCCCCAGCAGCAATCCCTTGAACGGCTCGATGTCGGTTTCCAGCTCGCGCCGGTACTCGCTCTCGGCGAGCAGCACGCCCGCGAGGAATGCCCCGAGCGCCATCGACAACCCGACCACTTGCATCAGCGTTGCGATGGCTACGACGAGCAGCAGTGCCGTTGCCGTGAAGATCTCCGGCGTCTTGCTATTGGCGATCCAGCGCAGCAGCGGGCGCAAGGCGAGCCGGCCGCCGAGGATGATGGCGGCGATCACGCCGACGATCTTCAGGGCTTCGAGCGCGCGCGTCGTGCCCGTCATCGCGTGGCTGTCGAACGAGTTGGCGAGCAGCGGCAGCAGCGCCAGAATCGGGATGGCCGCAACGTCCTGAAACAGCAGGATCGAGAAGCCGGCCTGACCGCTCGCGGTGGCGAGCATATTGCGCTCGGCCATCACTTGCAAGGCGATGGCGGTGGACGATAACGCGAGGCCGAGTGCTGCCACGAGGGCGATGCGCCACGGCGCGCCCAGCGCGAGGCCCGCGGCGAAGAGCAGCACAGCGCAGCCGAGAACTTGCGCCGAGCCCCAGCCGAAGATCGGCCGTCGCAGACTCCACAGGCGCCGGGGCTCAAGTTCGAGACCGACGAGAAACAGCATGAGCACCACGCCGAATTCGGCGAAGTGCAGCACGTCTTCCACGCGCGAGACGAGGCCGAGGCCCCACGGCCCGATAGCGATCCCCGCGGCGAGATAGCCGATGATCGCGCCGAGGCCCAGCGCGCGCGACAGCGGTACCACGATGACGGCCGCCGCCAGATAAATCAGACTGGCGAGCAGCCACGACGGGACGTGTTCCATCAGACGGCCCTCCCGGCAGTGGCGTTCGTCGCCTCGGACGGCGTGCCGTCGTTGCTATCGTCGCCATTGTTGTCATCGGGCGATGGGTTCGTCGTACCCGTCGCTTCAGTCCCACCGCGCGGACGATCCGTTGCCGGGATGACCTCGCATTCGGACGCGTCGGCCATCGAGATCAACTCCGGCCATTGCGGGTACGTTGCGAGCCGCCCCACGAACTCGCTGACGTGGGTATCGAGCGCAGCGGCGTCGCAGCGTCGTGCGCCGTACAGCACATGCGGCGGCAGGAAGCGCATGCCGCACAGGTGCGACGTCTGTTCATAGGCGGGCAGGAAATCGGCAAACTCGTGCTGGTTATAGCCGTCGGGCCGATAGCTCTCCAGCGGCCCGCCGGTGCTTGCCACGAGCCAGAGATCCTTGTTCGCGAGCGCGTGGCCGTCATGGCCGTAGGCCCAGCCCCACGACAGCACTTCGTCGAACCAGAGTTTCTGCAACGGCGGCATGCTGTACCAATAGATCGGATGCACGAGCACGATCAGATCGGCGCGCGCCACGCGCCGCTGTTCGGCAGCGACGTCGATGCTGAAGTCGGGATACGTCGAGTAAAGATCGTTGACGTCGACACCCGCGATGCCGCGCGCGGCTTCGAGCAGGCGACGGTTGACGCGCGAGTCGCGCCAGCGCGGATGCGCCACGATGACGTAGACGGCTCGTTCGGGGGCACCGTCGCGGGTGTCCTGAGCCGCTTGCTGGAGACGGGAAGATGCGGGGGCTGTCATGCGGGGGAGGATACTCCATTCATATGATGGCCGGCATCGGTGCATTGAGCTTGCGCGCACGCAGAACGGTTAAAGACTCGGCGGGTAAAAGCCGTTATGACTGGATAAGCTCTGCTCAGCTTTCGAGGGCCGTGGCGCGTCGCGATGCATCATTCACGCGGCGTGCCGCAGGTCAAAGACAAATAACAAGACTCTTCGCGCAGGCGGTGCATCCGTGCACACGTCAGTGCTTTTCCGACATGTCGCCGCAAGCCTTTCGCAATATCGTCAATCTGATCTATCACGGACGTAACGTGGCGCTCACGTTGCTGCTCATCGCATTGCTCTACAACCAGACGTTCTGGGTCTTTGCGAGTGCGCTGGCGGCGGCGCTGTGCACCGGCGCGTTGCATGAGACAGGGCGTATGCCGCAGCAGGAGGATCTGCCGCCGCGTCCGCTCGTCATCCAGATCATCCGCATTTCGGTGCCGCTGCTGCTCACGATGTTCGCGCTCGGCTACGGCGCGGTGTGGCTCAATCGCCATTTCGGCTGAGGGCCGGACAAACGTGGCGCGAGCATGGCAAGCGCCTGACGGACGGGCGCGGCAAGCGGCCCATCCGTCGAGGCTACGACACCGCTGCCATCACTTGACGAATTGAATATCGTTCGGCGCCTGCGGCGGCAATTTCACCGCCAGCACCTTGAATTCACCACTGGTGTTCTGCGAGCCCGCGTGCACGGTGCCGCGCGGAATCACGATCAGATCTCCCGGATGCACCTCGCGCTGCTGGTCGCCCAGCCAGAAGGTGCCGCTGCCTGAAATCACATACTGAATCTCGTCGGCTGCCTGATGGGTGTGACGCGGCACGTTGCCGCTTTGCACGGCGATGGTGCCGTTCGGCGTTGCGACCAGGGTTCGGGTGCGCAGCGTTCCTATGTTGGGCACGAGATTGCTGATCTGTTCGTCGGTCATGGCGCCGACATCGATGATCTGCGCCGTCAGCGGTGTGGCCTGCGCGGTGGCGCTCGGCATCAGGTGGGAGGAAAGAAAGCCCGCGGCGAACGCGGCGGGCACAGCGGCAAGCAGGGCATAACGGCGCATGTTCTTTTTCCTTGGCAGGGACGTGTGCAGACGACGGCAAGGGAAGCACGGACGAACGACTTGCAGGATGCGGGTGAGGCGGGGTGATTCAGGACAGGACTATACGCGCACTCGCGCCGGGGCGCGAGGCGGTGTAGTCGGTCTGGCGCTCAGGCCGGGATCAGCGAATCAGGGGGGCGCGCAGGTCAGGCCTGCGGCGTATCGCCGTGCTTGTGCAGCAGGGCGTTGCGGCGCGCATAGGTGAAGTAGATCACCATGCCGATGGCGAGCCAGACCACGAAGGCGATCCACGTGGTGGCTTGCAGGTGCGCCATCAGGAACAGGCACAGACCGGCGGAGATGAGCGGCACGACCGGCGCACCCGGCACGCGGAAGGCGCGGGGCAGGTCGGGGCGCGTGCGACGCAGCACGAGCACGGCGACGGACACCAGCGCGAAGGCCGACAGGGTGCCGATATTGATCAGCTCGGCGAGCACGCCCAGCGGTACGAACCCTGCGATGACGGCGAACACGACGCCGATGATCCACGTCCCGGCGAACGGGGTCTTGTGCGTGGGATGAATGCGCGAGAGCAGCGGCGGCAGCAGGCCGTCGCGCGACATGGCGTAGGTGATGCGGGTCTGGCCATAGGTCATCACGAGAATGACGGTGGTCATGCCGAGAATCGCGCCCAGATCGACGAAGCCTGCGATCCAGTTCTGCCCGGCGTATTGCAGCGCGAGCGACACGGGGTGATCGACACCGGCGAACTGCGCGAAGGGGACGATGCCGGTCATGATGGCGGCGACCGCCACGTAGAGCAGGGTGCAGACGATGAGCGAGCCGATGATGCCGATGGGCAGGTCACGTCCCGGATTGCGCACTTCTTCGGCGGCGGATGTCACGGCGTCGAAGCCGATGAAAGCGAAGAAGACGAGCGCTGCCGCATTGAACATGCCGCTGGTGCCGAAGGGCATGAACGGTGTCCAGTTCACGGGTTTGACGTGCCACACGCCCACGGCGATGAACAGCAGCACGACGCCGATCTTGATGGCGACCATCAGGTTGTTGATGCGTGCGGACTCGCGCACGCCGTACGACAGCACCCAGGTGATGAGCAGCATGATGACGACGGCGGGCAGGTTGATGAAGGTGCTCACGCCGGGCACGCTGCCGGGGGCCGCGGTGATTGCCGCGGGTAGGTGCAGGCCGAAGCCGGCGGCAAGCGACTGGAAGTACCCGGACCAGCCGACGGAGACGGCGGAGGACGCGAGGCCGTATTCGAGCATCAGATCCCAGCCGATGATCCACGCGACGATCTCACCGAGGGTGGCGTAGCTGTAGGTGTAGATGGAGCCGGAGACGGGGATGGTGGAGGCGAATTCGGCGTAGCACAGGGCGGCGAAACCACAGGCCATGGCCGCGATGATGAAGGAGAGGGTGAGCGCCGGGCCGGCGGTCAGCGCACCGGTGCCGGTGAGCACGAAGATGCCGGTGCCGATGATGGCGCCAATGCCCATGAGGACGAGGTCGACCGGTCCCAGCACTTTCTTGAGACTGCCGGCGCGACCGGCGGCCAGCATGTTCTCGATGTTTTTGGTTCGAAAAAGACTCATTGCCTGCAAAAGGTTCCTGCAACGTGTGCCCCTGGCGTTCGCGTCGTGCGCGCCATCGGGGGAATCCACGGGAGACGTGTCCCCGTGACCTGGCTGCAAGGGCACCTCGGGCTTGTGGCCGTTCGTTCCCATGCCTGGCGGATGGCCGCAGGGGCTGACGAACCACGTCGTTGCACTAACGCTGCCGATGCGCGAGGCACGGGCGAATAGGCCACCATCGACGGGCGCGGGTAGCGCGTGCCGGATGGGGCATGGCGATAGGCATGCCGCAGCGCGCCTTTTCCCATGGAAAGGCACGCCGGGCGGGACGAACACGATCGAGACTTACTGAGGATCCTGCCGGGGTGCCGTGACGGTCGCGGTTTTCGCGATGGCACACCGGAGATAGGTCTGCTGAAGGGTCTGCAATGTTGGTGCACCTGAACGCCGGGAGACGTCTTGTGTGCAAGGGCTCGCTGTCCTGCGGTCCGGCCATCGGCGCCTGATCGGCACCTCCGCCTGGCCGGAATTGCTCACATTTTAAGCGTTTTTCCCAAAATGCGTGCAGTGGTTGCTGAATTTCAAGGGTGGGGCTTGGCGACACTCCCCAACGCCACATCCCGGTATCGCCCCTGCGCCCGCACCCACCCCGGGCCGCGGGCGTTACCGGTACTCATCCTTTACCCGAGCCCAACCATCGGGCCTCTCATGCGTTCCCTATCGCCCCCCACCCGGTGGGCGACCCCCATGACCCCCGTCATGTCCACCGCCATGCCCACCCCCGTTTCCTCCCCCATGCCCACCGCCCGGCGGACGTGACCCCGGACCCCCACCATGGCCCGGTGGCCGTGGTCCCGGCCCCGCACCGTGTCCTGGAGGCCGTGGCCCCGGACCCGCACCATGCCCCGGGGGGCGCGGTCCCGGCCCCGGATAATGACCTCCCGGCGGCCGCGGTCCCGGGTAATGTCCCGGCGGCCGTGGCCCCGGCGGCGGACGGTGCCAATACCGCTGGTCGTTGTACCAGGGGCGATTACGGTAGTAGTTGCCCCAGTACGCGCCAATGGAGAAGGTGATGATCGGCAAACCGATCACGGTGCCGTAGTTGAGCACGGGCACGGGACTCCCCTGATAGGGGTAGCTGAGCAGCGCCGCATAGATCCACCCGCGCGTGCCCGGCAGACCGACGTCACACCACGAGTAACCGGAAATGCACCCATAGACGGTTACCGGCATGCCCGCAGCCGCCTGCGCAACGACGGGGTAGTCGGTCGCCGGCCCCGCACGCACGTTGGCCGGCGCATTGATAACGGCCTGCCCGGCCTGCGCCGACGCCACTTCAGGCAGCGCCACCAGTGTCGTGAGCATGGCAGTGCCCGCGAGCACGAGCGGCAAGGTTCGTTTGTTCATGTTCGTCTCCCTGTTTCGCTGTTTCCCTAATGTGAGGGCGTCCACCGGCAATCCCTTTGCGCGAGCAGACCGCGCCCCTGAACCTCCACTTCATGACGGTTCGACCGGTTGTCTCGGCTGATGGTTTTCGGTAACGCGTAACGAAACGTTGCAGCAATATTCTCGCGCGTTACGTGGCTGACCTCTGCCAGGGGTCTCAGGGGGATGTGGCCCGTGTCGAGCCGGTAAGGACGATGGCATGGCGTATGCGATGCCTGCGTCGAGCTGCCCGCCCGTGCGAGCGGCCCGCCTGTATGGGCCTGCGGGGCCAGCGGGGTCAGCGGGTGCAACGGATGCAATCGGTGCAATGCGGCGCAGTGGGCGGCGGAGTGCGAGTGCGCCGCCGCCCGCTGCGGGATTGGCGCGATCAGTACAACACGACGGAGCGAATGGATTCGCCGCGTTTCATCAGGTCGAAGCCTTCGTTGATCTGGTCGAGGCGCAGGGTGTGGGTGATGAGATCGTCGATGTTGATCTTGCCTTCCATGTACCAGTCGACGATTTTCGGCACGTCGGTGCGGCCACGCGCCCCGCCGAACGCGGAACCCTTCCACTCGCGGCCCGTCACCAACTGGAACGGGCGCGTGCTGATTTCCTGACCCGCCGCCGCCACGCCGATGATGAACGACTGTCCCCAGCCCTTGTGGCAGCACTCGAGCGCCTGACGCATGGTCGTGACGTTGCCGATGCACTCGAAGGAGTAGTCGGCGCCACCGTCGGTCAACTGCACGATGGTGTCGACGACGTTTTCGACGTCGTTCGGGTTGATGAAGTGGGTCATGCCGAATTTCCTGGCCAGTTCGACGCGACCGGGATTGATGTCGACGCCGATGATCTTGTCGGCACCGACCATCTTCGCCCCCTGAATGACGTTCAGGCCGATACCGCCCAGGCCGAAGACGACGACGTTGGCGCCCGCTTCGACTTTGGCGGAGTAGACGACTGCGCCCACGCCGGTCGTCACGCCACAACCGATGTAGCAGACTTTGTCGAACGGGGCGTCGGAGCGAACCTTCGCAACGGCGATTTCCGGCACGACGATGTAGTTCGAGAAGGTGGAGGTGCCCATGTAGTGGAAGATGGGCTTGCCGTCGAGCGAGAAGCGCGACGTGGCGTCGGGCATCAGGCCGCGACCCTGTGTGCTGCGGATCGCCTGGCACAGGTTGGTCTTGCGCGACAGACAGAATTTGCACTGACGGCATTCGGGCGTGTACAGCGGAATGACGTGGTCGTCTTTCTTGAGCGTGGTGACGCCGGGGCCGACGTCGACGACGATGCCCGCGCCCTCATGGCCGAGGATGGCGGGGAAGATGCCTTCCGGATCGGCGCCGGAGAGTGTGTAGTAGTCCGTATGGCAGATGCCGGTGGCCTTGACCTCGATCAGCACCTCGCCGGCGCGCGGCCCTTCCAGATCGACTTCTTCAATGGTCAGGGGCTTGCCCGCTTCCCAGGCAATGGCGGCTTTGGTTTTCATGGCGATATTCCTCGTTGCGACGTCGTTCGGGAGAATTCCTTCGCGACGTACCATACCGCGTTCTAAAGTCGCGCGCGAGTCCTGACACACCATGTCGACGAAAAAGGCGGGGCTTGGCGCAGGAATTGCCGGCCTGATATCCCGCGTCGCTCGTCACTTCACGAGGGGCGTGCCGGCGCGCGAACGGCCGTGGCAGTTTGGATAAGGGCAGCATGACGATTCCCCGGAACGGGACTTCAGCTTAGGTAAGCAATGTCCTGCCAGAGAGCGCCAAAAAGTGCTTGAGTCACCAGGCCATTACGGGTGACCTGTCAGCGTCGTGCGCCGCTGCCCAACGGCGCCACGATGTGATAGAAGCCTCGCGCGTCGACGGGGCGTGCGAACCAGTACCCCTGCGCTTCGTCGCAGCCAAGCTCGGTGAGCCGTTGCGCCTGCGCCTTCGTCTCCACGCCCTCGGCCGTCACCCGCAACCCGAGCGAATGGGCCATCGCAATGACGGCGCTCACGATGGCGTGACTCGGCGCATGCGTGAGCATGTCGCGCACGAAGCTCTGATCGATCTTCAGGCGGTGCACGGGAAAGCGTGTGAGGTAGGCGAGGCTGGCGTAGCCGGTGCCGAAGTCGTCGACGGCGATCTCCACGCCCATGTCGTGCAGCGATCCCAGGCAGCCCAGGGCGGCGCTGGAATCCCCGAGCAGCACGGTTTCCGTGATTTCGATTTCCAGATGACGCGGCTCCAGCGCATTCACGTTCAGCGCTCGCTCGACCATGCCTACGACATCCTGCCGCGCGAACTGCTGCGCGGAGACGTTCACGGAGATGCGCGGCAACTGGCCGCATCGCCGCAGCAAGCGGCTCCCTTCGCGGCAAGCGGTGCTCATTACCCATTCGCCCAGCGGCACGATTAGCCCCGAGGTTTCGGCAATCGGTATGAATTCCCCCGGCCCGATGGCCCCCAACGTCGGATGACGCCAGCGAAGCAGCGTTTCCGCGTTGCGAATTTCGCCGGTCGCGAGCGTGACCTGCGGCTGGTAGACGAGATGCAGTTGCGAGTGCGCCTGTTCGTGCACGGCAACACGCAACAGGCCCTCCAGTTCGTTGTGACGTCGCGTTTGCGAGTCCATCTCGCTGCTGAAGAAACGCAGCCCGCCACCGGCCGCCCCGGCCATGCCCAGCGCAATGTGCGCGCGACGCAACAGTGTCTCCGGCGTACTGCCATGATCGGGATAGCTGACCGCGCCGATGCTCGCGTCGAGCGCGACGGGGTTCTGATCGACGTCAGCCCACTGCGCGAGCCGTGCCTGAATTCGCGCGGCCAGAAGGCGCGCCGCATCGCCCGTTTCGTTGGTCACGATGACGAACTGGCTCCCGCCAACGCACGCCAGCGCGTCTTCGGGGCCGCTGGCTTCGCGCAGCCGTTCGGCCGCGATGCGCAACGCCAGCTCGGCGGCCGGCGGGCCGAATGTGCTGCGCAATTTGCGCAGATGATCGAGTTCCATGAGCAATACCGTCAACCCGACCTGCTGGTGCGCGCACCGATGAATCGCCAGTTCGAGGCGTTCGTTGAGCAGGGTCTGATTGGGCAGATGGGTCACGGGATCGTGGTGCGTGACGTACCAGAGCCGCGACGCGACCTGCACCTGCTGTGAGAGGTCAAGCACGATACCGACCCAGCGCCGCTCGCCCGGTGCGTGTTCGACGCAGGAGAGCGCGAGGCGCACGGGTAGCCAACTGCGGATACGGGTGAGCAGATGCCATTCGTCGTCGTACGGCACGGGCTCGTGGGCCGAGAGGCTGGCCAGCGCGGGCAGACGGCGGCGCGCCAGTTCCGACGGGTCGAGCAACGACAGAAAACCGCGCTTGCCCAGCAGGTCGCCGGGCTGATAGCCGGTCAGGCGGGTAAACGCCGTGTTCATGCGTTCGAGCATGCCGTCGTCGGTGCAGACGAACATGGCATAGGGCGCGCTGTCGAGCGCGGCGCGGCTCAATTCGGCTTGAACGTCGGGCACGCGACGAGGCACGGGGTCGTTCACGTCCGTACCTCCCGAATGCCGGTCGGGCCGGAGTTCAGGCACGTCATGCAACACCTCCCTGGCGTTGCGATTTTCGTCTCGATAATCGAGCGATCGAATCGCCCGATTCCGTTTGTTTTTCAATCGGTTATGGGCGCCATTCTGCCACGTTGCAAGCGTGTTCGGGCAAGGGAAAACGTGGGGTCTTAAGGGGTTTCGGAAACCCGTCGGCACGGGCATGCTGTGTGCTGGCGTCACCCCCGCATTCAGGCCGCCGTGCCCCCGCCCAGCGCTCCGGATCTCTCGTCCATATGGCTTCGGGCAAAGCCGTTCGGTATCATGCGGCCTGATTCGGGCGGGATGACACCGACAGGGCGTCGATTTCGCGGGGCGATGCGTTCCGGTCATCGCGGATATTTCGGTAAAAGGGAAGGCGGCGTTGCATAGCGTCCGGACAATCACGAGCGGCATGACACAGGGCCTCTGGCGAGCCCGCCGGGAGGTGCTGCATTGGCACGCCCGTCCGACACGCTGGGGGCTCCCCCTGCTCCCGTTTCTGTTTCTGCTTTGTGTCGTCGCGATGGGCAGTGCCATGGCGCAGACGCCTGCCGCATCGCCGGCCGTGCCGGTGAATGCTGCGGCAAGCGCCTCGTCAAGCGCGCGAGATGCCAACGTGCGGCAAGTCGTGCTCGGCATCATCAGTTTCACGCGCTGGCCGACGCCGCCGGCGAAAGTGCGTTTGTGCGTGATCGGCAGTACCGATTACGCGCGCGACCTGCTCGCCGGGCCGCAGTCAGTGCAGTCAGCTATTACACAACCGGTCGAGGCCCAGCGTATTTCCGGCACCGAACCGGCCATTGGTTCGTTATGCGATGCGTTGTATCTCGGTGCGATGGGCGACACCGAACGCCGCCAGATACTGACCAACCTCGCCGGTCACCCGGTGCTCACGATCAGCGAACGTAACGATTCGTGCACGGCCGGCACGATGTTCTGTCTGAACGTCGATGCCGACCGGGTGACTTTCGATATCAACCTCGACACAGTCGCGCGCAGCGGCGTACGTGTCCACCCGAACGTGCTGAAGCTGGCACGAAAGCCGGGGACACCATGACAACCCAATTCCCCCCAGCCCACCCCGCGCCGCCCGGACCGGGTGCGCCCGTTGCCGGATTGCTGTCGCCGCAAGTCGCCGTCGACGCGAGCACCGGTGCCGCCGGGCATGAACCGCCGCCACCCACCGAACCGCCCACCACGCCGCCCGCCGCGCCACCCTCGCTCCCGCCGATGCGCTACCGGCGACCGTCGTTGCAGCGGGCGTTGCGTCGCACGCACTTGCGTCTGGCGGTCTCTGCGGTGGTCTTCGCGGCGCTCCTGCTCTCGCTCGTTGCGTGGCTCGCCTTGCGCACGTACGCCGAGAACAATCTGATGCTGCTCGGACGATCGCTCGCCTACACCGCCGAAGCGGCGGTCGTGTTCGGCGACCGTGTCGCGGCGCAGGAGGCCATCGCCGTCATCGCAAACGACGAAGACGTGGTGCAGGTGCGCGTGCTCGACGCGCGCGACGCGCAGTTCGCGCTGTGGCGGCGTCCCGACGGCGGCACGCTGGCGCGGTTCGAACGTACCATCGCCGACGTGGCGCTGCCGGGGCCCGTAACACTGCCGATCCGGCACGACGGCAAGATCGTTGGACGAATCGAAGTGCAAGGGCAGGGCAGGCAATTCTTCGTCTTCCTGTTGAGCGGGGTCGGCGGCGTGCTCGGGTGCCTGCTGGTGACGTTTGCCGTGGCGAATGTGCTCGCCAAGCGCATGCACCGCGATATCGTCAAACCGCTGCGCGCGCTCGCCGAAGTGGCGCACGCCGTGCGCCGCGAGCGGGCATTTCATCAGCGCGTAGCCGCCACGCCGATTGCCGAGCTCAAAGAGCTGGGAGACGACTTCAACGCGCTGCTCGACGAATTCGAGGGCTGGCAGAATCACTTGCGCGCGCAGAACGCCACGCTCGCGCATCAGGCCAATCACGATACGTTGACGGGACTGCCGAACCGGGCTTACTTTGAGTCGCGGCTCACGCAGGCGCTCGCTGAGGCGCGCGAGTTGGGCACCCACGTCGCGCTGCTTTATCTTGACGGCAATCGCTTCAAGGACATCAACGATCAACTGGGCCACGACGCGGGCGATGCGGTGCTCGTCGCCATTGCCGAGCGATTGCGTCAGCCGTTGCGCGAGGGCGATCTGGTCGCGCGTCTGGGCGGTGACGAGTTCGCCGTGATGCTGCCGGGCGTGCGTCAGACGTCCAACGCCGTGCGGCTCGCGCAGAATCTGCTCGCATCGATGCAAAAGCCGATCACGCTGCCCGACGGCGGCGAAGTCGTCACCTCGATCAGCATTGGCGTCGCGTTGTACCCGACGCACGCCGCCGACGCGTCCGCGCTGTTGCGCGCAGCGGATGCGGCGATGTATCAGGCCAAGCGCGCCGGTTCGGGCACCTGGCATGTTGCACAAAGCGCCAGGGGATAAGGCGGCACGCAACGCATCACCCGAGCAGCAAACCACAATAACCAGAATTGACGATCGGATTACACACGCAATGGGGATTGGCCTTGGAAGCTACTGCTATCGCTGCTGACACACGCAGCACACATCACTCACACGAGCGCACGTCGCATGGCGCCTTCGCCGTCGCGTTGCTTCGCAACGTCTCTCGACTGAAAACGTCGGCTCGCCGGATCTTGTGGCTCGTCTGCCTGCTGGGCTTCGGCGTGCTGGCAGGCTGTCAGACCGCACCGGTGCACGGCCTCACGCCCGAGCAGATCGCCGCGCTCAAATCCGAAGGCTTCAAGCTGACCGACGAAGGCTGGGAGTTCGGACTGTCCGATACGGTGTTGTTCGATACCGACAAGTTCGTGGTGCGCGACGGCGCGCGCGAGACCGTGTCGCGCGTCGGTCGCACGCTCGTGCGAGTCGGGCTGGATGCGGTGCGCGTCTACGGATATACGGACTCGGTCGGCAGCGATACCTATAACGAGCAACTCTCGGCGCGGCGCGCGGATGCCGTGGCCAGCGTGCTGGTCGATGCGGGCATGCAGCGCGCGGGCATTCAGACGATCGGTGCGGGCAAGCGCAACCCTGTCGCCGATAACGGCACGCCTGCCGGCCGTGCACAGAATCGGCGCGTGGCCATCGTGATTTCGACGCGCTGAGTTTCGGTACGTCAAACCGGCGGGTGCGCTGACATCGCGAAAGGAAATGTAAGTCCTTGCCAACGGCCACAATCAGGCACAATGGCGGCTGCTGCCCTTGGATCGCCTCCGTTGTCCCGATGCTCCCGACGTCTCTGAACCACCGGTTTTCCGCTGCCGCGGGCTTGTCCCGAGCGCCGCGTGCGCTACGCGTCGCCTTGCGCTGCGCGTTGTTCGTTGCCGCTGTTGCGCTCGCGCAGGGGGAGACGTCGCCTGTCTTCGCGCAGACCGGGCAGAATTCACAAAATGCACGTGTCGGCACGTGGGCAACGGCGCCTCAAGCCGTTGCGCAGCACCCGGCAGCGCCGTCGTTCAACCGCGCCCCGGCCGTGGGCGGACGCACGGTCCGCCAGATCGTCTACCCCACGCTTTCCGGCAACGACGTTCGCGTGCGCTTCTCGAACGCCTACGGCACGCAGCCGCTGGTCATCGAGCGGGCGAGTCTCGCGATGGCCGCACGCGGCGCAGCGGTCAATGGCGAGAGCCTGCGCGCGCTGACGTTCGGCTCTCAGCCGACAGCACACATTGCACCGGGCGCGTCGCTCGAGAGCGATCCGCTGCCCTTCGCGGTACGGGCCGGAACGCCGCTGGCCGTGAGCTTGTTCACTCGCGAATCCAGGCCCCCTACAACGTGGCACAAGATCGCACAGCAGAGCGCGTTTCTGAGCGGCGTCGGCGATTTCGTCGACGATGCGCAGGCGTCGTCGTTTCCCAAGCGCTTTACGAATACGCTGTGGCTGGCCGGCCTGAGTGTCGTGCCGGACACGCCCTCGCACGCCATCGTCACCATCGGCGACTCGATTACCGACGGCATGCGCAGCACGCTCGGCGCGAACCGCCGTTGGCCGGATGGGCTCGCGCGTCGTCTGGAGGGCGCAGGGCGACGCGATATCGCCGTGCTCAATCTCGGCATCAGCGGCAACCGTCTGCTGCATGACTCGGCTTGCTATGGCGAGCGTCTCGTGGCGCGTTTTCGTCGCGACGCGCTCGAACAACCGGGTGTGAAAACGGTCATCGTGCAGATCGGCATCAACGACATCAATTTCGGCTACGTGCCGCCGCACGCCGGACTCGATTGCGACGTGCCGCACGTGATCGTGACGGCGCCGGAAATGATCGCGGGCTACCAGTCGCTGATTGCGGCGGCTCGCGCGCGCAATGTGCGCATTCTCGGCACCACCATCCCGCCGGGCAAACTGCCGCCCGAGCGTGAAGCGGTGCGCGAGGCCGTCAATCGGTGGGTGCGCACGGGCGGCGCGTTCGATGGCGTGATCGATTTCGATGCCGCGCTGCGCGACCCGTCGCAGCCCACGCGCATGCTGCCGCGTCTGGATAGCGGCGACGGCACCCACCCGAGCGACGCAGGCTACGCCGCCATGGCCGACGCCGTGCCCCTGCCGCTCGTTCTCGGCGGCGCGAAGTAGCCGCAACGCGCGCTTGAGCGTTGCTCGTGCAAGGCGTCAGCGCTCGCGCCGCACGCCGACCGTCACCTGTTGCAGACGTTTGACGTCAGGCGACTGCAACCACTCCGGATGCGCGAGGCAATGGCGGAACATCGCCGTTGCGTCGTCGCCCCAGTACAACTCCCCGTCATACGAAAACGTCGGCACGCCGAACACGCCCGCAGCAATCGCCGCTTCGGTGTTTTCGCGCAACTCCGTTTTGACTTCCGGGGCCTCGGCGCGGGCCAGCGCTTCATGGGGGCTCAGACCGAGGCGCTCGCTCAGGTCGGCCCAGCCTTGTACGTCGGTAACGTCTCGCCCTTCCGCCCAGATAAAGCGAAAGATCGTGCGCACGACGTCATGCGTCGCCCCCAGCGCCACGGCCAGCCGCAGCACGCGAATCGGGTGGAAGGGATGCACCGGCGGCATTTTGTAGGCGATGCCGTCCTGCTCGGCCCGAAACTGCGCCATGCGGTAGGTGAAGATGCGTTTGTGCGGTGTCTCCGCCGGTCCCTGCGTCTGCAAATGCACGAGGATCGCGCCCAGCACGATCGGTTTGAGATCGATGGCAAGGGTGCGCGGGAGCGTTTCGAAGCGCTCGAATTGCAGATAGGCAAACGGGGAAGCGAAATCGAAATACCACTGGGCACGGCGGGCGGGGGCGTCGGCGGCTTGCGACATGGGGCGCGGTCTCCTGTGTCTTGGTTCTGGACGGCCATCGCTTCGTAGCCGCTCGAAACAGTGTAGCGGGCCGCAGCCATCGTATGGGGGTGACAAAAACGCCCATCGAATCAATGGATGACGCACGTCTCGCGATAATTATCGGATTTTTGGATATTTTATATCCGATATAACGATTTTTATTATTTCGACGGAGTTTTTAGACTTGCAGTCATTCCAGAGGAGTGCCTGCCATGACAACAAAAACCCACGCCACATCGCCCGTAACGGCCAGCCGTCCCGACACGCTGGTGCCGGATCAGCGCAATCCGTGGGCAGGGTTGATCCTCTCGACGGCGATTGCTTTCGTGGCCTTGTTGCTGGGGCGTCAGTTGCCGCTCGTCGGCGGTCCGGTCTTCGGCATTCTCCTGGGTATTCTCGTTCGTAACGTGTTTTCGCCGGGCGCACGCTACGAGGCCGGCATCAAGTTCGCCGGGAAATATGTACTCCAGTGGTCGATCATCGCGCTCGGCTTCGGTCTGAGCCTGTCGCAGGTGGCGCATACGGGGCTGGAGTCGCTGGCGGTGACTGCTGTAACGATCACGGCTGCGGGGCTGTCAGCCTGGGGGCTGGGCCGTCTGCTGGGCGTGGGCGACAAGCTCAAGCTGCTCATCGGTGTGGGGACGGCGATCTGCGGCGGTTCGGCGATTGCGGCCGTCACGCCCATCGTCAAGCCGGACGACCACGAAACGGCGTTCGCGATCTCGACCATTTTCCTGTTCAACATTGCCGCCGTGCTGTTGTTCCCGGTGCTCGGCCACGCGCTGCATCTGTCGGATCTCGGTTTCGGCATGTGGGCGGGTACGGCAATCAACGATACGTCGTCGGTGGTGGCCGCGGGTTACAGCTACAGCAAAGCCGCGGGCGACTACGCGACCATCGTCAAGCTCACCCGCGCCACGCTGATCATCCCGATCTGTCTGACGCTCGCCGCGATCGTGGCCTACCGCGCCAAGCGTGCCGGGGCCGGTAACTTCAGCCTGGCTCGCATCTTCCCGTGGTTCATTCTCGGTTTCCTGATTGCCTCCGGCGTGCGCACTGCCGGGTTCGTGCCGGCCGCGCTGCAACCGTGGATTCACGACGCCGCTGAATTCCTGATCATCGTCGCCCTCACGGCCATCGGCCTGTCGTCGAACCTGCGCCGCATGTCGTCGACCGGCGTGCGTCCGATCCTGCTCGGACTCGGGGTCTGGGCGGCGGTGTCGGTGAGCAGCCTCGCGGTGCAACTGGCGATGGGGCAACTCTGATCGAGGTAATCGAGCGGATTCGGCCTGATAGCGGCCAGGGGCTCTGCGCCCTAGGGCAGACCCGGCGGGCAAGCCGGGTTTCGTCGCCTAGAATGCAATCACGGACGGCCGTCGGTCGTCCGTGAAGCGTTTAGGGAGGTCGTCATGGCAACCTCATTCGGTGAGATCTGGTACACGGTCGGCGGGCTCGTGGTGATCGCGGTGCTTGCGGGCGCCGTGTGGGAGTTGGGCGTCTGGTGGACGCGCCATCCGAATAGCCCGGCCGTGCTGCGATTCGAGCACGCGTGGGCGAAGATCCGTCATCCACGGCACTAAGATTCAGTCGAGCTTCAGATGGCGCGGCACGTTGGCGTCCCAGCGCGCGAGATCTTCGAGCGGATAGGGTTTGCTACCGTGTAGCGCGCGCTTGATGCGGCTTTTGCCGCTGGGCAGAGGCACGTTCGGCAGATTGGCGCCTGCGGGGGTTCCCGCCAGGTCGAGGTAGTCGTGCTTGAACTCGGCCTGCGTCATTCCCCACTTCATCAGGAATTCGCGGCTGCCGCGATTCTTCACCACGCGCCCGGTCGAGCGGCAGCCGAAGTGATACACGACGCTCTTGCCGACGATGCGGAAGGTCCGGCATCCGACCAGCCACAACTTCATCAGGAAGTCGTCGTCGCTGCTCATGCCCGGGCCGAATTCGATACTGTAGCCACCGACCAGATGCCACAGACTGCGGCTCACCAGTGTGGGCTGCGTCGGCACACCGTTCACGTCGCCGCGGCCCAGCGAAGCGGCGAAGGCGAGCAGGGCCGTTTCGTCGAACGTCTCCGTAGTGGTGCCGAAATCCTTCGATACCACCTGTTTGCTGACGCCCGCATTCGGCTCGATCATCACCGAGGAGAGGTAGTAGATGGGCGTGTCGAGCGCTCGGGCGGCGTCAATGAGCGCAGTGTCCCAACCGGGCGTGACGAACATGTCGTCATTCAGGAAGAGCAACTGATCGTGCGACGCCAGCGGCGCGAGCTGGTTGAGCGCCAGACAGACGCCCACGTTGCCGCTGCTGTGGGTGTGACGCAGGCCCTGCTCGCGAACCCATTCCAGCGTGCCGTCGCTGCCGTCGTTCACGTGAACCAGAATCTCGTGCGCTTCGCCGGAGTGCCGGCGAACGCTATCGATGCACAGCTTGAGGAACGGCAGGTTATTCCAGGTCGGGATCAGAATGCTTAGCATGTCGAGGGCTGCGTTTCGATGACTGCGTTTCGAGGCATTAATGCGGGACGGACGGCGCGTGGGATTCGTTCGAAACGACAGGATAGGCGAAGGCCGCAAACAGGGCCAGCATCGTTGCGTAGAAGGTGACTGTTACCTTCAGGTTGAAGGTTTCCACGGTCAGGCCGAAGATGGCAAACGCCACCACGGTCATGAATCCCATGAGCGCGGCACGCTGCTCCTGACGCCGCCTACGCAGTTGCGAGGCGCGAATGTAAAAGTAAGCCGGTCCCAGGTAGATACCGAGAATGCACAGCAGGCCGAGCACGCCATAGTCGACGGCGTAGGCCAGAACCTGGTTGTGGACTTCACCTCTGCCGAGCTCGGCGGCCATCGGCGTTAGTTCGCCCGAAGCCGCTAGTGCCGGCATGGCATCGCGGTAGCCGTGCGCACCCAGTCCGAGCACCGGCTCCTTGGCAATGAGCTTGCCCGCCGCTTTCCACAGTTCCAGTCGAACGCCGGTGGACGTATCGGAATCGCCGACCGAGAGGCTGACGAGATCGCGCTGGATCGACTCGAAGCGGTCCCGAACCGTCTGGGAGGCAAAAGTACTGGCCAGCAGCGCAATGCCAACGAGTGCTACCGCAGCGCGGCGCGCCATTGTCGCCGAATGGTTCCGCCACAGCAGCCAGACGCCCAGCAGACACGGCAGCGCGATCCAGCCCCCACGGGACTGGCTGGCCCATGAGGCATAGCAACCGGCGACGGCGCCGAGAATCTTGAAGGCGATGATCCACGGCTTGTCATGGCGAAGCCAGTGAATCGACACGACCGAGAGAATACCGAGAAGCAGAGCGATGTCGCCGAAGTGAATCGGATTCAGAAACGAACTCTCGGCGCGCGCGGCCAGGAGGTCCGCCGTCGAATACAACGCCATGCTCGCCGCGCCGATCGCGCCCGCCCCGAACGTTAGATCGATCCATTTCGGAACGACATCGACGATGCGGCGAAGCCCCAGGAACATCAGGATCGCGAGGATAAAACGCAGAGGAGAGTCCAGCGTATTGGCAACAATGTTGCGATGCAGTATTTCGACGATCAGGATCGCGAAAAAGGGCAGCAACAGTGAGGCAATCAGAATTCGGACGTGAAGATTCGTCTTGAGGAGCGCGCCGGCCTCACCACGCTCGCGGTTCGTCAGGATAACGATCACTCCCAATGCCACGGTCAGGAACATGACCGTGTTTCCACCGCGCGGAATGACGAGCGATGCAGCGGGGAATAACAGAATCAGGGCGCCAAAAATCTCGGCGAGGATGTGCCGGCGAGGAATTCGTGCCGACGCGACAGACTTACTCATTGGGTACCAGGCAAACGTCGTTGATCTCTAATTTGCACGAAGTATGCCAGAAATGCCCGGTGCCGCCGCGATTTACATCGGCGCTGAATAGCGCTGAGACGCCGAAACTATCGAAAAACCGCAATTACAGGTTCATTGCACCCAATACGCCGCATAAATGGAGTGCAACGTGCGTCCATGCCGCTTCATCGTACGCATCTCCCTCGCGTGCGAGTTGCTGGGCCTCGTGAAACGCGCGCCACATCGCCGCCGCACTCGCTGGGGTGCCGCCCGTCAGTTGGTACTGACGTTGCAGGGCTTCGGCCAGCCACGGCTGCTCCTGTGCGCAGGCCTCGGCGTAGGCCTCGACGGCGATGCGGGCGTAGGGATCGCCTGCCGGATCGAGCACGAGCGGCTGACGCGCCGACGGGCGGGGCATCGAAGGCGCGGGAGACGGCGTGTGCCGCTCGGCGGCACCAGGGTGTGGGTGGTGGTGTTTCATGGTGGTCTCGTCTCGTCTGGCCGCGCCAGGGTTGCCGGCGCGGTATCACTTGCGTGGACTCAGTCGTTTTCCATCTCGCGGATGAACAGCATGGCCGCGTGCTTGGCTTGGTCGATACTCGAAAACGTGCGGCCGTCCATGGGCCAGATGTCGACCAGTACCGCATAGCTGCCGGGGTGTTCAGCTTGCATGATGCGGATGTAATGCTGCCGGAACACGCAGCGCGCGAGTTCCACTGTCGGATGCGGTCGGCGGAAATGGGGGCTTGACATGACAGTCTCCAGAGATTCGGCCCTCCGGCCTCGACGGGCCGTTGCCAGATATCCAGCAAATCCCATGCCAGTCCTCTTGAGACGATTAACTGCTTGATTTGTAAGGAAGGTGCCGACGTCCCCCGCCATCCGCCATCGAAAAACGTTACGAAAACGAAACGTGATGAGAACGTCTCGTCGTAACGAAAGCGGGCGGAATTTCGTCTGAAAAAGGCCCGGACGGCGATTTTTCTGTTCCCGTTAAAATGAGATATTGTCCAAAGCCGTCGCTGCCTACTTCGCATGAATCTGCGTTTTCTCGAAACCTTTGTCTGGCTCGCCAAGCTGCGCAACTTCCGCTTGACGGCGGAGCGTCTGCACACCACGCAGGCGGGCGTGTCGAGCCGGATCGCGTCGCTGGAGCAGAGTTTCGGCGTGCGTCTGTTCGACCGCAGCGCCCGCGAGGTCACGCTCACCGCGGCCGGACAGAAGGCGCTCGCCTATGCGGAGCGCATTGTCATGCTCGGGCAGGAGATGAAGCGGGAACTGAGCGACCCGGACATGCCGCCGGGCGTGCTCAAGATCGGCGTGGTCGAGTCGATCGTGCATAGCTGGTTTCCGGATCTGGCCTCGCGCATTCACCGCGAATATCCGCAGCTCGAAATCGAAGTCACGAGCGAGACGACCATCAATCTGTGCAAGCAACTCGAAGCGGGCTCGCTCGATCTCGTGTTGCAGACGGACATGCAGCACGGCACCGGCGTCGAAAACCTGCCGCTGGCCGAATTTCCGATGCGCTGGGTGGCGAGTCCCAAGCTCAATCTCGAAGGGGAGACGCTCGACGTGGCCGATCTGGCGGCCTATCCGCTGGTGAGCTTTTCGCGTAACTCGGGACCGCACAAGACGCTGGAGCGCATGTTCTCGGTCGCGGCCGAGCGCCCGGTGCGGGTGAATTGCATGACGTCGGTCGCGGCGATCATCCGGCTTGTGGTCGACGGCTTCGGCGTGGCGATACTGCCCCCGGCCATCATCCAGCGCGAACTGGGCGAACACAGTCTGCACCTGGTGCGCGTGAACGCCAACTTCCCCAATCTGCCGCTCGTCGGGTCGTTCCGCACGGGCGCGCTTCTCGCCGAGAACGTGGCGCGCCTCGCGCAACGCACGGCCAGCGAATTCGCCCTGAACATGGGCCCGGATATCGCGATTCCCCCTGCCGCTGTCATGACGGCCCCCGTCTGGGGCGCGAGCGATTCCTGAGCGGCCCGGCACCGCAGAACGCCACCCGGCAAGGGGCTGGCGCCAGTCATAAGAATTTGCTGTCGCGGTGAATTTGATTTCTTGTTGGACGCTCTTTCCGTCGTTTTGCACACTCGGTCAAACGGTCGAGCCGTGCGCGCAGTGCTCCGAAAAGCGCGCGCCGGCCGGCCCCCCGATTGTCGACACCGATGGATTGCCTCATGACTGTGACTGCCCCGCGCGCCCAACTCTGCATCTGGACGAATATCGATCCGGCCTTCGAAGCTGATTTCAACCGCTGGTACGACCGCGAGCACATGCAGGAGCGTGTGGCGATTCCGGGCTTTCAGTTCGCCCGTCGCTTCAAGGCGCTGCATGACTGCGCCCGCCCGTACCTTGCGCTGTACTGCACCCAGGACGCCGCTGTCTTCACCAGCGAGCCCTACGCCCAGGCCTTCAACCATCAGACCGAATGGTCGCTGAGCAACTTTGCCCGCATGCAGGGCACGCAGCGTCGTGTCGGCACGCTCGAGGTCGAGGCCGGTGAAGGGCAGGGCGGCATGCTGGCCGCGTTCGTGCTCACGCAAGCCGCGGTGCAAGCGGCCCGCCCGCGTCTGGACGCCCAGCTTGCCGAAATCACGCAAGGCGACGGCATCGTGCGCGCCACGCTGCAAGTCACCGTGCCGACGCTGTCCGTCTCGCTCACCGCCAAGCATGCCGCGCTGCCTCCGGCCGATGCCGTGGTGCTGATCGAAGGCACCGATCCGGGCGCGGTGCGCACCGCCGCCGAAGCGCTGGCGGCCTCGTATGGCGTACCGGCAACGGAAGTGACCCGCTTCGCCATGCTGTGGCGCCTCGGCGCAAACGACGACTGACGGCCCGACGCCCTCGCGCCCCCCTCTGGAGACATCCATGACAACGTATTCGAATACCCGCGACGCACGGGAAAACGTCACCGCCGCCGACACCGCGACGGGCAAGCCGCGTGCCAACAAAGGCCGGCTCGCGACAGCCAGCATGGTCGGCACGACGCTTGAGTGGTACGACTTCACCGTCTACAACACGCTTGCCGCACTGGTTTTCAACCATCTGTTCTTCCCGTCGGTCGATCCGCTGGCCGGCACTATCCTCGCCTTGTCGACTTACGCGGTGGGCTACGTCTCGCGCCCGCTCGGCGGCTTCGTGTTCGGCAATCTGGGCGACAAGATCGGACGGCGTGCCGTGCTGGTGCTCACCCTCGTCGTGATGGGGCTGACCACCGGTCTGATGGGGTTGCTGCCAACGTACGCGTCGATCGGTATCTGGAGCCCCGTGTTGCTCGTCGCGCTGCGTTTCGTGCAGGGCGTGGCGCTTGGGGGCGAATGGGCCGGTGCCGTGCTGCTCTCGGTCGAGCATGGCGATCAGCGAAAACGCGGGTTGAACGCGTCGTGGACACAGGTCGGACCGTCGTTCGGCACGCTGCTTGCCACCGGTCTGATTGCGCTCATCACGCTGTCGATTTCGCCGGACGACTTCCTCTCGTGGGGCTGGCGCGTGCCGTTCCTGCTGAGCCTGGTGCTCGTGGCGTTCGGTCTGTGGGTGCGCCGTGGCGTGGAAGAAACGCCGATGTTCGAAGAGATGCAGCATTCGGATCGTCAGGCGGACATGCCGATTGCCGACGTGTTCCGCAAGCACTGGCGCAATCTGCTGGTCGCCGGCGGCTCGCGTATCGGCTCCGACGTGCTCTACGCGCTGATGGTTGTCTTCACGTTGACGTATGTGACCGGCACGCTGCATCTGTCGCGTCCGCTGGCGCTCACGGCCGTGCTGGTCGGCACGGCGTTCAATGCGCTGACGGTGCCGCTGTTCGGCGCGCTCTCCGACAAGCTCGGCCGCCGTCCGGTGTACGGCTTCGGTGTGCTGTGCGCAGTGATCTGGGCATACGGGTTCTTCGTGCTGCTCGACACGTCGAACCCGGCGCTGATCGTGCTGTCTGTGGTCATTGGGCTGGTGATCCACGCCATCATGTACGGTCCGCAAGCGGCGTTCGTCACCGAGCAGTTCCCGACCCGCGTGCGCTATGCCGGTTCGTCGCTGGCTTATACGTTGGCAGGCATTCTTGGCGGCGGCTTCGCCCCGCTCATCATCGTCAGCCTGTACAAGGCGTACGGCACGACGGTGTCGGTGTCGCTGTACGTGACGGCGGCGCTCGCGGTGACGGCCATCGCCTTGTTCGCGGCACGCGAGACGGCGCACAAGCCGTTGCAGGACTGATGCAAGACTCACGCGAGACCCGGCTTTGGGCATCGCGTGAGGGAATGCGAGTGAGCTTGAGCGAGTCAACGGCACGCCCCCGGGGCGTGCCGTTGTCATTTGGCGCGACGCTTACCGCGAGGGCGATTCACACAACTCGGCAAGGCTGGCGAGATCGCCGCGCTGCGCGAGTTGATGAACGTGACGGGCAAAGACGTCGTACTGTGGCGCGTGATCGCTCAGGTTGCGCGCCCAGTCCATCAGATCGGTAATCGCGCCCATCGAGATCAACTGCCGTGCTTCGACCAGATGCTCGCGCGACGGACGCACGATCGCCGCAGGGGCCTGTCCCGATTCGGTGGCGGGCGGCTCGTCGCGTTGCAGATCGAGCAGACGCGCGATCGTGTTGCGCAGGTCCACGAGCTCGACGGGCTTGAGCAGGCAGGCGTCGTACCCCCGCGCTTCGCTGCCGTCATGGTTGCCGCTGCCGGCCACCACCTGCGGCGAGGCGGAGACGGCCAGCACCGGCACGTCCGGCCAGTGGCGACGCGCGGCGCGGGCCACGTCGAGTCCGTCGGCGTTGGGCATCATGTGGTCGGTCAGCACGAGATCGGGCGCCGTCTGCGCCAGGTTGCCCAGCGCAGCGATGAGCGCCACGCCGTCGCTGAACGTGCGCACGGAGAAGCCCAGGCTCGTGAGTTCGTCGTTCAGGAATTGCCGGATTTCAGGCGAATCTTCGGCCAGCCAGATGTGATACCCGTTGCCGTCGAGTGCAGGCAGCGCGTGCGTCGAGCCCGCGAACGACTGCGGCAGGAGATCGGCTTCGCGGGCCACGCGCAGCGGTAACGTGAACGTGACGCGTGTGCCGACATCGGGGGTGCTGACAATGGAGATCGTACCGTCCATGCGCTCGATCCATTGCTGCACGATGGCGAGGCCGAGTCCCACGCCGGGCACGCGTCGTGCGCGGTCGAATCGCGCGAAGGGTTCGAACACGCGCGGCAGATCGTCGCTCGAAATGCCGCAGCCGGAATCCTCCACGCTAAAGCTCACGTGCACGATGTCGGCGCGTGTCGCGTCCGGCGAGGCCGAGAGCGACAGCGTAATCGTGCCGTTGGCCGTGTACTTCGCGGCGTTATCCAGCAGATTGCCGAGCACCTGACGCACGCGCTTGGCGTCGAGCGCGAGCAGCGGCGGCAAGGGGGCGCGAACGTCGAGCAGGAAGGCATTGTCGTGCTTGCGGGCGAGGCTCATGCCTTCGTGCACCATGCCGTCGATGAAGGCGTGCGTGTAGACGGGGGCGACGTGCAGCGCGTCGGCGGCGCCACCGCCGGCGTACTCGATGAGGTCATTGACCATCGCGAGCATGTGATGCGCGCTGCGGCGAATGATGCGGCCGCGGTCGGCGTCTTCGCGTCCGCCGGATTGCACGAGGTCGGCAAACCCGATGATGGACGTGAGCGGTGTGCGCAGATCGTGACTGATTCGCGCGAGAAAGTCGCTCTTTGCGCTATTGGCCTCGTCGGCGGCGATGAGGGCGGCTTGCAGTTCGCGTGTGCGTGCATCGACGGCGTTGGCAAGGCGCGCCTGCTCCTCCCGGCGCGTTTGCAATACCTCACGTTGCGCGGCGCGCTGCTCGCGCACGAGTTCGCGCGAGCGCCCGGCCACGATGATCGTGAGCATGAGCAGCACGGAGATGTTCGTGCTCCATCCCATCGCCGTGTTGGCGAGCCAGTCTTCCGGCAGCAAGCCCTTGATGATCGCCAGCCGCCAGAACAGCACGATGCAGCCCGGCGAGAACGACAGCAGGCTCAGTCGCGCGTTAGCGAAGCCGCGTCGCCAGCCGTCGATCAGCGAGACCACCCAGATGACATTGAAGACCGTGAGCAGTTGCAAGTGGGTGGCGCCCGCAACGCGGTGATCGCCGAACAGAACCCACAGCGTCATGAACATCATGATTCCGATCATGGCCCGATACGTCCAGCGCCACAGCGCCACTCGATTGAGGCCCGCGAAGATCAGGAGCATGGCGCTGAAGGCGCCGGCGGTCAGCGTCGAGAAGAAACTCGGCGCCCGCACAATGAATTCGCCGCCCTGCGGCAACACGTAGCGGTACAGAAAGCCCTGGAACGCCATGTCCTGCGCGACCTGCGTGACCGTTGTCAGCGCGAGCAGCACGAACACCGGATCGCGTCGCGCAATACCGAGCACGAAGGCATAGAGCGCAATGGAGAGCATGGAGCCCGCGAGCAGCATGGCGATCATTGCGTTGCGCGACTCCGACAGACGGAAATCGTCCGGATGCCAAAGTTGCGGCACGATGCTGACCGCAGAGCGTGTCTGAATGCGCAAGAGGAACGTCAGCCGTTCACCCGGTGCGAGTGTGATCGGGAAGACCGAGGTTTCGGAGGTGACGGGATGTCTGGCGAGCGGCACGGTGTGGCCGGCGAGCCATGTGACGGAAGGTTGCGTGGTGCCGAAAGGCATCGCGTAGAAGCGGATGTCTTCGAGCCGCACGATGCCAACGCTCAGCCAGCGCGTGACGGGCGCGGTGCCGGAATTCGTGACGTTGCCCGTGAGCCAGAATGCCGAGCGGCTGTAGCCCATGTTGAGCATGCGCGGGGCAACGTCGCGCCAGCCGGCGGCCGCGAGGGCCTGGGGGGCGTCGAGGCGGCCGGTGGGATCTTCCAGCATGCGCAACTGTGTGTCGAGCACGAGCGGCGACGGCGCGCTGGCGACGTCGACCGGTGAGGGGGAAGGTGCTGGAGTCGCCCTCGCGGCGCTGCCGGGCAACGCGAACGCGATGAACGTGAAGATCGCGAGCAGCACGATGCGCGTGGACGTCACTGCGCTCAGCCGAACGCTGTCTGTGCGCCGCATGCCGTGCGGCGGCCTCCCCGATGGCACAACGCTCATGGTGCGGGCGCGGTACCTGGCGTATCGATCGCGGGGGGCACGAGGGGCACTGGCGTGCCCTGTTCCCGGAAGCCGCTGGGCGGCATGCCGAAGCGCTCGCGGAATGCCGTCGCGAAATTGGCGGCACTGGCGAAACCCACGGCGCCGGCGATGTCCTGCACGTCGAGCGATGTCTCGGAGAGCAAGCGGCGCGCTTCTTTCATGCGCTCTTCTCGCAGGAAGTCGAAGACGGTCACGCCGACACAGCGACGGAACGCAAGATTGAGACGCCGCGTGTTCGTGCCGACCGCGCTTGCCAGGCCCGCGAGTTCGGGCGTGGCGTCGAGCCGGTCGAGCAGCAGCGCGCGCGTGGCGCGAAACAGCACGGCATCGAGCGTGTGCGCTTGTACCGGCAATGGCGTGTGTCTGGCGGTGTCGCCGAGGGCCGGTGGCAGCGGGGCGGGGACGGTCGTCTTCAGATGGATCGACAGACGCAGCCGCACTTCTTCGAAGTCGTATGGTTTGGTGACGTAATCGACCGCACCGGCCGACAGTCCGGCCACGCGTTCGCCGGGCAGGGCGGCGGCCGTCAGAAAGATCAGCGGAATGTGACGGGTGCCCGGATCGGCCTTGAGCAGACGGCAGGCGCCGAGTCCGTCGCAGACCGGCATGCGGATATCCATGAGGATCAGGTCGGGCTGCACCGTGCGCGCCTTGGTGTAGCCGTCGCGGCCGTCTTGCGCGATGTACACCCGGCAGCCTTGCTGGCTGAGGAAGTCCATCAGCAGCATGCGGTCTTCCTGATTGTCGTCGACGACGAGCACGCGCACGCCCGATAACTGACGGGCATGCGGCGAGGCGGGCCAGGCGCCGGCTTGACGGCTGGTCGGCGTGGCGGCTGTGGCAAGCGGCTGCGGGGGCAGGTGACGATCGCTCATGATGGTCGCCATTCTTTCACATTCGTCCGGTCGCGCCGCGCCAATGTGGTGCGAATGCCGACAAGCGGGAAATAAATTTCCCTCGGGCAAACGTGAGATGCCTTCCGGCAAAGGTGTCGTAATCTCGCGCCGAACTGGCTCAGGTAAGGTCAACCGTCGGGTTCGCAGTGGAGACGACCGGCGTGCAGGTGATCGGGGGGTCGTCTGCCGCCGGCGTGTGCCGCACCGCGAGCCCGGCCCCCCCGGGGGGGTGCCGGTTCAGTCCCGAAGCCGCTTCCGAAGCCGCTTACTCGGGCGCCGTCCAGACGACGTTCGCACCCACCGAGCACAGATTTTCGACGAAGCGCGGGTGCGCGCGCCGAATCGGCTGCGCGTTCTGGATGGTCGATTGACCGTCGATGCTCGCGGCCACCATCAGCAACGCAATGGCCACACGGATGATGTATGGGCTCTCGACCACGGCGGGCGAAAGCGGCACGCCGCCGAACGTGATGAGCCGGTGCGGATCGGACTGGAACACGTGTGCGCCGAACTTCGAGAGTTCCGTCGACCAGCCCATGGCGCCGTCATAGACCTTGTTCCAGAACATGGCGCTGCCTTCCGCCTTCACGCCCAGGGCGATGAAGATCGGCAGCAGGTCCACCGGGAAGTACGGCCACGGCGCGGCTTCCACCTTCGTGAGAATGTTCTGCGTGAACGGCGCCTGCACCTTGAGCTTGCCCTGCGCGGTGGCCGTCGACCAACCGTCGCGGTGCTCGACCTTCACGCCGAACTTTGCGAACGTGCGATCGATCAGCGGGAACT
Source organism: Pandoraea sp. NPDC087047 (assembly GCF_044745225.1). Classification (NCBI taxonomy): domain Bacteria; kingdom Pseudomonadati; phylum Pseudomonadota; class Betaproteobacteria; order Burkholderiales; family Burkholderiaceae; genus Pandoraea; species Pandoraea sp. NPDC087047. The sequence goes on from NZ_JBIUZU010000005.1 coordinate 41,932, forward strand.
GCTCGGGGGCCGAGTTCTTGACCGTGATCTCGCCGCCGGTAATTGCGCCGAGCGCCAGGAACGTGGTGATCTCGTGGAAGTCTTCGGCGAAGCGGAATTCACCGCCGCCGAAGCGCTCGACACCTTCGATCGCGAGCTGCGACGTACCCACGCCTTCGATCGGCACCCCCAGCATCTGCATGAAACGGCAGAACTCCTGCACGTGCGGCTCGGACGCGGCGTTGTTCAGTTGCGAGCGTCCCTTGGCGGTGGACGCGCACAGCACGAAGTTTTCCGTGGTCGTCACCGACGCGTAGTCGAGCCAGTGGTGGATGGCCCGGCGCGTCTCGTCCGCGTGAATCAGCAGCGAGCCTTCGGTGCGCTCCACGCGTCCGCCGAAATGACGAAGCACTTCGATATGCGGATCGATCTCGCGCACACCCAGCGTGCAGCCCTTGATGTTGTCTTCGATGCGTGCGACGCCAAAACGCGCGAGCAGCGGCGGCACCAGCATGATCGACGAGCGCATCTCCTCGGGCAGACGGTCGATGCGCGGGTCGAACTTGGTGTTCAGATGGTGGACATCGAGCGTGCCGGCTTCGAAGTCGACACTGACGTCGCTACCGAGCTGGCGAAAGATGTCGAGAATCTTGCGAACGTCGGTGATTTCGGGCACGCCGACCAGGCGCACCGGCTGATCGGTCAGCAGCGTTGCGCAAAGCACCGGGAGAACGGCATTCTTGTTGGCGGAGGGGGAGATGCGGCCGCGTAGCGGCTGGCCGCCGTGGACTACCAGATGGGACATGGGCTTCCTTCGGGCTTCGTGCCTTCGTACCTTCGTACATTGAGCGGGGGGCAAGTGTGGCAGGCGGGCCGCAGGCCCGTCGCGAACAGGCGAAATATACCCCCGATTGGGGCGTGTGTGCCACGCGCCCCCCAAGCCTGTGGTGGGTTTGCCGCGTCGCTTACAACGCCGCGCCTGCAAACGCCTCGGCAAAGATCGCGCGGAAGTCCGGCGTCTCGGCAGCCGCTGCGCGGGTGAGCACCCGGGCCTCGAGTTCGTCGAGATGCGTCGTGGCGAGCGCAATCGCCGCCTGTGTCTTACCGTCGCGCAATTGGCCGACGAGCCGGGCGTGCTCCGTGGGCGCGCAATGGATGAACTCCGCCGGGTCGTACAGCGCCTTGTATAGCTCGGTCTTGGCGACGAGGGCGTGCGCGAAGGCGTCGAGTTCGGCGCTGTCGGCCATGCCGATCAACTTCAGATGAAACTCGCCCGCGAGGCGGATGGAACGTTCGTGCGTGCCATCGGCATGCGAGCGGGCTTCGCTCGCCACGTGGGCATCGAGCACCGCGAGTTGTGCGCCGCTCAATTGCCCGCAGACGCTGGCGATCACACCGGTTTCCAGCACGCGGCGTGCACGGTAGGTCTGGCGGATGTCGTCGAGCGAGGGCTGCGGCACGAACGCGCCGCGATTGGGTTCGAGCATCAGCTTGCCTTCGAAGCCGAGCCGGGCGAGCACCTTGCGCACCGCGCCGCGGGTGCAGTCGAGCGCCTGCGCCAGATTGCGCTCGCGCAGCGGCATGCCCGGGCGGAGCTTGCCCGAGAGCAACGCCTGCGAGATCGCCGCGTAGACGCGTGCCTCGATCTGCTGCCCTGCGCTCCCCGGCGTGCCGTCGTCATCCGGGTGGTCCGCCGCCGAGCCGGGGGCGGCTTCGGCGCGCGAGGCGCCGACCGACGAGGGGGCAGACGGAGCAGAAGGGACGGACGGGGCGGACGGCGGTGCGGTGCGGCTCAAGCCTGATCTCCTTGAAATTCGCGGTTCGCTGGGGTGTGGGGCGCATTGTACCCGCGCCTGCCTGCCACTCGTCTCGGTGGCGCTTTCCCATGATGGGCGTCTGTGGAAAACCCTCGGTTTCGGTCATCGGGACATCACGACCTTGCATTCCGGCAAATCGTTACCGATAATGGTCAACAAAAATAGTTAACCATTTTGTTTGGTTTGGTTGATGATAAGGCAAATCGAGCCGATGTGCCGGACGCGCCTATCGCGTCGCGGCCCCCGACGAGACAAACGAAATGGCCGAAGCCATCGGGCCGCCTCGTGAGATTTATGGGAAGACACCCCGAGTGAGCGGCCGCCCGTTGAATCCCCCTGGGTCTGGAGACGTCATGAAACCTGTGCATTGTCTGGCTGCGCTTCCCATTGCGGCCTTTTACAGCGGCGGCTGGCTCGCCGAACACGTGGGCACCCGGCTCGCCGGTTTGCCGTTCCTGATGACGTGGAACATCGTCTGGCTGCTGCTCACCTCCGCGATCATGGTCGTGATGTTCCGCTTCGACGGTTCGCGCGAAGCCGCGCGCCATGCGGCGAGCACCGCGCAAGGTCCGAGCCATCATGACGGAGCCGCATCATGAATGCCGCACTGGCCGTCATCGCGGCGTTCCTCGCGTTTGCGCTTTTCGTTGGGTTGCGTGCGCGTCGCGGGCGCACGATGAGTCTCGAACAATGGGCGGTCGGCGGGCGCGGCTTCGGCACGTTGCTCGTCTTCTTGCTGATGGCGGGCGAAGCGTTCTCGACCTTCACGTTCCTCGGCGCGAGCGGATGGGCGTACAGCAAGGGACCGCCCGCGTTTTACATCCTCGCTTACGGCGCGCTCGCCTATCTGCTCGGCTACTGGATGCTGCCGGCGGCGTGGCGTCATGCGACGAAGCACAACTGCGTATCGTTCTCGGACTTCTTCGCCACGGCGTACCGGTCGCGTGCGCTCGGCGTGGTCGTGTCGCTGGTGGCCGTGCTCGGCATGAGCGCACTGCTCATCATTCAATTGCGGGGGCTGGGCATCATCGTGTCGGAGGCGTCGTACGGCACGATCCCGCCGGCGGTTGCGATCTGGTGCGGTGCGATTGCGATGGTGGCGTACATCACCGTGTCGGGCATTCATGGCTCCGCGAGCATTGCGATTTACAAGGACATTCTGATTCTCGTGATCGCGGTGTTCCTCGGCATTTATCTGCCGCTGCATGACTTCGGCGGCTTCGGTGAAATGTTCGACCGCATCGAGGCGGCGCGTCCGGGCTTCCTGCAAATGCCCACGAGCGGTCTGACGCTGTCCTGGTACAACTCGACGATTTTGCTCACCTCGCTCGGCTACTACCTGTATCCGTATGTCTTCACGTCGGTGTATGCGGCCAAAACCGAGAGCGCGGTGCGCAAGAACACGATCCTGATGCCGCTGTATCAGATGGTCATCGCGTTCATGTTCTTCGTGGGCTTCGCGGCGATCCTTCAGGTGCCCGGGCTGACCGGCGCGGATTCGGATCTGGCGCTGCTGCGCATCGTCAAGCAGACGTTCTCGCCGTGGTTCGTCGGCGTGATCGGCGGGGTGGGCGTGTTGACCGCGCTCGTGCCGGGCTCGATGATTCTGCTCAATGCGTCGACGCTGATTGCGAAGAATATTTATCGCGACGGGTTTGCGCCGCACGCGAGCGAAGCATTGGTCGGCAGACTGGCCAAGCGGGTGTTACCCGTGTTCGGTGTGGTGGCGGTGTTCTTCGTGCTGCGCGGCGGGGCGACGTTCGTGGCGCTCGCGTTGTTCGCGTCGAGCTTGCTCACGCAGTTGTTCCCGTCGTTCGTGGCGAGTCTGCTGCCGCGTCCGTTCGGCAACAAGTATGGTGCGTTTGCGGGCATCGGTGCGGGGGCTATCGTGCTGCTGGCGGCTGTCGGTTTCGACGTCAACCTGCGCACGCTGATGCCCGGCGCAACGGACACCGTCGCGTCGATCAACATGGGACTGGTGGCGCTTGCCGTGAATGCGGTGACATTCATGGCGGTGAGCCTGCTGACCCGCTCGCTTAACGCTGACGATGGGGTCGAAGCGGGGATCTTGAGGAAAGTATGACAACACTGGAAATTCGCAACGCGCGCGGTCTGGACGGTGCGCCGCTCGACGTGCGTGTCGAGCATGGCAAGATCGCGGCCGTGGGGCCGTCGCTGCCCACACCGCAGGACAGCACGACGCACCGGATCGACGCGCGCGGTGCGTTGCTCATGCCGGGACTGGTCGAGGCGCACACGCATCTGGACAAGACAACGTGGGGCATGCCGTGGTACGTGAACGAATGTGGCTCGCGACTCATCGATCGCATCGATAACGAGCGTGAGTGGCGCGCGCGCAGCGGCCACGATGCCGGGGCGGCGTCGCTCGCGCTCGGTCGTGCGTTCCTCGCGGCGGGCACCACGCGTTTGCGCACGCACGTCGACATCGATACCGACGCGGGCTTGCGTCATCTTGACGGTGTGCTCGCCACACGCGAGACGCTGGCGGACACGCTCGACATGCAGATCGTGGCGTTCCCGCAGTCGGGCGTGCTGGGTCGCGCGGGCACTGTCGAGTGGCTCGACACGTCGCTCGCCCGAGGCGCAGACGTGCTCGGCTGGCTCGATCCGTGCGCTATCGACCGCGACCCGAAGGCGTCGCTCGACGCCATGTTCGCGCTGGCCGACAAGCATGGCTGTCCCGTCGACATTCATCTGCACGAGCCGGGCGAGATGGGCGTGTTCTCGCTGGAGTTGATGCTCGAGCGCATTGCTGCGCTGGGCATGCAGGGCAAGGTCGTGGTGTCGCACGCGTTCTGTCTGGGAGAGCTCGACGCGGCGCGCGCCGACGCGTTGCTCGCGCGTCTGGCGGATGCCGGTGTGGCGCTCGTCACCACGGCGCCGCCGTCGCGCATCGTGCCGCCGCTCATGGCATGCCGCCGTGCGGGGGTGCCGCTTGCGGGCGGCAACGACGGCATTCGCGACACCTGGACGCCCTATGGCTCGCCCGACATGCTCGATCGCGCCATGATGATCGGCCTGCGCTATAACCTGCGGCGAGACGACGAGCTGGAGATCGCGCTCGATTGCGTCACCCATCAGGGCGCGCGGACCTGCTGGTTCGAGGATTACGGTCTGCACGTCGGCGCCCGCGCCGATCTCGTGCTGGTCGACGCTCTGAACGCCGCGCAGGCCATCGTCACGCGTGCGCCGCGCCGTTGGGTGGTGGCGAATGGGCACGTTGTGGTGAGCGAGGGCGTGGCGGTATGACACTCTGGCTGGCCATCGTGGCGGTCGGGCTGACCTTGCGACCGACGCTCACCTCCATCAGTCCGCTGTTGCCGCAGATTCGCGAGGCGACGGGCATGACCTATCCCGTCGCGGCTTTGCTCACGTCGTTGCCCGTGCTGGCGATGGGCGCGGGGGCGTTTGCGGCGAGCGGGCTGACGCGCCGGTTCGGGGAGCGTCGCGGCGTGCTGCTCGGCTTGGCGGCGCTCGCGCTCGCGTGTGGCGTGCGTTTCGTCGCGGACGACACCGTCACGATGATTGCGACGGCCCTCGCGTCGGGCATCGGCATTGCGATCATTCAGGCGTTGCTGCCGGGTGTGGTCAAAGCGAACTACAGCGCGGCGCGCATGACGGCGATGATGGGGCTTTACTCCGCTGCGCTCATGGGCGGCGGTGGCCTTGGCGCGGCAGCGAGTCCGTGGGCGGCGTCCGAGGCGGGCGATTGGCGCGTGGGGCTGGGCATGTGGCTCGTGGTCGTGTGCGCGGCGGCGCTCGCGTGGTGGCGTGCGCCGCTGGCGCGGGCGGCATCGTCCCCCTCGTCAACCCCGTCTCCATCGAAAGCGCCGTCGATGCTCGACCTGTTGCGCAAGCATCGCGCGTGGACGCTCGCCGTGTATTTCGGTCTCATCAACTGCACCTACACGACCATGGTGGCGTGGTTGCCGCCGTTCTATCAGCAGCGCGGCATGAGTGCGACGCAAAGCGGCGCATTGCTCGCCGGACTGACGGCGTGTCAGGTCGTTGCGGCGCTCATGCTGCCGTGGCTCGCGCGTCGTCACGTCGACCGCCGTCGCTGGCTCACGCTGGCGCTTGTGGCGACACTGGGCGGACTGGCCGGGCTCGTCGGCGCACCGGACGCCGCGCCGTGGTGGTGGATCGGCGGCATTGGCTTCGGACTTGGGGGCACCTTCTCGCTCGGGCTCGTGCTGGCGCTCGACCATCATGCGCATCCGCGACACGCTGCGGCGCTTGCGGCGTTCATGCAGGGCGTGGGCTTTTGCATTGCTGCGCTCGCGCCGTTCGCCTCGGGGGCTGTGATGGCCGCGACCGGCAGTTTCACGCCATCGTGGATCGGACTCATCGTGCTCAACGTTGCGCTGATCGCGCTGACATGGCGGTTCGATCCGTCGGGTTACGCGACGGCACTCGGTCTGTCTCACGGCGTGCACAGTGCACGCGAGGGCCATCATCAGCGCGCCTGACGTGCGAGTGCGAAGGCATCGGTGAGTGAGGGGAACCAACGGAAACCGCGTGTGCGTTGCGCACGCGAGACAGGTGAGCGCGATGCAAAATTCATGCGAGTCTCTACGCAATCCGCGCTAAGATGGCTCATCGTGTGATGTCGCAGCGGAGCTTCGTCGCGAGACCGTCGTTCCCGGCCCAACCAGTTCCCTTGGTGGTATCGAACTCAGCGCCCTTGGGGCCAGGTTGGCTGCGTGCTGCCAGAGACCAGGGGAGAACGGATGCTCGGAAAGTCGCGCAGGGCCGTGGGACGATCGTTCGGGACGTTACTCGTCGCGCTCGGTGCCTGCAGCGTTGGCGTGTCCTTGCTCGCGATCGTTCCCGCTCATGTTTTGGCTGCCGACACGACTGTGCCGGCCACGCCAGCGGTCAAAGCCGCACCGGCGTCATCTCCTCGTGCTTCCGCTTCTGTCTCTTCCTCTGTCGCTTCCCCCGTCTCTTCCCCGAGCGGCACGCCGTCGCCGACCGGCGTCGACCAGCGCGTGCTGCGCAGCGACGGGGCATACGCCAACCTCCACGTCTTCCGTCCGCCTGCGGCTTGCCGCGGTGTCGCGGTGCTCAGTCCCGGTGCGGGTGACGATCGCGATGCGCTCTCGTGGCTGGGGCGCGCACTCTCCCAATACGGATGGCTGAGCGTCACGATGGCGCACAAAGAAAGCGGCCGAGACGCATTGCGCGACCGGGTGCGCAACGGTGGCTTGCGAGACGGTTTGCTGGCGCTCACTACGGACCCCGAAGCGTATGACGACCGGCTCGAAGATGCTGGCGCGGCGTTGCATTGGGCGCGCGGGCAGTGCCACACCGGGCCGGCTGTCTTCGCGGGACACTCCATGGGCGCCGTCACCGTCATGATCGAAGCGGGCGCGAAAAACAAGCTCGGGCTCGATAGCGACGACCGCTTCGACGGCTACATCGCGCTCTCTCCGCTGGGCAAAGGGCCGATCTTCCCGGCGGGCGCATGGCACGACATCCGCAAGCCTGCGCTGCTCGTGACCGGCACACGCGACGAGCCGCTCGACGGCAAATGGCAGACGCGAACCGAGCCCTTCGCCGACATGCCGGCGGGGTGCCATTGGCTGGCGGTCGTCGATGGCGCGACCCACTTCAACTTTGCCGGTTTCGGTTACGGACATGGCGACATCGAAGCCAAAGTGCTGCCGCTCATCGAGCGCTTCCTCGATAACCTGAGCGCGCACCGGTGCGCCGTGCCCACGCCTGCGGCCGGCGTGAAGTTCGACACAAAATAGCGCGAACCATGGCCGAACAGGACCTTACACGCGGACCCATTGGCAAGACCTTGTTCTGGTTCTCGCTGCCGGTGCTCGGCAGCAATGTGTTGCAGTCCCTGAACGCGTCCATCAACGCCATGTGGATCGGTCACTATCTGGGCGAGTCCGCGTTGACGGCGGCCTCCAACGCCAACATCCTGCTGTTCTTTCTGCTCGGTGTCGTCTTTGGCATCAGCATGGCCAACACCATCCTCATCGGCCAGTCCATCGGTGCCAAAAACACTTTGCTCACGCGGCGCATCGTTGGCACCAGCGCGACATTCTTCGTCCTCATGTCGACGGCGGTGGCCGTGTTCGGGTACGTCTTCACACCAGAGCTACTGAACGCGCTCGGCACCCCGAGCGATGCGCGCGAATTCGCCATTGCCTACCTGCGCATCATCTTCGTGGCGTTGCCCGTCATGTACTTCTACAACTTCGTCATGATGTCGCTGCGCGGGGCGGGAGACGCGCGCACCCCGTTTCGCTTCATGCTCCTCTCGGCGGGCCTCGACGTCGCCCTCAACCCCTTGTTCATCTTCGGCTGGGGGCCGATACCGCCCTTCGGCATTGCGGGTTCGGCGGGCGCGACACTCATTGCGCAGACCGTCAGCCTGGCTGTCCTGATGTACACCTTGTACCGGCGTCGCGATCCGTTGTGGCTGCAACGCAAAGACTGGAAATACCTGCGTATCGATGTGGGCCTGCTGCGGCTGCTCATCGTCAAGGGATTGCCCATGGGATTGCAGATGGTCGTCATCTCGTCGTCCGCTATGGTCATGATGGGGTTCGTCAACGGATACGGATCGCAGACGACGGCGGCTTACGGCGTGGCGTCGCAACTGTGGACCTACGTCCAGATGCCCGCGTTGGCCATCGGTGCGGGTGTGTCGTCCATGACTGCGCAGAACGTCGGGGCGGGACTGTGGGATCGGGTTTCGAAAATCGGACGCGTTGGCGTGGGGCTGAACTTCGTCATGACCGGCACCCTCGTCGTGGCCATCCTGCTCTTCAACCGTCAGTTCATGAACGCCTTCCTGCCTGACGACGGCCATGCCATCTCCGTCGCTCAGCACATCAACGCCGTGGTCGCGTGGTCCTTCGTATTGTTTGGCGTGACCATCGTGCTCTTCGGCGTCGTGCGGGCGACCGGGGCGGTTGCGGCGCCGCTCGTCATCCTGTTCGTCTCACAGTGGGTCATCCGGTTGCCGTTTGCGTGGCAGATGCAGAAAAGCTGGGGCGCCGAGGCCATTTGGTGGAGCTTCCCGCTCGGGTTTGCCGTCTCGCTTGTTATGGCGCTGGCTTACTACAAATGGGGCAATTGGCGTGGCGCGCGCATGTTGCCGAAGGCCGGGCCGCCGGCGGTTGCGCAGACCGAAGATGCGGCGAGTGCCGCTGCCGGACCTGCGCCGTTGCCCGTGCCCCTTGCCACGTCAGTGCCGACACCTTCGTCAGACGAACCGAGCGGCGACCGACGCCCTTAGCATTTCATCCTCGCCATTACTGCGCGTGCCCGACCCAGGGCGAAGCGGACTCGGCCAGCGCGGCACGCAGCCATTTCAGCAATGCTTCCTTCGCCGGATTCGCGGCGAACGGTTCGCGCGCGAGCGCGACGTAGCCTGAGCCATCGCGGATAAAGCCGTAGGGTGCGACGAGGCGGCCGGCGTTCAGCTCGTCGCAGACCATATAGACCGACCCGATGGCGGCACCGAGCCCGGCCCCAGCCGCTTGCAGACTCAAATAGAAATGTTCGAACGGCGGCGCGGTTGAGCTGGGTTCGAAACGTGGCATTGGCGAAGTGCCGGCCCGTTTGCTCGCGCGCATGGCGCGGAGCCAGTCCTGCCAGGCGTGGGGACGAGTGCGAGTATCCAGTTGCGTCAGACGGGGCGAATCGAACGAGGCGGCGAGTCCGACGGGACCGATCCATTCGTCGGCCAGGGGTTCGGCGATGAGCGAGTGTCCCCAGAAAAAGTCATTGCGTCGGATGGCGACGTCTACTTCTGCGCGTTCGAAATCGAGGGGACCACCGGCGGAATGGAGATGCAGCGCGATATCCGGGTGGATTTGGGCGAACGTGCCGAGGCGGGGAATGAGCCAGCGCATGGCGAGCGTGGGTTCGCAGGAGACGACGAGCGTGCGGGAAGACGAGGGGGGATGGAGGCTGTCGACTGTGGTGGCGAGTTGCTCGAACATTTGCCGGGTGGTGGCGTGGAGTCGTTCGCCGGCGGGGGTGAGGAAGACGGCGCGGTTACGGCGTTCGAAGAGGGGGAGGCCGAGGGCGAGTTCGAGGGTACGGATTTGTCGGCTGACGGCGCCGTGCGTGACGAACAGGCGGTCGGCGGCGCGAGCGAAGCTGAGTTCGTTGGCGGCGACGTCGAAGACCTGGAGGGCGTTGAGGGGCAGCGATCGCTTCATGCGTGAGAAATTATCACGAATAGACGGCTAAATTCATCGTTTTCCGGAAAAGAAAGACGGCGTCAGAATACCGTCAGAGAAAAACAGCCAAGACGCCGCGCGAAGAACGAAGCAAAGGGCGAAATAAGCAAGGCAAGGTAAAAGGCGCGAGGAGCGACGGATCGGGGCCCTGTTCTGAACCGAGTTGGGTTTATGTCTGAGGGGCGGAATAGGGCGCCGGTCCGTCGCGGGGCGAGTTATCGGACGGGTCGGCCAAAGAAAAAAACCGGATCAAAAAACAGAGTGAGAAATAGTCATGCAAGAGCTACTGGCGGTAATGACCATTACTGTATTGGCGGTGATCAGTCCCGGAGCCGATTTCGCGATGGTGACGAGGGCGAGTTGGCGGCATGGGAGGCGGGCGGGGTTGTGGGTGGCGGTGGGGATAGCGGCCGGGGTGCAGGTGCATGTGGCGTACACGCTGGTTGGGGTGGGGTTATTGATCGGGCAGTTGCCGTGGTTGTTCACTGTCATCAAGTGGATAGGTGCGGCGTATCTCGCATATATCGGCTGGCGGACATTGAAAGACCGTTCCCTGGTAGTGGACGTTACCCAGGAGCGGCGAGCCACGGCGTCGCCAGTGTCCGACGATAGTGACCGGGCGCGCTGGCGGGAGGCAGCACAGGCGTTGCGAACCGGCTTTTTCACCAACGCATTGAACCCGAAGACCACGTTATTCGTGGTGAGCACCTTCACGCAGGTCGTTCACCCGGGCACCGGATGGGCGCTCGGCCTGGCCTATGGTGCGTTCATGTCGTTCGCGCATTGGGTGTGGTTCAGCCTCGTCGCGCTGGGCTTCTCGGCTGGTTGGATGCGCGCGGCCATGATCCGTCGGCAGCATCTCGTGAGGCGCAGCATCGGCGGTGCGCTCATGGCGCTGGGCGGGTTGCTTGCGATGGCGGCTCGCTGACATTGAGTGGGCCAGTTTTCCAAATTGACGCGATAACACGAAAAATGGCGCAGAAATGTCGTGTGAATGTCTCGTAAATGACCCAAAACGGGCAGATAAGGCAACGCAGCGCTTACATTTCGCCCCCTGGTCACAAATAGTCACAAATTTGTGATTCGCTGCGAGCGCCGTCACAGCAGACGATTGGGGTGATGTAAGTACTCGCTTCGAAGGTTTTGCCGGCGTATCTTTAGTCAATCGGTAAATGAACGGGTAAAATTGCGCGTTCTGCGTACGTTGGCCGCGGCCAATACGCGCTTACATGCCCCCCATTGCCGATGGAATTCCTGCCCAACGCGGTTCCCCGCATGATTTCCCACCGTGCCTTGCGCCTGGCGATCGCCAGCGTGCTCAGCGTCTGCGCGCTCGTGTCCGGCGCAGCCCATGCTTTCTCGTTCGACGACGTCGCCAAAGAGGCTCGCACGCTCGCGAACAGTCGTTACAAACCCAAAGACCCCAACCTGCCCAAAGAGCTTCAGAACCTCAACTACGACCGCTATCGCAATATCCGCTTCAAGCCCGAAAAGGCCCTGTGGCGTGCGCAAAAACTGCCGTTCGAGCTGATGTTCTTCCATGAGGGCTCGTACTACGACCGTCCCGTCAAGATCAACGAACTGATGGGCAACAGCGTGCGTGAAATCCGCTACAGCCCCGACATGTTCGATTTCGGCGCGCTCAAACTCGATCCGAAACAACTGCGTGGCCTGGGCTTCGCAGGGTTCCGCGTCCACTTTCCGGTCAACACCCCCAAATACAAAGACGAAGTCATGGTCTTCCTCGGCGCGAGCTACTTCCGCGCGCTGGGTAAAAACCAGACCTACGGCTTGTCCGCGCGTGGACTTGCGCTCGACACCGCCCTCAACTCCGGCGAAGAATTCCCGCGCTTCACCGAATTCTGGATTCAACGCCCCGCGCCCGGCGCCAAAGAACTCGTCATCTACGGCCTGCTCGATTCGCCCCGTGCGACCGGTGCTTACCGCTTCACGCTGCGTCCCGGCGTCGACACCATCGTCGACGTCAAATCCGAACTGTTCCTGCGCGAGAACGTCACCAAACTCGGTATCGCGCCGCTCACCAGCATGTTCTTCTTCGGCGAAAACCAGCAGCCGCCCGCGCCCGACTATCGCCCCGAAGTCCATGATTCCGATGGCCTTTCCATCCAGTCCGGTACCGGGGAGTGGATCTGGCGTCCGCTCGTCAATCCCAAGCGATTGCTCGTGTCGTCCTTCGCGTTGTCCAACCCCGCCGGTTTCGGGCTGATCCAGCGCGATCGCGACTTCAACAACTACCAGGATCTCGAAGATCACTACGAATCGCGTCCGAGCGCCTGGGTCGAGCCCAAGGGGAAATGGGGTCAGGGCCGCGTCGAACTCGTGCAGATTCCCACGCCTGACGAGACCAACGACAACATCGTCGCGTACTGGGTGCCCGATGCGCCGCCCAAGCCCAAGCAACCGTATTCGCTTGAATACCGGCTCTCGTGGCAAAAAGACAACGACAAGCGCCCGCCTTTGGCGTGGGTCACACAAAGCCGTCGTGGACACGGCTACCGGGGAAAACCAGACGACAGCTTGCTGTTTGCGCTCGACTTCGAAGGCCCGGCACTGAAGAAACTGCCCGACGACGCCAAGGTCGAAGGCAATGTGTCCATCGACGGCAACGGCAAGATCCTTGAAGTGCAGACGCAGCGCAATGACGTCACGGGAGGCTATCGCGTCATGCTTCGCATGCGCCGCCTCGATTCCGAGAAACCCGTCGAAATGCGCGCTTACCTGCGCAACGGCAGTAACACCCTATCCGAAACGTGGAGCTACCTGTTACCCCCCGAGTGAGCGAGCGCTCCGATATTCCGGTCGACGAACTTTACGTCGACCGGTTGCCCCTGCCTGCCGAAAAACGCCGTGCCCTGCTCGCACAAGCGCAGCGTGACGGCGGTGATTCGCTAGACGTCCTCACCCGCTTGCAGCGCCTGCTCGTCGCGCGCGTGACGAATGACGCTGGCAGCGGTGGGGCGTCTGCGCCCGGCATGTCTGCCGACGATACGGACGATACGGACGCTGCGCACGCTGCCGCCGATGCCGCAGAAGCGCCGGCAGACGGGCAAACCGAAACCACCGTCGCCACCGCCACCGTGGCGACGGCGGCGTGGCACGCTCACGATCTCGCCGAGATCGAGTCCGACAGCGATGCCGTGCTCGCGTCGCAGCCCGTGCGTCTCTCGCTCACCGATGGCGGATCGCTTGCCGCCGCGGCCGGCCTGAACGACGTGCGCGGTGTGCAGACCCTGCGCGTTGCGCCGCCTGTGCGCCGCACGTCGCTCATTCCGCGGCCCTGGTCGCTCAACCCGCTCGCGCGGTTGTGGCGCAAGCTCATCGGCCGCAAAGATCCCGATCCGCTCGTGCGCGATGCCCCCGATCCCAAGGGCAAATGGTCCCAGGCGGGACGTCGCCGCCGCTGGATGCTGCTCACGCTGATGATCGCGCAGACCGCACTCGCCACGCACTTCATGGCGTCGGTGCTGCCGTATCACGGCGCCGATCCGCTCGAATTCGCCGTGCTCGCGCTGTTCGTGCTGCTCTTCGGCTGGGTCTCCGCCGGCTTCTGGACAGCCATCTTCGGCTTCTTCGTCCTGCTGTTCGGCGGCGAGCGTCACATGATCTCGAAGATGGCGGCGGGCGATGCGCCCATTGCGCCGGACGCGCGCACCGCCATCGTCATGCCGATCTGCAACGAAGACGTCGGCCGCGTGTTCGCCGGATTGCGCGCGACCTACGAGTCGCTCGCCAAGACCGATTCGCTCGAACGTTTCGATTTCTTCATCCTGTCGGATTCCAACGAGGCCGATAACTGCACCGCCGAAGTCGACGCGTGGCAGGCGCTGTGCCGCGAAGTCGATGGCTTTGGCCGCATCTTCTATCGCCGCCGTCAGCGCCGCGTGAAGCGCAAGAGCGGCAACCTCGACGACTTCTGCCGTCGCTGGGGCAGCGACTATCGCTACATGATCGTGCTCGATGCGGATAGCGTCATGAGCGGCGAGTGCCTGACCAAGCTGGCGCGCATGATGGAAGCGCATCCGAGTGCCGGTCTGATTCAGACCGCGCCGCTCGCGGCGGGGCGCGAGACGTTTTACGCCCGGCTGCAACAGTTCGCCGGACGCGTCTACGGCCCGCTTTTCACCGCGGGTCTGCACTACTGGCAACTCGGCGAATCGCACTACTGGGGCCACAACGCGATCATCCGTCTCAAGCCCTTCATGGAGCATTGCGCACTCGCGCCGCTACCGGGCAAGGGCGCGATGTCCGGGGCGATTCTCTCGCACGACTTCGTTGAGGCGGCGCTCATGCGACGGGCGGGCTGGGGCGTGTGGATCGCCTACGATCTGCCCGGCAGTTACGAAGAAATGCCGCCGAACCTGCTCGATGAGCTCAAGCGGGATCGTCGCTGGTGTCAGGGCAACCTGATGAACTTCCGGCTGTTCCTCGCAGAAGGCATGCACCCGGTGCACCGCGCTGTGTTCGTCACGGGCGCCATGGCCTACGTGTCCGCGCCGCTGTGGTTCATCTTCCTGATCCTCTCGACGTGTCTGCTCGCCAAGCACACGCTTGTGGTGCCCGAGTACTTCACGGCGCCGCGCCAGTTGTTCCCGGTCTGGCCCGAATGGCACCCCGAGCGCGCGCTGGCCCTGTTCTCGGCGACGGCTACGCTGCTCTTCCTGCCGAAGATTCTCGCTGTGGTGCTGATCTGGGCGAAGGGCGCGAAGCGCTTCGGTGGCTGGTTTGCCGTGACCGTGAGCATGTTCATCGAGATGATTTTCTCGGCCGTGCTTGCCCCGGTGCGCATGTTGTTCCACACCCAGTTCGTGCTCGCTGCGCTCACCGGCATTGCGATTCAGTGGAAGTCGCCGCCGCGGGAAGACGCGGAAACGCACTGGGGGGAAGCCATTCGCCGTCACGGGCTGCAAACCGTGATCGGGATGGCGTGGGGCGGGGTCGTCTACTGGCTCAATCCGGACTTCATCTGGTGGCTGATGCCGATCGTCGGCTCGATGATGATCTCGATTCCGGTGTCGGTCTTCTCCAGCCGGGTGTCGCTCGGACGCGCGCTCAAGCGCGCACGTCTGTTCCTGATTCCCGAGGAGTCGTGGCCGCCCAAAGAACTGCGCATGACGGAGAAGTACACCGACGAGGCGCGCAAGCATGTCGGTTTCGTCGACGCCGTGGTCGACCCGATGGCCAACGCGCTGGTGGCCGCCAGCGTCAAGCCGACCCTCGATGACGCGAAGCGCGACGCGTTGCGCGCCGGCCGTGTCGAGACTGCGCTGCTCAAAGGTCCGACCAAGCTGACGAACACGCAGAAGTGGGAGTTGCTCAACGATCCGCGAGCGCTCGCCGCGCTTCACCTGCTGGTGTGGACCGATCCGCGCGCCCATCCCGAATGGTGCGACGCGCGCGCCAACGGGCTGTCGCAGGGGTTTCTCGCGTCGGCCTGAGTCTGACGCCGGGGCCGAGCGCTCTCCGTCAACGGCGTTCGAATGAAAAAACGGCAAGGCATCGCGCCTTGCCGTTTTTACTTGTGCGCTCGAAGTGCATCAAGTCATGCGTTCGATCAGCGCGGCGGCAGGAAGTCGCGCGGATTGAACGGCGTGCCCTTCTGACGCACTTCAAAGTGCAGTTTCACCACACCGTGCGAGTCCGTATCGCCCATCTCGGCAATCTTCTGCCCCTTCGTGACGGACGCGCCTTCCTTGATCAGCAGCGCGCGATTGTGCGCATAGGCAGTGAGATAGCCGTTCTCGTGCTGGACCATTACGAGATTGCCGTAGCCGCGCAAGCCACTTCCGGCGTACACGACCTTGCCAGCGGCCGCTGCGTAAATCGGATCGCCTGGCCGTCCGCCGATATCGATCCCCTTGTTGCTGCTGCCGTTGTAGTTCGACAGGATGTCGCCGGTGGCGGGCCAGGTCATCGGAATCTTGTTGGTCGCCGTGCGCGGTGCGGCAGGGGCGGGCTTGGGAGCCGGCTTCGCTTGTGCACGCGGACGTGCTGCGGCGCCCGACGCCGCACTGCCGCGAGCGCTGCCGGCGCTCCCTGACGAGGCGGCCGGAGTACTCGACGAACCGGCGGGCGGCACTACGCGCAGCACTTGCCCGACCTCGATCTTGTCGGCGTCGGCCAGACGGTTCCAGCGCACCAGATCGGCCGTGCTGGCGTTGTTGGCGCGTGCGATGCCGTAAAGCGTGTCGCCGGACTGCACACGATAGCTGCCGGCGGGCACCGGACCATATGTCGGCGACCCGGCGCAGGCGGCGAGCGTTGCGCAAACGGTAAGACTGAGCAGATGGGTTCGGCAGCGGGCGAGCCAGTGCAGTTGGCGGGGAAGGCGAACTTCAGTTTGCGATCGCAAGGATCGCGCGAGGTGAGTAGGCTCCATCCGTGGGCAGGTAAAAGAAACAGGGGTGGAGGCCCTTTGACGGTCGCGGCGCGTGGCGGAAAGAAAACTTCGCAGGAATGTGCGTCGAAGAGGGGAAAACGTCAGAAAACGGCTTCGGACAGCACAAATCACGGGCCAGACGCGCGAACACGGCATGGGCGCAGGAAAAAACGCCTATTGTACGGGGCGCGATTGCCGGTCGGACAGCTGAAGAGTGCCCAAATTCCCCGCTAATTGCGGAAATTGTTACTTGATTTGCGGTATTTCACCTGTTGACAAGCGTCGGCGCTACACGTATAAAACTAACTGCAGATTGTCAAGCCGCGAAGTTGTTGTCCGACGTAGTTTTCCTGCTTCTCGCTGGTTTCTAGTCCTTCATTTTCCCTTGATTGTCAGCGCTGGAGAGGTCATTCCGACCTCAGGCTATTGTTTTATTAGGAAAAAACATGGAAACCGGTATTGTTAAGTGGTTCAACGACGCAAAGGGCTTCGGCTTCATCACCCCGGACGCCGGCGGTGAAGACCTGTTCGCTCACTTCTCGGAAGTGCGCGCCGAAGGCTTCAAGTCGCTGCAAGAGAACCAACGCGTTGAGTTCGAGGTCAAGATTGGCCAGAAGGGCAAGCAAGCCGCGAACATCAAGCCCCTCTAAGGTTTGATTCGTTTCACGTGATGCTACGTTAGCCTTCGGGCGAGCCAGCCTCCCGCGAACAACAGGCCCGATGACGAAAGTCATCGGGCCTGTTTGTTTTTCCGCGCCCCGCAGATTCGCATGAGACGTGCACGCGAACGATGCCACCGTCACGGTTCGACGCTACAATGCCTGATCGAATCGTGTCAGCATTTTTCCGAGGCAATCATGAGCCTGCAAACCTGGTGGCTGTATGTCGTCACCGTTTTTTTCGTCTCGGCGACACCGGGACCGAATATGCTGCTCGTCATGACGCATGGCGCGCGTCACGGGCTGCGTCCGTCGCTCGGCACCATGGCCGGTTGCATGACGGCGCTTATCGCGATGCTGTCGATTTCCGCGGCCGGTCTGGGGGCTGTGCTCAAGGCGTGGCCGATGCTCTTCGATACCCTGCGCTACGTTGGCGCGGCGTATCTCGTCTATCTCGGTTACAAGAGCTGGCGCTCGCCGGTCAACACGCAGGACGAGGCGGCCAAGCTCGCTACGCCCGCGCTGGCGGCAGATTCGGGTTTCGGCAAGTTGTTCAAATCCGGCTTCCTGGTGGCAGCGAGCAATCCCAAGGCCATTCTTTTCGCCGCAGCGTTCCTGCCGCAGTTCATCGACCCGACGGCCGCCAAGCTGCCGCAGTTCTCGATTCTGCTCGGCACCTTCGCGGTGATCGAGATGAGCTGGTACATGGTCTATGCGACCGGCGGCCTGCGCATCGCACCGTATTTGCGTGAGGCGCGTGTGCTCAAGGCATTCAATCGCATTAGCGGTGGCGTATTCATGGGCTTCGGCGCGCTGATGGCTGCGGTGCATCGCTGATCCGGCGATATGTACACCTCGTGCGAGAGCGCACGGGGAAAGCCGCAGGCACGTGCAAGAAAAGGGAAGACAGCAGGGAAAGGCAAGAAAGGGTGTGAAGGAACACCCGGGTGTGGCGCACGGCACGGGGAGCAGTAGGTTCGTGCGCCGGAGCACTCAATATTTCCGGCCAGTGACCGTTAACGTTCATGCCCCGATGCATGAGACGGTGAGTGAGCGCCGATGGGGCTCGCTGACGTTGCGATACCGGACAGGCATGTCGTCGGCATCGTGCGTTGTCGCGGTTTTAGGCTTTATTACGTACGGCTTGCGTGGTTTTACGCGACCGTCACGGGGACAAATAGAAGATCAGGTATGGAAACGACAGAACCGCAGGTGACACCGGCGCCCACGGACGAAGAGTCTCAACTGCATGACTCGTATCGCATCACCAATCCGCTGGAGATCGGTGGCGTGCTGCGTCATCTGGCGACGCGCGGCGATTTCATGACGGTGTACTTCGCTAACGGCCAGCGTCAGCTCGTTACGCGCCTGCTCAAGGTCGAGCCCCAAGCGCGCGGCTTCTATTTCGACTGGGGCGGTATGGAGACGGAAAACCGGGCGCTGCTCGCCAACAAGCGTGCCTTGTTCGTCGGCGTGCCCGAGGGCATTCAGGTGCATTTCCCCATCGGGGATGTGGAAGAACGCGAGTACGAGGGCTATCCCGCGTTCTATTCGTCCTATCCGGAAACGCTCGTGCGCTTGCAGCGCCGCGACTATTTCCGCGTGAAGACGCCGATCCTCGATCCGTATCAGTGCACGGTCAAGTTCCCGGACGACACGCCGATGCGTCTGGCCGTGTTCGATCTGTCGCTGGGCGGTGTGGGCTTGCGCACGAAGGCCCAGGCTGCCGCCGAGATCCCGAAGGGGTCGATGCTCATGCATGTCGAGATCGAATTGCGCGACTACGGCACCGTGCAGGTCGATCTGGAAGTCTGCGCGGTGCGTGCTGTGCCGCTGGCCAAGGACATCGAGTATCACATCGGCTGCCGCTTCATTGCGCTCTCGCGCACGGCGGAGTCGCGTCTGCAAAAGCTCATCACGCAGCTCGAACTCAATCGCAAGGCGTTCGCGCGCGGCTAAGCGTTCAAGGCATTGTCAGACGAAGCAAACAGGGCGGCCCGCCCTTTTGCTTGGCGTCCATGGGCGTCGCCGGGCGTCATTCGGGGGCCTGAATCCGTAGCGCCGGAATCGCGTGCAGCAACCGCAGCAAATCGGCCTGCCGCCGGCATCCCGTCTTGTCGAAGATGTGACGCAACTGCGTGCGTGCCGTGTTGATGGCGACGTTGGCATCTTGTGCGTATTGCGTGAGCTCGCGCCCAGCGGCCAGCGCCTGCGCGAGCCGCGCCTCGGCCGGCGACAGGCCGAACAGCACCTTGAGCGTGTAGGGGCTAAAGGTGACGCGCCGGTCCAGTTCACCGATCGTGAGCATGGCCATCGGCCGCTGCCAGGGCGCAGCGCAGGCGTGCGATTCGCGCAGCGGCAATACCGTCACCACCCAGTGTTGCGGGCTTTCCTTGTCACCGTTCAGACGATGGCTTCCCGCCACCGGCATCGGCGAGGTCGCATTCGCAATCAGACGCCGCAACGCCTGCTCGTCGCTCGGAAACAGCGCCGCGAACTTCCCGCCCCGAATGCCGACGTAGCGCGTGGCGCCGAGCCGTTGATGCGCGGCAACGTTCAGGTAGTGCGCATGGCTCGTCTCGTCGGTAACGACGATCGCCATATCCAGATGATCGAGCACCGACATGCCCATGGCCGCCTGCGCTTGCAGATGGCGCGTGCCGGCGCGCAGCCGGGCCGCGCGCGCAATGTGATTCGTCAGCATCTCCCATTCGGGCGCGCTGTCGGCGTTTTCGAACGGCGCATGGTCGGGGCTGCGCAAAATCGCCAGCAATTCGCTGGTGCCGTCGGGGCCGTCGAGATGCAGGCCGTACGTATAGCGCACGCCATTGGGAATCAGAAATTCGTTGAACAGCTCGCTACGGGCGACGTAGCGATCGCTCAGATGATGGTGGCACCGCATGGCATGACCGACCGGCTGGCGCAGCATGAGCGCGACGCGCGGATCGGTGGGGGCGCGTTTCTCGACGAACTCGCGGATGAGGTCGGGTGGGGTATCTAGCGAGTGCGAGCTGCGCGTGGCGCAGTGACGCGCGCGATCCCATGTCACGGAATGGAAGCCGATTCCGCCCGCCCACTGATTGAAATCGCGCAATGCCTGGTCCCAACGCGCGTCGTCGAGCACCCCGTCATAGCAAGTGCCGATCAGCGCGTCGAGAGACAACTTTCCCGTTTCGTCCACCATCGCCTCCCGCGGCTATGTTCTGACGAACTTCTCGTGTTGTCTTGCGTCTTGCCTGCGCTCCCGCCCGAGTCTTTCCGTGATTCACCGCGCCCGGAGGTTACGCATAGAGCGTATTCTGGCAAGCGACATCGCGGCCATCAATCGGGGGTCAGTCCTGGCGTTGTTGCATTGCCACATTTGACGCTTCGCCACGCCCTTCGCGCACACCGTCGGGATAGATGCGCACGAGCACGATGCGCGGCCCCTGCATTTTCTTGACGACCACCGAGAAGCCCGCGAAGTCGACCTTCTGGCCTTCCCGGGGCAGGTAGCCCAGCGCGTTCATGATGAGACCGCCCACCGATTCGGCGTGCTCGCTGGGGATTTCGAGGCCCAGCGCGCGCTCCAGGGTGAGGATCGGCAGGCTGCCGCGTCCGATGAGCGTGCCGTCTTCCATACGGGTCCAGTCGTCTTCCGTCTGACGGAATTCGTCGCGGATCTTGCCAACCAGGGCCGAGAGCAGGTTATCGAGCGTGAGAAAGCCGATGGGCTTCTGATCGGGCCATCCCACGATGGCGAAGTGCGGCGCCCCCCGGCGGAAGCGGCTGAACAGTTCGCGCGCGGGCATGTCGGGCTTCACGCGCTCGACCGGACGCGCCATGCTGCCGAGATCCTCGATGGATTGGCCGTGGTGCTCCGCGAGAAAAAGATCCTTCAGATGGACCACGCCGAGCACGGTTTCCCCGTCGTTGTCGAGGAACGGGTAGCGGCTGTAGCGGTGGCGATAGGCCGTGTCCATGTTCTGCTTGAAGGTGGCGCAACGGCGAAAGGCGGCCACTTCGTTCATCGGACGCATCAGATCGGACACCGTCAGATCGCTGAAGTCGATGGCGTAGGCCACGACGTTCCAGTCGTCGCGCGAGAGCTTCTCGCTCGATGCACCCCGACGCATGATGAGCTTGATTTCGTCGGCGGAGTAATGCGCGTCGGTGCCGTGCGCCGGGTCGAGACCGGTCCAGCGCAGCAAACGGTTGGCGCTGTGGTTGAGCACCCAGATCGCCGGATACATCAGCCAGTAAAAGCCGTAGAGCGGGGCTGCCGTCCACACGGAGACCGTCTCCGGCATGCGCAGCGCCATCGACTTCGGCGCGAGTTCGCCCACGACGATGTGCAGGTACGAAATCGTGAAGAACGCAATGAAGAACGCGAGCGCGTGGATCAGTTCCGGGGAGCTCACGCCCACGAGGCCGAACAGCGGCGTGAGAATGCGCGCGAAGGCCGGCTCGCCGATCCAGCCCAGGCCGAGCGAGGCGAGCGTAATGCCGAGCTGGCACGCAGAAAGGTAGGTATCGAGATGGCCGTGAACCTTGGCCAGGATACGGCCGCGCCAACCGCGTTGGCGGGCAATGACATGAACGCGCGTCTGGCGCAGTTTGACGAGGCCGAATTCCGCCGCCACGAAAAAGCCGTTGAGCAACACCAGCAGGATCGCAGCGACGATCAGTAAGAAGTTTTCCAAAATATCGGTAAAGGGACGACAGGCCCGACAGTATAAGTGACAAATGCCGTCGTCAATAAATCACTATGACGTTCCGGTGTTTTGCCGACCGTTCGGGGGCGATTCAGGGGGCTTTCGCGGCGGATGCAGGAAAATTTCTCGCCCGTAAGGCCATGCCGCCGACCCATGTCACCAAAGGCCGAGGCGCGCCAGGCGCGATCAGTTGCGCTCAAGCGCGCGCCAGCCCGGCATGGCGAAGGCCTCGACGAGGAAGTCGATCATGGCCCGGACCTTCGCGCTCAGGTATTTGCGTGACGGATAGACGACGTAGATGCCGCGCTCGCCCTGCGTGTATTCGGAGAGGAATTCGACCAGACGGCCATCGCGCAGGGCGTCCTGCACGAGAAACGCCGGTTGCAGAATGATGCCCGCGCCAGCCAGCGCGGCGGCCACGCACGTGTCGCCGTTATCGGCAATCAGTCGCGCGTGCGTTTGCACGGAGACCGGCCCGTCGGGACCGTCGAAATGCCATTCGCGCCGATGCAGGAAGTAGCTGTAGCCGACCGTCTCGCGTTGGGCGAGCTCACTCGGGTGACGCGGCGTGCCGTGCTGCGCGAGGTAGCCGGGCGAGGCGCACAGCACCAGGCGCGTGCCCGCGAGGCGTCGATGGACGAGCGAGGAGTCGGGTAGACGCGAGATGCGGATCGCCAGATCGTAGCCTTCGTCGACGATGTCGACGAGACGATCGCTTAGCGTGATGTCGAGCGAGACTTGCGGATACTGCGCGAGAAACGTTGGCCAGAGCGGCGCGAGATGCAGCACGCCAAAGGTGTGCGGCGCATTGATGCGCAACGGCCCGGCGGGCTGTCCGTCCTGCTCGCCGGCCATGGCGTCGGCGTCGTCGAGTTCGGTGAGGATCCGGCGGCAGCGCTCGACGTATCGCTGGCCCGGTTCGGTCAGCGACAGACGACGCGTAGTGCGCTGGAGCAAACGCGTGCCCAGCCGCGCTTCGAGATCGGCGACGTAACGCGAGACGGCTGTCTTCGAGATGCCGAGCGACTCGGCAGCGTTCACGAAGCTGCCCGATTCGACCACGGCGATGAAGCACTCGATCTCGCGAAGTTTGTTCATGCCGGGGCGATGCTCCTGGGGATACGTAGATGTCGTAGATACCGATGTCGATGGCGCTATTGTGCCAGCGCGCTCACCTCGGCGAGCGACGGCGCGGCGTTACCGAACGCGAAAGCGTCCATGCGTAGCGCACCGTAAGTGGCGCCGGTGTCGAAGTGTGTTTGCCGTGTGGCGTTATCGGCCGCGCCCAGCGCGACGTAGAGCGGCAACAGGTGCTCGTCGGTCGGATGGGCGCGCTCGGCGTGCGGCGCGCGGGCGCGGTAGTCGAACAGCGCGTCCAGGTCCATCTTCGCGAGATGTTCGGTGAACCACGCGACGAACTCGGCCAGATACGGGGCTTCGGCGCGATCCTCCGACGGGGCGCGGAACACCTCGTGCAGATTGTGCGTGAAGCTGCCCGACGCCAGGATCAGCACGCCGTCTTGCGCAAGCGGTGCGAGCGTCTGTCCGAGCCGGTACTGGTAGTCCGGGCGCATATGACGTTGCAGCGACAATTGCGTGACCGGCACATCGGCGCCCGGATACAGATAACTCAGCGGCACCCACGCACCGTGATCGAGCCCCCATTGGTCGTCGGTGACGGCGGCCAATCCGGCGTCTCGCAACCGCTGCACGGTGCGCTCGGCGAGGGCGGGGGCGCCCGGCGCCGGGTACTCCAGTTCATAGAGTGCGCGCGGGAAGCCGCCGAAATCGTGGATCGTGCGTTGTTGCGCCAGACTGCCCACGCGCGGTGCGGGCGTCGACCAATGCGGGGAAATCACGAGGATCTCCTTCGGACGCGGCACCGCGCGCCCCAACGCCGTCAACAACGGGCCGGTGCGGCCCGGGTCGACCGCGAGCAGCGGCGAGCCGTGGGAGACGAAGAGGGTGGGCAGGGCAGACATGGCAATCACTCCGGCAAAACAACACTTAACAACGCGAAACAACGGGATGCGGCGCAATCCGACGGGTATCAGGCCGTGCGCGCACGGCGAACTGCGAAAGCCCCATCGCCCAGCAGCGCAACGACGAGCAGCGCCACAAGCCAGAGCGCCGGGAATTCCCAGCCGCCGCCCTTGTTGGTGAACAGCCAGCCGTTATGGCCGTGCACCGACACGATGGTGCCGAGGATCAGCGCGGCCAGCGGCAGCGCAGCCCAGCGGGCGTAAAAGCCGGTGATCAGCATCAGGCCGCCGACGAGTTCCAGCGCCATCGTGACATAGGCGACGACCGGCGGAAGACCGAGCGAGCCCATGAAGCCCACGAAGCCGGGAACGGTAAAGACGAACACTTTGAGCGAGAGGTGCGCAAGGAACAGGATACCCAGCGAGACACGCAGCAGCAGCGCAGCGTACGGGGCGGTTTTGGTATCGATCATGACAGGCTCCGGTGAGGGAATCGGGATAACGGAATAGCGGGATAACGGAATCACTAAGGGTCGACTCGGTCATCGGTTTGACGACTGAGACCGTCGACTGAGGTTGTCGACTGACTTAGCCCCGATTCTAGGGAGCGGGATCGTGCAGATAAACGAGCGCGGTGGGGATTGATTGTCCCGACAGTCGGGACAATCAATCAGGGAGGCGTCAAAAGGCAGGCGACGCAGCCGTAAGCGCGGGGAGTGGGCGACGCGGGTGGTGCGGGTGGCCGCTCAGCCGAGCGCGATCATCCGGTCGAGTAATTCGACCCAGTGCTGCACCGGCGCGTGATCGCGGGCGTGCTCGCCTTTGGCCGTCGCCTGCAAATGGCAGATGCAGCCAACGTTGGCCGACACGACGAGTTCGGGATCGAGCGCGTCGAGCGCCTTCCATTTGGCGTCGCGCAGTTGATGCGACAGGTCCGGCTGCGTGACGGAATACGTCCCGGCCGAGCCGCAGCAGATATGACTGTCCTGCGGCAGCATGACATTTACGCCCACGCCGGCGAGCACCTTTTCCACCACGCCCTTGAGTTGCTGGCCGTGTTGCAGCGTGCACGGCGGGTGATAGGCGATCTTGCCTGCCTTGCGGTTCGGCACGCGGCGTTGCAGCGCTTCGAGATTGTCGAGCAGTACTTCGGACAGATCGCGCGCGAGTTCCGAGACACGCTGCGCCTTGCCCGCGTATTGCGGATCGTTGCGCAGCAGATGGCCGTACTCCTTGACCGTCGCGCCGCAACCGGACGCATTGATCACGATCGCCTGCGCACCCGCTTCGATCTCGGGCCACCAGGCGTCGATATTGCGGCGGGCGTCGTCGAGCCCGTCGTCGTGATAGTTCAGATGCAGACGAATTGCGCCGCAGCAGCCGGCAGCCGCCGGTCGCACCATCTCGATGCCGAGGGCGTCGAGCACGCGCGCCGTGGCTTTGTTGACGTTGGGCAGCATGGCCGGTTGCACGCAGCCTTCGAGCATCAGCATGCGACGCGCGTGCTTGGTCTGCGGCCAACTCCCCGAGCGCTGACGATGCGGTACCTTCTCGCGCAGCGAGCGCGGCAGCAGGGTGCGGAATTGCTGGCCCAGACGCAGTGCGGGCGAGAACAGCGCGCGGTTGGGCAACACGCGCGCGAGCGTCCAGCGCAGGGCGCGCTCACCGGCGGGACGCCCGACCTTGGCGTCGACATGGCGGCGGCCGATCTCGGCGAGCCGGCCGTATTGCACGCCCGAGGGGCAGGTCGATTCGCAACTGCGGCAGGTCAGACAGCGATCCAGGTGACGCTGCGTTTCGCGCGTCACGCTCTGGCCTTCGACCATCTGCTTGATGAGATAGATGCGTCCGCGCGGGCCGTCGAGCTCGTCGCCGAGCAACTGATAGGTCGGACAGGTCGCGGTGCAGAAGCCGCAATGCACGCATTTGCGGAGAATGGCTTCGGCTTCGTCGCCATCCGGTGTCTGACGGAGGAATTCTGCGAGGTTCGTTTGCATCGTTCTGTGGTTAGCGATTTACCGGTACAACCGATGGCGGTTGAAGATGCGGCTCGGATCGAAGGCCTGTTGCAGCCGCTCGCCGATCGCTTGCAGTGCGGCCGGCTGCGGTGTGAAGACCCCGTGCGCGCCAGTCGACTTGTCGCCGTGACGAAACAGCGTAGCATGCCCGCCCACCGCTGCGGCAATGGCGCGAATCTCGGCCGGTGCGCGCGACGTGATCCACCATCGCTGCGCGCCGCCCCATTCGATCAGCGAGTCGTCGCTGCCGGCGAGTGGCGGCGTGGTTGGCGGCACCGACAAACGCCACAGCGGCTGGCCGTTGCCCGCCACGGGCGCGGCGGCGAAGAACGGATGCGTCTGCTCGCGCAGCGTCTGCCAGAAGGCGCTGGCTTCGGCGTTGCCGACATGCTCGCCGCCCATGGCGATACGTGCGGCGTCGAGCGCGGCTGCCGCGCCGCCCAGGCGCACGCTCAGCGTGCCCTCGTGCCATGCCGATCCCATGAGCGGCAGGGGCTGGCCACCCCAGCGGTTGAGTTGATCGATGGCTTGCGCCTGCGGCAGCGCGAAACGCAGCGTTGCCTCGGCGACCGGGCGCGGCAGCACCTTGATCGAGAGTTCGAGCAACACGCCGAGCGTGCCGAGTGAGCCGGCGAGCACGCGCGAGACGTCGTAGCCCGCGACGTTCTTCATCACTTGTCCGCCAAAATGTAGGACTTGTCCCTGACCGTTCATCAGGACTGCCCCGAGCACGAAATCGCGGGGGGCGCCGACGTGCGGACGGCGCGGCCCTGCAAGGCCGGCGGCAATGCAGCCGCCCAGCGTTGCGCCGGTGCCGAAATGCGGCGGTTCGAAGGGCAGGATCTGGCCGCATTCGGCCAGCGCCGCTTCGATCTCGACGAGCGGCGTGCCCGCACGGGCGGTGATGACAAGCTCGGCCGGATCGTACGAGACGATGCCGCGATACCCCCGCACGTCGAGCGGCTCGCCCGCCGGCGTCTCGCCATACCAGCGCTTGGTGTTGCCGCCCTGAATGTCGAGCGCAACGCCGCTGGCGGTCGCGGCAAGCACGCGCTCGCGGATCGTGGCGAGGGCTTGCGCGGCCGCTTGCGTCTCCGAATGTGTCTCCAGATCGCGTGGGACGAGCGGGGCGGGCAATGCCGGTGAGATGACTTGGAGCGCTTGCGACATCAGAACCTCGGCAAATCGGGACGGGGCAACAGACCGCCGCGCACATGCAGCTTGCCGTACTCGGCGCAGCGCGCCCGCGTGGGAATGGCCTTGTCGGCGTTGAGCAATCCGGCGGGATCGAAGGCGCGCTTCACGGCGAAGAAGGCGTCGCGCTCTTCCGGGGAGAACTGTACGCACATCGAGTTGATCTTCTCGATGCCGACGCCGTGCTCGCCCGTGACCGTCCCGCCCAGTTCCACGCAGGCTTCGAGAATGTCGCTGCCGAACGCTTCGGCGCGGTGCCATTCGTCCAGATCGTTGCCGTTGAACAGAATCAGCGGGTGCATGTTGCCGTCTCCCGCGTGGAAGACGTTGATGCAGCGCAGGCCGTATTGCGCTTCCATCGCTTCGATGCGCTTGAGGAGTGTGCCGATGGTGCGGCGTGGAATGGTGCCGTCCATGCAGTAGTAGTCGGGTGAGATGCGACCGGCGGCGGGGAAGGCGTTCTTGCGCCCGGACCAGAAGCGCAGGCGTTCGGCTTCGGAGGCGGACACCTGAATGCGGGTGGCGCCCGAGGCGCGCAGCACCGCCGAGACGCGGGCGATTTCCTCGGTGACTTCTTCGGGCGTGCCGTCGGATTCACACAGCAGGATGGCGGCGGCCTCCAGATCGTAGCCCGCGTGCACGAATTCCTCCACGGCTTGCGTGGCCGGCTTATCCATCATCTCCAGGCCGGCGGGAATGATGCCTGCCGCGATGATGGCGGCAACCGCGTTGCCCCCCGCTTCGACGTCGTCGAAGCTCGCCATGATCACTTGCTGGACCTGCGGTTTGGGCACGAGCTTCACGGTGATTTCCGTGACCACGCAGAACATCCCCTCGCTCCCGATGAAGACCGAGAGCAGGTCGAGGCCCGGGGCGTCGAGTGCGTGGGAGCCGAATTCGACGATCTCGCCGTCCATCGTCACAGCACGTACGCGCAAGACGTTGTGCACGGTGAGGCCGTACTTCAGGCAGTGCACGCCGCCGGAGTTCTCGGAGACGTTGCCGCCGATGGTGCAGGCGATCTGCGACGACGGATCGGGGGCGTAGTAGAGACCGTAAGGTGCGGCGGCTTCGGAGACGGCAAGGTTGCGTACGCCCGGCTGCACGGTGGCGGTACGCGCGTAGGCGTCGACTTCGAGAATGCGTTTGAATTTGGCGAGCGAGAGCACGATGCCGTCGGTGATCGGCATGGCGCCACCGGACAGACCGGTGCCCGCGCCGCGCGGTACGACGGGGACGTGGTTCGCGTGGCACGCCCGCAGAATGCGGCAGACCTGATCTTCGTCCGCGGGCAGCACGACAGCCAGCGGCAGTTTGCGATACGCGGCCAGACCGTCGCATTCATACGGCGTGATCTGCTCGCGGTCGGTGAGCCACTGGACGTCGGGCACCGCCGCGCGCAGTGCGGCGAGACGCGTGGCGCGCGTGGTGTCGTCCAGCGTGTCGAGTACGGGCTCGTTGGCGCGGGCGGTCGTTGCTGGCGGCGTGGCTGGCGTTGCGGTCGACGTCGGTGCGCCCGGCGGCGCCGACAGCGTCGGCGGCAGAGGTGATCCGGGCGACACGGATGCCCTGGACGAGGTCAGGGAAGGGGGCGACACATTCGATGCCATCAGGCTTGCTCTCGGACGATCGTTGACGTGTAATGACGTTTAACTGGTGTTTGGCCTACTGGTAGACTGGTCGACCAGTTGTCGGATAACCTCATCGTAAAGGGAATGATCCGATTCCGACTACCGGGTTAACCCTTGGTTTGAGCGGAGTCCTTTAGGGATGCCGGGCGACGGGCGGTGTGCTTGCCCGCAGTGAAGCGGCATCCTGTATCGTGGCGTCTGTGATTTTTCTGTCGAGAACCGAAGCCGACATGTCGTCCAACGAGTCGTCCCAGCCTATGTCTTCCCTACCTGCCAACGCATCTTCGGGTGTCGTCGCGAGTTTTGCGCCGGTGACGCCGCCGCCGCGTCTGCGTCTGTCCGACATGGTCTACGAGCAATTGGAGACGATGGTCGTCGAAGGCCGGCTTGCGCCGGGCTCGGCGTTGCCGTCCGAGCGCGATCTGGCACAGCAGATGGGTGTGTCGCGGCCGTCGCTGCGCGAGGCGCTGCTGCGGCTGGAGTCGCGCGGCCTGATCGTCGGACGCGCCGGGGGCGGCTATCTGGTCGCCAACGCCAGTCAGCCGCTGCTCGCGGAGCCGTTGTCGCAACTGATGTCGCGGCACAGCAAGGCCGTCGGCGATGTGCTGGAGATGCGCGAAGTGCTCGAGGCCAAGGCGGTCGAACTGGCCGCCGAGCGTGCTACGCCGGAGGACATCGCCCGGCTGGGGCAGGCACTCGAAGCGTTGGAGGCGGCCTACGCCGCCGGGCGTGACGGGCTGGACGGTGAGGGGGACGCACGCGGGCAGTCGCTGCTCACCCGTGTGCCCGAGCTGGACGCGCACTTCCATCTGGCGCTGGCCGAAGCGACGCACAACCTGGTGCTGGTGCATCTGATGCACGCCATTTTCGAACTGCTGCGCGGGTCGGTCGTCGACAATTACCGAGCGATTGTCGGACACGGCGCCGATCTGGCCGAGCTGATCGACCAGCACCGTCGTATCTTCAATGCGGTGGCGTCGCACGACGCCGACAGCGCGCTGCGTTCGCTGCACGAACACCTGACCTTCATCCGCAACAATTCGGGCGACGTCGAATCGGTCTGACCCGATGGATTGTGCCGACGGGAGCCCTCGCCAGAGGGCAAATCTCACACTGCGAGACCCGTCAAAACCTCATCGTTTTCCCTGACCTCCGCACCCGGTGGCGTGACGCCGCCCGGGTGCCGGTTTGCGTCGCTTCGGGCCGCTGCGTCCTGCAATGGCACGGATTCCCTGCGTTTGCCGGTTATCGAGCGCTTACCTTCAGTGCGCCCGACAGCACCTGTCGGACAGGTGCGGCACCCGAAATCGGGGCGCCCTCGGGTTGACACTGCCCCGGCCATCGACTAATTTTGGAACCATAAAAAATACTTAATTCGATATATTGAATCTTGTATATCAGATTAAAAGTGACGAATTGACCCTGGTCAATCCCGTGAAAGCGTCCGGGAGCGGGCGCGGCGTCGGCACGGGATTCATCGGAGACATCAGTTGAACAAGCGCAAATTTTCTTTCGGGCAGTCTTCGTGCGACGCAGCGTGCGCACCGGCTGCCCCGTCGTATCCGCCGTCAGTGTCCACGGAAGTGCTTCGTGCGCTGGGGTGTTTCTCCTCTCCCTGCTGCCAGTTGCGGGCAGGCGATCTGGCGACTACGCGTCCGCGAGGCGCGCCCGCCTGAGTGAGGGGATGTGGCTTGCGATGCGATCCGTGCGGTCCATCGTGATACGCCGGCAGCGCAGGTCCATCCGCACTCGAATTTGTTCACCAGTCACCCTTCGGCAGCCGGCAACTTGCCGGCGCGGGCACCTCAAAGGCCTGCGTCGCCGCGCCGAAGCGGGGGCCGGAAGTGTCCTTTGGCACTTCCGAGAGTCAGTCAGCCGGGGCTCAAGCCCTGCGAGCCTGCCGCCAGGCAGTGCTCCGCGATCAAGCGGCCAAACATGAGCCGCACGCAACGCCAGGAGGCGTGCCGTCTGCGCGGATCCCCTATGTCGGGACGCGCGATCGCACGCGATGACGCCGGCCCCCGCACTTGGAGGTGCGGGCCGCCGTCAATCGTCTGACAGGAACAGGAGGCAAGTCATGCAAGCAGCTGCGCAACCGGAGGAGAAGACCTCTTTTCTGGGAGGGCGCTGGTCACAACTGGTGATCGGCATCATCTGTATGGGCCTGGTGGCCAATTTGCAGTATTCGTGGACGTTGTTCGTCGAGCCGATGGAGGCGAAGCACCACTGGGGCATCGCGGCCATTCAGGTGGCGTTCTCGATCTTCATCGTGGTGGAAACGTGGCTGGTGCCGATCGAAGGCTGGCTGGTCGATCGCTTCGGGCCTCGCCCGGTAGTGGCCGGCGGTGCGATCTGCGTGGCGGTGTCGTGGATCCTGTATTCCTACGCCGAAACGCTGACCGTGCTGTACACGGCGGCTGTCATCGCCGGTATCGGTGCGGGTTGCGTGTACGGCACCTGCGTGGGTAATGCGCTGAAGTGGTTCCCGGATAAGCGCGGTCTGGCGGCCGGATTGACGGCAGCCGGTTTCGGCGCCGGTGCGGCCATCACTGTCATTCCGATTGCGAACATGATCCGCGAGTCGGGTTATGAGTCGGCGTTCTTCAACTTCGGCATCGTGCAGGGCGTGGCGATCTTCATCCTCGCGCTGTTGCTGGTCAAGCCGCGTGCACCGAAGGGTGTCACCGTGTCGCGCCGCAACCTCGCCACGAAGGTGGATTACACCTCCGGCCAGATGATTCGCACGCCGGTGTTCTGGGTGATCTACGTGTGTTTCGTTGCGGTGGCCGCTGGCGGTCTGATGGCGACGGCGCAGATCGGGCCGATTGCGAAGGACTACGGTATTGCATCGATGCCGATGACGTTCTTCGGCGCCACGCTGCCGCTGCTCACGATGACGCTGTCGATCGACAACCTGTGCAACGGCTTTACGCGTCCGCTGTGCGGCTTTGTTTCGGACAAGATCGGTCGTGAGAACGCCATGTTCATCATCTTCCTCGGCGAAGGGGTGGCGATGCTCGGGCTGATGCATTTCGGCCAGAACCCGTACATGTTCGTGTTCTTTGCCGCGATGACCTTCCTGTGCTGGGGCGAAATCTTCTCGATCTTCCCTGCGCTGTGTGCGGATACGTTCGGTAGCAAGAATGCGGCGTCCAATGCCGGCACGTTGTACACGGCCAAGGGCACGGCGGCGTTGCTGGTGCCGCTGGCGTCGGTGCTTGCCGTTGGTGGTCATTGGGATCGCGTGTTTATCGCGGCTGCGGTGATCAGCATTACGGCGGCGGTGGCGGCGAAGTTCCTGCTCGCACCGATGCGTCGTCGCTGGATCGAATCCGAAAACAACAACGCGCAAGTGCTGGCAAGCCCGTCGGTTGCCATCGGCGCGCCTGCCAGCGAGTAAGCGAAACGCAGGCAGTTGTCGTTGTAAAGGATTTGGATGGTTGAGCGCGGGGCGCCGGAGACGGTGCCCCGTTTTCGTTTGGGGGATGGCTCGGGTGTGGGCGCGCGATCGGCCGTTCGTCCGCGGAAAACAAAAAAGGCCCGTCATAGACGGGCCTTTCTGTGTTTTGGCTCCTCGACCTGGGCTCGAACCAGGGACCTACGGATTAACAGTCCGGCGCTCTACCAACTGAGCTATCGAGGATCAAACTTGGCAGTCATGCATCGCTGTAACGAGGCATCGACTAAAACAAAGGCCTCGTACGAACGAGGCCATCGCTTCGGTATTCTTGGCTCCCCGACCTGGGCTCGAACCAGGGACCTACGGATTAACAGTCCGGCGCTCTACCAACTGAGCTATCGGGGATCAAAAGAGAAAGCGATTATAGTGGCGGTTTTTAGACACTGTCAACACTCTGGACGCATTTTTTCAGCGTCCGCAGTGCGAAATCCGCCAGCAATGGTCGTGGGCGCTGTGGCTTAGCGCTCGAGCAGGGGGAGCTTTTCCTTGACGTCCTTCCAATCGTCGGCATCGGCCAGCGGCGACTTCGTCTTGGTGATGCTCGGCCAGTTCGGCGACAGCTCAGCATTGAGCGCAATGAACGCCTGCTGGTCGCCCGGCACGTCCTCTTCGGCATAAATGGCATTCACCGGGCATTCGGCCACACAGACTGCGCAATCGATGCACTCGTCCGGGTCGATGGACAGGAAGTTCGGGCCTTCGCGGAAGCAGTCCACGGGGCAAACGTCCACACAGTCGGTGAATTTACATTTAATGCAGCTTTCGGTGACAACGTGCGTCATGCCAACTCCAGAGTAGGGCGCGAAACGGCTTCGAATGGCCGTTAAAGCGCGTATTGTAACGCAGCCCGCCGGAGCCGGTGCGGGAGCGCGACGGTGTCCCGATTGGCGTATATTGCGGCCTTGTGCGCGCGCTCGGATAAGGCGCAATGTCATGCGCGACACGCCTTTGCGGTAGGATGTTCGATGTTTCCCTGTACGCTGCCCAATGAGTCGATTGAGTCCACGGAATCGATGGAGTTGATGGAGTCGACGGCAGCGTTGGATGCTTTCTCGTGAGTGCTCCTCGCGGAGCCTGCCGTCATGATCATCACGTCGCTGCTCGATACCGATCTCTACAAGTTCACGATGATGCAGGTCGTCCTGCATCATTTCCCCGCCGCGCAGGTTGAATACCGCTTCAAGTGCCGTACCGACGGTGTCGACCTCACGCCCTATGTCGATGAGATTCGCGACGAGATCCGCCTGCTGTGCGGACTGCGCTTTACCGAGTCGGAGTTGCGCTATCTCGCTGCGATGCGCTTCATCAAGAGCGATTTCATCGACTTTCTCGACCTGTTCCATCTGAACGAGAAGTACATCACGGTGCAGCCGTCGCCCAAGGGCAATGGCGAGATCGACATTACGATTCGCGGGCCCTGGTTGCATACGATCCTCTTCGAGATCCCGGTACTCGCCATCGTCAACGAGGTGTATTTCCGCAATACGCAGCGCGCCCCAGCGTACGAGGAAGGCCGTCAGCGGCTCAAGGACAAGATCTGCATGCTCGCGGAGCGCGCGGATTATCGCGACTGCAAGATCGCCGATTACGGTACGCGTCGCCGCTTCTCGAAGGAGTGGCACGAGGAAGTGATTCACACATTGCGCGACGAACTCGGCGAGCAGTTCGCGGGCACGAGCAATGTGTATTACGCGTCGAAGCTCGGCCTGACGCCGCTCGGCACGGTGGCACACGAATATCTTCAGGCGTGCCAGGCGCTGGGCCCTCGTCTGCGCGATTCGCAGATTTTCGGTTTCGAGACGTGGGCGAAGGAGTATCGCGGCGACCTCGGCATCGCGCTCTCGGATGTATACGGCATGTCCGCCTTCCTGCGCGACTTCGATATGTACTTCTGCAAGCTCTTCGACGGGGCGCGTCATGATTCCGGCGATCCGTTCGCCTGGGGCGAGCGGCTGCTGGAGCACTACGCGCAGAACCGTGTCGACGCGCATACCAAGACAATGATTTTCTCGGACGGTCTGGACATTCCTAAGGTGTTACAGCTTTTCGAACGGTTTCGCGATCGCTGCAAACTGGCCTTCGGCGTGGGGACGAACCTCACCAACGACCTCGGCTATCAGCCGCTGCAAATCGTCATCAAAATGGTGCGATGCAACGGCCAGCCGGTGGCGAAGCTCTCGGACTCGCCGGGCAAGAACATGTGCGATGACGATGCCTATCTGGCCTATCTGCGGCAGGTGTTCGAGATCGCGCCTGAACCGGCGGCGGGGTGCCAATAGTCGGGGCCGTTGCGACGCCGTCCGAACGTCGGGACAGACGATTCCGATAGTGCGCGAACGGCCGTCGCGCCGGCAGGTCGAGCCGCTATAATTGCGCATCGCCCGCCGGACTTGCTCTGGCGGCTTCGAGAGACGATAAGTGACGACGCCGGCCGCAGACCGGCGCGTCGGCTTCACAGGACAGCCCATGGATACCTCCGACGCCCGCAATCGCATCTTCGCCCGCATTCGCAACGCACAGCATCGTCCCGATGTCGCCCGTGCGAACGAGCAGGCCGCGGCCGAGGATTATCTGGCACGGCATCCGCAAGGGCCGCGTCCGGCCATGGCCGCTGACCTCATCGCCACGTTTATCGCCAAGGCGGAGGCGCTCTCGACGACGATCACGCGCGTTCCCGGCATGAGCGACGTGCCGGCTGCTGCCGCGACCTACTTGCAGGCGAATGGCCTTAGCAGCCATGCGGTGGCATGGCCGACGCTGCGCGAGCTCGATTGGGCGGGCGCCGGATGCCAACTGGAATTTCGCAAGCCGCATGGCGACGACCTCGTCGGTATCACCGGCTGCTTCTGCGCCATCGCGGAAACCGGGGCGCTGATGATGATGTCGGGGCCCGAGACCTTCGCGTCGGCCACGTTGTTGCCCGAGACGCACATTGCCGTGGTGCCTGCCTCGCGTGTCGTCGCTGGCCATGAGGACGGCTTCGCGCTCATGCGCAGCGAACGCGGCCAGCTCTCGCGCGCTACCAATTTCATTGCCGGACCGTCGCGTACGGCCGATATCGAACAAACGCTGGTGCTGGGGGCGCATGGCCCCTATCGCGTTCACATCATCATCGTCGACGGCGCATAACGGCGCATAACGGCACGCAATCGGGCACTGCGTTCGCACCGTGTTGCGCTGCGCCGGGCTGCACTATCTCGGCGCCGCCGGGCCGATCCCGGTCGCCTTCGACTGTCTTCCCCGCCTGTGTCCGTGATCTCGATGGCGGGGCGCAAACGTTGCGGAAAGCAACCGAATGCCAATGGTATTGGACGCTTTCGGGGGAATTCACAACATTGCTTTGGGGTATTTCCCAAGCTCGCGCTGTCAAGGGCACTCCGGCGCTGACGGCGACTCGTATGCAGTCGACCATCCATCTTTAGGAAACAGAAACAATGCACAAGCGAATTTGGGGAGCACTAGCCGCCGCCGGGTTGGCGCTGGCGAGCCCGGCGGCGTTCGCTGCCGGACCGGACGGCGCACAACTCGTCGCGTGGTGGGGCGTGCCATTCGCCGGGCTGCTGCTCTCGATTGCACTCGGGCCGTTGCTCGCGCCTGCGTTCTGGCATCACCACTTCGGCAAGATCGCGGCGTTCTGGGGGGCGGCGTTCCTGCTGCCTTTCGCGCTTGTGTATGGCGCAGGCGCCGCATGGTATGGCGCAGTCCACGCCGTGGTGGCCGAATACATTCCGTTCGTCGTTCTGCTTACCGCGCTGTTCACGGCAGCGGGGGGCATTTGCGTCCATGGCAACTTGCGTGGCGGGCCCTGGCTCAATACCGGGCTCCTGACGCTGGGGACGGTGCTGGCGAGCATCATGGGAACGACGGGGGCGGCCATGCTGCTGATCCGTCCGCTCATTCGCGCGAACGACAATCGCAAGCACAACGTGCACGTTGTCGTGTTCTTCATCTTCCTCGTGGCGAATGCCGGTGGTTCATTGACGCCGTTGGGCGATCCGCCGCTCTTCCTCGGCTTCCTGCAAGGTGTCGATTTCTTCTGGACGACGGCCCACATCTGGCCTGAGACGCTGTTCATCTGCGCCGTGCTGCTGGTGTTGTTCTTCCTGATCGATACCTACTATTTCCGTCAGCAGACCGAGCGTCAAATCGATGAACTGGATCCGACACCGCACGCCACGCCAATCCGACTCGAAGGCAAGCGCAATTTCATTTTGCTCGCTGCGGCCGTCGGACTCGTGTTGATGAGTGGCATCTGGAAACCGGGCGTCGAGTTCGATGTGTTCGGCACGCCGGTCGAGTTGCAGAACCTTGCCCGTGACGTGGGCCTGATCGTGGTGACGTTGATGTCGCTGGCGATCACGCCGCGCACGGCACGCGAAGGCAACGATTTCAATTGGGAGCCGATGAAGGAAGTCGCCAAGCTGTTCGCAGGCATTTTCCTCACGATCATTCCGGTGGTCGCCATTCTGCGCGCGGGCGAAGCGGGGGCGCTGGGCTGGGTGATCCGTTTGGTGACGGGGCCGGGCGGTGCGCCGGACAACGTCATGTATTTCTGGGCAACGGGTCTGCTCTCGTCGTTCCTCGACAATGCGCCGACTTATCTGGTGTTCTTCAATACGGCGGGCGGTGACGCGGCAACGCTGATGACCTCCGGCGCAGCGACACTGGCGGCGATCTCGGCAGGTGCGGTGTTCATGGGTGCCAACACTTACATCGGGAATGCGCCGAACTTCATGGTCAAAGCCATTGCGGAGCAGCGCGGCATTCGCATGCCGAGCTTCTTTGGCTATATGCTGTGGTCGGGCGCGATTCTGATGCCGCTGTTCGTAGTGATGACCCTGATATTCTTCTGAGCCGCGACATTGCCACGCGGCCAACCTCTGCGAGACCCCTGGTGAAACCGAAGATTCTGGTAGCCCGAGCCATTTTCCCGGACGTGATCGAGCGTCTGACGCAGTATTTCGACGTCGAGCGCAACGACACCGATACGGTGTTCTCGCGCGACGAATTGCGTGCGCGTCTGGCCGACAAGGCCGGTGCGATCACGACGGCGAGCGAGCGCATCGACGCTTCGGTGCTCGCCGGTGCGCCGCATCTGCGTGTGGTGGCCAACATGGCCGTGGGCTACAACAACTTCGATATCGAGGCGATGACGACTGCCGGTGTCATGGCGACGAACACGCCCGATGTGCTCAACGAGACAACAGCCGATTTCGGCTGGGCCCTGTTGATGGCCACGGCGCGTCGTGTGACCGAGTCCGAGCGCTGGCTGCGTGAAGGGCATTGGGAAAAGTGGGCCTACGACGCATTCCTCGGCGCCGATGTGCACGGCAGTACGCTGGGCATCGTCGGTATGGGGCGGATCGGACAGGCGATTGCGCGTCGCGCGTCGGGTTTCAATATGCGCGTGGTGTATCACAATCGCTCGCGTCTCGATGCCGCCACGGAAGCCGAGTGCAAGGCAGGCTACGTCGACAAGGACACGCTGCTGCGCACCGCCGATCACGTGATCCTCGTGCTGCCCTATTCAGCGGCAACGCATCACACGATCGGCGCGCAGGAGTTGGCGCTCATGAAGCCCACGGCGACGCTGGTGAATCTGGCGCGCGGTGGCATCGTCGACGACGCCGCGCTTGCAGTTGCCCTCGCGAACAAGCAGATTGCTGCCGCCGGGCTCGACGTCTTTGAGGGCGAGCCGACGGTGCATCCGGAGTTGCTTAAGGTGTCGAATGTCGTGCTGACGCCGCACATCGCGAGCGCATCGACGGCAACGCGTCGTGGCATGGCGAGCCTGGCGGCCGACAATCTGATTGCGGCGCTGGGATTCGGGGCCGCGGCGGGCAAGCCGCCGTGTCTGCTCAATCCGGCCGCACGCAAGGCGTAAGGTTGCCGGGTTGGCGCGTTGCGTGCGCTAATGCGTCGTGTATCGATGCATGAATGATCGGTGCATCGATGCGCCAACGTGCTAATTGCCCTCAATCGGCAGGAACGGCGTCAACAGAATCAAAGAAAGAGTCAACGGGAGTCGCAACGCGATGGTCGAGATGGTGTTGGTGGCGCTGGCAGCGCTGAATCTGTTGGTGATGATCGCGATTGCGGTGAAAGTCTGGCAACGCGGTGGCGACGAGTCGGTGCGCTCGTTAGGCGCTACGCTCATCGACTCGCTCACCAATGTGCGCGACGATCTGCTGCATGCGGCCGATCGGAGCGAGCGCGGGCTGCGTCAGGAGTTTGCCGAGACGGCGCGTGCCGGCCGTGGCGAACAGAGCGCGCAGATGGCGCAGTTCCAGCAGACCCTCGCCGCGCAAATGACGAGCGTGGCCACGGTCCAGAACAACCAGATCGACGGCTTTGCCCAGCAACTCGCGAAACTCACCGAGTCAAACGCGGCACAGCTGGATGCGGTGCGTCAGAGTCTGGTGCTCAATGGGCAGCAGATGCGTGAGGAACAGGCGTCGACGCTGCGTCGTTTCGGCGAGGCGCAGCATCAGCAGCTCACGCAGCTCGCCGAAGGCAACGAGCGCCGCTTGGCCGAAGTGCGCGCCACGCTCGAACAGAAACTCAAGGACATCGAAGTCAACAACGCGGCGAAGCTCGAAGAGATGCGTCGCACGGTCGACGAGAAGTTGCACGCCACCCTTGAGCAGCGGCTCGGCGAGTCGTTCAAGCTGGTCTCGGATCGTCTCGAGCAAGTTCACCGCGGTCTGGGCGAGATGCAAACGCTGGCCGCCGGGGTGGGCGATCTCAAGCGTGTGCTGACCAATGTGAAGACGCGGGGCATCTGGGGCGAAGTGCAGTTGCAGGCGTTGCTCGAACAACTGCTCACGCCCGATCAGTTCGCGAAGAACGTGGCGACGCGACCGGGCAGCACGGAACGTGTCGAATTCGCGATTGCGCTACCGGGACAGAACGGCGACAGCAACAAGCCGGTCTGGCTGCCGATTGACGCCAAGTTCCCGCGTGAGGATTACGAACGCCTGCTCGATGCGCAGGAGCGTGCCGATCCGGTGGCGGTCGAAGAGGCATCAAAGGCGCTGGAAACGCGTATCCGTCTCGAAGCGAAGACGATTGCGGAAAAGTATCTGGCGCCGCCGCATACGACAGACTTCGCGCTGCTGTTCCTGCCGACGGAAGGGCTGTATGCCGAAGTATTGCGGCGTCCGGGGCTCTCGGATCTATTGCAACGCGAATACCGCGTGACGGTGGCGGGCCCGACCACATTGACGGCACTCCTCAACAGTCTTCAGATGGGCTTCCGCACGTTGGCGATCGAACGCCGTTCCAGCGAAGTCTGGCAGGTGCTCGGTGCGGTGAAGACGGAGTTCACCAAGTTCGGTGACGTGCTCGCCAGGACCAAGTCGCAGTTGGAGACGGTGACGCGCTCGATCGATAAGGCCGAGGTGCGCACGCGTGCGATGGCGCGTCAGCTAAAGGCGGTGGAAGCATTGCCCGGCGAGCAGGCGGTTGAGTTGCTTGGCGTGGACGCGGACACCGACGCTGAGGAAGACGCCTGAGCGTTGGGCCGCTGGAGCTCTCCGAGAGCTTGAGGCGTTCACGGTACTCGGGGCGTTTCGGGCGTTCAGGGCACTAGGGCACTCAGGGCACGTCAGAACGCGCAGTGGGCGTTTGGCACGCTCGGGCGTGGACGATGATCCGCAACTTCGGAGCCCTTCGTCCACCCGGAGCGTTCAATGCTCTCGCTCCACGCATCCCGCTTGTTCCACCCGTTCCACTCAGGTTGCCGGGGCTTCGTTGCCCTTGGCGAACCGGTTGAGTGCTTCGCCCGTCATGCGCACCACGCGCCAGTCGGGCAACACCGTCGCGCCCTGCGACGTGTAGAAGTCGATCGCCGGCTGATTCCAGTCGAGCACCGTCCACTCGAAGCGTGCGCAATTGCGTTCGACGGCGATACGGGCAAGCTGGCGCATCAGCGCTTGTCCCACGCCATTGCCGCGCATGGCCGACTGCACATAAACGTCTTCCAGATATAGGCCGCGACGTCCGAGGAAGGTCGAGAAATTATGGAAGTACAGGGCGTACCCGACTGCCTTTCCGTCCCATTCCGCCATCAGGCACTCGGCTGCGGGGGCATCGCCGAACAGTGCCTCGTGCACGCTCTGCGGCGTTGCCTCGAAGATATCCAGCAACTTCTCGAAGACAGCCAGCTCTCGCATCAGGCCATGGATGGCGTCGACATCGTTGGGGGTTGCGGTACGTAGGGTAAGGGACATGAGGGCGGAAAATGAAAGGCGGCGTTGCGGCTGACGCGAGGCGTCAGCCGTCAATCGCCGCCAGGGTGCAGGTCAGTATTCTTCTTCGGGAACGTCGCTCAGCGCGATCTCGATGCCGCCGAACTTGACCGCCACCCAGTTGTACAGGTGGCAGGCGATCCAGAGCAGCACGAAACCCACGATGGCGTTAAGCACCAAGGCGGAGATGATCGCGAGGCCCGGCAGTTCGCCGTACCGGATGAATGCCGCCAGGAAGGCGAGCAGCACCAGCGGAATACTGAATGTGAGGTAGACCAGCACCAGCGCTTTGGCCGTCTGGCCGGGACTGATGTATGTGATCTGCTTTTTCGTTGTCATTGACGTGTGCTTTCGGTTTGTGTGGTGCCGATGTCGTCGAAGCGCCGACGCCGGCGATGTTTCGCTATTTCGTTGCTTCGCTTTTTGGGTGAAATTCGGGAGTGCGTTCGTGTGAAATCGACCGTTAAACCAGCCCGTCGAACACGATGACGTCGACCAGCTCACCGGCCGCGACGTCGCCGCGTGCGGTGCCGAGCGTGACGAAGCAGTTTGCCTCGCTCATCGTACGCAGGATACCTGCGCTTTGCGCATCGGCGACGGTAACCTGCCAGCGGCCCTGGTCGTCGGCGGCGAGAATGCCGCGCAGGAACTCGGTGCGGCCGGGACGCTTGGCGATGGCCGTCGTCGTCGGCACGGGCAGACTCGGCGTGATTTGCGGCTCGGCGCCCATGAGCGCGAACAGGCCGTCGCGCACCAGATGGTAGAACGACGCCATGACGGCGGCCGGATTGCCCGGCAGGCCGAAGAGCAGCGCGCGTTTGCCCTCGCTTTCCAGTTCGCCGAAAGCAAACGGGCGGCCAGGGCGCATGGCCATCTTCCAGAAAACGACGTTGCCCAGACGCGTCATCATCTCGCGCGTGAAATCGGCTTCGCCGACCGAGACCCCGCCCGACGTGATGACGGCATCGGCTTCGCGGCAAGCGGTGCGCAGCGTGTCTTCAATGGCTTGCGGGTCGTCGCGCACGACGCCCAGATCCAGCACGTCGACGCCCAGCCGTTGCAGCATGGCGAAGAGCGTGTACCGATTGCTGTCGTAAAGGTTGCCCGGCGCGAGCGGCTCGCCCACGGAGCGGAGTTCGTCGCCTGTCGAGAAGAACGCCACGCGGATACGGCGGCGAACCGGCACTTCGGCGATGCCCAGCGAAGCCAGCAAGCCCAGCGCCGCAGGTCGCAAACGCTTGCCTGCGTGCAATGCCGGGTGGCCAGCGGCAAGGTCCTCGCCGACATGGCGCACATGACGGCCCGGCGTTACGGCGTTGGCGGCGAAGGTAATGATTTCGGTGTCGCCCTCTCGCTGTACCTGTTCCTGCGGGATGACGGTGTCGCAGCCAGCGGGCAGCAACGCGCCGGTCATGATGCGAACGCACTCGCCGGCAGCCGCCACACCGTCGAACGGGTGGCCCGCGAACGAGCGGCCCGCCACGCGCAGACGCACTTCACCGCCCGCGGCGAGCGCACCTGCTGCGAATGCGTAGCCGTCCATGGCCGCATTCTCGAAAGCGGGGACGTCGAGCGGCGAAATGACGTCGCGGCCAAGCACGCGGCCCAGTGCGCTGCGTACCGCAACCTGTTCGATGGCGGACACCGGACTCGCGGTGCGCGCAATGATGGCGCGCGCCGATTCGACCGTCATGTGGTTAGGGTCGTAGTCCGGCAAGCCGGCCAGGGCTTCGTCTAGTGTTGTCATTGGTGTGGCGTCGTCATCCGGCACGTACCCGGCAGGAATCCCGTAAAAGCGGTGGCGACGGATCGGGCCGCATCGGTGCCCGGAATATCAGGGGGCGCGCGGCGAATCGGTAGGGAGGTCGTCCAGCGTGTTGACATTGTAAAACGGACGCTCGTCGCCGAAGTGAACTTGTACGGCCTTGTGGCGCGCCAGCCACGCTCGCACGCGATGCTCCCCCGCCGCCAGCGTGGCCTCGAGGTCGTCGGCCAGAGAGCGGTGCAACAGGGCGAACACCGGATGCGGGCCCTGAGCGGTTGCGGCGTAGGCGGCCAGCGGCCGCGTGACGGGAGCGTGGGACGCGTAAGGAGCGTGCGGGACGTGCGGGGCGTGCGATGAAGCGTCGCTCAACGCGGCACAGAGCCGCTCACCGAGGTCGTCAGGCAGATAGGGGGAGTCGCAAGGGGCGGTGAGGACGTACTCCGTACATGCCGCACGCAGGCCGGCCAGCATGCCGGCGAGCGGTCCGGCGAAGTCCTGTGTCGCGTCGCTCACGACGTCGGCACCGAGCGCGGCATAGGCATCGCGATTCCGATTGGCGCTGATGAGCAATGCACCGACCTGCGGACGCAGTCGCGCAATGACATGCGCCGCCAGCGGCTGC
Source organism: Pandoraea sp. NPDC087047 (assembly GCF_044745225.1). Taxonomy (NCBI): domain Bacteria; kingdom Pseudomonadati; phylum Pseudomonadota; class Betaproteobacteria; order Burkholderiales; family Burkholderiaceae; genus Pandoraea; species Pandoraea sp. NPDC087047. Next base: position 84,633 of record NZ_JBIUZU010000005.1, read on the forward strand.
CCGGCGAACGGCTGGAGGCCCTTGTCGCGCCCGCCCATGCGTTGCCCGCGTCCGCCTGCGAGAACCAGGCCGGTGATGGCATTGGGCAGGATGGGCGCGGTCGTCATGATGTTGAATTCCCGGTGGCTGAGAAGGCGCTGGGTTCTGCTACGAACGGTTCAGGGCGATGACCCGACCGGCGGCGTCGAACCAGACCGCGCCGTCGCCGAGCATCACCCCTTGGTCGCGCGCGAACATCAGGCGGGGAACGGCCGCGCCGATGGTGCGAACGTAACCGTCGGTGAAAATCTCGTTATAGCGCGCGAGCAATGATTTCGGGTTCCGAAGGATCAGCGTCTTGCCGCGCAGCGATACATGCAGCGGATAACGGATCGATTGTGCGACGACGTCGCGCCGGTCGTCGAGTACCCCCTTGCGGAATTGCGAGGCTGCGCGGTTGACGGTTTCGTCGTCGCTCACCCCGGCAGCGCCGTAAAGATGGTCGATCTTACCGCTCTGAATGCTCGAGAGCGACAGGTCGAACGGTACGGAGCGTCCGTTGCGCAGGTCTTTCCATTGGCCGGAAATTACCTCGCAGGACGACGACGCACCACGTTGGCGGTTGACGTCGTCCGCCGACGAGAACTCGCCTTCGAAGGTCGCGCGTGGCATGCCGCCAGCGTCGAACTCGGTGAGCAGCAGATGGGACTTGTTCTCCAGCTTGCCAGTGAGTTGCGTATCGCTTTGCGACGATGCGCTCGCGTAGCGTCCTTCGAGCTTGCCGCCGGACGACGTGCGCAGCACGAGTCGCAACGGATTGCGCTCACCGAGTTGACCGGTGTAGGTCATCACGTGATTGGCAATGCTGCGGTCGGACGGATCGCAATCCGCACGGGCAAGCGAGGGCGCCATGGCGGCAAACAACAGCGTCAGGGTGCTCAGGCCCGTGGTGACGAGGCGTCGCGCCTGGCGAGACGGGACGCGCGACAAGCGCGCGCGAGCCGGTTTGGCGCTTCGGGGGGCAGACAGGGAGTCTCGGGCGCGACTGGCGTCCGGGGCAACAGAAATCATGAGTCGAGAAGGAATTCGATAAGTCGAAAGCGGTACGGATGGACGCTCGGGCAGCGCACTGCGCCCTGAATGTTCATCCGCCGATGTAGGACATCTCCACTTTCGGTGGTGCGTCTTCAGGTAAGCCGGTGGCCGCCGTGCGCAAAGCCGAGTAACGGTCGGTGCGACCTCGCCAGATATCACCGATGACGGTCGAGATCTGCGCGTCGCTCGCGCCGTGACGCAGCAGCGTTCGCAAGTCGTAACCCGAGCTGGCGAACAGGCAGAGGTACAACTTGCCTTCCGTAGACAGGCGCGCGCGCGAACAAGTGCCGCAAAAAGCGCGCGTGACGGATGAAATGACGCCGACTTCGCCGCCGCCGTCGCGATATTGCCAACGCTGCGCCGTTTCCCCGGCGTAGTTTGGCTCCAGAGGTTCGACTGGCAGGGCGTCGTTGAGGCGGGCGATGACCTGTGCCGAGGGCAGCACTTCGTCCATGCGCCAACCGTTCGACGTGCCTACGTCCATATATTCGATGAAACGCAAGACCACGCCGCTGCCATGAAAATGCCGTGCCATCGGCACGATATCGGCGTCGTTGGTGCCCCGTTTGACGACCATGTTGACTTTTACCGGACCAAGGCCGACGTGCTGCGCCTGCGCGATGCCTTCGAGCACGTTCGCGACCGGGAAGTCGACGTCGTTCATCTGCCGGAAGATCGTGTCGTCGAGGCTGTCGAGGCTGACCGTCACGCGCGTGAGCCCGGCGTCCTTGAGCGATTGCGCCCGGCGCGCCAGCAGCGACCCATTGGTCGTGAGCGTGATGTCGAGCGGCTTGCCCGACGGCGTGCGCAGGCGGGCCAGCATCTCGATCAGACGTTCGAGGTGCTTGCGCAATAGCGGCTCGCCGCCCGTCAGGCGCAGCTTCTCGACGCCATGTTCGACGAACAAACGTGCAGCGCGCTCGATTTCTTCGAAAGACAACAGGGAGGATTGCGGCAGGAAGGCGTAGTCCTTGTCGAACACGTCCTTCGGCATGCAATACACGCAGCGGAAGTTGCAACGATCTGTCACCGAGATTCGCAGGTCGTGCAACGGCCGCGCCAACGCATCTTCGAGATGGCCGGTGGCAGCGCGCACTTGTGCGGGAACCTGCGGGGAGTGCGTCGCATACCGCGCGTCGCTACGCAGATCGGTGAGTCGGATGATCGTTTCAGTCATGGTGGGGCCTTAGCTTGCGTCTCCATTCTAACGAATTGGCCTGATGGCCGCCGATGCCAGCCATTCGGGCATCGGATATCGGTACCGAGGCATTCGTTGCGAGACGTCAAACTCGTACTAAGGCAGACGATACGGGCAGTGCCGCACGGGCACAAGTCGGGACAATGCGGGGTTGCCAGGGGCAAAAGCCATCCCAAAAGCGAAAAAGGAGGCCGAAGCCTCCTTTTCTGGCGTCACGCCACGTCGCGCGGCATCACGCTGTGTTCAGCCGGAGGTCACCGTGAGGTTGACTCCGGCCGAGCGTCACAGGCGTCATACCGTCGTTTCACACGGCCCTGATCAGGCAATGTGATTCGATGAACGCGTTTCCACCTGCTCCATCGGACCGCTGTTGACCGGTGCCGATGCACGGCGCTCACGCGGTACGTGCGGTGCCGGTGCGGTTTGTGCGGCCGCTTCCTTGGCGGCGCGGTGCTTGTCGGCGTCCGTGTGGACCCAGACCAGGCCCACGTTTGCCAGCGTCGATTCCAGCGCACCACGCTCCAGCGCCGGTGCAACGGCCGCCGGGGCAGCCCTTTGCGTCACGACTTCGGTCACGGCAGCCGCCGCTTCCGGAGCCACCGGCGCTGCGGGTGCAACTTGCACCGGTGCGGCAGGCGCTGCTTGCACGGGCGTTGCCGTCTCGACCATTTCGAGCGGCGCCGGTTGTGCGACAGGCGCGGCCGGGGCGACGTCTACCGGGGCACTGGCCGATGCTGCCGTGGCGGCGATCTCGGTCAGGGCTTCGGCCGGAACCGTCGGCTGAGCCGGGGTCGGGGCGGCAACTGGCAACGGGGCGCTGACCGGCGGCACCACCGGTGCTGCGGCAACTTCTGCTGCGGGCAGCGGTGCGACGTTGACGGAGGCGACCGATGCCACCGGAGCGGCCGGCGTCACTTGAGCGACGGGCTCGGCAGTCACGTGCAACGGCACTTCCTGTGCTGTGGCCGGTGCCGTCTCAATCGCCGTGGCGACCGGCGTTGCCGGGGCTTCCTTGGCTTCGACCTGCTCGGCGCGAACCGGTGCCGGCGTCGTCTCGGCGTGAATTACCGGCGCCGGGCCGGCCACTGCCGGCACCGCTGCACGGATCGGTGCAGCGGTTGCTGCGTTCTCGACGGCTTCGCTCGTCAGAGCCGGGGCGCGCACGCCTTCCACGTCATCCGACGCTTCGCCTTCGACGTGTTCGCCGTCGGCATTCAATTGCTGTTCGCCTGCTTCGCGCTCACGACGGCCACCACGACGACCGCGACGACGGCTGCGGCGGCGCTCTTCGCCCCCTTGCTCGCCTTCTTCGCCTGCCGTTTGCGGGGCGCCTTCGACCTGTGCGGTCAGACGATCCTGCTCGAGCTCTTCCTGCTCGGCGCTCAGTGCGCCGGCGACCTGTGCGACGCGTTGCGGTGCAACTTGCTGACCATCGGCACCCTCGGTCGGGCGGCGATCACGACGCTCACCACGCTCGCGGCGGCTACCGCGCTCGCGGCCTTCACGCGGCTCGCGACCTTCGTCGGCACGTACGTCCTGAGCGGGCTGACGCTGGGCGTCGTCGCGCTCACGCTTGTCACGACCTTCCTGACGCTCGTTGCGTTCGTTGCGCTCGGTACGATCGCCGCGTTCATTACGCTCGTTGCGGTCCGTGCGTTCGTTACGTTCATTGCGTTCATTACGATCGCCACGCTCCGCACGCGCACCCCGGCCTTCACGACCTTCGCGCGCCGGTTGACCGGCGGTGTCCTTGCCCGTCTTGTTCTCGTCGCGGGCGTTGCCACGGCGATTACGGTTCTGCTGATGCGGACGCTCGTGACGCTCACGCGGCGGGCGTGCCGTGGGCTTGGCCGGCTCTTCGGCCTTGACCGGTGCCGGTGCGGCGGACTCAAGACCCAGCAAACGCTTCACGAAACCGAAGAAGCCACCGCTGCGCACAGGGGCGGCAGCGGCCGGTGCCGTTGCGGCGACAGGTTCCGGGCGCGGCTGTGCTGCCGGTGCCGGCTGCTCGGGCGTGATGCCCTTGACGGCAGCTTCCTGACGCGGACGCACGTCTTCCTTCTTCTTGCTGTAACCGGCCGGATCTTCTTCCAGCGAACGCGCTGCCTCTTCGGCAAGGGCGTAGCTGGCCTTCGGTGCATCCAGACGCGGATCGTCGAAGCGCAGGCGCTCGAGCTTGTAGTGCGGTGTTTCGAGATGCTTGTTCGGGATCAGCAGCACGCCAACCTTGAAGCGTGCTTCGATCTTGTTGATTTCCTGACGCTTTTCGTTGAGCAGGAACGCGGCGACTTCGACCGGCACCTGGCAGTGGATCGCTGCCGTGTGCTCCTTCATCGCCTCTTCCTGGATGATGCGCAGGACCTGGAGCGCCGACGACTCGGCGTCACGGATGTGGCCGGTGCCGTTGCAGCGCGGACACGTCACGTGCGTGCCTTCCGACAGCGACGGACGCAGACGCTGACGCGACAGCTCCATCAGGCCGAAACGCGAGATCTTGCCCATCTGGACACGGGCGCGGTCGTGCTTGAGCGCGTCCTTCACACGTTGTTCGACTTCGCGCTGGCTCTTGGCTGACTCCATGTCGATGAAGTCGATCACGATCAGGCCGCCGAGGTCGCGCAGACGCAACTGGCGCGCGACTTCGTCGGCAGCTTCCAGGTTGGTGCGCAGGGCGGTTTCTTCGATGTCGGCGCCCTTGGTGGCGCGTGCCGAGTTGACGTCAATGGAGACCAGGGCTTCGGTGTGATCGATCACGATCGCACCACCCGAGGGCAGCGGCACCTGACGCGAGTACGCCGTTTCGATCTGGTGTTCGATCTGGAAACGCGAGAACAGCGGCACATCGTCGCGATACAGCTTCACGCGGTTGAGGTGATCGGGCATGACCACCTGCATGAAGTTGCTTGCCTGCTCGGAAATTTCTTCCGTATCGATGAGAATTTCACCGATGTCCGGCTGGAAATAGTCGCGGATGGCGCGGATGACGAGGCTCGACTCGAGATAGATCAGCGCCGAGTCGCGCGGCAGTTCAATGTTCGTAGCAGCGCCTTCGACGGCGTGCCAGAGTTGCAGCAGGTAGTTCAGGTCCCACTGGAGTTCTTCGGCCGAGCGGCCGATACCCGCGGTGCGAGCGATGATGCTCATGCCTTCCGGCAGTTCGAGCTGGCCCATCGTTTCACGCAGTTCCTGACGATCTTCGCCCTCGATGCGGCGCGACACGCCACCGCCACGCGGGTTGTTGGGCATCAGCACCAGATAGCGGCCGGCCAGCGAGATGAACGTCGTGAGCGCTGCGCCCTTGTTGCCGCGTTCTTCCTTTTCGACCTGAACGATGAGTTCCTGGCCTTCGGAGAGGGCGTCCTGAATGCGCGCATTGCGCACATCGGCACCTTCGCGGAAGTACGCGCGGGCAACTTCCTTGAACGGCAGGAAGCCGTGGCGACCTTCGCCGTAGTTGACGAAACAGGCTTCGAGAGAGGGTTCGATACGGGTGATGACACCCTTGTAGATATTGCCTTTACGCTGTTCGCGTCCGGCCGTCTCGATATCGATGTCGATGAGTTTCTGCCCATCGACGATTGCCACGCGCAGCTCTTCCTGCTGCGTGGCGTTGAACAACATGCGTTTCATGAAAACGACTCCCACCCGCCGCAAATGCCAATGTGCATTGCGTCGGGCACGTATCACTCGAGTTATCAAACACGCGAGGTTCGAGCCGGGGGGGAAGAATTGCCGGGGGGTCCGGGCGATGAGGCCGTCGGACGCTATGGCGCCAGGAATACGTTTTCGCGCTCACCCGGATCCGCCGGACCACCGGAAAATCCCGGTTGGGCGCGGATCACTTCGGGCTTGCAGTCCATACCAAGAGAAACTGGACGAGAAACTTCATCAGCGTTTTCTCGGGGCGCCTGCCGACACTTATTCTTCTTGTGACGGCGCCTCACTTCGACTTTTTGCGCGAACGATATTCACAAAGCGATCAGCTCGGACAATGGAGTCCGGGCTGATCGCCAAAAAATTCTATAACCACCAACTCTATCCGCGTCCCGCGCGCTGCGACCGAAGCGGCCTATGGGCCCACTTCCTGCCGACGCTGCGTGACGTGCGTGCGCTTGCTGCTCCAGGGTCACCGGACGAGCAGCCTGCCCGGGGTGCAAGTAAAATACCGTTTTGGGGTATGCACCGACAGAGATGGGGATTTGGCATGATTCCCGCTACCGCCATCTCTGTCCGACAAATTATATTCATAATGAATGAGTTAGGCAAAAGTCGGCAGAAAATGGTTGCGCCGGCGTCCACACCGCAGGTCCGACTCGTCGAGGTTGACGATGGCTCAGCCGGTCAACGTATCGATAATTTCCTATTGCGCGAGTGCAAAGGGGTTCCGAAAAGCCACGTTTACCGCATTCTGCGTAGTGGCGAAGTGCGAGTGAACAAGGGGCGAGTAGACGCAGCCTATCGACTTGTCCTTGGCGATATCGTACGCATTCCGCCGGTCCGAATGGCGACGCCCGATCCCGAGGCGAAGGCTCACGTCCCGGCCGCCACCTTCCCGATCCTGTTCGAAGACGATTACCTGCTGGCCATCGACAAGCCGGCAGGCGTTGCCGTGCACGGGGGCAGTGGGGTGTCGTTCGGGGTGATCGAGCAACTGCGCCGGGCGCTGCCGCAGTTGAAGTTCCTGGAACTGGTGCACCGTCTGGATCGCGAGACTTCCGGGATCTTGTTGCTCGCAAAAAAACGCGCCGCGCTCGTCGGCATGCACGAGCAGATCCGTCATAACCGGATGGACAAGCGTTATCTGGCCTGTGTCACGGGCGAGTGGCGGGATCGCCAGCGGGCCGTCAAGGCGCCTCTATATAAATACGTGACGCCGGAAGGCGAGCGCCGCGTACGGGTGCAGGAAGACGGTCAGGCATCCCACACCGTATTTCGCATGGTGGAATCGCTGTCGCCCTACACGCTGCTCGAGGCGGAACTGAAAACGGGGCGCACCCATCAGATTCGTGTTCATCTGGCGCATTGCGGCACGCCTATCGTCGGCGACGACAAGTACGGCGACTTCACACTGAACAAGACGCTTGCCCGTCCCGGTACACGTCCCGGTATCAAGCGGATGTTCCTGCACGCATGGCGGTTGAAGTTCACGCACCCGGTGCTGGACACGCCGATTGCCTTGGAAGCGGCGTTACCGCCAGAATGTGAGCAATTCCTGAATCAACTTCGAACCACCACCGCCGATGCCAAGCCCTGAATTTGACCTGGTCGTGTTCGACTGGGACGGGACGTTGATGGATTCAACGCCCACGATTACCCGCTGCATCCAGGCGGCTTGCCGCGATCTCGGCCTACCCGTGCCGGCCGACGAACTTGCGAGCCACGTGATCGGCCTCGGACTTCGCGACGCCTTGCAAATGGCTGTCCCGTCGCTCGATCCGGCGCATTATCCGCGTCTTTCCGAACGCTATCGCTTTCACTATTTGATAGGTGACAAGGAGACGGTGTTGTTCGCGGGCGTTCGCGAGCTGCTCGAAGAGTTGCGCTCGCGCGGCCGCTTTCTGGCCGTGGCGACGGGCAAGTCGCGCGTCGGGCTGAACCGTGCGCTCGAATCGGCGGGGTTGATGCGGATGTTCGACGCGACGCGTTGCGCCGATGAGACATTTTCGAAGCCGCACCCTGCGATGTTGCAGGAGCTGACGCGCGAACTCGGTCAGGACCTGAGCCGTACCGTCATGATCGGCGACACCACGCACGATTTGCAGATGGCGCGCAGCGCTGGCGCCATTGGCGTGGGCGTCGCTTACGGCGGTGCACATCCGCGCGAGCAACTGGTGGCGCTGGAACCCGCGTACTGCGCGGGGAGCGTGGCCGAGTTGCGCGACTGGCTGCTGGAGCGCGTGTGAGCGATACCGCCGTGCCGCTGCCGATCTGCCCGGGCGACGCGCTCGAGGAGGGCGGGCGCGGCGTGCGTTTCGAGGTGCTCGTGGGCGGGCGCCGTACCCCGGCGTTCGTGATCCGCTATGGCGGACAGGTCTACGGCTATCTCAATCAGTGCGCGCATGTGCCTATGGAGCTCGACTGGTCCGAGGGGCAGTTCTTCGAGTCGTCCGGCTTATACTTGATGTGCGCCACACATGGCGCGACTTATGCGCCGGATACCGGGTTTTGCGTGGGCGGTCCATGCCGCGGCAGCGCCTTGCAGCCGGTGCGCGTCGAGGAACGGCCGGCCACTGCGGACGAACCCGCCGCCAGCCGCGACGACACCCCAACGACCGTCGTTTGGTGGCCGGACGCATACATTGCGGCCCCCGAGCCGTCGGTATCCTGAAATAGCGGCATCCCGGTCTCAATTCTCTCTATCGTCTTTCACCCAAGCCTCTGGATAATGTATGGCCGACTCCCTGCCGCCCGATTCGTCCCGCTCCGAACCCGGTTTTCCGCCGCCCGGCGGGCGTCCGCCGTCAGGTGGCGGTCCGGGGCGCGATTCCCATGATGTCAAGCCGTGGGAGCGCGAAATGCTGGAAAAGGTCTTGATGGCCGGCATTCGCGAGCAGCGCGCCGCACGCCGCTGGAAAATCTTCTTCCGGCTGCTGATTCTGGCGATTTTCGCGTTCGGGGTCTGGTCGGTCTTCGACTTCGATGGCGGCAGCGGCACGACGTCTTCCGACTCGGGCACGGGCAAGCACACCGCGCTCGTCACATTGAGTGGCGAGCTTTCGGCGGACAGTCAGGCGAGTGCCCAAAAGATCAATGCGGCGCTGGAATCGGCGTTCGACGACAAGTCGGCCGCGGGCGTGATCCTGCGCATCAACAGCCCCGGCGGCAGCCCGGTGCAAGCCGGCATGATCTACGACGACATCGCACGTTTGCGTGCGAAATACCCGAAGAAGCCGATTTATGTCGTGGTCGAGGAGATGTGCGCCTCGGGCGGCTATTACGTGGCGGCCGCAGCCGACAAGATCTACGTCGACAAGGCGAGCATCGTCGGGTCTATCGGGGTGTTGATGGACGGCTTCGGCTTTACCGGTCTGATGGACAAACTCGGTGTTGAGCGGCGTCTGTTGACGGCAGGTCGCAACAAGGGGTTCCTCGACCCGTTCTCGCCGCAGACCGATCAGCAGAAGACGTACGCGCTCGATATGCTCGAACAGGTCCACCAGCAGTTCATCGACGCTGTGAAGAAAGGGCGCGGCGATCGTCTGAAGCAGGATCCGGATTTGTTCAGCGGCTTGTTCTGGACCGGTCAGCGCTCGATCGAACTGGGCCTGGCAGACGGCCTCGGGACGGTCGATTCGGTAGCCCGCGACGTGCTCAAGGCGCCCGATCTGGTCGATTACACCGTCAAGGAAAACCTGCCCGAGCGTATGGCTCGACGCTTCGGTGCCGCTGTCGGCGCTGCGGCAATGAAGACGATGCTGATGGGGTCTGCCCTGTCGTTCAAGTAGGTTGTCTTGTAGCAACGGGCCAGCCGAGCGCAAACAGGCGAAAGAAGGACAAAACCCCACGGAAACGCAGATTTCCGTGGGGTTTTCTTTTGGGCGATTCGGAAAAATCGGACGTTACTGAGCCAAAAACAGAAAAATCGCAGGCCGCTTGTGCAGTTCGACGCTTGCCTGCGGCCACCCTTTGGCCCGATGCGTGACAATTTGCTCGTCGTCTTGTGTGACGTCGACCGCGACGCATAGCAGCGTGGACGCGTCGCAGCTTTGCAGCAGGGCGTCGAGCATGGCCTTGTTGCGGTAGGGCGTTTCGATAAAGATCTGCGTCTGCTTTTCCTTGCGCGAGCGCTGCTCCAGTTCGCGCAGGCGCTTGACGCGCTCGCCTGCGTCGGTCGGCAAATAGCCGTGGAAGGCGAAGCTCTGACCGTTCAGGCCGCTCGCCATCAGGGCCAGGAGGATCGAACTCGGGCCGACGAACGGCACCACCCGTACCCCTTTCTCGTGAGCGCGTCGTACCAACAGGGCGCCCGGATCGGCCACCGCCGGGCAGCCGGCTTCCGACACGAGACCGCCATCTGCGCCTGCGAGAATCGGGGCGAGCAGGGCATCGACGGCCGCCACCGGCGTATTGACGTTCAATTCGCGGATCTCGATTTCCTGAATCGGCGTGCTGACACCGACCAGTTTCAGGAAGGCGCGCGTGCTTTTGGCCTGTTCGCCGACGAAGTACTTCAAGCCGGACGTCACCGCACGAACGTCCTCGGGCAATACCGCTGGCAGGCCGCCGCGGGTGTGGGTGCCCAGCGTGTTGGGGATCAGATACAGCGTGCCGCTCATGCTGCTGCTCCCGTCGTGCCGGGGCCGGGCAGGGCAATGCCCGCGTGCATCAGCATGGTCGTCAACGCGATCAGCGGCAGGCCGATGAGCGCCGTCGGATCGTCGTTTTCGATGGTTTCGAGCAGCATGATGCCGAGCCCTTCGGATTTGGCGCTGCCCGCGCAGTCGTAGGGCGTCTCGGCATGAAGGTAGGCGGCCAGCACTGCGTCGGGCAGGTCGCGGAACTTCACCCGCGTGACGACGTCTTTCGCCTGGCTCTCGCCGCTGCGAGCGTCGTGCAGGCACAGGGCGGAGTGGAACTCGACGACCTTGCCGCGCATGTCGCGCAACTGCGCCATGGCGTTGTCGAAATTCCCGGGTTTGCCGATCTGGCGGCCCTCGAAGGTGGCAACCTGATCTGAGCCGATGATGATGGCGCCAGGGTGGCGGGCGGCGACAGCTTCGGCCTTCTGGCGGGCCAGACGCAGCGAGGTGTCGTGCGGCGTTTCGCCGGCATTGGGGGTTTCGTCGATGTCCGGGACGTCGACCGTGAACGGCAGGCGCAGGCGCTCGAGCAGTTCGCGGCGGTAGCGCGATCCGGAGGCCAGGATCAGCGGTGGCAGGGGCTGTGCGGTCATCGGGTTTAAGTGTTTGACGAGAAACGAAAAACTATTTAGAATTCACGGCTTTTGCAATCTGGCGCTCGGTCCCGCCAGTCTGCGCGATACCGGTTCGAACGCTGGAAAGTGGCGTTGGATCAAGGCGCTGCGAGTGGTTGGGGACATTGAAATGCGCGCAGATGCGCCAAGGCAAGGATGAGCGTGATGAACGAATATATCGTCGATCTGTTCGAATTCGCGCGTACCGGCCGGGTGGCGGAAGGTGACGTGCAACTTGCGGCATTGCCGCGCATGGTAACCGAAGTGCCTGCTGAAGTCTCGGCGTCGGGGCGTGCTCAGGGGGAGTTCCACTGGCGTGCCGAGGGTGTCGAAAAACCGGTGTTGCGCGCGGATGGCAAGCCCGCGGTGGCGCAGTTTCTGACGCTGTCGGTCGAAGGTCCGATGTGGCTCGAATGCCAGCGGTGCCTCACGCCGTATCAGGAGCCGCTCGACTCGGAAACGACGTTCGAGATCGTGCATGACGAAGCCGAGGCGGAAGATCGCCCGCTCGACGAAGACGAACTCGAAGCGCTGGTCGGCTCCAAGCATTTCGATTTGCGCGAGCTGATCGAGGAAGAATTGCTGTTGGCTTTGCCCATCGTGCCCAAACATGAGGTTTGTCCGAGTGTTCACGATAGCCTGGCCACGGGAAGCGACGGGTTGGCAGAGCCGCCCCCGGAGCCCGAAGAAGAGAATAAGCCGTCTCCGTTCGCGGCGCTGGCAGCGCTCAAGCGCTCGCCGGACAAGGACGGAAAGTAATGTGCGGCCGGGTTTCCGGCTCACCAAAGTACATGTTTGCGTTAGTCGCACAGGTCGGGCCGACAGGCCGACACCGTAGGGCGGCGCTCGAACTGTGTTAAAATTTCGCGATATTTTGAGGAGTTATCATGGCCGTTCAACAGAACAAGAAGTCGCCGTCGAAGCGCGGTATGCACCGTTCGCACGATTTCCTGACCGCACCGTCGACCGCCGTCGAACCGACGTCGGGTGAGAAGCACCTGCGTCACCACATCTCGCCGAACGGTTTCTACCGTGGTCGCAAGGTCATCAAGACCAAGAACGACTAATTCGGCCCAACAGGCGATTCGCGCCCATCATGGCGCTATTTGATCGTCCGATGTGGCAAAAGCGGCACTTATCCTGCCGCTTTTTTTGTTACCTGTACCGCAAGCCAATCACGTCGACATGACAGTCACCCTGACGATCGATTGTATGGGCGGGGATCACGGCCCATCGGTGACGGTGCCGGCTGCGGTTCGCTTCGTGCAATCTACCGACGATGTCGAACTTGTGCTGGTCGGGCAGCAGGAGATCATCAACGCGCAGCTCGCAAAGTTGCGCGTGACGGATCACCCGCGCCTGTCCGTGGTCAACGCAACCGAAGTCGTCGCCATGGACGACTCGGTCGAGACCGCGTTGCGCAAGAAGAAAGACTCTTCGATGCGCGTGGCGCTCAATCTGGTCAAGGAGGCGCGCGCGCAGGCTTGCGTGTCCGCCGGCAATACCGGTGCGCTGATGGCCGTCTCGCGCTATGTGCTCAAGACCTTGCCCGGCATCGAGCGCCCGGCCATTGCCACCGTGCTGCCGAACGAGAAGGGCGGCTACACCACGATGCTCGATCTGGGCGCGAACGTGGACTGCGAGCCGACTCACCTTCTGCAATTCGCCGAAATGGGCCACGCACTCGTGGCCGCGGTCGACGGTAAGGAGCGTCCGTCGATCGGTCTGCTCAATATTGGCGAAGAAGTCATCAAGGGCAACGACGTCATCAAGCAGGCGGGCGAGCTGCTGCGCGGCTCCACACTGAATTTCTACGGCAACGTGGAAGGCAACGATATCTATCGAGGCACGACCGATATCGTCGTGTGCGATGGCTTCGTTGGCAACGTCGCTCTCAAAACCTCCGAAGGCCTGGCGCAAATGCTCGGCGACATGATCCGCGAAGAGTTCACCCGTACCTGGTGGACGAAGGTGATTGCCGTGATTGCGTTGCCGATTCTCACTCGCTTCAAAAACCGCGTCGACCATCGCCGTTACAACGGTGCTGCGTTGCTCGGCTTGCGTGCGCTCGTCATCAAGAGTCACGGCTCTGCCGATGCCTACTCGTTTGAGTGGGCCATCAAACGCGGCTATGATGCAGTTCGAAATGGCGTGCTTGACCGTCTGTCGCACGCTATGCAAGAGAATCAGAACCAGCTCCAGGACACCAAGCCGGTGAGCGTCATTCCGGCGCTTTGACGCCGGTATCCGCCCTGGTGCACTAACCGATCATAAGATGACCCAGTCCGCGATTTATTCCCGTGTCATTGGCACCGGCAGCTACCTGCCGGCACGACGCGTGAGCAATCATCAGTTGGCCGACGAGCTTGCCGCCCGTGGCATCGAGACGAGCCACGATTGGATCGTGGCGCGTACCGGCATCGAGGCCCGCCATTTTGCAGCGCCCGATCAGACCAGCAGCGACATGGCGGTGGAAGCGGCGAAGCGCGCGCTCGAAGCGGCCGGACTGGAGGCCAATAAGATCGACCTGATCATGGTCGCCACGTCGACGCCCGACTTCGTGTTCCCGAGCACCGCCTGCCTCGTGCAGACCAAGCTAGGCATCACCAACGGCTGCGCGGCGTTCGACATTCAGGCCGTTTGCTCGGGCTTCGCCTACGCCATGGCGACGGCCGACAACTTCATTCGCTCCGGTGCGTACCGTAACGTGCTGGTGATCGGCGCCGAGACATTCTCGCGCATTCTCGATTTCAGCGACCGTACGACGTGTGTGCTGTTTGGCGACGGCGCAGGCGCTGTCGTGCTGCAAGCCTCCAGCAAGCCGGGCATTCTGTCGAGCGCCCTGCATGCGGACGGCAGCCACGCCGGCATTCTCTGCGTGCCGGGCAATGTGAACGCCGGCGCGGTTCAGGGTGAAGCGTTCCTCAATATGGATGGTCAGGCGGTGTTCAAGCTGGCCGTCAAGGTGCTCGAAAAGGTGGCCGTCGAGGCCCTCGACAAGGCCGGACTGGAAGCGTCTGCGATCGACTGGCTGATTCCGCATCAGGCCAATCTGCGCATCATGTCGAGCACGGCCCGCAAGTTGGGCGCGGAAAAGAAGATGGTCGTGACCGTCGATCAGCATGGCAATACGTCGGCTGCCTCGATTCCGCTTGCGCTCGACGTTGCGGTTCGCGACGGCCGTATCAAGGCCGGCCAGAACGTCATGATCGAAGGCGTGGGTGGCGGCTTTACGTGGGGCGCGGTGCTGTTCCGCATGTAAGCTGCGGCGCCGGGCGCCACATGTGAGGGCTGCGCCCATGAGCGCGCCGCGCGGTGGGGCCTCTCGCGTGTCACGTCGGCGCGCGCAAATGCGCTGCAATGTTTCTGAATCTGACTGTAAAACCAGGCGCTATGACATTCGCTTTCGTTTTCCCGGGACAAGGATCCCAATCGGTGGGCATGCTCGACGCGTTCGCCGACAACGCGGTTGTGCGCGAGACGCTCGCCGAAGCTTCGGATGCCCTCGGGCAGGATATGGCCCAGCTGATCGCAGCGGGCCCGGCCGAAGAACTCAACCTCACCACCAATACCCAGCCGGTGATGCTCACCGCCGCCTACGCGATGTATCGCGCGTGGCTGGCCGAGGGCGGTGCCAAGCCTGCGTTCGTCGCGGGTCACAGCCTCGGTGAATATACGGCGCTGGTCGCCGCGGGCGTGATCGCGTTCAAGGACGCCTTACCGCTCGTGCGTTTTCGCGCGCAAGCCATGCAGGAAGCCGTGCCCGTCGGGCAGGGTGGCATGGCCGCCATTCTCGGTCTGGATGACGACACCGTTCGTAACGTTTGCTCGGAAGCGTCGGCTGCGGGTGTGGTCGAGGCCGTCAACTTCAATGCTCCGGCGCAAGTCGTGATCGCGGGTGCCAAGGCTGGCGTGGAAAAGGCCTGCGAACTGGCCAAGGCGGCTGGCGCGAAGCGCGCGCTCGTGCTGCCGGTGTCGGCGCCGTTCCACTCGTCGCTGCTCAAGCCGGCGTCGGATCGTCTGCGCGAGTATCTGGCGAATGTGACGTTCAACGCGCCGCAGATTCCGCTCGTCAATAATGTCGATGTGACCGTCGAAACCAATGTGGCCCGTATCAAGGACGCACTGGTGCGTCAGGCCGCCGCGCCGGTGCGCTGGGTGGAGTCGGTGAAGTGGCTTGCCGCGCAGGGTGTCGCGCAAGTGGTCGAGTGCGGTCCGGGCAAGGTGCTGACCGGCCTGACCAAGCGTATCGACGGCAATCTCACGGGTTTGGCGATCACCGATCCGGCGTCGCTCGCCGACGTGCGCGCCCAACTCTCGTAAGCCATAGGCAAGGGTATTTCTTTCATGAGCAAGCAACTCGACAACCTCGTGGCGCTGGTGACCGGCGCCTCGCGCGGCATCGGTCGTGCCATCGCCCTCGAACTCGCTCGCCAGGGTGCGACGGTCGTGGGCACCGCCACCAGCGAAGCCGGTGCGCAGGGCATTGATGCTTATTTCACCGAAGCTGGCGTAGCCGGCAAGGGGATTGTCCTGAATGTGACTGACGCCGACGGCGTGGCCGCTGCGCTGGACGACATTCTCAAGCAACACGGCAAGCTCGACATTCTCGTCAATAACGCGGGCATCACGCGCGATAACCTCGCCATGCGGATGAAGGACGACGAATGGGACGACGTGATCGACACGAATCTGAAGGCGATCTTCCGTCTTTCGCGCGCGGTCATCAAGCCGATGATGAAGGCGCGTAGCGGCCGGATCATCAACGTGACCTCGGTCGTCGGCTCGGCCGGTAACCCGGGGCAGGCCAATTACGCGGCAGCCAAGGCGGGTGTGGCCGGTATGTCGCGCTCGCTGGCCGCGGAGATCGGCAGCCGAAACATCACGGTCAACTGCGTCGCCCCCGGCTTTATCGATACCGACATGACCAAAGCACTGGGCGAAGCGCAGCATGAAGCCCTCAAGACGCGGATCCCCTTGGGCCGCCTTGGTGCGCCGGAAGACATTGCCAATGCGGTGGCGTTCCTCGCGTCCCCGCAGGCGGCTTACATCACCGGCACCACGCTTCACGTGAATGGCGGCATGTTCATGAATTGAGGAGGATGCGCGCAGATTGCGGTGGATTTGTGGTAATTTGCGCGACATTAAGCATAATTTGGCGCATGCTAACTTTGCTTGGCAAACCTGTTAAAATGCGCGCACTTGTCTGAACTAACTACCCCGGAGGGTGTGAATGGAAACTACTGAGCAACGCGTCAAGAAGATCGTCGCGGAACAACTTGGCGTGGCTGAAGCCGACGTCAAGAACGAATCCAGCTTTGTGACCGATCTCGGCGCTGACTCGCTCGACACGGTTGAGCTGGTGATGGCACTGGAAGAAGAGTTCGAGATCGAGATCCCGGACGAAGACGCAGAAAAGATCACCACCGTGCAACAGGCCATCGATTTCGCCAAGAATGAATCCATGAAGAAGGCGTCGTAATACGCATAAGGATTGCCTGACTGGCCGGGGTGCCGACCGGCTCCTGGCGTCAGGCATGCCTGTCAGCCGCAGGGAGCGCAGGGTCGAACCTTGTCGCCTCTGTGGCTTTTGTTTTGTATGACCCAGCAGAAGAAGGGGAGTATCGTGAGTCGTCGTCGCGTCGTCATTACCGGTCTGGGCCTGATCTCGCCGGTCGGCAACACTGTTGCCGAAGGTTGGGAAAATCTGGTCGCAGGTCGTTCGGGCATCGCCAACATCACGAAGTTCGATGCGAGCGAACACAAGGTTCGCTTCGCAGGCGAAGTCAAAGATTTCGAGGTCGAAAAGTATCTTTCGTCCAAGGAAGCGCGCCGTATGGATACGTTTATCCACTACGGGCTCGCTGCTGGTATTCAGGCGTTCGAAGATAGCGGCCTGCAGATCACTGAAGAGAACGCAGAACGCGTTGGCGTGCTGGTCGGTTCCGGCATCGGCGGCTTGCCGATGATCGAAAATACGCAGATCACTTTGCTCAATAGCGGTCCGCGCAAGATAACCCCGTTCTTCGTGCCGGGCTCGATCATCAACATGATCTCCGGTCATTTGTCGATCAAGTACGGTTTGAAGGGCCCGAACCTGGCGATCGTCACCGCCTGCACGACCGGGCTGCACTGTATCGGTCAGGCCGCGCGCATGATTCAGTACGGCGACGCTGACGCCGTACTCGCCGGTGGCGCCGAATCGACGGTGTCGCCGCTGGGTATCGGCGGTTTCGCCGCAATGACGGCCCTGTCCACGCGAAACGACGACCCGGCAACGGCGAGCCGTCCGTGGGACAAGGATCGCGACGGTTTCGTGCTGGGCGAAGGCGCTGGCGTGATGATGGTCGAAGAGTATGAGCACGCCAAGGCGCGCGGCGCGAAGATCTACGCTGAGCTCACGGGCTTCGGTATGAGCGCGGATGCGCATCACATGACGGCACCGTGCGACGACGGTGACGGCGCATTGCGCGCCATGGCCAACGCGCTGCGCGACGCCGGTCTCAATGCCGATGCGGTGAACTACGTGAACGCTCACGGCACCTCGACGCCGCTAGGCGATCTCGCCGAGACGATCGCGGTCAAGCGCCTGATGGGCGACGCCGCGAAGAACGTGGTGGTGAATTCGACCAAATCGATGACCGGCCACTTGTTGGGCGGTGCGGGCGGTCTGGAGTCGGTGTTTACCGTGCTGGCCGTACATCATCAGAAATCGCCGCCGACGATCAATATCTTCAATCAGGACCCCGATTGCGAC
Source organism: Pandoraea sp. NPDC087047 (assembly GCF_044745225.1). Lineage (NCBI taxonomy): Bacteria > Pseudomonadati > Pseudomonadota > Betaproteobacteria > Burkholderiales > Burkholderiaceae > Pandoraea > Pandoraea sp. NPDC087047. Next base: position 102,576 of record NZ_JBIUZU010000005.1, read on the forward strand.
CTGGATTACTGCGCAAACGTGGCTCGCGATCTGAAAATTGACGTCGCATTGAAGAACTCTTTCGGATTTGGTGGGACTAACGGCACGCTGGTCTTCCAGCGCGTCTAAGTTCGCGGGACGCCGCGCAGGCGTCCCGTCCCGCTGACCCACGCTCCGGTGAGTGTGCCCGGGCGTGCGGCGTCAAAGACACTTCCAGCTACGGTGGCAAGCGCTGCCGTGGTGCAATCGGGCCCGACCGGGGCCTGGCAGCCAGAGAAAATACGGATCCATATCAGGTGAGTGAACGAGAAATCGACCAAGCGCTCGTTGAGCGCGTGCAAAAAGGCGACAAAGCCGCCTTCGAGCTGTTGGTCGCGAAATATCACCGCAAGATCATCCGCCTCGTATCGCGGCTCGTGCGCGACGCCGCAGAGGTCGAGGATGTGACGCAGGAGGCCTTTATCAAGGCTTACCGCGCCTTGCCGCAATTTCGCGGCGAGTCGGCGTTCTATACCTGGTTGTATCGTATTGCTGTCAACACGGCGAAAAACCACCTGGCAACGCAGGGGCGCCGTGCACCGACCTCGACTGAAGCGAACGCTGAAGAAGCGGAAACTTTTGCCGAGGCCGATCAACTAAGGGATATCAACACGCCTGAGTCGATGCTGATGAGCAAGCAGATTGCTCAAACGGTCAACACAGCGATGGAGGCTTTGCCCGATGAACTTCGGACAGCAATTACCCTGCGAGAGATCGAAGGGTTGAGCTACGAAGAGATCGCCGAAGCCATGGGGTGCCCGATCGGAACGGTCCGTTCGCGAATTTTCCGGGCGCGTGAAGCGATTGCCAGCCGGCTGAGGCCGTTGCTGGACACGCCTGACGGTAAGCGCTGGTAAGCGCGCCGCCGGGGAAGTTATTTTCGTTGGGGGATATCATGGGATCAGCGACGGTGCAAACGCAGCGGGGGCTGCAAGCCGAGCGGATTTCCGCGTTGATGGACGGGGAATTCGATTCGGACGAACTGGCCGCCCTGCTGGATGAGGCAGACACCTCGGGCCGGCCTCTGTGGGACGACTACCACCTGATCGGGGACGCGCTGCGTTCCGATGAACTGACGCTGCCGCGCTCGGAGTCTGCCTTCATGGCCTCCTTTGCGGCACGCCTCGAAGCCGAGCCGCACCTGCTCGCACCGGCCGCTCTGGCCGATGCGCAGACCGGCGCCGCGTCGGGCGCCAAGACTGCGGGCTCGAGAGTCACTCGTATCAATCCGTTCCTGCGCGTACGTCGAGTACTGCCGACGGCAGCCGCTGCTGCTGCGGTCGCTGCGCTGTCGTGGATTGTGGTGCCGCGTCTGCAGGATCATCCGGCAGGTGGCGCACAACCGCAGGTGCTCGCTCAGGCGGCTGCGCCGGCGACCGGCGGTTCGAGCCTCACGCGTGTGGCACTCTCGCAGCAGCCGCAACCTGCTGCGGCCGCCAACGGTGCGAGCACTGGCGGTCCGAACGACCTGATCGTGCTGCGCGATGCGCGTCTCGACCAGTATCTTGCTGCCCACCAGCAATACGCTCCGGCCCCTATCGGTCAGAGCGTTTCCCCCTACATGCGAGCCTCGGCGCAAGCGGACGAATAAATGCAGCGCCTGAGTATCGAATCCTTGCCGCGTGCGCCCATCGGGCGCACTTTCTTCCTGTTCGCTTTCTTGCTGGCGACTACGCTGCAAACGCAGGCGTGGGCCCAGGCATCGGCGCCTGCCACCGACCCGCTGGTCGAGCGACGTGAAGTCAGTGCGTGGCTCAACAAGATCCACCGCGCGGCGCAGACGCAAAACTACATCGGCACCTTCGTCTACCAGCGTGGCTCGACCATGCGTTCGTCGAAGATCAGTCATTTCGCCGATAAGGGCAACGAGTACGAAGAGCTTGAAACGCTGGACGGACGTCCGCGGCGCATTCTTCGTCAGAATGAAGATGTCTACACGCTCATTCCCGAGCAGAAGACCGTCTTCCAGGAAAAGCGCGAGAGCAAGGATTCGTTCCCTGCATTGCTCGCCACGCCCAATCGCGACGTTCTCGACTATTACGCGCCGAAGCTGCTGCCGAACGAACGGATGGCCGGCTTCGACTGCATGGTGATCGAGCTCTCGCCGAAGGATGACTACCGTTTCGGTTACCGCCTGTGGGCCGATCGCAACACCGGCTTGCTGCTGCGCGCACAGACGCTCGATGCCGAAGGGCATCTGCTCGAACAAGCCGCGTTCTCGCAAATCTCGATCGGCGTGCCCAATGAAAAGGCGCGCATCTTGCAGGCGATTCAGGCGACGCACGGCTGGCATGTGGTCAAGCCGCAGATTACTGCGACACGCTTGTCCGATGCGGGCTGGAGCATCGACGTCGACAAGAAGGTGCCGGGCTTCAAGGCGGTGCGGGAGGTGCGTCGTACGATGCGCTCGACGGCCGACGGCAAGCCGTTGGAAGTCCAGCAGGTGGTATATTCCGACGGCATGGCAGGGCTTTCCGTATTTATCGAGCCCGCCACGCGTGAACGTAAGGAAGGCCATGGCAGTGCCGGTGCGACGAACATTCTTATCAAGCGCTACGGCGACTACTGGCTGACGTTGCTCGGCGAAGTGCCGCAGGCCACACTGCAACAATTCGCATCGAGTATCGAGTACAAGCAGCCGGCGAAGTGACCGGCTGTCGGGTGGACCGCGACCGGCGACGGCGCGGTCCGGGCAGCGAGGCACAATGAGACGCGACGATGCGTCGGGTGCCGGACTGACCCTCAGGGATTCCGAGACTTTCGCGCACCACGATCTTCCAATGAAGAAGACCCTCCTGCTTCGTGTCATCCTTGGCGGCGCCATTGCCGCCCAATTGGCGGGAGCCCCCGCCGCCTTTGCTGCGCCGTCCCCGGCGCCAAGCAGCGGATCGACGGCGGCGAACCCGCCGCTCGTCAGCAATCTTCCCGATTTCACCCAGCTTGTCGATCGCGTCGGCCCGGCCGTCGTCAATATTCGGACGACCGAGCGCGTCAGCCGCGGTCAGCGCGGTCTGCCGCCGGGCGTAGACGACGACATGGCAGAGTTGTTCCGCCGCTTCTTCGGCGTACCGATGCCACAGCCGGGGCCGAAGGGCGGCACGCCGCGACGCGGTCAGCCTCAGCCGGATGAGGAGCAGAACAGCGGCGTGGGTTCGGGCTTCATTGTCTCGTCCGACGGCTACATTCTGACGAACGCGCACGTCGTCGACGGCGCGGACAGCATCTACGTCACCCTCACCGACAAGCGCGAATTCAAGGCGAAACTGGTGGGCGCGGACAAGCGTACCGATGTCGCGGTGGTCAAGGTCGAAGCGAAGGACTTGCCGACGGTGCCCGTTGGCGATTCGAACAAGCTGCGCGTGGGCGAATGGGTGGTGGCCATCGGCTCGCCGTTCGGTCTCGAAAACACGGTAACGGCGGGCATCGTGTCGGCCAAGGGCCGCGACACGGGCGACTACCTGCCGTTCATCCAGACGGATGTGGCCGTGAACCCCGGCAATTCCGGCGGTCCGCTCATCAATATGCGTGGCGAGGTGGTAGGCATCAATTCGATGATTTACAGCCAGACCGGCGGCTTCATGGGCATTTCGTTCGCGATCCCGATCGACGAAGTGATGCGTGTGGTCGATCAGCTCAAGAAGACCGGCAAGGTCGTGCGGGGCCGCATCGGCGTGGCGATCAGCGAAGTCAGTAAGGAAGTCGCCGATTCGCTGGGCCTGCCGCGCGCGCAAGGTGCACTGGTGCGCAGCATCGAGCCGGGCAGCCCGGCCGAGAAGGCGGGCGTGCAGCCGGGCGATATCATCATGAAGTTCGAGGGCCGTCCCGTCGATCATGCGACCGACCTGCCGCGTATGGTGGGTGAGACCAAACCGGGGTCGAGCGCCACGCTGCAAGTGTTGCGCAAGGGCAAGAACCAGGATCTGAAGATCACGATTGCCGAGGCCGATACCGATTCCCCGAAGGCGTCGAAGGCGCAGGGCGGAAACGCCGATACGCCGCATCCGAACGCGCTGGGGCTGGTCGTCTCCGATCTGAGCGACGCGCAGAAGAAGGACATGAAGCTGCGCGGCGGCGTGCAGGTCGAATTGGCGGAAGGCCCGGCAGGCCGTGCGGGACTTCAGCAGGGCGACATCATTCTGCGTGTGGGCGACTCCGATATCGTCAGCTCGAAGCAGTTCGAGGAAGTGGTCAAGGGGCTCGATCCGAAGCGTCTGGTGCCGATCCTGGTGCGCCGCGGCGACGCCACGCAGTTCGTGCCGCTGCGCCCGCGTGCTCAAGGCAAGTAAAGACCGTCCATGACCGCGCCGGCGCTTACGCTCTACGGCCGCAAGTGGTGTCATCTTTGTGACGACATGCTTGCGGCGCTTGAGGCGATGCGCCCGGCGTGGGATTTTTCGGTAACGGTTATCGATGTCGACAGCGATCCGGTGCTTGAAGCGAAATACGACGAGATCGTGCCAGTGCTTGCACTGGGGGAGCGTGAGTTGTGCCGGTACCGTTTCGACGCCAATGCCGTTGCTGTCGTATTTCAATCAGGTTGACGCTACACCTGCCACCGATTCCACGCACAACGCCAAGACCTTCCCGTCATTCCCGACGTCACGCCGCGATGCACGCAATTCCGGACGGAATCGGTGCGCTTTCGGCTAAAATGTCGTGTTTGCCGATTCTCTCGAAAGCCGCTGCCGAGCCGAATCCGATGGCACCGACTTTTCTATAGCCCGCCTCATGGACCATATTCGCAATTTTTCGATCATCGCCCACATCGACCACGGGAAATCGACCCTGGCCGATCGCATCATCCAGCTGAGCGGCGGTTTGTCCGATCGTGAAATGGAATCTCGCGTCCTCGACTCGATGGATCTCGAACGCGAGCGCGGTATCACCATCAAGGCACAGACGGCTGCGCTGCAATACAAGGCACGCGACGGCAAGATCTACAACCTTAACCTCATCGACACGCCGGGACACGTCGACTTCTCGTACGAAGTGAGCCGTTCGCTGTCCGCCTGCGAGGGCGCGCTGCTGGTGGTCGACGCGTCGCAGGGCGTGGAAGCGCAGACCGTTGCGAACTGCTACACCGCCATTGAGCTGGGCGTGGAAGTCGTGCCGGTGCTCAACAAGATCGACCTGCCGTCGGCCGAGCCGGAAAACGCGATTCAGGAGATCGAAGACGTCATCGGTATCGAAGCGACCGACGCCGTGCGCTGTTCTGCGAAGACCGGTCTTGGCGTGGAAGACGTGCTCGAAGCGCTTATCGCCAAGGTGCCGCCGCCCAAGGGCGACGCGAATGCACCGTTGCAGGCACTGATCATCGACTCGTGGTTCGACAGCTACGTGGGTGTGGTCATGCTGGTGCGCGTGGTCAACGGCACGCTCAAGCCGAAGGACAAGATTCATCTGATGGCCACGGGCTCCAGCCATCTGGTCGAACAAGTTGGCGTCTTTACGCCGAAGTCGCAGCAACGCACGTCGCTGTCGGCCGGTCAGGTCGGTTTCATCATCTCGGGCATCAAGGAGCTTGGCGCTGCGAAGGTGGGTGACACCGTCACGCATGCGGTGACGACCACGACCAAGCCGGCCGAAGCACCGCTGCCGGGCTTCAAGGAAGTGAAGCCGCAGGTCTTCGCTGGCCTCTATCCGGTCGAAGCGAACCAGTACGACGCGCTGCGCGAATCGCTCGAAAAGCTCAAGCTCAACGACGCCTCGCTGCAATACGAACCGGAAGTCTCGCAAGCGCTGGGCTTCGGCTTCCGCTGCGGCTTCCTGGGCCTGCTGCACATGGAAATCGTGCAGGAGCGCCTCGAGCGCGAGTTCGACATGGACCTCATCACCACGGCGCCGACCGTGATTTATGAGGTGACGGAGCGCGACGGCACGGTCGTTTCGGTGGAAAATCCGTCGAAAATGCCGGATCCGGGTCGTATCGAGGAAGTTCGCGAGCCGATCGTCACCGTGAATCTGTACATGCCGCAGGAATACGTCGGCTCGGTCGTCACGCTGTGTCAGCAAAAGCGCGGAATCCAGGTCGACATGCAATATCACGGCCGCCAGGTGCGCCTGATCTATGAAATTCCGATGGCCGAAATCGTGCTCGACTTCTTCGATCGTCTGAAGTCGGTATCGCGCGGTTATGCGTCGATGGACTACGAGTTCAAGGAATATCGCGCGTCGGACGTGGTTAAGGTCGATATGCTCATCAACAGCGACAAGGTCGACGCCCTGTCGATCATTGTTCACCGCTCGGAGAGTCGCCGTCGCGGTGCGCAAGTCGCGTCGAAGATGCGCGAAATCATTCCGCGTCAGATGTACGATGTTGCGATTCAGGCGGCGATCGGTGCGAACATCATTGCCCGTGAGAACATCAAGGCATTGCGCAAGAATGTGCTGGCCAAGTGCTATGGTGGCGACATCACGCGTAAGAAGAAGCTGCTTGAGAAACAGAAGGAAGGTAAGAAACGCATGAAGCAGGTGGGGAGCGTTGAAATTCCCCAGGAAGCGTTCCTTGCCATTTTGCAAGTCGAAGACAAATAACGTAGCGACAGGTCCCGCATGAATTTCGCCCTGATTCTTTTGATCCTGGTGCTGGTGACCGGGGTGGCCTGGGTGGCCGACAAGTTGGTGTTTCAACCGGCGCGCCGCCGGGCAGCACAGGCCGCGGTGACGCGGTTCGATCAGCAGCAAGTGGCGTTGCAGGGTTCCGGCATTCAGGGCTCTGGTTCGCAGGAAGGCAACGCGCTCGCGAGCGCGCGTGCGAAGGTGCGTGACGACAAGCTTCGTCAGCCGTGGTGGCTCGAGTATTCGGCGAGCTTCTTCCCGGTGATTCTGGCGGTGTTTGTGCTGCGCTCGTTCGTGGTCGAGCCGTTCAAGATCCCGTCGGGGTCCATGATTCCGACGCTGCTGGTCGGCGACTTCATTCTCGTGAACAAGTTCGATTACGGCATTCGTCTGCCGGTGATCAACAAGAAGGTCGTCGATCTGGGCGAGCCCAAGCGCGGCGATGTCGTGGTGTTCCGTTACCCGAAAGATGAGTCGATGGACTACATCAAACGTGTGATCGGTGTGCCGGGCGACGTGGTGGCCTACGAGAACAAGAAGCTCACGATCAACGGTGAACCGGTGCCGGAAACGGCGCTACCGGACTTCTTCGACGACGAACACATCGCCTACTTCAAGCAGTTCGAAGAGACGGTAGGCGGCGTCAAGAACCGGATTCTCAACGATCCGAACGTGCCGCCGTACATCATGGGCGCAGACGACTTCCCGAACAAGCAGAACTGCCAGTACAACAGCCAGGGCGTGATCTGCAAGGTGCCGCCGGGCAACTACTTCATGATGGGCGACAACCGCGATAACAGCGCGGACAGCCGTTACTGGGGTTTTGTGCCGGAACAGAACATCGTGGGCCGGGCGTTCTTCATCTGGATGAATTTCTCGAACCTGAAGCGTCTAGGCGGCTTCCAGTAAGCCTCCGGGTTGTCGGGAAGGTGACTTCCCGAACGATAGCTCGATTGATGCGGAAATTGACATAATTATGTTGATTTCCGCATTATTGTTTTTAAATAAGAAATAAAAGATGCGACGGGTGGGGACCACCGGAGGGACTGATCTGTCCTGAGCCCGGAAATGTCCGAACCACCGCTCTCACGTGAGTCCGAAAAGCCCGACGGACGGCGGTTTAGCCCGTCGTTTCTTGGCGACGACGCGCGCCGGGGCGGGAGCGTCGCGCTATACTTGCGCCATGCCTCAATCTCTGAACCAACTGGAAGAACGCCTCCAGTATCGTTTCCACGATGCGGAATTGCTTTGCCAAGCACTGACGCATCGTAGCCACAGTGCCGCCAATAATGAGCGGCTGGAGTTTCTCGGCGATTCCATACTGAACTGTTCGGTCGCAGCGATCCTGTTCCGTCGCTACGGCAAGCTCGACGAAGGCGACCTCTCGCGTGTGCGCGCCAATCTCGTCAAGCAACAATCGCTGTACGAGATCGCGCAGACGCTTGGCGTCTCCGACTTTCTGCGCCTGGGCGAAGGCGAGCTCAAGAGCGGCGGTTTCCGTCGCCCGTCGATTCTGGCCGACACGCTCGAGGCGCTTTTCGGCGCCATGTATCTCGACGGCGGATTCGAAGCCGCATATGCCGCCATCGAGCGTCTGTACACGCCGGTGCTGGAACATGTCGATCCGAAGACGCTCGGTAAAGACGCCAAGACGCTGCTTCAGGAATATCTGCAAGGCCACAAGATCGCGCTGCCGCAGTACACCGTGATTGCGACGCATGGTGCTGCGCACAACCAGCAGTTCGAGGTGGAGTGCACGGTGCCCAAGCTCGATATCAAGGTCGGTGGCTCGGGTGCGAGCCGTCGAGCCGCCGAGCAGGCGGCTGCCAAGAAGGCGCTGGAAGAAGTGCAGAAGATGCCCGCACTCGCCAAGCCGAAGGCAGAGAAGAGTGCCAAGGCTGCGAAGAAGCGTGCCGCGAAGGCGGCAGCCTCCGAAGCCAAAAAGGCCGGTCACGTGACGTCGCCGCCGCAGGGCGAGTCGAAAGACGTGAAAGACGGTAAGGATGCGAGGGACGTGAAGGACATCAAGGAAGCCAGGGAGCCGAAGGACGCGCGCGACGCTGCTGCCGGATCGGCCTCGGCACCTGCAATGACCGCATCGACCAGCCACGGCGGGGCGCGTGGCGCGGCAACTCCCGTAGAGAAATCCGCGGAGAAGCCAGCCGAGAAAAGCGCCGAAAAAGCCGCCGAAAAGCCTGCAGAGAAGGCCGACGCCGCCAAGCAACCCCCGGCAGCTGCCTGAGTTCCATTCAGGGGGACAGCGCAAGGCGCGGCCCCCTTTCAAGAGAGTTTCCAATCATGAACGATAAGACGGATTTTCGCTGCGGTACCGTGGCGATCGTCGGGCGTCCGAACGTCGGCAAATCGACGCTGCTCAACGCCCTCGTCGGTCAGAAGATCAGCATTACGTCGCGCAAGGCGCAAACGACGCGACATCGCATCACCGGCATTTGCACCACGGACGACGCCCAGTATGTCTTCGTCGACACGCCGGGTTTTCAGACGCGTCACGCAACGGCCCTGAACCGCTCGCTCAATCGCGCGGTGACATCCACGCTGTCGAGCGTCGATGTCGTGATGTTCGTGATCGAAGCGGGTAATTTCGGCCCGGACGACGAGAAGGTGCTCAAGCTCCTGCCCGAGACCACGCCGGTGCTGCTGATCGTCAACAAGCTCGACCGCATTGCGGACAAAGCGGAAATGCTGCCGTTCCTGCGCACCGTGGGTGACGTGCGCGATTTTCGCGAGATCGTGCCGCTGTCGGCGAAGCGTGCAGACGACGTCAAGCGCCTGCTCGGCGTGCTGCGTCCGTATTTGCTCGAAGGCGAGCCGATTTACGGGGAAGACGATCTGACCGATCGCAGCGAGCGCTTTATGGCTGCCGAGATTCTGCGTGAGAAGGTGTTCCGCTGGACGGGCGACGAATTGCCGTACACGAGCACGGTCATCATCGACAAGTTCGAGACGGAAGGGAATCTGCGCCGGATCTTCGCAACGATTCTGGTCGATCGCGACAATCACAAGGCGATGATCATCGGCAACAAGGGGGCCAAGCTCAAGCAGATCTCCACCGATGCGCGTCTCGATATGGCGAAGCTGTTCGACGGACCGGTGTATCTGGAAGTCTGGATCAAGGTGAAGGGCGGCTGGGCCGACAATGAAGCCGGCCTGCGGGCGTATGGCTACGAGTGAGCTCGACACCTCACACGACGACGTTGCAACGCCGGCCGACGTAACCCCGGCGAGCAACTCGCCGCGCACGGCGCGTGCAGCGGCGCCCGCAACGGGTGGCGTGCGTGCTGCACGTCAAACACGAAGCGCGCGCACGCGTGCCGTGGACGACGGGGCGTCGGAAGCCTTCCAACAGGCTGAGGCCAACACGGACACCGTCAAGCGCGAAACCAAGCGCGTTCGGCGGGCGCCGTCGCCCGCCCGGGCGGCAGAGCGCGAGCAGAGCCGGGTGACGGAACAGCCCGGTTTTGTCCTCCACAGCTATCCCTATCGCGAAACCAGTCTGATCATCGACGTGCTCACGCGCGATCATGGCCGCATCGCCCTTGTTGCCAAGGGGGCGAAGCGTCCGCACTCGGCGCTGCGCGGCGTGCTTCAGACGTTTCAGCCGCTTTCGCTGGCGTGGCTCGGCAAGGGCGAATTGCGCACGTTGACGAAGGCCGAATGGGTCGGGGGGCTGCGTCCGCTGGAAGGCGACGCCTTGCTGTCCGGCTTCTACCTGAACGAATTGCTGGTGAAGTTCTGCGCGCGCGACGACCCGCACGACAAGTTGTTTCAGCACTATCTGACGACACTGCACCATCTCGCGCACGGCGAGCCCGCAGGCATCATCCTGCGCGCGTTCGAGCGCGTGCTGTTGCGCGAGACCGGGTATGCCGTCGCGTTCGATCGTTGCACGCAAACGCGCGGCAAGGTGACGCCCGAGCGCCGCTACGTGTTTCATCCCGATGGAGGGGTACGTCCGGCGCGAGGCGATGAGCCGTCGGATTGGCCCGTCATCCTCGGGCAAACGCTGCTCGATATGGAGCAAGACGATTACTCGCGGGCGCAGACCGTGCAGCAAAGCAAGCTGCTCATGCGCTTTCTTCTCAACCACCATTTGGGCGGTGTTCCGCTCAATACCCGGCAGATCCTGCTCGACCTGCAAAAACTATGAGCCTCTTCTTCCAAGGCAACCCCATCGACCTGGGGGTGAACATCGATCACGTTGCGACAGTGCGCAATGCGCGCGGCACGGCTTATCCCGATCCGATCAAGGCTGCATTGCTGGCCGAAGAGGCGGGTGCGGACGTGATCACGCTCCATTTGCGTGAAGACCGCCGTCATATTCGCGACGACGATGTGACGAATCTGCGCGACAAGCTGATTACGCGCATGAACCTCGAGTGCGCTGTCACGGAAGAGATGCTGGCGATCGCGTGCCGTGTGAAGCCGCACGACGTTTGTCTGGTGCCGGAGAGCCGTCAGGAACTGACGACCGAAGGCGGCCTGGACGTTGTCGGGCTGTACGACCGCATTGCTGCCGCGACGCAGCAACTCAGCGAGGCAGGCAGCCGCGTGTCGCTTTTTATCGATCCGGATGAAGCGCCAATCCGCGCCGCCGCGCGCATGGGCGCACCGGTGGTAGAGCTACACACGGGACGCTACGCCGAGGCCCATGACGAAGCGACGCGCGAGGCCGAGTTCGCACGCATCGAACGTGCGGTCGCGCTGGGGGTGTCGCTGGGTCTGCGCGTGAACGCCGGTCACGGGCTGCACTACGAAAACGTGCAGCCGATCGCCGCCATCGAGGGCATTTCCGAGTTGAACATCGGACACGCCATCGTCGCTCACGCGCTCTTTGCCGGTTGGGAGAATGCGGTGCGCGAAATGAAGGCCATCATGGTCGCCAGCCGCATTGCGGCGCGCGGCTAAGCCACGCCAGCACGATCCCGTCGCCGCTATCTTGCTGTCCCGCTATTGCGCTACGTGACTCGACGCCACTCATGAGCCATCCGACACCCTCGTCTCCAGCGTCCCCCGACATGCCGCCGGGGGGCGGCTCCACCGTCGCGCCGGCACCCGATCAGGGCGCGACGGCGATCTACGGTGTGGGTACCGACATTCTGCAAATCAGCCGGGTCGTGGGCGTGATGACGCGCACGCAGGGCCGATTCGCGCAACGCGTGCTGGGGCCCGAGGAACTGAAGGTTTATTACGCTCGTCAGAAACGATCCGAGGTGCGCGGGCTTGCTTATCTGTGCACGCGCTTCGCCGCGAAGGAAGCCGTCTCGAAGGCGATCGGTCTGGGCATGCGCTGGCCGATGACATGGCGAGCGGTGCAGACGCTCAACGCACCATCGGGCAAGCCGGTGGTCGTGGCGTCGGGTGAGTTGGTGCAGTGGCTGGCCGAGCGGCAATTGTCGATCGAGATTTCGATCACGGACGAGAAGGAATACGCGGTCGCGTTTGCGATCGCGTCACGTAATTTAGGCAACATTGGCAATATTGCATCGGAGAAAACGCAATGAGCAAGCGCAGGCCGGGCCCGGTGATGCTGGACGTCGTCGGGCTGACCCTCAGCGAAGACGACATTCGTCGCATCGACCATCCGTTGACCGGGGGCGTCATTCTGTTCGCTCGCAACTTCGACGATCGTGCACAACTGTGTTCGCTCACGAAGCAGATTCGCGACGTGCGCGACGACATCCTGATCGCGGTCGACCATGAGGGCGGGCGCGTGCAGCGCTTCCGTACCGACGGCTTCACGCATCTGCCCGCCATGGGCAAGCTGGGCAAGCTCTGGCATGAAGACGTGTTCAAGGCGACGCGCGTGACGACAGCGGTGGGTTACGTGCTCGCGTCTGAATTGCGCGCCTGCGACATCGACCTGAGCTTCACGCCGGTGCTGGATCTGGACTACGGCACGTCCGCCGTGATCGGCGATCGTGCGTTCGACGCCGATCCGCGCGTGGTGGCAATGCTCGCCAAGAGCCTCAACCACGGGCTGTTGCTCGCTGGCATGGCGAACTGCGGCAAGCACTTCCCGGGCCACGGCTTCGTGGCGGCCGACTCGCATCACGAGATTCCTGTCGACGAACGCTCGCTCGCCGAAATTCTCTCTGTGGATGCACAGCCGTATGACTGGCTCGGTATGTCGCTCGCGGCGGTCATGCCCGCGCATGTGATCTACCCGCAGGTCGATCCGAACCCGGCGGGCTTCTCGGCCAAGTGGCTCAAGGAAATCCTGCGCGGCAAGTACGCGTTCGACGGCGTGATTTTCAGCGACGATCTGTCGATGCAAGGGGCCAGTGCGGCGGGCGACGTCGTGACGGCAGCCCACGCCGCGTTGGACGCCGGCTGCGACATGGTTCTCATCTGCAACAGCCCGGAGAAAGCTGACCGTCTGCTGCGCGAGATGAAGCCGGTGACCGATACGGTGTCGCAGCGGCGCATCAAGCATCTGCAAGCCCGTGGCAAGGCGCACGGCTGGGAAAAGATGCAGGCGCAGGCGGAGTATCAGGCGGCGAAGCGTCTGATCGCGGAGACGTTTGGCGGCTAAGCGATGCCACCGCGCGAGGTGACGCATTGACGTCAGTCAACGGGGCGCTGAATGCGCGGCCCAAACAAAAAGCGCTGGACCCCGAGGGGACCAGCGCTTTTTTTGTTACCGGCCAGCCGCAGCGCCCGAAGACATTGGGCACACCGTCGCTTAGACGCGGCTGCGGTACTCGTCGGTGCGCGTATCGATTTCGATCTTGTCGCCGGTATTGACGAACAGCGGCACCTGGATTTCCAGCAGATCGTTGATCTTGGCGTTCTTCAGAACGCGGCCCGACGACGTGTCGCCCTTGACGGCCGGTTCGGTGTATTCCACAACGCGCACGAGCGAGGTCGGCAGGTCGACCGAGATGGCCTTTTCGTTGTAGAACACGACTTCGCACTGCATGCCGTCTTCCAGATACTTGATCGCGTCGCCCATGTTTTCGGCTTCGACTTCGAACTGGTTGTAATCGGCGTCCATGAACACGTACATCGGGTCCGCGAAGTACGAGTACGTCACTTCCTTCTTGTCCAGCACGACGACGTCGAACTTGTCGTCGGCCTTGTAGGCGAATTCACCACGGCCTTCGGAGAGAAGCTTCTTGTACTTCATCTTCACGACGCTGGAGTTACGGCCTGACTTGACGTATTCGGTCTTGAGCACGACGTTGGGTTCACCGTCGATCATGACGACGTTACCGACGCGGAGTTCTTGAGCGGTTTTCATAAAAAACGAGATCCTGTGACGAAATAAGCGATTTGCCGCTTGTTGAGCGCTTCCATACGCCCATTCGCCGCTTGATTCCCGCGTCCGCCCGGAACGATCCGGGGCAGCAGGCTCAGCAGCAAAGCGTTGAAAAACCAGCTATTTTACCTGATTTTCCGCGAAGCTTGCCAACTGTCGCGCAAGGTCCGGAAGGCTCGCCTGAGCGCTTGCCCAAGTCCGGGCGTGACGATTGAGCTCGGGCAGCGCGGCCGCCAGCGCCGGCCAGTCGGGCGCGGTGCTGGCGTAACCGTTCCAGAGATGCCAGAAGGTCCGCAACGCTTCGCGTACACCGTGGGTCATGTGTGGCGCGTGCGCCACCGCAGGTTCCGCAGGCGCCGCCTCTCCCAGATAACGGCCGAGAAACGCGTCGAGTTTCGCGTGATGGGCGTTTTCGTCCTGCGGATAGATGTGCCAGACGAACGGCTTGGCCGCCCACTGGGCACGCACGAACGAGTCTTCGCCGCGTACGAAATTGAGGTCGCAGGCCCACAACAACGCGTCGAAGTCTGCTTGGGGGACGAATGGCAGCCCATACGCGGTAAGCGCACCCCGGATCGCGGACTCGCGGGGGCCAAGCGTGTCACGACCGAACCAGGCCGCGACGGCAGGAGCGATACGCCCCTGGGGGACAAGGCAGACGACGGGCGTCGGGCTGGCCGCCCATTGCGTCAGCAACGCCGGAAGTGCCGCATTTTCATACGCAAAAAGCGAGACGACCAACGCACCCTTCGGTGCGGTGGGCAAACCGAGACTCCGTTGCCACCACGCGTCGCGCAGGTCGGGGGCGGCGAGAAACGCGTCACGCCGCGAGAACAGCTCCCGTTCGCGCGCGAGGCCGCCGGTGCGTTCGGTGAAGCCGGGGAAGAAAAACGTTTTGACGAGCCCCAACTGCGGATGCATCGATTTTTGCAGATGGCACGTGTCGACCCAGTCCTCGGCGCTCAGATATTCGAGATTGATCCACACCGGCGCGTTGCCCGCCGGCTTGCGCGCGTGCATCGCCTCGATGAAAACGTCGGGAATATGGCAGGCAAACGCTTCGATGACGATATCGCCGGGCGCATTGTCGTCGGTGATCGGGCCAAAATCGGCGTTCCAGCGACGCACGTCGACGCCGTCGCAGCGTTGCCGGGCCAGCGATGCATCGATGTCGGGGCGCAGATGACGGAAGCTGGCGAGATCGTCGACCCAGAGCGTGACCGACCAGCCGTGTTCGCGCACGAGTTGCCGGGCGAGCCGCCAGCACACGCCGATGTCGCCGAAATTGTCGACGACGGTGCAGAACAGATCGCAGCGTGGCACCAGGGGAAGGGCGCCCGAGGTCGGCGTGACGTGGGGGGATGCAGTGGACAGGGGCATTGAGAAGCGGCGACGCGGATTGGTCTAAACTTCTGATTTTAGTCCCTGTGACGCGTCACGACGACATTGCGCCGCGACGCGAGCGCCGCGCCGCTTCGCCGCCGGGGACGCTCCGATTGCCAGAGTTCATGACCGAAGACGCCCACGACGTCACGCCACCGCGCAAGTCCCGCAAGGCCAGATCCGCCACGTCCGCCGAATTCGCACATCCCGCGGGATCGGTGACGGGCGAGGACGTCGCGCAGCCCTCGGGCGAGCCGGCATCGGTCGATGCGCCCGCCGACGCGACAGCATCCGCCAATCCCGACAAGGCCGAAAAAACTGACAAGGCAGCGAGGGACGCGAAGGCGCCGAAGGCCGAGAAGCCCAAACGCTCGCGCCGGGCGAACGACGGAGACCCGTCATCCGCCACCGCCGAAGCGGGGGACGCCAACGACGCGCCCCTGTTCGACGCCCGCAAGGTGCTCGCACAGTTGCCGAACTTGCCCGGCGTCTACCGGTACTACGACGCGGCGGGCAACGTCCTCTACGTGGGTAAGGCGCGCAATCTCAAGAAGCGCGTGTCGAGTTACTTCAACAAGACACAGCTTTCCCCGCGTATTGCGTTGATGGTCGCGCGCATCGCGAAACTGGAAACGACGGTAGTGCGCTCGGAAACCGAGGCGCTGCTGCTTGAGAACAATCTGATCAAGGCGCTGCATCCGCGTTACAATATTCTGTTTCGCGACGACAAGTCGTATCCGTTTCTCAAACTCACGCAGCACAAGTACCCGCGCATGGCGTACTACCGTGGTTCGGTGGACCGCCGCGGGCAGTACTTCGGACCGTTCCCTAGCGCGTGGGCGGTGCGCGAGAGCATTCAGATCTTGCAAAAGGTCTTCCAGTTGCGTACGTGTGAGGACTCCGTGTTTTCCAATCGCACGCGTCCGTGCCTGCTCAATCAGATCGAGCGATGCAGCGCACCGTGCGTAGGCGCGATTCAGGATGAAGACTACGCGCGCGACGTGAACAACGCCGCAGCCTTCCTCTCGGGACGCCAGTCCGAAGTCCTCGGCGCGCTGGAGGAAAAGATGATGGCGTACGCCGAGGCGCTCAAGTTCGAGCAGGCCGCGGTGGTGCGCAACCAGATGCAGGCGCTCTCCGGCGTGCTTCAGCAACAGTCCGTCGAGACAGCGGGGGATGTCGACGCCGATATCCTGGCGGTCGCCTACGCGGGCGGGCGAGCGTGCGTGAATCTGGCGATGGTGCGCGGCGGACGTCACCTTGGCGACAAAGCGTATTTTCCGGCGCACGTGGAGCGCGGCGTCGAGGGCGGTATTGCCGACGAATTCGAGGACGACGTGGCGCTCGCGCAAGCAGCGTCCGGTGCCGATGTGGGCGGTTCCGGTGATTCGGACGATCCGGAAAATTCGGACAATTCCATCGAAACCTCCGGCGAAATCGCCAACGACATGCCGTCGGATACGCCCTCGGCGTCGCTCGAATCGCGCCTGCTCGAAGCCTTCGTTGCGCAGCACTATCTCGGCCAGTCGGTGCCGCCGGTGCTGGTCGTGAGTCACGCGCTGCCGAACGACGAGTTGCTCACCGCGCTCTCCGAGCAGGCGGGCCGTCGTATTGCGATGGTGCGGCAACCACAGGGCCAACGCCGTGCGTGGCTCGATATGGCATTGCAGGGGGCGCAGCTTGCGCTAACACGTTTGTTGACGGAGCAGGGCAGCCAGCAGGCGCGCACGCACGAACTGGTGCAGACGATCGGGCTCGATATCGAGGATCCGGCGCTGCTGCGCGTGGAGTGCTTCGACATCAGCCATACACAGGGCGAGGCAACGCAGGCGTCGTGTGTGGTGTTCCATCATCACAAGATGCAGGCGAGCGAGTACCGCCGCTACAACATCACGGGGATTACGCCGGGCGACGACTATGCCGCGATGCGTCAGGTGCTCACGCGTCGGTATGGCCGTTTGATGGAGGCCGCAGCGGCGACGGTGACCGACGCCGCCAACCCGTCATCCGTCGCTGCGGACGTGGCGCGCGCGGAAGCCGATACGTCTGTGATGGCGGAGGGCGAGCCCACCGACGTCGACGCCTCGAGCGCGCCCGATGCGCCCGATGCCTCCGACATGGAAGCCAATCTGCCGCAACTCGTGTTGATCGACGGCGGCAAGGGGCAGGTGGAGGTGGCGCGTCAGGTGTTCGTCGAGCTGGGTATCGACATCGGCCGCCTGGTCGGCGTGGCAAAGGGCGAGGGGCGCAAAGTCGGTCTCGAGACGTTGGTTTTCGCCGACGGGCGCGCGCCGCTGGAGCTGGGCCGCGAGAGTGCGGTGCTGATGCTGATCGCGCAGATTCGCGACGAGGCGCACCGTTTCGCGATTACCGGCATGCGGGCGAAGCGCGCGAAGGCGCGTCAGACATCGCGGCTTGAGGAGATCGAGGGCATCGGGGCGAAGCGGCGTCAGCGGCTGCTCATGCGCTTTGGCGGCTTGCAGGGGGTGGCGTCGGCGAGTATCGACGAACTGGCCAGTGTCGAGGGCATTTCCACTACGCTCGCCGAGCAGATTTATCGCCAACTGCACTGAGGCCGTGTGATGCGCCACGGGGCATCCGGTGCATCATCCGCTCATTCACTCACTCACTCACTTACTCACTTACTCATTCAGCGTCTCACGTATCGCCGTGAAACAGCAGCCGCATGACCGTCTCGTTGTCGACCGTCTCACCCGAGAGCGTGCGCGCGAGGAGTTCGCCGCCGACGACGGGCGGCGCGAAGATCATGTCCGGCTGAACGCGCTTGAGCTTGCTCAGATGCTTGCTGTCGTTGACTGACGCGATGGTGCGCACCTTGGGCGCGATTTCCTTCGCCGCGAGCACGATAAACGCGTTTTCCGAGTCGTCCGCGCGCAGTGCCAGCACAGCCCTCGCGTGCACGATGCCGGCGTGGGTAAGCACGGCATTGTCGCTGGCGTCGCCATGCATGACGTCCGCATCTTCCGGATAGGGATTGTCCGTGCCGCCTGCGATGATGACCGTCACGGGCCAGCCGCGCTTGGTGAGCTCATGATGGACGTTGATGGCGAGCGGCGATGCGCCGGCCACGATGAAGTGGTTCTTTCTTATCACGTGAGTGAATCTCCCCGCGAGAATTTTCTTGAGGTTACCCCCGACGAGCGGGCCGATGACGACGGTCAGCGACGTCGCGAACACGCTGATGCCGAAGATGATGACCGAAGCCGTGAAAAGTCGTGCGTCGGTGGAAACGGGCACGATATCGCCATAACCGACGGTAGTCATCGTCACGATGGCGAAGTAGAACGCCGTGGCCAGATCCGTCACGTTCGGCTTGAACTCGTGGCCGAGATACATCGTGCCGAACGTCGCATAGACGATCAAGGCGAAGACGGCCACCAGCGTGTAGAGTGTGGCGGCGGCGAAACTTGCGCGGTCGAACTCGCGCCAATACCAGAGCAGCAGGCCGAAGCAGACGAGCGAGAGGACGAACGTCAGGTCGAAGCGTATGTTCAGGTGGAAATTGATAATGGCGGCCAGCGTCAGCATGACCAGCGTGAAGGCCCAGGCGGTGCGCGCCCGGATCACAAGGCCGCAGGCGAGCGCCACCAGCGACAGGCCGACGAGGGCGCGCGGCAGGTGGGAGAAGTCGATGCGCTCGATGGCGTTCAGACCGAACAGCAGCCGCGGCAGGTGCGTGGCCTCGATGCGTTCCAGCGCGGAGAGGTCGCCGCGCACGAAAAGGTCGATGAGCAGGGCGCCGGGCACACGCAGGAGCACGGAGGCGACGAGCAGCAGGCCGTCGATGCCCACGAGGGCGGCGATGACGACATGAGGCGGCAGCACTGGCCGGATTGGCGTGCGCAGACGAGGATGCCGCAGGGCGGACAGGGGCCAGGGCAGTTTCACGAGATCGGCGCTATTGGCGGGATGTTGCGAGCAAGATAGGGGCACACGGACGCACATGTCAACAGGCGTGCGGTGCCTCGGCCTTGTCGCTGCGGGGCAGACACGGCACAATGCGGGTCTGGTACGGCTGCCGAGCGCGCCGTGTGTCGACTGCCGTTTGCCGAACTCATGCTGCCATGCCTTTTAATGTCCCCATATTCCTGACCTGGCTTCGGATCGTGCTGATCCCGCTGGTGGTCGGCGTCTACTATCTACCGCCGACGTGGTTATCGTCGGTGGAGATGAACTGGGTGGCGTGCGCGGTTTTCGTGCTGGCGGCGCTGACGGACTGGTTTGACGGGTTTCTCGCGCGTCGCTGGAACCAGACGTCGGCATTCGGGGCGTTTCTGGACCCGGTAGCCGACAAGCTGATGGTGGCGGCGGCGCTGCTGATGTTGCTGCAAATGGGGCGGATCAATGCGTTGGTGGCGTTGATCATCATCGGCCGGGAAATCACGATTTCGGCGTTGCGGGAGTGGATGGCGCAGATTGGCGCGTCGCGCAGCGTGGCGGTGCATCAGTTGGGCAAGATCAAGACGGCCGCGCAGATGGTGGCGATTCCGCTGCTGCTGTTCAACGGCACCGTGGCGTGGAACGGGTTGCGATTCGACTCGCGATTCTGGGGAACGTGGCTGATTTACGTGGCGGCAGTTCTCACGCTGTGGTCGATGTTGTACTATCTGCGCCGCGCTTGGCCGCAGATTCGGGAGCGTGGTGGCGCGCAGATGTGAGCGTAAGTCCCTGAAGATGCGGGATTTGCGCAGTGAAGGAGAAAAAACTTCACAAATTTTCGATGCAGGTGCTTGACACTGAATCGGGGTTTGGACATAATCTCCTTCTCGCTGCTACGGCGTCAGCCCGGCAGCGAAGTTTTTAAGAAGTTGATGGATTGGTAGTACGCATGACAATGCGGGAGTAGCTCAGTTGGTAGAGCGCAACCTTGCCAAGGTTGAGGTCGCGAGTTCGAGACTCGTCTCCCGCTCCAGTTTTCACACTGGACATTGAGTGAGTAGATCCTTGGTGTTCGGTGTCATGCGGGAGTAGCTCAGTTGGTAGAGCGCAACCTTGCCAAGGTTGAGGTCGCGAGTTCGAGACTCGTCTCCCGCTCCAAATCCAGAGGGAAGCCTGGCTTCCCTTTTTATTTGCCGAAAAGCCCACGGCGATCGATCCGAAGGGCGCCCTCGATGGCAACAGCGAGTGGTTACAATGCGGCAGCATATCCCGATGGCGGGATGGCAGAGTGGTCATGCAGCGGCCTGCAAAGCCGTGTACGCCGGTTCGATTCCGACTCCCGCCTCCAAATTCAAAAGCCCTGACTTGTCAGGGCTTTTTCTTTTGCGTTTCCCCCCTTTGCCTCTCTCCACCGGCTTCTCCGCCCTCCGTTTCGCCTTCCGTCGCTCCCATTTCTGACGCACTCGTCCGTCGCGTTCGGCTTGATCCTCGGCTTGCTTTCGTATTCGGTCGCGCCACGCATCGATCCCATTCAATTGGGAAAATTCGCGTCATCGGCGTGATTGGATGTCGCCTAATATTCCTTCAATAAACCACGTAGTCCATAGGACTAGCAGAAAAACGGGGCACCAGGAAGTCCGTAATATATTTAGGGTTACGAATTATGAACAGGCTCGATCATCGGGAACATGGGGCTTCCTCTGGGGAGAGGATTGCGATTGTTGGCATTGGATGCCGGTATCCCGGTGCAAATGGGCCCAAAGAGTTGTGGGAAAACGTTCTCGCCAAGCGCCAGCAGTTCCGCTCGATTCCCGAATGCCGACTTCCACGCGAAGGCTATTATTCGGCCGACCAGGAGGTACCGGATCGCACCTATGCGTGGCAACTCGCCGTGCTTGATGGGTATGCATTCGACTGGCAGGCGCGCCGCGTTCCGAAAAGCGCCTTCGAGGTGACCGACATTGCGCATTGGCTGGCGCTCGACACCGCCATCGAGATGCTCGACGACGCGGGATACACAAACGCAGAAGGCCTGCCGAAACAAACCACGCGAGTGATCGTCGGCAATTCCCTGACGGGCGAATTCACGCGCGCCAACTACTTGCGTCTGCGTTGGCCCTATGTCCTGTCGTGCGTACGCGCAGCCACAGCCGCTGCCGGATGGAAGGCCGACGCCGTTGCGTCCTTCGAGCGCTATCTCGAATCGATCTACAAGGCGCCATTTCCGCAGACCAATGAAGACTCCCTGGCGGGTGGACTCTCGAACACCATTCCGGGACGCATCGCCAACTATCTCAACCTCAACGGCGGCTGCTACACGACCGACGGTGCGTGCAGTTCGTCGTTACTGGCGATTCACGCCGGGGCCTCGAGTCTGGTCGCCGGTCAGTGCGATTTCGTGATCGCCGGGGGCGTGGACATCAGTCTCGATCCCTTCGAGCTCATCGGATTCGCAAAGGTGGGCGCTTTGACGCCCACGCAAATGCGTGTCTACGACGTGCGCGGCAACGGGTTCATTCCGGGCGAAGGGTGCGGTTTTGTCGGCCTGAAACGCATGGACGACGCGATCCGGGACCAGGACAAGATCTACGCGGTACTCGATGGCTGGGGCATGTCGTCCGACGGGCACGGCGGCATTACCGCTCCCAACGCACAGGGGCAGCACCTTTCCCATGCAATGGCTTACCGGCAAGCCCGTGTTTCTCCGCAGGCACTGGATTTCGTGGAAGGTCACGGCACCGCCACGCCCGCGGGCGACCGCGCCGAATTGCGCGCGCTCGGTATGACGCTGGCGGAATCCGAAGGGGATCATCGCTGCGGGGTCACGTCGTTCAAGTCGATCATCGGCCATGCCAAGGCAGCTTCGGGCATCGGGGCGTTGATCAAGACCGTGGTCGCCGTCAATCAGCGCGTTCTGCCTCCCACGGCGGGATGCGAGCAGCCGCATGAGGCATTTACGGGCGAGGCCCGGGCGTTGTATCCGTTGATACGCGGCGGTACGCGCGATGCGAACGATACGCTGAGAGCCGGCGTCTCAGCCATGGGGTTTGGCGGCGTCAACGTGCATGTCACGCTGACGTCTCCCGACGCACCTCCCGACGCCTCGCTGCATGGCAATCGCGATCCTCGCAGCGCAATGGCGAGTTGGCAGGACAGCGAGATATTCCCGCTCGCGGCGTCGTCTCTGACCGAACTCCGGGAGACCGTCGCGCGCCTCAAGCAGGACACCGACGGCATCAGTCTGGCCGAACTCGCCGATTTGGCCGCGCATCGTGCCGACGGCGTCGACGCGGCAGCACCATGGCGAGCGGCCGTCGTCGCAGACTCGCCCGATCAGTTATCGCAGCGGCTGGATTTGCTCGACGCCGCACTGGCGCGCGCGTCGGCCGGCGACAAGGTGCTGAACCGCGAGCACGGTTTTGCATTCGGCAACCCTGCCGAGCCACCTCGCATCGGCATGCTGTTTCCCGGTCAGGGGGCGCAACGGTTGGGCATGGCGCGCACGTTGGTCGAGCGCTACCCGTGGGCGCGTGACATTGCGGAGCAAGCGCAGCAATGGGCTGCGAAACACGGCGCTGCCGGATTGCTGGGCACCATGTTGCCCGATCTTGACCGGCGTCCCAATCGCCAGGATCGCGACGAGTTGGCGCAGACCTTGCAAGCCACCGAGTGGGCGCAGCCGTCCATCGTTCTGGCGTCTCTCCTTTGGTTGCAGATGCTGACGCGACTGGGCATCCGGGCGGAGTGCGTTGCAGGCCACAGCCTGGGGGAGTTGGTTGCGTTTCACGCCGCGGGTGCGTATGGCATGCAGGCTGCCATGGAACTTGCCACCGTGCGGGGGCAAAAAATGGCGGCGAAAACCGACCGTCCGGGAAAGATGCTCAGCCTCGCATGCAGTCACGCGCAGGCGCAGGACCTCATCCGGGCAAACGCATCGGCCGGTTATGTCGTGATCGCCAACATCAACAGCGACCGTCAGGTGGTCGTGTCGGGCGAACCCGATGCGATCGACGCCATCAAACGCGCCGCGACGTCGGTGGGGATCGCGGGCACGAGATTGCCCGTCAGCAACGCGTTTCACTCCAGACTGGTGGCATCGGCCGCCGACGACTTGCGTGCGCATCCGCCGATGGCGAATGAGTGCGGTGTCCTCTCATGTGTCTTGATATCGAGTACCACGGGTCTTGAGGTTCCCCAGGGCGTGGGGTTACGGGACCATTTCGCGAATCAGATCGTGCGTCCCGTCGATTTCGTGACGACATTCGATTCCATGGCCAGACACGCTGACGTCGTGCTGGAAGTCGGCCCGGGAAGCGTGCTCACGAATCTGGCGGGGAACGTTTCCGCCACGCGTACGTTGCACCGCTTTCCGGTGGAGAGCAAAGCGGAAACGTGGACGGATATCAACTGGGCGCTGGCCAGCCTGCACGCGCTGGGAACCCCTGTCGCGTGGCGCGCCTTGCACGCCGAGCGCGTGATTCGGCCGTTTGTTCCCGCACGCAACCGGACGTTCATTACCAACCCGTGCGAGCGCCCGAAGCCGGTCGTCTCACCCGCAGAGACCGCGAGGGGACTGTCCGAATCGCCGGTCGCCGCCGACGTCTCCCTCGGTGCGGTCGATCAGTTATTCGAGCACCTCAAGCGACGCAGCGACTACTTCGTGGATGTCATCAAAGCCGACATGCGGAATTCGGCGAGACCGGAGACGGCAGCATCGGGTGACGATGTCGTTGCTTCGACATCGATGGCACCACCAACGTCGATGCCGGCATCGGCACCGAGTCACGGATTGGCGCAACCGCGAACAGCGTCGCTTGACGTGGTTGCAGGGACGATGGCGGGGGGCGTCGAACGTGTTGGCGGCAATGCCGTCGTCGCGGAGCCAACGTCGCGCCCGCAGATCGCGACGACAACAGCAACCGCGACGGTAGCGACCGTAGCGCCAGCGACGACGACAGCAATGCCCGCAATGGCAGCGATGACAACCACCGCAACAACAACGACCGCAACCACCGCAACAGCCGCAGCGGCAGCAGCGACGGCGTGGCCAGTGCTCAGACACCTGTGCGCGAAAATCACGGGATTTTCGGAAGAGGCCATCGAGCGCACCTCACGTCCGCTCGACGATCTGAACCTGGATTCGATCAAGAGCGCGGATCTCATTGCGCGTGCGAGCGAAGCCGTTGGCATTGCCCCAGGTGTGCTGGATGCGACGGCGTTGTCTGCGCTGCCACTCGGGGAGATCGCGCACGCCATGGACCGGGCGATGGGCGCGACAAACGTTCCCGAGGGCGCATTGAGTGTTCCCGCGGAGGTATCGAATTCGCCGGAGGGCATGATGAATGTTGCGGGCGGCGAATCGACCGTAACCGCAGACACGTCGAACGTCCTCGACATGCTGTTTGACGAGGTTTCGCGCGTGACGGGCTTTGACAAAGCGCACCTGTCTCCCACGTCGCGCATGCTTGACGATCTCAATCTCGATTCCATCAAGGTGGCCGCCATTCTTGGTGAAATCATGCAACGCACAGGAAATGAGGGCGCGATCGAGCCCTCCACGCTTTCGAATGCGACATTGGGTGAAATTGCCACCCAGATAGGCGCGTTGAAAGGGCGCAGCGCGAGTGTCTCCGCACAAGTCGAAAAGCCACAGGAGCGCAGTGCGATTGCCGCCACGCCAGTGGAAAAGCCACAGGAGCGCAGTACGAGCGCTTCCGTGCCATTGGCGCTGCCGCAGGGCCGCACTGCGGACGTGACCGAGCAGCCACCCACACCGGCTGCCAATGCACAGCATGCAGAGACACCCGATTGGGTGCGCGCATTCGAGCTTGTTCCCGTGCCCATGCCATCGACCTTGAATACGGGGGGGATTGCCGGTGAGCGTTTCCGTGTCTGGCCGGTCGAGCGTGCCGATACGACACACCGGGAGATTGTGGCCGCATTGACGTCGATGGGGGCCGACGCCATCGTCGATCAGGACGATCGGCAGGCACCCTTCGCGCAAGACGATGGCGCGCACCATTACATCGTCGTACTGCCGCGACGCGCGCGCGTCACGCCCTCGGCGGATCGCGAATACATCGCGTCGCTCGTGCGGCCTCTGCACCGTTCGGCGGCCACACTCGCGCGCCTCCGATGCCAGAGCGTGACGTTCGTGCAGTTCGGTCTTGGCGAGTTGTTCGGCGTGACCTCGGGTGAGGCATCGATGTCGCCGGAGACGTCGTGTGCGCAAGCATTTGCTGCGAGTCTGCGCATGGAACGCCTGGACCTGAACGTCCATATTCTGGACTTCGCCTGCGCCACGCCGGACGACATCGTCGTGCGCCGCGTGCTGGAAAGTACCTCGGATCTCGCGAAGTACCGCCTGTCCTTTCATGATGTTGCCGGCAAACGGTACTCGCTGGCGCCGCGCGTGGTCGACGTCGATCTGTTGCCGGCGCGTCCGATGCCCTGGTCGCACGACGACGTGGTTCTGGCGACGGGCGGCGCGAAGGGAATCACGGCCGAACTGGCGCTGGCATTCGCACGGCAAACGAACGCCAAGATCGCCCTCGTCGGAAGAAGTGACCCGGACTCCGCCGAGGTCCATGCCACGCTGGCCCGTTACGAAAAGGAGAGGCTGCGCGCCGAGTATTTTGCCTGCGACCTATGTCGTCCCGAAACCGTGCCGGACCTGATTCGGAGCATCACGCGGCGGCTGGGCGCCATCACCGGTGTGATTCACGGCGCGGGGGCCAATGTGCCGCGGCGGGCCGAGCAGGTCAGCGTCGAGCAGGCGATCGACGAAGCCAGTCCGAAGCTCAAGGCGGCACTCGCGCTCAGTCGGGCACTGGGCGATCAACCGCTCAAACTTGTGGTGGGGTTGGGGTCGATCATCGGTATGACCGGCATGCCTGGCAACGCCTGGTACGCATTCGCCAATCAGGCGATGGACGTGGTGCTGGCAGACCTCGGTGCCCGTCGTCCCGAGGTTTCGACACTGACGGTGAACTACAGCGTCTGGTCCGACATCGGCATGGGGGCGCGCCTGACCAGTGAGGCGTTCCTCTCGAAAATGGGGGTGAAGACGATTACGCCGCAAGCGGGCGTCGCGAACTTCCTTGGCCTCGTGCTGGGCTTGCCGCCGGCGAAGCGCATCATTGTCACGAGCGACCTGGCCGGCGTCGAGACCTGGCAGTCGATGCTGCCACCGCCCGATACGACAAGCCGCTTCGTCGACGATGTCGTTCGCTATCAGCCGGGCGTGGAGATGGTCAGCCGGACCACCTTGTCCACGGAGCGCGATCCGTACCTGGAGGATCACAGGTATTACGGGGTCTATCTGTTTCCCACCGTATTCGGTCTCGAGGCGATGGCGGCGTGTGCACAAGGGGCGCTGGGCGTGGGGTTGCCGCGACGGTTTCGCTTCGAAAATGTCCGGCTGGAACGTCCGCTGATCGTGAGTCGCAGCGCGGGTGCGAACATCGAAATACGGGCGCTGGTGCGTCCGAGAGAAACGAATGCCGAGCGCATTCAGGTCGACGTGTCCATGCTCGCCGAGCAAACGGGCTATCGCGCCAGCCATTTCTCATGCACGGTCGTCTTCGAAGCGTGGCACGAGACGCGCACCCAACTAACGTGGCCGACCGAGCCGCTCGCCAATCTGTCGCCGGGCGATCTCTATGGCCGGAAATTGTTTCATGGGCCGCTGTTCCAGCGAATCAAAACGCTGTATGCGATGGCGTGGTCGGGCTCGATTACCCGGATCGAGGCGGTGGACCAGACGCACGAACCGTCCGGGCTTATCGCCGGCGATCCTTATTTCAGAGACGGCCTGTTGCAAACGACGATGCTCGCGACACAGGGCGATTTCCTGCTTGCCGCAGTCGAGCGTATCGAATGTCATGCGTCGCATGCCGGCGTGAGCGGGACTTTCTTCGTCAAGAACGAGGTCGTGTCGGGCACGGAAGACACCGTGGTGTCCGACATCACGGTACTGGCCGCCGACGGGACGATTATCGAGCGGATGATCGGCTGCCGGCTTCAACGCGTATCGGGGGACGATCAATGGCCAGCGCCGGAAGACTGGGTCGACCCGAGCCGTCGCGACGAAGCGTTGCTCAGCCGTGCCGTGCGAAGCGCGTGCGATGCGCTCGGCTGCCTGCCGCCATGCCTCTCCTTGCGCTACGCCCCCGATCTCGCGATCAAGGAGCGTGCACAGCGACGCGCGGGAGAACTGCCGCAGTTCGTCGCCGTGGTCGAGTCGGCGTTGGCCATGCAGAGCATGCCGGTCACGTCGGCAGACATCGACATCGCCTGGAACGACAACGGCAAGCCACACTTGCGCGGCGAACTCGGCGAGCGCTTCGGTGTGTCGCTGGCGCACGACGCCTCGCACTGTCTGTGCGTATGCGGCACCGGGGCACAGGGCAGCGATATCGAAACGATTGCCGAGCGCGACGAGTTGGGATGGCGTCGCATTCTGGGCAACGATCTGTCGAGTCTGTTGCCTCGGATGATGCGTGATGGCGACACGCTCGACGCGGCCGGCTCGCGTTTGTGGTGCGCACTCGAAGCCGGCATGAAGTCGCTTGGCGAGCGCAGTGTCACGTTGACGCCGATGCAGCGCTCGGGCGATGCGGCGATGTTCCTCGCGCGCGCCGAGGGCGCCCGGCAGGAACTCGTTGTCCTGACCTTGCCGTGCGAGCTGACGCGGCATCCGGAAAAAATGTTTGCGTTCGTCGTGCGTCAGACACGCGACGCGACCGTCTCCGACACAGCGGGTGCGGGCGGCATGCCGACTGGTTCGACGGCTTCTTTCTCGCCGTCACAGTCTCTGTCCCCGTCGCCATCCCCATCTCTATCCGTAATGCCTTCCCGGACGCCAACCATGCCCGTACCCTCGACCCCATTGCCCGACACACCGGGTTCGCAGCCGGCATCGGAGCCGTATGTCACAACGCTCCGGTTTCGCGCGGCATTCAAAGACTCATGTCCGCCCGTGCTGACCTTGAGTGCTTCCACGCTCTCCGACTGGATGGGACGCCTTCGAGAAGAGCATGCGGCTGCCTTCGGACGGCAGATGCTCGACGACTTCGATACGGGGACGTACGGCGCGGCGACCAACAGTTCCAGCATCGAGTCGATTGCCCGGGCGGACACCACCGATCTCGTCGAGGGGCGATTCTGGTTCACCCGTCAATATGGTCCCGACGACTCGGTGCTTGACCAGTCGCTCGAATGGCACCGGATCGATGCGCAAGGAAACCGCCAACTGATTGCGCGGGCAAAGATGCAGACGAGCTGGACGCGAATCGTCGGGCATGGCGAAATCACACGCTCGCCCATTCCCGCCTATTACGCCGACTGGTTAAGGCCGCGCCTTGAAGCGTTCAATCAGCGCCCGCAAGCGTATCGGAGCGCCGATGCCGAGGCCGCCCCCCCCGTGCTGAGTTCGCCTCATTTGTATCGTGCGCCGAGGACTCCCGTGCTCCAATCGATTCTTTTCAGAAAGACATTCGAGACGTCGCTTAACAGCGCCAATCTGGTCGGGAATGTCTACTATGCGAACTATTATCGTTGGCAGGACATTACCGCCGAGCACTACATCCATAGCATCTCGAACGGATTGCCGCACCCTTCGGCGGCGCGGGAGGGATTCCATTGCTGCTCGGCGTTCGTGAATCACCTGAATGAAGCGATGCCCTTCGACAAGATCGAAGTGGTGATGGCCATCAAGGCGCTACATACCGAAGGGTTCGAGCTGCTTTTCGAGCACAATCTGATCGAGGGCGGCGGTCGGCCGACCAAACTTGCCGTCGGCTCGGCATGCTATGTGTGGACGCATCGCACTCCCGCGGGCATCGTGATCCAACCGAAGCCATTACCGGAGGTGTTGCATCGCGAACTGCTGAGCGCCTGCCGGTCGTTCGTCAGTGCATAGCCTGCCATGCAGGGTTGACGCTCACGCTCACGTTCGCGCTTTCGCTCACGCGTGCGCAATGCGATGCATCACGAACGTTTGCCGGGCCTCGAACCCCAGTCGTTCGTAAAGCGCGATGGCGGCGGCGTTGTCGTCCTTCACGTGAAGAAACGGCGTCTGCCCGCGTGCTTTGATCTGCTGGCGCAGAAGGGTCATCAACCGTGCGGCGAGCCCTTTCCCGCGGTGACGCTCATCCACGCACACCGCGCTGATTTCTGCGTAGCCATCCAGACGCATGCGCTCGCCGGCCATCGCGACGAGTTCGCCGTCGACGCGTAGCCCGAGATAGTTGCCCGTCTCGATCGTGCGTTTGCCGAACGGGCCCGGATGCGTGCGCTGCGTCAGTGCAACCATGTCAGCCACGTCCCCGGCAGCGAGACGCACGATGCCTTCATCGTCAATCCTGTTCGCGCTATTTGCTGCATCCACTGCACTCACTGCACCCGCCTCGCTCGCCTCCACCATCTGAACCACCGAAAACACAATGTCGTGGTGAATTCCATCCATCGGCGGTAGCGGCGCCAGGGTTTGCATCACAACAAACCCGCCTTCCGGAATCAGCGTCGCGAGTTCGTGAAACGCGTCCTGCGTCTTATTTCGGACGCCGGCAAACGGAGCGACGTCAACGGGGTAGCGCCGCGCCAATGTGCCGCCGAGTGCCAGTGTTTCCTGTTGCGTTGTCAGTGCGTGCCACGCTGGATTATCGAGAGGGTGGCGATTCAGAGCGTTCATGATATTTCCCGTCATTTCATCAGTATGGTTCGTCTCACCTCGCGTGCGCGAGAATCGCCGTCACGAAGGGGACGGTCGCCCCGAAGCCCACAAGAAAGGCGAGTGTGCGCACCACCGGAATCCCGGCGACATAGACGACGTAATGCACCATGCGCGCGATCAGGTACAGCTTCGCCGCGAACACCGTGGCGGGGGTGGAGATGCCCGCGAAGGCCGCCACAAGCACCAGCGGCGCAAAGACCGCCAGATTCTCGACGGCATTGGCATGCGCGCGTTTGGCCCGTTGCATCCACGCAGGCGCTGCGATGCCCGACGTCGCCGAAGCGCTTTCCGGCACCGGATTCGCCATCGCCCGCATTGGCCCGCGCAGCACAATCGCAGCCACGATGTAAGGGATCCACATCGCGGCAGTCATCGCCGCCACGAGCGTGAGGTCATACAGTTCGGAGGTGAGCTTCATGATGTCCGGTCGCCGGGAGTCGTTGAATATGCGGCGATTCTAGACGCACGACGCGGGCAGGAATATAGTCGTAAATGACAATATTAAGATCATTTACGACATGAAAATTTGCGTTCTCGCGCTCGACGGTGTCTTCGACACCGGCGTCACCGCCATGCTCGACACGTTCTGTATGGCCAACGACCTTGCGAAGATGCGCGGCGCTGACACCGAGCCGTTTCAGGTCACGGTCGTCGGCATGAAATCGCGCGTGCGGACGGCGTTGGGTTTGACGATGCAGGTCGCGCCGGTGCGCGACGTCAAGCACCCGGACTGGGTGATCGTGCCCGCGCTCAACGCCAAAATGCCGGACGTTCTCGTTGCCGCACTGGCGCGTCGCGATGTTGAGGCGGCCAAGTCGCATTTGCGGGCGTGGCGTGCGCAGGGCATCGGCATCGCGGCCGCGTGTATCGGCACGTTCGTGCTGGCGGACAGCGGTTTGCTCGATGGCGAGGCAGCGACGACCACGTGGTCGCTCGCCCCGCTATTCCGCGAGCGCTACCCCGCCGTGAAGCTGGACGACTCGCGCATGATCGTGACGTCCAACGGGCTGGTGACGGCCGGTGCGGCAATGGGCCATCTCGATCTTGCGCTCTGGTTCGTGCGCCAGACGAGTCCCGATCTCGCGTCTCGCGTGGCCAATTTCCTGCTGATCGACCATCGCGCGTCGCAGGCGGAGTACATCATTCCCGACTTCCTCGCGCATGCCGATCCGCTCGTTGAGCGCTTCGAACGATGGTCGCGCGAACACTTGTCGCAAGGGTTCTCGTTGGAAGACGCGGCGAACGCGCTGCACGTGCATGTGCGAACACTGCAACGTCGCACCGAGCAGGTACTGGGCAAGTCGCCGCTGGCGTTCTTTCAGGACCTGCGCATCCAGCGCGCGCGTCAACTCCTGTCGAATGGGTGCGATCTCGATACGATTGCGGCGCAAGTGGGTTATGCCGATGCCTCCACGCTACGCAGCCTGCTGCGCCGCAAACTCGGCCGTACCGTCAAGGAACTGCGCGTCGAGGGACACTGAGTCCGCCAGGCCGCCGGGCGCCGTCGGCAACGTCATGGCTCACCGGTTTCGCACATTCGATGCGCCGTCTGCCGACGGTATTTCGATCTTCCGTGCTAGCATTCACCGCATCATGCGGACACCGCTCCGCCAACGGACGTTTGCCCCCGCCGAAGCACCGCCTTCACGGGCATCGCGAACGTCGCATCAGGAGCGTCCATGGATACACACAACCGTATTCCTCATCCCGTTGATTGCGTCTCTTCAGTACGATTTGGCCGGCTCGCGCCAACCCTCTGCGTTGCCGATATCGAGCGATCGCTTGCGTTCTACGTGGGCATCCTCGGCTTCGATAAAGTCTTCGAGAACGGCTCGCCGGCCGGCTTCGTCATCCTGAAGAAAGACGACGCCGAACTGCATCTGACCCGCGCGCCGCAATATCGCGGCACGACACAAAACGTCGCGCATCTGATGGTGGCCGACGCGGCGGCGCTCTACGCGCATCTCGACGCCAACAAGGTCCGTATCGTCAAAGGCATTCGCGATGCCGATTTCGGACTCCGATGCTTTGTCTTCGCCGACCCCGATGGTAATCGCATCGATGTCGGCGAACGCGTGATGTGAGTGCGGGTTTGGCGCGCTGACGCTCAGAACCCGAGTTGCTTGAGGAACTCGTTGACTGGCACTGACCACATCTTGCCGCCGTAGGTGAGCAGCATGTGGCCGTCGTGACCGGGGAGGTCTTCCGTGTGGACGAACCGCGCGGGACTCCCCGACGCGGCGAACGCGTCGAACCATTGCTTCGGCACGTCGGGGCCCCAGTACTGGTCGTTATGCGCGTAGAGCCAGAGACCGGGGATCTTTGTGGTCTTGCCGAACTCGGCGTAGACCGTCTTCATCTGCTCGGGGTCGCAACTATGCTGCGGCGAGAGCTCGGGCGAGCCGCCTGCGCCGCCAGAGAAGTTGATGTAACCAACGACGCCCGGCGGATTGGTCGCCGCGGTGGACACGGTGGTGAAGCCGCCGACCGAACGTCCTTCGAGCACGACGCGATTCTTGTCCGCCCAGGGCTGCGCCTGTACCCACTTCAATGCGGCGAGATTCGCCTGAGCCGTCACCTTGGCGAGATTCGTGAAGTCGGGGCGACGCACGCATTGCCCGTTCTTGAACGACGAGCCCGAGTTCTCGCGATCGGGGCCGCCCGTCGCGCCGTACCCGACGCGAACCGGCGCCACGATGGCAAATCCTTTGGCCAGCCAGAAACGCACGTGGCCCTTGAGGATCGGAGACGCGAGCCTGGCGCGCGTCACGGCATCGGAGGCACGTCCGTGTTCGAAGATCAGCACGGGGAACGGGCCGCTGCCCGCCGGCTTGTAGACCTCCGTGTGCATGGCGATGT
This sequence comes from Pandoraea sp. NPDC087047, assembly GCF_044745225.1. Classification (NCBI taxonomy): domain Bacteria; kingdom Pseudomonadati; phylum Pseudomonadota; class Betaproteobacteria; order Burkholderiales; family Burkholderiaceae; genus Pandoraea; species Pandoraea sp. NPDC087047. The sequence continues at coordinate 135,308 of NZ_JBIUZU010000005.1, forward strand.
CGCCGCCGAAGGTGTCGGCACCCGGCACGACGATGGAGACGATCTCCGGCTTTGTGTCTGTAGGGTCTGCCTGGTCGGCTGGGGCGGACGCCACTGGCGGTTCGTCGGTAGCCGCAAATGCGACAGGCATCGTGGCGAAGAGCGTTGCCAGCACCGGGGCGAAAAACCACCCGGAGCGCAAAGGTGAGCGTGCAGCGAAGCGTTTCATAAATGTGACGGTCGTCCCCGTATTGAGCCGACGCTCATCCTACTTCGCGGCACGTCTTTACGACACTCATTCGAACGACGGATAGCGCGCCGCGATTCCATCTGCGAGGTCTTCGCCGACGTCGGCGACCTCGGGCGCACCGGCCGCAAAGTAACGTCCCGGCGTGGTGTTGAACGTGCGCCTGAACAGGGCGATAAAGGCACTCGCATTGTCGTAACCGAGATCGAGCGCGACCGTTCCGACGGCTTGTCCGGACGCGAGCAGTTCCAGTCCGCGCAACAGCCGCGCCCGTTGGCGCCACGCGGTAAACGTCAACCCCGTCTCCTCGACGAAGCGCCGGCTCACGGTGCGCGGCGCGGTGTTCGCCCACGCGGCCCAGGCGTCGAGGGTACGGGCGTTGGCGGGCTCATCGACGATCGCGGCGGCAATGCGTCGCAAGCGGGCGTCGCCCGGCATCGGCAGACGAAAGGCGTCGGCGGGACTCCCGGCGATCTCGTCGAGAATCACGTTCATGACGTTCGTCTGCACCCGATTTGGCTCGCCCAGATCCCACTGCGCCGCCCTCACCACCGCCTCGCGCAGCAGCCCGGAGACTTCGATGGCGCGTGGCTGCTCGGGCAGCCCGGCACATTTGTCCGGACGCACGTACACCGCCCAGCCGTTGAACGGCCCATGAGAAAACGCGGCATGGGGGCAATGCGGGGGAACCCAGACGGCGCGCGTCGTCGGCACGACCCATGCCCCGAGGTTGGTGCGAATGGAGAGCAAACCATTGAACAGCCCGAGCAGTTGCCCTGCCGCGTGATGATGCGTTTGCGACACGCGCGGTCCGCTTTCGCGGCCGACCAACGCGATCAGTGGCGGATCCTGCGCGTCCATGTGCTGCGCGCGCGCCATCTTCGGTCTCAGGTGCTCGGGAAAATTCATGGCGTCATTTCGCTATTGAATGGCATCGATAGTCTATCAGCGCCAGAAGACGCCACGATATGCTCGGCGCCTGTTCTCAAGGAGCGTTCCCATGTCGCTGCCCATTTATCCCGCGGGTTCGCCCGATGCCTCGGGCACCCCCGACGCCATCAGCGCCCACGTCAACCTCGACCAGCTCTACGACCCGCCGTCGGAGACGATCGTCAAAGGCGTGATGCCGCATCTGTTGTCGTTTCACGTCGCGTATCTCGATGTCGCCACGTTCTTCTGTCTGGCGACGGGCGGCGCTCAGGGCCTTGACGCCTCTCCGCGTGGCGGCGAGCCGGGGTTCGTGAAGGTACTCGACGAGAAAACCGTCGGGTTCGCTGACTGGCCGGGCAACAACCGTATCGCGTCGCTGCGCAACCTGAACGAGGACGACCGCATCGGGATGCTGTTCCTGTTTCCGGGGCTGGAGGTCTTCATGCGCATTAACGGTCACGCGCGGATTGCCGTCGATCCCGTGCTGCTCGCGCAGTTCAAGGAGGGGGAGCGCACGCCGAAAACCGTCATCGTCGTGAGCATCGACGAAGTGCTTTTTCACTGCGGCAAGGCGATCAATCGCGCGAAGCTGTGGCGCACGGAATCACACCTCGATCGCAAGGCGGTGCCGTCGATCGGCGACATGAAGGCGGCGCTGACCGGCATGGACAAAGCCCGTGTCAGCGAGATCGACGCAGGGTATTACCGCGCGGTACGCGGTGACTTGTACTGACGAGGCGTGGGGGAGGCGGGAGTGAATGCAGCGCTCGCGCGACCAACGACGCGGACGACGAGCGCTTCAGGGGCGGCAGGAGGGGCAGGAAAGGCAGGCGTAGCAACCCAGCAATCGCGGCAATCCGCGCCCGCTCAGTTTTGCGTGCCGGCCGATTCCTGCGCGCGGCGCAGACGCTCGCGGCTGTTGGTGAGGTGCGTGCGCATGGCGGCACGCGCCGCTTCCGGGTCGCGTCGCGAGATGGCGTTGTAGATGTCTTCGTGCTCGCGGTTCACGCGGTTCAGATACGTCACCTGATCGTCATCGGCCAGTGCGGCGGAATTCACGCGCGTACGCGGGATGATCGTATTGCCGAGTTGTTCGAGGATGTCGTGGAAATAGCGGTTGCCGGTCGCGCTCGCCACTTGCAGATGGAAGGCGACGTCTGCGGTCACGGCGTTGCCGGTGCGCTGGCGCACGTGCATCTCGAAGTCGTCCAGCGCCTGACGCATCGCCTTGAGCTGCGTGTCGGTGCGGCGATTCGCCGCGAGGCCCGCCGCTTCCGTCTCCAGCGAGATACGCAGCTCCAGAATCGCCATCACGTCGAGCATCGTGAGAATGCTGTTGGTGTCGACCTGCAACGCATTCTCGCGCGGCGCTTCGAGCACGAAGGTGCCGATGCCGTGACGCGTTTCCACGAGCTGTGCAGCTTGCAGGCGCGAGATCGCCTCGCGAACCACCGTGCGGCTCACCCCCAGGCTTTCCATGATGGCCGACTCGGTCGGTAGCTTGTCGCCCGGGCGGAACGTGCCGGCGCGAATCTGCTCGGACAAGGCGCTCACCACCTCCTCCGTGAGGCTGCGAGACTTGCGGCGAGGACGTGCGGGCAACGGGCTGGTCATGGACATGGCGTCGGTTGGAATTGTGGGTGAGGAAAAACGCCCCCAGTTTACCTTATCGACCGTCGCATACATACGACAACCGATAAGAATCGACCGCCAGTGCCTCAACCCAGTCAATATCGGGCACCGGCAGCCGAAAAGACAGCTTTGTGCGACTTCTCGCGACCACTCATGACAGTCTGGGCCGACACGCGCACGGCGTCGGCCCGGACCGCTTTGCGCCCAACGCGCGCGCGTCAGAAATCGACGCGAATCCCCAGCATGCCGACGAACTGCGAACTCGTGGCCGACGGCGTACTGTTCTGCGAATCGCCGACCACCGGGCCCGCGTTGATGATGCTCACGCCGTTGGCCGAAATCGACTTGCCGTTGGCGTGCTGCCACGCTTCGAGCGCGTAGAGCGACGTGCGCTTCGAGAGCGAATACACCTGCGCGAGCGAGATCTGGTGGTACGTTGCGGCGTCGGTGATGCCGTTGGCCTTCGAAGCCGCCGTGTAGCTGTACGCGGCCGCCAGACGCCACTGCGGCGCCACGATCCACGACGCATGCACGCCCGCGGTGTTGAACACCGCCGTGTCGTGGAAAAGCGACGCTGCGCCCGGTTTGTACTCCACATTGCTGTAGCTCGCGCCCAACGTCACGCTGCCGATGGTGTAGATACCGGCCAAGGCAATGTGTTGCAGCGAGTCGGCGGTGATGTAGCCCTGGTTGACGGCAGACGTACCCGGCGTGCCGGTGGACGCCCCGTTCCATGTCGTGCCGCCACCGCCCACGTTGTTCATGCGCAGGTAACCGGCCGCCAGCGACACCGGACCTCCGTCGTAACGCAATGCACCGGAGAACGTGTTGCCTTTGCCCATCGAACCTGCCTGACCGCCAAAGCCGTATTGCAGGCTGGCCGTCACGCCCCACAGCACGGGAGACGTGTATGTCACCGAGTTGTTGATGCGGATGGTCGTGTCGAGACCGTCGATATCGCCCGGGTGGGCGCCGGTGGCGCCCGTCACGTAAGCAACCGGGCCGATGGTGCCGACCATCAGGTAGTACGGCGAGTACTGACGGCCGATGGTGACCGTGCCGACCTGATCGTTCTTCAGACCGACGAACGCCTGACGGTTGAACATCACACCCGACGAACTGAGCGCGCCGCTGTTGACGTCGAAGCCGTTCTCCAACTGGAAGAGTGCCTTGGTGCCCCCACCAAGGTCTTCCGTGCCGCGCAGGCCCCAGCGGCTGCCCGCGAGGTTGCCGTTACGCAAATAGGTATTCGACTTGCCGTTCTGGTTGCTGCTGTAGGTCAGTGCATCGTCGACGATCCCGTACAGCGTCACGTTCGATTGCGCGAACGCCGGCACGGCACCGGCGGCGAGACCGGCCAATACAAGCCCGGCAAACAGTTTCGAATGTCTCACGACTTCTCCTCTTGTGATGTGTTTTCTTGGACTTCGCTTTAACCGCTGGTTAGTGCTGATGAGGTGCTGATTTGGTGCGGGTGTGACGCCTTTCTCAAGGGGTTGCTGTGGTGTTCTGTCGATCGGCGGCGAGCATCAGAAGCGCGGTGCCTTGCCGCTCCATTCGGGCCGGTATTTACGCATCTGTACGGCGTCGTTGCGCGTGCGCAATCCGCAGCGCAGGTACTGCTCGTGGAGCTTCGCCAACTGATCCGGATCGATTTCGAGGCCGAGCCCCGGGGCCCGCGTGACGGCGACGGCGCCGTTGCGAATGGCGATCTTGCCGCCGCGCACGACCTCCTCGTCGGCTTCCTGCCATGGGTAATGCGTGTCGCAGGCGTACGACAGTCGCGGCACGCTCGCGGCCAGATGCGTCATCGCCATCAGGCTGATGCCGAGATGAGAGTTGGAGTGCATCGACAGGCCGAGATCGAATGTCTCGCACATGCGCGCAAGCAGTTGCGTGTCGCGCAATCCGCCCCAGTAGTGGTGGTCGGAGAGAATGATCTGCGCGCCGTTCACGCGCACGTTCTCGCGGAATTGCCGCAGGTCGGTGACGACCATGTTGGTCGCGAGCGGCATGCCCGTCGCGCGATGCAGTTCCGCCATGCCTTCGAGCGTGGGCGTGGGGTCTTCGTAGTATTCGAGATCGCCCGCGAGCTCGCGTCCCATGGCAATCGCCGTGGCAAGCGACCAATTGCCGTTCGGATCGATGCGCAACGGTTTGTCCGGGAACGCTTGTTTGAGCGCCTTGAGGCACATCACCTCTTCGGCCGGTTCGAGCACCCCGGCCTTGAGCTTGATGCTGCCGAACCCGTAGGTGTCGATCATCCGGCGCGCCTGCGCCACGAGTTGCCCGGCGTTCAGAGTCTCGCCCCAGGCGTGCGGCGCATACGGTGCGTCGATATGCTGCGCATACGTGAAGAACAGATACGCGCTGTACTGCACCTCCTCGCGCACTGCGCCGCCAAGCAATTCAACGAGCGGAATGCCCAGATGCCGTGCCTGCAAATCGAGAAACGGGACTTCGAACGCCGAGTAGATTTTCTCGGCGTCCTTGCGCGGATCGGTCCCCGGCGCGAGTTCGTATTCCACGCGCTCGCCGCGAACCCCCTGACGCACCACCGCTGCCACGCGCTCGCGCAGGCCGTTGGTATCGAACGGGTCCATGCCGATCAGATGCGGACGAGCGCTTTCGAGCAACGCCAGCACCGGTGCGTCGCCATACGTCTCTCCCAACCCGACGTGCCCGTTATCGGTCTCGATTTCGATGATCGAGCGCAAGGCATACGGCTCGTGAATGCCGGCGGCGTTGAGCAACGGCGGATCGCGGAAAGCAATCGGGGTGATCGTGATGCGCTGGATTTTCACGGCAACTTTTCCTCGGTCTCCACCAGGGGCAGGCGTGGGTGGCGGCGTGATCTGCGTCGGCAGTCTCGCCGTATATGTCACTTTTACGTCATCGTATGACTGGGCGTAATTTAGGTGACGCTTAGGGCGTATCTCTATCGGTGAAATCCCTGACGGAATGGTCGGTGTCCTGACGAAATCGGCTTGAAAATGCCGTATAAACAAGGATATTTCGATTTCCTAGGGAAACCTCTGAGGTGTTTTGGCGTGTCTCCCGATTGCAAATTCGCAACCTCAGTCATATGATGACTTACGAGAAATTTAACCAAAAGGAGACAGCATGGCCTTCAGCCATAGGGGATTCTGGCAACGCACGCTCGGGCGCCTGGCATGTGCCGCCGTAGTGGGGAGCATCGCAAACACGGCAACCGCGGCACCCGTCGCGCTCAATGTCGTGGATGTGGCGGGCAATCTCGCGCTCACGCAAAAGGGCTTCGAGGCTTTCCGCGACAAGTACCCGGATCTCGTCTCCAAAATCACCTTCACCAACGCGCCCGCCCCGCAACTGCCGGGCAAAATCAAGGCCATGCAGGCCGCCGGACGCTCCGACATCGATATCGTGCTGACCGGCACCGACGCGCTTGCCGCCGGTATCCAGCAAAACCTCTGGCAACGTCTGCTGCCCGACTACAGCGCGAAGCTGCCGGGCGTGCTCGACAAATACCCGCCCAACGTTCGTGCGATGCAGGAACTCTCGAAGGGCTATGGCCTGACCGTCACGTTCATGCCGGCAGGGCCGCTTGTGGAATACAACCCGGCGAAGGTCGGCAACCCGCCGAAGACGCCCGCCGAACTGCTCGCCTGGTGCAAGGCGAATCCGGGCAAGCTGATTTACGCGCGTCCGGCCAACTCCGGCCCCGGCCGCACGTTCCTCATGGGCCTGCCGTATCTGCTGGGCGACAAAGACCCGCACGATCCGATCAAGGGCTGGGACAAGACGTGGGCCTTCCTGAAGGCGCTCGACACATGCATTCCGTACTACCCGGGCGGCACGTCGGCGGTGATGAAGGAACTGGGTGAAGGCAGCCGCGACATGACGGTGACCGTCACGGGCTGGGACATCAACCCGCGCGCGCTCGGTATCGTGCCCGCGAGCTTCAAGGTGCAGGCGTTCGACAAGTTCACGTGGGTCAACGACGCGCATTACATGGTCGTGCCCAAGGGCGTGCCGAAAGAGAAGATGGACGTGATCGTCAAGCTCATCAACTTCATGCTGGAGCCGGCCCAGCAGGCGCTCACGTATGACGACGGCTACTTCTATCCCGGCCCCGCCGTGAAGGACGTGCCGCTGTCCGCGGCGCCGGCGAAGAGCCAGGAAACGATCGCGAAGTACGGCCGTCCGGAATACGCCAAGCTCATTGCCGATTTCCCGCACGCCGTGCCGCTCGATGCGACCGCGATGGTGGCCGCGTTCCAGAAATGGGATACCGAGATCGGTTCGCAGAAGTCGAAATAAGGGTTTCGTCATGAAGCACAACTTTCAGCAACTGCGCCTCGAGAACGTTGCGCGCAGCTTCACCAACGCGGAAGGTCAGTCCGTGGCCGCTCTGAACGGCCTGGACCTGAGCATCGAGCGGGGTGAATTCATCGCGCTGCTGGGGCCGTCGGGATGCGGTAAATCGACGGCGCTCAACTGCATTGCCGGACTCACGCCGCTCACCGGCGGCGCGATCTGGCTCGACGATGAACGCATCGACGTGCTGCCTAGCGAGAAGCGCGGCTTCGGCATGGTCTTCCAGAACTACGCGCTGTTTCCGCACATGAGCGTGCTCGAGAACGTGGGCTTCGGTCTTCGGATGCGCGGCGTGCCGCGCGCCGAGATCGAGAAGCGTGCCCGCGAGGCGCTGCAACTCGTGCAACTCGTGGGGCACGAGCGCAAGTTGCCGGGGCAACTGTCCGGCGGCCAGCAGCAGCGTGTCGCCATTGCGCGCGCCATCGTGATCGAGCCGCCGGTGGTGTTGATGGACGAGCCGCTCTCGAACCTCGACGCGAAGCTGCGGATCGAGATGCGTGCCGAAATTCGTCGCATTCACGGCAAGCTCGACCGCGCCACGATTTACGTCACGCACGATCAGGACGAAGCGCTGTCGATGGCCGACCGTATCGTGGTGATGAAAGAGGGCGTGGTGCAGCAGATCGGGGCGCCGCGCGATGTGTATGGGCGTCCGCGCAATCTGCACGTGGCGCGTTTCATGGGCTATCGCAACGTGCTCGACGTGTCGATCACGTCGGCACAGGGCGAGCACGCGCGCGTGTCGTGCGGCAGCGCGTCGTTCGACGGTGTGCTCATGGAGCCGCCGGCCGCCGGCGGCAAGGTCGAAGGCAAGGTCAGCGTGGCGATTCGTCCGGACGATTTCGAGCGCGCGGCGGCGGCGAACAGCAATGCGTTCGAAGCGGTCGTGGAGACGGTGGAATACGGCGGCCGCGATTCGCTGCTGCGCGTGGCCTCGCCGTTCGGCCAGCTCTATGCGCGTTTGCCGGGCGACTACGCCGTAGGCGAACGCGTGCCGCTGCGCGTGCCGGCCGAACGTACGCTCGTCTACGCCGGGGAGCACGCATGAGTGCCGCCGCTTCTGTATCGACGTCTGCATCCATGACGCCTGCCGCACGCTTCGACGGACGTAGCTGGCTCGTTGCGCCGGCGCTCGTCTGCCTGATCGCGATGTTCGTGTATCCGTTCGCGTACGGCCTGTTCCTGTCGTTCCAGCCGATGGAAGGCGGGGGCCTCTTCGCGAACTATCTGAAGTTCTTCACCGAGCCCACGCTGTGGCCGACAGTGCTCATCACGCTCAAGCTCGCGGTGCCCGCGACGCTGATTAACGTGGGTGCGTCGATCCCCGCGGCGTTCGCGTTGCGCAAAAGCACGCGGGCGTCGAAGTTCGTGACGATGCTGCTCGTGGTGCCCGTCACGCTCGGCACGGTGCTGATCGCCGACGGCATGCTGACGTACTACGGGCCGAACGGCTGGTTTCCGCAGGCGTTGCATGCGCTGGGTCTTTATCGCGACGAGGTGCGTCTCACGCACAACTACTGGGGCGTGCTGATCTCGCTGGTGATCTCGGGCTTTCCGTTCGCGTTCCTGCTGATCCTGTCGTACGTTACCGGGATCGATCCGACGCTCGCGCGCGCAGCGGGCACGCTCGGCGCCGGTCCGTGGCAGCAATTCCGTCTGATCTATTTGCCGTTGCTGGTGCCGGGGCTGACGATGGCCGCGTGCCTGTCGTTCGTGCAGGCGTTCTCGGTGTTTCCTTCGGCGGTGCTGCTCGGTGTGCCCGCGGGGGCCACGCGTGTGGTGTCGATTGCGGCGTACGAGGCGGCCTTCGAGAGCTATGACTATTCGCTCGCGTCGTGCGTGGCCATCGTGATGGGTTTTGTCCAGTTGCTGATCGTGGCGGGCATGCTCGGCGCGCGCCGAGCGTTTTATAGCGGTCCGACCACGGGGGGCAAGGGATGAGCGTGACAGACAAGAATCCGGCCGGAACGCTGGCCGTGCAGAACGGAGATTTCATGACGACGCCCGCGCCTGTGAGCCCGCCGGTGGCTGCACCCGCGACACGACGCAAGATGCGACACGAGGGGCCCGGCTCGCGCCTCTGGCGCGTACTGGTCTGGGGCACGATGATCTTTTTCCTCGTGAACGTGGGGCTGATGATCGCCACCGTCACGATGAATTCGTTCGCCACGCGCTGGTTCGGCACGCCGCTGCCCGAGGGCTTCACGCTGCATTGGTACGCACAGGCCTGGCGCGACTTTCAGCTCGCCGATGTGCTGTGGGTGACGGTCGAAGTCGTGGGCGCGGTCGTGCTGCTGTCGATTGCGCTCGGGGTGCCTGCGGCATATGCGCTTGCCCGGGCGCAGTTCCCCGGCAAGAAGCTCGCGATGCTGGTGTTCCTGCTACCGCTGATGGTGCCGCCGGTCACGTACGGCATTCCGATGGCGACGGTGCTCTACAAGATCGGGTTGGGCGGCACGCTAGCGGGCGTGATTCTCGCGAACCTCGTGCCGTCACTGCCGTTCGTGATTCTGGTGATGACGCCGTTCATCGAGCAGATCGACCCGAATCTCGAAGCGGCGGCGCGCATCTTCGGGGCGAACACGCTGAAGTACTTCCGTCACGTGTTGCTGCCGTTGCTGGTGCCGGGCATTCTCGCGGCGGGGTTGCTGGTGCTCGTGCGCACCATCGGCATGTTCGAGCTGACGTTCTTCACCGCCGGCCCCGACACGCAGACGCTCGTCGTGGCGCTCTACTACGCCGTGTTCTCGACGGGGGTGAGGGCCCCGCAGTCCATCGACGCGATGGCCATGATCTATATGGCCATCACGCTGCTCTGGGTGCTCATCGCCCTGCAATTCGTGAGCCCGACGCAGCTTGTCAGCCGCGTCAAGGAAGCGCCGAAGGGCGAGTGACGATGGTCGGGCGTGCCGGCGATTGCCTGAGTCAGTTCAGGCAATCGCCGGCTACCTGGCAGCCAGTTTCGGTTCGATGGCACTAGCGGCGCGCACAGCCCCCATCGCCCCCATCTGCCCGGCACGCGCATTGCCCTCAGGGCAAACGCTATGGGGACGGCGATTATTCCGCCTGCTGCGCGCGTTTAGGGATCAACGATGCGTTGAGTCTGGGGGCTTGAGCTTGCGTTGTGCGGCGCCGACTGACGCTCGGCCGGAGAGGGAGGGTGCTGCGTTGCAGCAAAAAATATCGATAAATGGGTGTGGAATAAAGGGTCGGCGCCAGACGTTCAGAAGGTGTCGACAACGACAATTCACTCAGGAGCCAACGTCATGAACCAACGTCAATCGATGTCCGCTGTCCTCACCAGCCTCGTGGCTGCCGCGGGTCTGTTCGCGGCTGCCGCCGCCCACGCGCAAGCCCCGCTCAAGGCCGCGAACGGCATGCTGGTCGACGCTCAGAGCCGCACCGTCTATACGTTCGACAAAGATGAGGCCAACGGCAAGAGCGCCTGTAACGGCCCCTGCGCCGAAGCCTGGCCGCCGGTCATGGCCGACGGGGGCGCGAAAGCCGAAGGCGACTATTCGATCGTCACGCGCGACGACGGCATGAAGCAGTGGGCTTACAAGGGCAAGCCGCTGTACCTGTACTCGAAGGACGCCGCAGCGGGCGATAAGAATGGGGATGGCTTCAAGAATATGTGGCACGTTGTCAAGCCCTGAGCGCCCCCGCGTTCAAGCCTGACGGGAGCGAGAGGGTGTTGGCATTCCGGCCGGCCGCGCGGGGCGGTGCAAAGTCCCGGCGGCTCAGTATAATTTCGCAGCAAACGCCAGCGGGACTCGTTGGCGATGCTTCGGACTGGCTTGCCGCCAGGCACCCTCCGCCAGGAAATTCGCCGATGACCGGTCAGGATTTGCCCAGCTTGCTTCCCGGCTTGCTGCCACGCCTCTGGGCGTTCGCCTTGCGCATTACGAGCGATCGCCATGACGCCGAGGATCTCGTGCAACGCGCTTGTGTGCATGCGCTCGAGCGCGTGCACCAGTGGCAGCCGGGCACCTCGGCATTGAGCTGGATGTTCAGCATCGTGCACACAACGTGGATCAACGAGATCCGCGCGCGTCGCGTTCGTTCGCGCGGCGCTCTGGCGTGGGATGAAGCCGATGTCGAGGCGATTCCCGATCTTCAGGCGTCCACCCCGGAAGACCTCGCGAGCTATCACCAGGTGTTCGGTGCCGTCGACCGTCTGCCCGAAGCGCAGCGGCTGGTCGTGCTGCTCGTGGCTGCCGAAGGACTGAGCTATCAGGAGGCGGCAGAGGTGCTCGACGTGCCTATCGGCACGGTGATGAGCCGTCTGTCCCGCGCGCGCCGTACCATCGGCGACCAGTTTCGTAACCCCGAGGGGCAACCCCGCCGTGTCGACCGTGTCGGCCCCGCATCCGGCGCACGTGAGGAGGACGCGTGATAAACGAAGACGATATCCGCCTGCTCGCTTACGCCGACGATACGCTCCCCGCTGCACAGCGCGCGGAAGTGGAAGCGGCCATTGCCGCATCGCCCGAACTGGCCGATGTGGTCGAGTCGCTGCGCGCGTCGCGTCTGCCGTATCGGGAGACGTTTGCCGCGCAGGTCATGCCTGCGGTGCCGCAAAGCCTGAGCGCCGGCCTCGACGCGCTCCTGCGCGCGCATGCGCAGCGTGAAGCCGCCACAGCGACGGCACAGAGCGCCTCCGCATCCCCTAAGCCGCCCGATCCGCTCGAATCGATGGAGCAGGCGGCGCCCGCGCGTGTCGACGCATCGCACAAGCTGCCTGCTGCCAACGACGCGCCCACCGGCCGCCGGGTGCGCCCATGGTGGCTTGCTGCCGCCTTCGCGGCGGGTGTGGCCGCCACCGTCGTCACGCTGCCGTTGCTGCCGGGCGTGATGAACCGCTCCGGTGCCGGCGGATTCATGACCGCCTCGCTCCCGGCGACGCCGGGGCAGGGCAGAACCTGGGTGCGCGCGGCTGCCGAGTATCAGCAGTTGTATACGCGTGACACGGTTGCCTCGATTCGCGTGGACGACAGCGATACCGAGCGCACCGTCAGCGATATTCGTCAGAACGACAAGCTCGATATCAGCGTGCCCGATTTGCGCTCGCAGGGCCTGACATTCAAGCGCGTGCAGCGCCTGCACTGGCAGGATCGTGCATTGGTGCAGATGGTGTATCTCCCGGCGAAGGGCGATCCCGTGGCGCTGTGCGTGGTGCGCGATACGCGCCCGGATCAGGGCGTGGCGGAACAGCAGGTCGACAAGATGGGCGTGGTGACGTGGCGCAAGGGCCAGGTCGGCTATGCGCTCATCGGTGCGCCCGGGTCGACGGATCTCAAGGCCGTTGCCAAAGCGCTCGCCGATGGCCCCGTCGCGCCGCTGTACGGTATGTTGATGCTGCCGGTGTCGACGCCGGATCGCTCGGCATCCTGAGGACGTGTTTCGCTCTCGTCGCCTCACGATGTGTCACGTCGCCGCATAGAAAAACGCCCTCGAAACTGAACTGCCCCCCAAGGGCTGGAGCTATGTCCAACTATTGGGGGGCAGTTCAAACCGAGGGCGTTTTTCGTTTCAGCCGGCTCAGCCGGTTCAGCCAGCACGCTGCGCCGCTGTCACGCCTGCGCAAGTGCGCCGTCGCGAAGTCGCCACAGACCGAGCGGATTGCTCTCTTGCAACGCTTCGGGCAGCAGCGCATCCGGCAGATCCTGATAGCACACCGGGCGCAGGAAGCGATCGATGGCCGAGGCGCCGACCGAGGTGAACATCGCGTTCGACGTGGCCGGGAACGGGCCGCCGTGCACCATCGCATGACACACCTCGACGCCGGTCGGGAAACCGTTGGCGAGAATGCGTCCGGCGCGGCGCTCCAGACTTGGCAGCAGACGGCGCGCCGTTGCAGTGTCACCCGCATCGAGTTGCAGCGTCGCCGTTAGTTGGCCTTCCAGGCGCTCGGTGATCGCGATCATCTCGTCGACGGTGTCGCAGGCAATCACGACCGACGCCGGGCCGAACATTTCGTCGTGCAGCGCGGGCGTGGCGAGGAACTCGGCGGCGCTCGTACGGAAGAGCGCCGCTTGCCCCTGACACGCGCCGCCCGCCTGACCGCGCGCGACAAGCGTCACGTTCGGTTCGTCGGCCAGACGCGCTACACCCTTGTCGTATGCCTGATGAATGCCCGGCGTGAGCATGGTGCCCGCGGCCTTCGCCGTCAGCGCGTCGGATGCCGTCTGACAGAAGCGTTCGAGCGCCTCGCCGGCGAGGCCCAGTACCAGTCCCGGATTCGTACAGAACTGGCCGACGCCCATTGTGAGCGAATCGACGAAGCCCCTGGCGATCGCGTCGCCGCGCGCGCTCAGTGCGTCGGGCAGCAGATACACCGGATTGATGCTGCTCATCTCGGCGTAGACCGGAATCGGCACGGCGCGCGACTGCGCAATACGCTGCAGCGCAAGGCCGCCGTTGCGCGAACCGGTGAAGCCGACCGCCGCAATCGCCGGATGCGCGACCAGCGCTTCGCCCACAGCGCGCTCGCCCACGAGCAGCGAGAACACGCCTTCGGGCAGCCCCAGCTTCTGCACCGCCGAGCGAACGGCGCGTGCCACGAGTTCCGACGTCCCCAGATGCGCGGAGTGTGCCTTGACGATCACCGGGCAGCCCGCGGCAAACGCCGAGACCGTGTCGCCGCCGGCCACCGAGAACGCCAGCGGGAAGTTGCTCGCGCCGAACACGGCAACCGGGCCGAGGCCGATCTTCGTCAGACGCAGGTCGCTGCGCGGCAGCGGCTCGCGCGCCGGTTGCGCGGGGTCGATGGTGGCGTCGAGGAAATGACCGTCGCGCACCACGCGGGCGAACATCCGCAACTGGCCGACGGTGCGTCCGCGCTCGCCTTGCAGACGGGCGAGCGGCAGGCCGGTCTCGGCGTGTGCACGCTCGATGAGGACGTCGCCCAGATCGAGAATCGCCTGAGCGACGGCCTCGAGAAACTCGGCGCGTTTGGCCAGCGGCAACGCACGGAACGGATCGAAGGCCGCGCGCGCCAGTTCGCACGCCCGCTCGACGTCTTGCACCGTACCCGCGCCGAACGACGGCGTCAGACGCTCGCCACGCGACGGATCGAACGCTTCGAGCGTTGCCGCACTGCCGCGCACGTCGGCGCGGCCGATGAGCATTTCACCGGTGATCTGCATGCGTATTCCCCTTAGCCTTCGACTGTCTTGATGAGGGCGTCGAGCGCCTCGAGTTCGTTCGGCAGCAGGTCGGTCAGCGGTGCGCGCACCGGACCGGCGTCGTGGCCCACGAGCTTTGCGCCCGCCTTGACGATACTCACGGCGTAGCCAGCACGGCGATTACGGATTTCCAGATACGGCAGGAAGAACGTATCGAGCAGACGGCCAATCGTCTCCTGATCGTTGTTGCACACGGCGTGATAGAACGCCATGGCCGTCTTCGGAATGAAGTTGAACACCGCCGACGAGTACACCGGCACGCCCAGAGCGCGGTAAGCCGCGGCATAGACTTCGGCGGTCGGCAGGCCACCCAGATACGAGAAGCGATCACCCATGCGACGGCGAATCTGCACCATGCGCTCGATGTCGCCCACGCCGTCCTTGAAACCGATCAGGTTCGGGCACTTCTCGGCCAGACGCTCCAGTTGGTCGGCGCCGAGCTTCGAGTTGGCGCGGTTGTAGACGATCACGCCGATCTTCACGGCGCTGCAGACCTGTTCGACGTGTGCGGCGATGCCGTCCAGGCTCGCTTCGGTCAGGTAGTGCGGCATGAGCAGCACGCCCTTGGCGCCCAGACGCTCGGCTTCCTTTGCGTATTCGATGGCCATGCGCGTCGGGCCGCCCGCGCCCGCGAGAATGGGCACCTTGCCTGCGCAGGTATCGACGGCCGTCTTGATCACGGCGCTGTAGTCCTGCGGCGTGAGCGAGAAGAATTCGCCGGTGCCGCCCGCCGCGAAGAGCGCCGTCGCGCCGAACGGTGCCAGCCACTCCAGACGCGCCGCATAGCTGCGTGCGTTGAAGTCGCCGCTGGCGTCGAAGTCGGTCACGGGGAATGACAACAAGCCGTCGGAGACGATCTGCTTGAGTTCTTGAGGTGCGGTCATTTCGAGAGTTCCTGTCGGCCGTCTTGGGCCGGATTCGATGAATGAAGGGGGCGCTCAACCAGCGCTCGGCGCTGAGTTATATGTCATCGTATAACATGTGATGAGACCGAACAAGAGGCTGACTCGCCGAAAGGCAGTGGGATAAACCCGCAAAAGGCTCGGGAAGGGTTTTTCCCGAGGGGCTCAGAGGTCCGTAAGACCGCGCATTGACGGGTCTCTAGATGTATGATGACGCATAAGTGACGGGTGGTTGAGCGAACATCAACGACAGCCGATAATTTTCGTGCTGGTGTCTGATCGACGCGACAAACCGGCCCCGCGACCATGACTGCGGCACATCGCACGCCTCGACAAGTGCGTACGTCGCAGCCCATCAGCACGTAATGAGCAGGGGGAGGAGCGAGCACCATGGCAGCAACGACGGACACAGGCAGCGCGGCGACGGATGCGCCGCGTTATATCCGAATGCAGGCGGAGGATAACGTCGCGATTGTGGTGAACGATGGCGGTTTGCCGGCCGGCAGCCGGTTCCCGGACGGGCTCACGCTCGTCGACGCAGTACCGCAGGGGCATAAGGTCGCGCTGGCCGATCTGGCCGAGGGCGCCGCGGTGATTCGCTACGGCGTGGTCATCGGCTATGCGGCCCGAGCGTTGTCTGCGGGAAGCTGGGTCAACGAGCGCAATCTGGCGATGCCCGAGGCGCCGTCGCTGGACCGTTTGCCGATCAGCACGCGCGTGCCCGCGCCGCTGCCGCCGCTCGACGGCTTCACCTTCCAGGGCTATCGCAACGCCGACGGCTCGGTCGGCACGCGCAATATCCTCGCCATCACGACCACCGTGCAGTGCGTGGCGGGCGTGGTGGCGTTCGCCGTCAAGCGCATCAAGGAGACGCTGCTGGCGCAGTATCCGAATGTCGACGATGTCGTGGCGCTCGAGCACACGTATGGTTGCGGTGTCGCCATCGATGCCCCGGACGCCATCGTGCCGATCCGCACGTTGCGTAACATCTCCCTGAATCCGAACTTCGGCGGCGAAGTGATGGTGGTGAGTCTCGGCTGCGAGAAGCTCCAGCCTGAACGCCTGCTCCCGGTGGGCAGCATGCCTATCGGCAGTGCCGACGCGCAAGGCAAGCCGGATACGGTCTGTTTGCAGGACGACGCGCACGTAGGCTTCCTGTCGATGATCGACTCGATTCTGACAATGGCGCGCACGCATCTGGAACGGCTCAACGCGCGTCAGCGCGAGACGGTACCCGCATCGGAACTCGTTGTCGGTGTGCAGTGCGGCGGCAGCGACGCGTTCTCGGGCGTCACCGCCAATCCGGCCGTGGGGTTCGCCACGGACTTGCTCGTGCGTGCGGGCGCGACGGTCATGTTCTCGGAGGTTACCGAAGTGCGCGACGGCATCGACCAGCTCACGTCACGCGCTGCAACGCCGGAGGTCGCCGAAGCGATGATCCGCGAGATGGCGTGGTATGACGCGTATCTGGAACGCGGCCGAGTCGATCGCAGCGCCAACACCACACCGGGCAACAAGCGCGGTGGCCTGTCGAACATCGTCGAAAAGGCGATGGGCTCGATCGTGAAGTCCGGCACCGGGCCGATTCACGGTGTGGTGTCGCCGGGCGCCAGGCTCGACCGCGCGCATCAACGCGGCCTGATCTACGCAGCGACGCCGGCGAGCGATTTCATCTGCGGCACGCTGCAACTCGCGGCGGGCATCAATCTGCACGTGTTCACCACCGGTCGCGGCACGCCGTACGGACTCGCGGAAGTGCCCGTCATCAAGGTAGCAACGCGCTCGGATCTGGCGCGTCGCTGGCATGACCTGATGGACGTGGACGCCGGGCGTATCGCCACGGGCGAGGCCACCATCGAAGACATTGGCTGGCAGTTGTTCCACCGGATGCTCGCGGTCGCGAGCGGTGACAAGACCTGGGCCGAGCGATGGGGGCTGCACAACGCGCTGACGCTATTCAACCCGGCGCCGGTGACTTGAGGCGTCGGGTGTGAGCCCGTGAGATGCGGCTTAGAGTTCGGCTTGCGTCTGTGCAAGCCCGAATTCGAGCATGGCGGCGACGAAGCAGTGATTGAGCGTGTCGCGCCGCGACAGCTTCGTGAGCACATAGCGGCGGAACGGCGTGAGCGTGCCCCAGTCGCCGACATCCGGCGGCAGCAGATCGGCCAGTTCGCACTGCTTGAGCAGTCCTGGCGGCAGCGCATTGGCATCCTGCCACGCGGTGGGCGCGGCGTCGACGCTGCGCTCGACCGTCTGCCCGAGATGGTCGCGGGCAATCTCATCGAGACGCGCAGCAAAATCGTCATCCCCCGGCGCGCATGACGCCAGTGTCTCCCGCGCCTGCTGCGGCAGGCGCTGCCAGTCGGCCAGCGACAAATGCTGGCCATTGCAATCGAGGTTGAAGCGAATCGCCATCGTGATGAACTTCAGATTTTCGCAGGCTTCGATCTCGAAAACAAAGATCGGCAGACGCTGATAAAGATGCATGGCTGTCACTCCTCGTATGGCGACGTATGGCATGCAATCGATTGTACCTGCGCGTTGCCATGTGCTGCGCACGGGGCGGTGCGGCATGACGCCGCGAGCGGTGACGTCATGGGGCAACGCTATCGGCGTCGCATTTTTGTGCGCTGTTTTTCCGAAACTACCGTTCGTTCTTGGGAGAAATCTCAAAATGCCCATGAGGGACGCCGGGAGAATTGTTGGCTTCGCGTAACATCGTCTGGCGCGGAAAACTGTCATTCGACGGCCCGGCGGCGATAAGGGAGGAAGGATGGCTCGTGCGATGTGAATCGTCCTAGAGTTACGGTTCCTTCCAGAGGGGAGACGGATTTTCTAAGGTAGGCGTTCTGCCCGCCGGTCACGTTTTCGTCTTCAAGCACCGGCGGTAGCCTCCCCGGGTGCGCCGTTGCCCGAGTCATTGCGCAGTCGTTCAACAGCCGACAGGAGCCGACATGCCGTCCCATTCGTCAAACGCGTCGCCAATGCCTTTCCCGTTTCTCCCCGTCGTTCTCGACTCGCCTCAGACCTCGTCTGCACGGAGTTCAGCGTCGTCTTCGGCCGCTTCGCAGCGGACCAGTGCGGCACGCAGTAAGTCGCGTGCCGTCCAGCGTGGGGGTGCCGATGAAGCCGCACCGCCGCCGAGTGTAGAAGCCGACGGCCATAGCACGCTGCGTGTGGAAGTGGTGCGCAGCATTGCGCCCGGGTGTCTGACGCTGCTCGGAGCGATCATTCGATGAGCGCCGTGTCTGCCATACGGGATGCCTCGGACGAGCCGAGGGGCGCGAGCGTGTCGGCGTCGGTCGGAAACGCCGTCTGGGTGATCGCGTCGCCGCACGCGCAATGGACGTGCGAGGCGGATACGGTGACCGTATCGTCCTATGAAGTGTCGTGCACGCTGCGCGATGCGCCTGTGGATACGGCGATATGGCTCGAGCGCGTGAAGCACGGCATGCTGCTTGCCGAGGCCCCGCTACCCGGCACGTGGCTCGCCACGCTTGTGGACGAGGCGCTGGTGCACGTGCTGCCTGCGACGCATCACGACATCGTGCCGGCGTTCGGTCAGATTTGCGACGCCTGGGTGCGGGGTATTTTCGCCGCCCCGTTCTGGACGCGCTTTCTCGCAGGCGAGTCGAGCGACATTCAGGTGCTGGCGTTTCTTGCGCAGCTCTACCATCGCGCGGCGGGTGCGGACGTCCACAATCGCATCGCCGTCGAGCGTTGCACGGATACGGCGCTGAGGCCATTGCTGTTGCGTCAGTATCGCGAGCAGCGCGGGCAGTCGACGATGCTTGCCGCAGGATTGCTGCGCTGCGGCCCGGCAGCGCGGACGTTTCTGGACAGCGGTGCGTTCGACGCGACCCACGCCCTCATCGACTTCATGATTGGCGCTGCGGGCGACATGCCGGCCTACGTGGGCTGCTGTGCGCTCTGTCAGGCGCCCGCGACCGTGCGCGCGTCCAGCGAAATCGAAGCGCAGTTCGACGCGCTCGCGCAACGTTATCCGTCGGCCGCCGAGGGCTTCGCGGCGGTGTGTGCGCACGCGCGGCACGATGCGAGTGTCTGCGGCGGCACGGCGTTGCTCGCGCAATGGGTGGAGGATGCGGGCGAGCCGGACGTGCCGTCACGGTTGCGGATGTTGCGCGGCGCTTACGGCGTGGCGGCGGCGTATCGGGTGATGTTCGACGCGCTGCATCGGCTCGACGAAGACATCTGAGATAAGTCGGGGTACGCGTCATGCCCCCGTGTGGGGCATGTGACTCGTATAATGGCGTCCCAACGGCGGGGGGCGGTTGCGCCTGTGCGCCGACCGCCCCCTGACCATGACAACCCAACTCGCCTACCTCGCCGCGCTCGGCGCCGCCCTCTGCTGGGCTTGCAGCGGCATGATCGCCATCACGCCTGTCCGCCAGGCCGGTTCGTTCCCCTTCAATTACGCCCGCATGCTGCTGGTCTTCGCGATGCTGCTGTTTGCACTCGCGGTGCTGCGCGGCTGGCCGTTGCTCACGCCGGCGCAATGGCTGCGGCTGACGGCCTCGGGGCTGATCGGCATTCTCGTGGGCGACACGATTCTCTACACGTCCCTCGGCCGTCTCGGGCCACGACGCAACTCCATCATCTTTGCCACCAACGCGCCGATGACTGCGATGCTCGGCTACGTCTGGCTGGGCGAAGCGCTGGGCTGGCGCGCGGTAATCGGCGTGGGGCTCGTGACAGCGGGGGTGGCGCTGGCAATTGCTTTCGGCGCACGCCGCGAGGACGCCCATCACTGGGAGTCCGTGCGCGGCGACGTGCGCGTGGGCGTAGCCATTGGCCTGACGGCGGCGCTGTGCCATTCCATCGGAACGCTCATCGCCAAGCCGGTGATGGCCGCGGGTGTGGACCCGGTGGGCGCGTCCGCGGTGCGGGTGGGGGTGTCGGCGCTCGGCCTGACGGTGCTCGCGGCGCGACGCGGACGATCCATCTTTGCCGCCTTCACGCCGGGCACACTGGCGCTCACGGCGGCCTCGGGATTTGTGGGGGTGGCCGTCGGTATGACGTTGCTGCTCTACGGCATGGGACACGGCAACACGGGCGTCATCGCGACGCTCTCGGCCACCACGCCGGTCATGGTGCTGCCATTGTTGTGGATTCGCACCCGGCAGCGTCCGGCGGCGGGCGCCTGGTGGGGCGCGTTGATTGCCAGCGCGGGCGTGGCCCTGATCTTCAACCGGTGATGTTCACAGGCATGGACGGGCGGCGTCGCGAGTGGTGAAAGCCTGCGCTGCCGCCCAACCCTCGCCACTCAGCGTGTGACGGGGGGCCGTAGGGCGTCGGGGTTCTGCTGCGGGACTTCAGCGGCGAGCGTGGGCGGCGCCACTTCCTGCACGATAGCCGGACGCGCCACGCTCGGCGTGAGCAGACGCCGCAGCCACGCGGCAATGCGCTCGAAGATCCCCGGATCGTCGTTGAACAATTCAGGGCGCAGCACGCCCAGATATTCCAGAATCTGCTCCGCTTCCTGCGCACCGACCGAGCCGTAGATCACGGCGAGATCGAGCAGGGCGCGCAACTCGCCCAGACGTTCCCGGGCTTGCAGGGAACGGGCCGTCTCCACTGCGCGCTTCGCCTCGAACACGCGCTCACGCAGCACCGACGCCGTACGCCATGCCGGCGTCTGCAACGTGGCTTCGAGCGTGCGCAGGTCTTGCGCCGACGTCACGATCTGCCCCGCGAGCGATTCCACGATACGCTCCTCGCCCTTTGCTTCCCGCACGATGCCCTCGGCCCAGCGACTTGCCTGACGCGCCATATCTTCGCGCGACCATTCCGGGCGGGAAACGAAATAGAACCCGTGCTGACGCGCCTGATTCAGGATGATCGAGACGACGTCCGGGAACTGCTTGTCGAACGTGCGTTTGGCCCAGGCGTAATGACCGCCCGCGAGCAACTGCGCGACGGCGGCTTCCGTGAGCGGCACGGTGCTGTCGAGCAGACGAGCGCGCAGGAAGTCGTCGAACGGCGGCGGGGTGAAGTGACGGTCGACGGCGGAGGAGATGCGCACGAAGGCGTCGAAATCCTTTTGCAGGTCCGCCAGCGCGGTGTCCGAGAGGGTGAGGGCAATGCGGCTCATCGTCACAGGCCCTCGTTCGCCATTGAGATGCAGATGCCGGTCGCGGTAGCGACGGCGAGCGTGTGCTGCGCGAGCGAAGTCGCGCTAGCCTGTCGAGCGTTTGTGCGAGTGCAGCGAGCTGCAGGCGCTGTCGCCGAAGCTCGTGCCACGTGCATCCCCATTGCGCGTGAAGTCATGTGCAGCGATACGTATAAACGGTGCGCTGCGGTCGTGGCCGTGCGCTGTAAGCGGGGCTGTCCCTCGGAAAATGCGTGATTCCCGTGGCGGGCAGCATGAGTCTGCATACATCAACGGCAGAAAGTTGTCAAAACTTTAGCCTTCGGGACGCACTTTCTTTCAACGCCGTGTCGAGGCGAGCGCGGTGGCCGTCGATGGCCTGGTGTCACGAGGACGACATCGGAAGCGCCGATGTCGTCCTCGTCGGGGCGCATGACGCGCCCCGGTCAGTCGTTCGCGGCGGGACGCAGGAGGTAGACGGCGAAGCGCGAACGGGCGTCGAGCCAAACCCGTTCGACATCCCAACCCGCGGAATTCGCCAGCGCACGGAACTCGGTCTGACCGTATTTGTAGGAATTCTCGGTATGAATGGACTCGCCCGTCATGAACTCGAAGCGATGGCCAAGCACGGTGGCGGTGAACGGGCGTTGCGCGACCAGATGCATCTCGATGCGGCTCGCGCCTGCATTGAAACGGGCTTCGTGACGGAAGGCATCGAGCGGCAGGTCGCCATCGAGTTCGCGGTTGATGCGCACGAGCACGTTCAGATCGAATTGCGCTGTGATGCCGCGTGCGTCGTCATAGGCAGGCAGCAGGACAGCGGGGTCTTTGCAGGCATCGACACCGACGACCATCCGGCGGTGCGGCCCGAGCATCTTGCCCAAGTGCGCGAGGAACGCCGCGGCTTGTCCGGGGGCAAAGTTGCCGATCGTCGAGCCGGGGAAGAATCCGAGGCGCGGGCCCTG
The DNA here is from genome assembly GCF_044745225.1 of Pandoraea sp. NPDC087047. Classification (NCBI taxonomy): domain Bacteria; kingdom Pseudomonadati; phylum Pseudomonadota; class Betaproteobacteria; order Burkholderiales; family Burkholderiaceae; genus Pandoraea; species Pandoraea sp. NPDC087047. The sequence goes on from NZ_JBIUZU010000005.1 coordinate 157,615, forward strand.
GGTGTTGTGTAACTGCGGGGGCAAACGGAACGGCCGGGTGAAGTCCGCGCGTACCGGCAGCATGGGAATGCCGGGGCAGCGGCGGGCGAGCGTGGCAACGGCGTCGTCGAGAAAGTCGTCGGCGATGTCGACGGGCACATAGGCGCGCGGGGTGGTGAGGGCGTCGAGCAGTAGCGGGGTCTTGCGACTGGAGCCGCTGCCGAATTCGACGACGACGGCGTCCGGGCCGATGACGTCTGCAATGGCGGCGCTGCATTCACCGAGCAAAGCGGTTTCGGTGCGTGTCTGATAGTACTCGTCGAGGCCGGTGATCTCCTCGAACAGCTCGCTGCCACGCTGGTCGTAGAGCCAGACGCTGGGTAGCGATTTCGGGGTGTGAGCGAGGCCGGCGAGCACGTCGGTGGCGAAGGCGTTTTCCGGAAGTGACGGGCAAACGAACGCGGTAGCTTGGGTAGCTTGCAACATCAGCGGTCCTCCGCGAGCCTCAGGCCGCAGAACTGCCAGCGCTGATGCGGGTAGAAGAAGTTGCGGTACGTGGTGCGTGCGTGTCCCGGCGGCGTCGCGAGCGACCCGCCGCGCAGCACGAACTGGCCGCACATGAACTTGCCGTTGTATTCGCCGACGGCCCCCGCCGCCGGCCGGAACCCTGGGTAGGCAACGTAGGGACTGGCTGTCCATTGCCATACCGGGCCAAAGCATTGCTCCATCGTGGGTATGGCGGATGTCGCGGATGACGACGCCGTGGCCGCCACCTCCCACTCCTGTTCTGTCGGCAGACGCTTGCCCGCCCAGCGTGCGAAGGCGTCCGCTTCGAAATAGCTCACGTGCTGCACGGGCGCGTCGTCCTCGACCGGCTGCATGCCCGCGAGCGTCATCGAGTGCCATTGGCCGCCGTGAAGCTCCCAGTACAGCGGATGCTCCCAGCCTTCGCGTTGCACCGTCGCCCAGCCATCCGAGAGCCACAAGCCGGCCATGCGATAGCCGCCGTCTTCGATGAAGGCGCGCCACTCGCCGTTCGTCACCACGCGCGAGGCGATGGCGAAGGGGCGCAGCAGAACGTCGTGCGCGGGCGTTTCGCAGTCGAATGCGAAGTGTCCGCCTGAATGGTGGGAAGGGTTCGAATGGGACGAATTGTCCGAATCCGAGGGATGCCCGATGCGGTGTCGTCCGCCGTCATGCTCGATCCATTGCTGCGGTGCGAGAAGACGCTGCGAATGCCGGGCAGACGGCAGGCGATGCGCGGGACGCAATGGATTCTGCGCGAACAGGTGGAGCAGATCGGTGTGCATCAATTCCTGATGCTGCTCTTCGTGATGCAGGCCGAGGGTGATGAGCGCGGCGGTGTCGGGCGCGAGATCGGCGTGCAGCAGCAGGTCGTGCATAGCGGCGTCGACATGGCGCCGGTAGGCCAGGACTTCATCGAGCGCGGGGCGGGTGAGCAGGCCGCGCTGCGGGCGTGGATGACGCGGGCCGGCGGCTTCGTAATACGAATTGAAGAGATAGGCGAAGCGGGGATCGTAGGGGAGGTAGCGTTTGCCGGGCTTGCCCGGTGAGGCGCGGGTGTCGCCCAGCAGGAAAGTCTCGAAGAACCAGGTCGTATGCGCGAGGTGCCACTTGATCGGGCTCGCGTCGGGCATCGACTGGACGGTGGCGTCGGCGTCCGAGAGGCCGTGTGCGAAGGCGACGGAGGCGGCGCGTACGGCGTCGAACCGTTCATGCAGGGCCACGGGCGGCGTCGGTGCGAGAACCGGCGGACCGTCGCGTGCGGTGCGCGAGCGGGTGACGTGGGGGGAGGTGCCGGAGGGCGCCTCGGCTTGCGACGTACAACAAGGGACGGTCATGGGGACACACCGTGTTGTGAAACGTGCTGCCTATTCTAAACCCGTTGCCCGGGCGCCGTATGCCCCCAGAAGCGCCCGGAAGCGCCCGGAACGGCACCAGAATGTGACGGTTCGTAACGGTGATTGACGCTGATGGGGGCCGATTGGTGTCGATTGGTGCGGCGGCGGGTCTACATCAACCCGCCGGTGAGGCCGAGCAGGCTGCCGGCGGCAATGAGCCACAGCGGATTCCAGCGGGTCCGCAAGGTAATGACGACGGCGACAACCGTCACGAGACCACGTGCCACGTTGATGTCCACTTCCCGGGCAAGCAAGGCGCTACTGGCCGCGAGCAAACCGACGGTGATGGGCGCGAGACCCGCGCGCACGGCACGCACCCAGGGCGAGCGCTCGTGCCGGTCGACCCATCCTCCGACGAGGTAGGCGAGCAGCGAACTCGGGGCGCATTTGGCGAGCGTGGCGGTGAGCGCACCGGGTAGTCCGGCGGCTTGCAGACCGATCAGGGTGACGGCCATGCCGTTCGGGCCGGGGGCGGCCTGCGCGAGCGAGAAGAACGTGACGAATTGGGCGTCGGTGATCCAGTGGCGCGTGTCGACGGCGTACCGATGAATATCCGCGAGCGTGACATTGGTGCCCCCGACGGCAAGCAGCGACCATAGCGAGCCGTGCAGAAACAGGTCGATGAGCGTCGTCATGGCGTGGCGTCGCCTTGCCGACGCCGCTTCGCGCGCCAGTAAGCCATCAGTATGGCGCAGGGGCCCAGCACGCCGAGCACCAGCAGCAGCGGCAGTCCGAGGAGGAAACTGCCGACGAAGGTTGCGGCGGCGAAGAATAGCGTGGTCCAGTGGCGCTCCAGCCCGGCGAGCAGACGCAGCGAGGTGGCGATGACCAGACCGGTGGCGGCGGGCATGAGGCCGGAGAGCAGGTGCTGGACGAGGGGCGTTTGCCCCCACTGCGCGTAGGCGAAACCGATCAGAATGATGACGATGGTCGGGCAGAAATAGAGGCCGGCGACCGCGGCGGCGGCACCCCGGGGGGCCACGGAACCGGCGTCCCAGCACGGTGGCGATGTTGGCGACGTTGGGGCCGGGCAGGAGCTGTGCGAGCGGCAGCAGTTCGGCGAATTCCCGATCGGTGAGCCAGCGCCGCTGATCGACCACCATGCGGCGAGCCCAGGGCAGCACCCCGCCGAAGCCTGTTGCGCCGACGGTACCGAAGGCGAGGGCAAGATCCCAGCAGGTGGGAGGCGGGGAAGGGGTGGGGGCGGTGGTGTCCGGCGCGTGGCCTGTGGCGGCTGCGGCGGCGATGTCAGAGGACTGGGGTGTCACGATTGCCCGTTGCCGATGGGGTTATGACCGTGGAGTTCATGTTCGAGGCGCACGACTTCCTGGGCGACGAGGGCGATGGCGTTACGGATTTCCATGAGCGCGGTATAGAGGGCCTGCGCGTTCTGGGGGGATTGCATGGCGACGTCGCGAGCGGCGGTTTCGATGGCGTCGAGCGAAAGGGCGATGCGGTCGAGATTCTCCAGCATGGATCGATCTCCGTTGACGCGCACAGTGCGTGCATAACGCCATCATACCCAACTGACGTATCACGGTGGGGATGTTAGAATGCGTGCCCTTGCCGGGGTGATGAAATTGGTAAACATAGCGGACTTAAAATCCGCCGCCTTCGGGCTTGCCGGTTCAAGTCCGGTCCCCGGTACCAGTCCTGTTGTTCAGTCTCTTTCAGAAAAACGCCACGACCCCATGCGCGCCCGGGGTTGCGCGAGGCCGTCCGAAAACAATTCGTCGACGTAGGGAATAAATCCCATTTCCGCATCGTTCTGTGGAGCAGAGGACGCCGCAAATGCGCCTCACTTCCCCCCAACGAAACGGAAATCATCATGTCTCAAACGCTCCTGTCTCGCCGTCAGTTGCTCGCCAGCGGTTCGCTGGGCAGTGCGGCGCTCGTCATGTCGAACCTTGCTTTCGCCGCGACGTCTTCGTCGAAGACCGGCAAGGCGCTCGGCAAGCAATTGGACGAAAAGGCACTCCTCGCGTATCTCGGTGCGTCGCCGCAAGAACTGCCCAATCTGCCTTACGCGCAGGATGCCCTTGAGCCGGTCATCTCGGCGCGCACCGTCGGCATTCACTACGGCAAGCACCACCAGGCCTATTTCGACAATCTGCATAAGTTGCTTGCCGGAAAGCCGCTCGGGTCTGCAACGCTTGAGCAACTCATTCTGGTGTCTCACGGCAAGGAAGACATGGAAGACGTCTTCAACAACGCCGCGCAAGCGTGGAATCACAACTTCTACTGGAAGTCGCTCAGCCCCGAGCAAACGTCGCCGGACGAGCGTCTGAACAAAGCGATCGTCAGCAAGTTCGGTTCGGTGGAAGCCTTGTCGAAGCAACTCGTGTCGGTGTCCGCGTCGCAATTCGGCAGCGGTTGGGGATGGCTCGTCGTCGACAAGGGGGAACTGGCTGTCGTGAAGACGGGTAACGCCGAGACGCCGTTCACGCGCAGCGCTCAGTTGCCGCTGCTCACGGTCGACGTCTGGGAGCACGCGTATTACCTCGATTACCAGAATCGTCGTCCGGAATATCTCGCCAAGACGATTGCGCAGAAGTTGAACTGGAAATTCGCGTCGGAGAATTACGCGCGTATTTGAGCGCAATGCCGTTGCGTGCAACGCCGGAAATAAAGAAGCCCTGATTCGTCAGGGCTTCCTTTTTTGTCGTCATTCGAGCGACTTACTGGAAGATCGGTGCGGCGGCGGAGATCAGTCCGACGACGTAGAGGAAGCCTTCAGCGATCACGGGAAGCAGGGGCATGATGTTTCTCCTTGAGTTCAGTGTTGTTCGGCTTTGCGCGGTGTTGCGTGAGCCGTTGAATGAAGTATCCGACTTCGGCGCAAGTGGCGAAACTGCGATTAATACAAGTCACCAAGCGGTTTCAATGGGTGTCGTCACGCCGTCGGAATCCGGCGTGAAGCGCCGCATATGGATATGCGCAATTCAACTAAGCCGCGACCCCGGCGACGCGCATAATCTCAGGCTGTTCGCGCTTAACCGATGGCCATGCAACCCCTGTCTCTGGCACCCGCCAATCAATTTTCGAGCGTCCGATTCGTGTTGACGGATATGGACGAGACACTGACGTATCGCGGTCGTTTGCCTGCGCCGACTTACGATGCGCTGGCGCGTCTGGAGGCGGCGGGCATTCGCGTCGTGCCTGTTACCGCCGCACCGGCCGGATGGTGCGATCAGATGGCGCGCATGTGGCCGGTCGACGGCGTGATTGCCGAAAACGGGGGATTGTTCTTGCGAAGACGCGAAGACGGGCATCACGTCGAACGGCATTTCTGGCATGCACCAGACACCATCGAAAGTGCAGGCGATCAATTGCGATCCATTGCGCAGCGCGTGGAGACGGCCGTGCCGCAAGCCGAGCAGGCGGACGACCAATTGTTTCGTCTGACGAGTCTGGCGTATCGCCGCACGGGCACGGATCTCGATCAGCGCATTCTCGACGCGTTGATTCAAGCGGGCGCCAACGCCACCATCAATAACCTGTGGGTGCTCGGTTGGGTCGGCGGGTACGACAAACTTTCCATGTCGCTGCGCATCCTCGCCGACGTTTATGGTGTGACGGCGAATGAGGCGGCCGAGTGGATCGCGTATTCGGGCGATTCGACCAACGATGCGCCGATGTTCGGGTATTTCAAACACACGGCCGGCGTGAGCACGGTCGTCGACTATCTGCCGCAATTACCCGTTGCGCCGCGTTGGATAACGCACGGTCCCGGAGGGGCGGGTTTCGTAGAGTTTGCGGATGCGATTCTCGCGTCGCGTTAGCGGAGTAGCGGAGTAGCGGAGTAGCGGAGTAGCGGAGCGCGACACTCCCCGCGAACGGCGCCCGCCGACTCCAGCACACCGGGCTGGTAAAATGCGCGTCCGCTGCATATCGGCATCCTCGTCATTCATGAAGTCTCAAACGCTTCGGGAACAGTGGCTCCCGAACCTCCCCGGCAATGGGCTTGCCGGTCTCACCACGGCGTTCGCGCTCGTGCCCGAATGCATCGCCTTCGCCCTCGTTGCTCAGGTCAACCCGCTAATGGGGCTCTACGGCGCGTTCATCATTTGCGCGCTCACCGCTGTCTTCGGCGGACGTCCCGGCATGATCTCGGGCGCGGCCGGCTCGATGGCCGTCGTCATCGTCGCGCTGGTGGTCGAGCATGGCGCGCAGTACTTGCTCGCGACCGTCGTGATGAGCGGCGCGCTGATGATGCTCTTCGGCGTTCTGCGCCTTGGCAAACTCATTCGGATGGTTCCGCATCCGGTGATGATCGGCTTCGTGAACGGCCTCGCCATCATCATCGCCATGGCGCAGCTCGAACACTTCAGGCAGGCCACGCCGCAGGGTGAGGTCTGGCTGCAAGGCACGCCGCTCGCCGTCATGTGTGCGCTGGTCGCGCTGACGATGCTGATCGTCTACGGGCTGCCGCGCATAACGAAGGCCGTGCCGCCTGCGTTGGTGGCCATCGTCGGCGTCGGTTTTGTCAGTCAGCTGCTGCATTTGCCCACGCGCACGCTCGGCGACATGGCGCACATCGCTGGCGCCTTCCCCACGCTTCGTCTGCCGCAAGTGCCCTTCGATCTCGAGACGCTTCGCATCGTGTTCCCCTATGCGCTGCTCATGGCGATTGTCGGGCTGCTGGAGACGCTGCTCACGTTCAATCTCACCGACGAGATCACGCAGACGCGCGGACGTCCCGATCGCGAATGCGTGGCGCTCGGCGTGTCGAATGTCGTCTCGGGAATGTTTGGCGGGATGGGCGGCTGCGCGATGATCGGCCAGACCATGATCAACCTGAGCTCGGGCGGACGCACCCGGATCTCCGGCGCGACAGCCGGCATCATGATCCTGTTGTTCGTGCTGTTCCTGTCGCCGCTTATCGAGCGAATTCCGCTGGCGGCGCTCGTCGGCGTGATGTTCGTCGTCGCGCAGCAGACCTTCGCATGGGGATCGCTGCGCGTGCTGGGCAAGGTGCCGCGTAACGATGCGCTCGTGATCGTCGCGGTGACGGTCATTACCGTCTTCACCGATCTGGCTGTGGCGGTGTTGTGCGGCATCGTGATCGCCGCGCTCAACTTCGCCTGGCAGCACGCCCGCGAGATTCGCGCAGATACCGAAGACGAAGGGGGCGATGTACGCACTTATGTGCTGCACGGCACGCTGTTCTTTGCGTCGACGGCCAACTTTCAGGCGCTATTCCCGCCGTCTGCGGATGTGCGCGACGTGGTGGTGGATTGCCGCCATCTGCACGTTGCGGACCATTCGGCCATTGTGGCGTTCGAGACGCTTCGCGAGCGCTACCGGAAGGCCGGACGAAATCTGCGCTTCGTCAATCTCTCGTCACGCAATCAACGTATGCTCGAACGGGCAGGCGTGAGCGTTGCCGAGGTCTGACGTCACTTGAACGTGTGCAGATAGGCGATCAGATCGGCGACCTTGCGTTCGTTGCCGATGCCCCAGAAGCGCATTTTCGTGCCCGGCACCGTTTTGCCTGGGTTGGCGATGAAGGCGGCGAGCGTTTTGTCGTCCCACACGAGGCCGGACTGCTTCATCTCTTTCGAGTAATCGAAGTCTTTCAGACTGCCTGCGTGGCGCGCGGCGAGGCCGTTGAGTTGCGGCCCGAAGCCCGACGCCGCCATCGGTCCGACCGAATGGCACGACGCGCAGCGCGAGGCGAACAGGGCTTTACCCGCTTCGACGTCGCCCGCCGCCATGGCAGGCGTTGCGAGAACGGCTAACGTGAGCGCAAGGGCGCCGGCGCTCAGGCGTGCGGCGGATGACGTCGTGAGTCGGGAAAGCTCGGCACGCACGGAAGGAGCAGAAAGCGCAGTCATCGGATGGTATGAAACGGGGAAAGATGGCGAAAGCAAGGCGCTAACTTACCCCTTTCCGTCCGGCTCGGCCAGTGATTCCAGCCAGCGCGCGGTGCGACATCGTGTCGCGACACCGGGCGCGGGGGGTAACGAGGTAGTGAGTCGACGGCGTGCGTTCGCGTCGCACGGCAACCGTTCGCGCTGCCCGGTGGCCATTCGTCGCATTCGGGGCGCATGGTGCGTCGAATCACGGGATGCTGCGCCCATCGCTGCGGTTGCGCAGCCCACGCGCGGAGTCTCCCGATGTCATCAGCTTTTCTCTCTCACGTTCCGGTCTGGGTCTGGGGACTTCTCGTCGCGTTGATCGCGCTCGGATTGTCCGCCACCCGCACGCGGCAAAAACCGCTTTGGGGCGCGCTGGCGATGCCCGTCGCAATGACCGGCCTCTCGGCGTACGGCGTGCTCAGCACATTCGCCGGGAGCGCCCCGGCGTTCGTTGCGTGGCTGAGTGCGGTGGTGATCGCCGTGGTGCTGCGTGCCGCGCTGGGCTGGTGGGGCAACGTCGGCTGGGTGCCGGCGACGCGTCGCGTGCAATTGCCAGGCAGTTGGCTGCCGCTGGTGTGGATGCTGGCCATCTTCGCGCTGAAATTCGGCGTGGCCGTCTCGCTCGCCATCCATCCCGAACGGATCGCGCAAGGGGGCTTCGCCGCATGGGTGTGCCTCGCGTACGGCGCGTTCACCGGCATCTTCCTCGGGCGCGTGCTGGCCATCCGTAGAGCGATGCGCATGACGCCGGGCAATGGGAGCGCGGGCGTAGCGTCGTCACTGCGGTCGTGACGGGGATTTGCGCCGGTCAATAAAAAAGGCCGTCCTTGCCCATGCAAGGACGGCCCGTCGCTAACGCTATCGGCCCTACCGTCTACCGTATTACGCGGCGCCCTTCGTCACGCTCTCCGGCAGATCGCGTCCGTGGTACTTCTTGTAGATCTCGTTGAGCTTGCCGTTCTTCAGGTTGGTCTTCACCCAGTTGTTGACCCAGTCCTTCAGGCCCGGCTGATTCTTGTTGAGCGCAATGCCCAGATCGAATTCCTTCTGCGCGAACTTCAGTTCGAGGTTCTTGCCCGGCGCGCGCTTCTGCATCTCGCCGAGGTTCGACGGCGTGCTCGAGAAGATGTCGACCTGACCCGTGACCATCGACGTGATGAGCGTGGCGTCGTCTTCATAGCGCACGATCTGTGCGCCCTTGGCGTTGGCCGTGGTGAGCGTGTCGTTGACGGTGGCGCGCGTGAGACCGATGCGCTTGCCGTCCAGATCGGCGTAGCTCTTGATGTTCATGCTCTTGGGCGCGCCCACGATGATCGAGATCACGGCGTAGGGGATCGAGAAGTCGACCACTTGCGCACGCTCCGGCGTGATCGAGAGGTCGGCCACCACGAGATCGGCACGGTTCGCTTGCAGTGTCGGCACACGTGCGGCGTTCGTCACGGACACGATATCGAGCTTCACGCCCAGATCCTTCGCGAGCAGTTCGGCCGTTTCGACATCCGAGCCGACCGGCTTCAGATTGGCGTCGGCGTACGAATACAACGGCGTACCCATGGCGATCGCAACGCGAATCTTGCCCGCTTTCTTGATGTCGTCGAGCTGGTCGGCGAGGGCGGCGTGCGCCATCGCGCCGAGCGCAACGGCGGCACAGGCCTGAGTCAGGAACGTCTTGAGTTTCATGCAATGGTCTCCTTCGGGTGATGGTTGTCTGTCAATGCGTGCTTGCCGCGCGCTTACAGGCCGTTCGCCAGGAACGCGCGCAGTTCGGGCGTTTTCGGGTTGTCGAGCATGTCGCCCGGACCGACTTCCCATACCTTGCCCTGGTGCATGTAGATGATCTGATCGGCCACGCGCTTGGCGAACGCCATTTCGTGCGTGACGAGCAACATCGTCATGCCGTCTGCTGCGAGGTCTTCCATCACGCGCAGCACTTCGCCGGTGAGTTGCGGGTCGAGCGCGGACGTCACTTCGTCGAACAGCATGACCTTCGGCGACATGGCGAGCGAGCGGGCAATCGCCACGCGTTGCTGCTGACCGCCCGAGAGTTGCTCGGGGTAGCTGTCGGCCTTGTCGGACAGGCCAACCTGCGCGAGCACACGCTTGGCGACCTCTTCGGCCTCGCTGCGCGCCATGCGCTTCACATGGCGCAGCGCCAGCATGATGTTCTCGCGCACGCTCAGGTGCGGAAACAGGTTGTAGCTCTGGAAGACGATGCCGACTTCGCGACGCAGTTGGTGCAGATCGATCGACGGATCTTCCACGCGAATGCCGCACACTTCGATGGAGCCTTCGTCGATGGTCTCCAGCCGGTCGATGCAACGCAAGGCCGTGCTTTTTCCCGAGCCGCTGGCGCCGATGATCGCAACCATCTGAGCGCGCTCCACTTCGAACGACACGCCCTTGAGCACGGGGTTGTCGCCGAAGCGCTTGTGAATCTCATTGACCTTAACGATTGCCGACATTGAGCCTGTCCTCCAGTGATGCGCTCCAGCGCGAGAGCGGGTAGCACAGCACGAAATAAAACACCCCCACCAGCGAGAACACGAGGAAGGGCTGGAAAATCGAGTTGTTGATGATCTGTCCGGCGCGCGTGAGCTCCACGAAGCCAATGACCGACGCGAGCGACGTCATCTTGATGATCTGCACCAGGAAGCCGATGGTCGGCGGCAGCGACAGGCGCACCGCCTGCGGAATGATCACCAGACGCAGCGTCTGCCAGCGCGAGAACGACAGGCACTCGGCCGCTTCCCACTGCGCACGCGGCATCGCTTCGACGCAACCGCGCCAGATGTCGCCCAGATACGCGCTGGTGTAGACCATCAGCGCGAGCGCGGCGGCCACGATGGAGGGCAGCTCGAAGCCGTACACCGACAGACCGAAGTAGACGATGAACAGCAGAATCAGCAGCGGAATGCCCTGAATCGCTTCGATGAACACTTGCGTGGGCAGACGTAGCCAGCGGCGCGGCGAGATGCGTCCGAGCATCACCAGAAAACCGCCTGCCATACCGAGCACGAACGCGAGGGCCGAGAGCACCAGCGTCCAGCCGATGGACTGCACCATGTAACCGAGATAGGTCCAGGAGAAGTTGCCGATCATGAGGCGCTCCGTTGCGCGGTATTGCCGGCCGACGTACCGGAGGGGGGCGTGCTGTTATGACCCGCGGCACGCGAGGCGGCGGCGCGGCGCTTGGCGGCCTGCGCGGTTTGTGCCGCGGCGCGTCGCACCGTGCGGCGGCGCTTGAAGAAGTACTCCCCCGCGGCCCACGCGACGAGTTTCACCAGCAGCGAGAGCGCGAGATAGAGCGCGGCCACGACGATGTAGGTTTCGAGCGAGCGGAAGGTGTCCGACTGCACGGTGTTGGCCACGGCCGTGAGTTCTTCTGCGGAAATCTGCGAGGCGATGGCCGAGGCCTGCATCATCAGAATGAACTGCGTGGTGAGCGACGGGTAGACCTTCTCGATGGACGGTTGCAGCATGACGTGCCATGCGATGCGCCACTTCGAGAGCCCAAGGCATTCGGCCGCTTCGATCTGGCCGCGCGGCACCGATTCGAGGCCCGCGCGAATGATCTCGGCCGCATACGCCCCGATGTTGATCACCATGGCGAGGACCGACGCCGTAAAGGTCGGCAGGTGCACGCCCATGCTGGCGAGACCGAAATACAGCAGGAAGATCTGAACGAGGAACGGTGTGTTGCGTACCGATTCGATGTAGATACCGCACAGGCGAGCCAACCAGCGATGGCGGCTGCGTTTGGCGAAAGCGACCAGAGTGCCCAGCGCGGTGCCGATCACGACCGAGAAGACGGTCATCTTCAGTGTGAGCCATGCGCCTTCAAGGAAAACTGGCCAGTACGGAACCAGCGGGGCGAAATTCAACGAGAAATGCATGGCAAACGCCTGTCTCCGGTGACGTTCGGGGCGGACGCGCCAGGCAGCGATGGTTGCGGTAATGACATCCGCGCCAGCCGTGGTGGGTCTTTCTTGTACGTCGTCATATAAGTGATGTGATTTTGCGCATCGCGGATCGGCGTTGTCAATAGCAATCGCTTGGGGGGATACCCTTGGCTATTGCCTTGACAGGACAAGGGTTAAAGGGCGATTTCGAGCGCTGGGCGCGGCCCCGGCGGTTGCGTGAAGCGCCCTCAACGTCGGGTTGACGGCGGCGGGTTCGGAACCCTTGTCATCGTATCTCTTGCTGTCCGGAGTCGCGGGGCGCATGACGCGCATGGTGCGACATCGAAGTTCTATAATCACGCATTGCCGACATTGCGCTTCCTGTCGGGAGAACGCCTGCCGATCCGGCGCTGTCGACGGTTTGCTCCCCTGCTCAGCACAACATGACTTCCACAACCGACCGACCCCCCCTCGCGCTGCCCGGCGGCCACGCCAAGGTGCTGCTGCATTCGTGCTACGCGCTTGGCGCACATGAGCATGGCCTGCCGGTTGTCACGAGTTCGCTGGGAATCTCACCCTGGAAGAACCGGTTCTACGGCGACGACACGCAGGGCGAGGTCGTCTGATGACGCTATCGGCCACGGCGCTCGACGAACTCGACCGCAATCTGCTCGCTCTGCTGCGGGTGAACGCCCGCGAGAGTACGGCCAATCTGGCGCGCCGGCTGGGCGTGGCGCGCACGACTGTCGTTACGCGACTCGCACGGCTTGAGCAGGCCGGGATCATTGCGGGATATACGGTGCGACTGGGGCAGGACGTCGCCGGCGGCGGTTTGCAGGCGTGCGTCGGCATCAGCCTGCAGCCGCGCGCCGGACGCGACGTGCTGCGCCGGCTCAATAAAATGCCGGAAGTCCACTTGCTGTGCACCGTCAGCGGGGAGTTCGACTATGTGGCGTGGCTGCATGCGGCGTCCGCCGAACAGCTCGACGCGCTGCTCGATACCATCGGCGAGATCGAAGGCGTGACGCGGACCACCACCTCGGTGGTGCTCGCCCGCAAGATCGACCGGGGCGGCGTATTGCCCTGATCGGACGCCTCGCCGTTTTCCCACACGCCCTGGCGTTGGCGTGGCCGCCGACGCCCTTCGAATTGCCCCGACCCTAATTCGTCACTAAGAATCGATGGCTAAGGTGTCGCCCCGTGGCCGGTCTTCGGGGGCGCGCGTGATTTGGGCTGTGATCCGTGTTGGATGGCGCGGTGGTATGCGCTCGAGAGGCGTGTGATGCACGCCTGGGCCCGCATGACACGTGATTTAGCACGTGATTTGTCCGATGAGCGTGTCAGGTAATTTTCCGTAACCGGCCGCTAAGAAAGACGTTCGATCCGCTGGGCAGCCGCGCCGGTGCTCACGCAACCCTCAAAATTCCCATTTATCCCCGTTGTGCCTTGACTTCGCAGGTTTGTCTGCCTGTGGCGATGATGCTAAACTTATTGAGAATTGTTTGCATTAACTTCTCGACAAAAACTGGAGTGTGTATGCGCGTGAAATCCCTCATGGCAGCGGTATTGCTTGCCGGTGCGGCCACCATGGCTCAGGCCGCCGAGTATCCCATCGGCAAACCGCTGAACACAGCGGGCATGGAAATCAACACGGTGTACCTCCAGCCGATCACGATGGAACCGGCCGGCATGATGCGCGACGCCAAGGCGTCCGATATCCACCTCGAGGCCGATATTCACGCGATTGCCAAGAACCCGAACGGTTATGCCGAAGGCGACTGGATTCCGGGTCTGGAAATCACTTACAAGCTGCAAAAGTCCGGCAGCGCGACGGTGATCGAAGGCCTGATGATGCCGATGGTCGCAAGCGACGGCCCGCATTACGGCGATAACGTCAAGCTCGATGGCCCGGGCAAATACACGCTCACGATGGTCGTCAACGCTCCGGGCACGTTGGCTGCGTTCGGTTGCAAGATGGGCGACGGCGCACCCGCAGCCTCGGGCGCGCATGGCGCACATGGTGGCATGGGCCCGTGGTGCTTCGGCCGTCACGTGGATAAGGAAACGGGCGTAGGCCCTTGGTTCAAGCCGATCACGAAGACGGTCGAGTTCACGTTCGCCGGCATTGGCAAGAAGGGTGGCTATTAAGCCCCTGTAACTGATGCAGCGTTGGCCGGGCGCCAGCGCTGTATTCATTTGGAGTATGAGGATGAATCAGCGCATCGCGCGCCTGCTGGCCACGATGACGGCCCTGGTGGTGACCTTGTTCGCGTTGGGCGGCCCGTCGCTCGCCCGCGCAGACGACTTGCCCACCTTCAGGCTGGAAATGAACAACGGCAAACTCAACCCGGCGCGTATCGAAGTCCCGGCCGGCAAGCGCATCAAGATCGAGGTGCACAACACCGGGACGAATGCCGTCGAGTTCGAGAGTCTGCAATTGCGTAAGGAAAAGGTGCTGGCCCCGGGCGCGCAGTCATTTGTCGTGATCGCACCGCTGCAACCGGGCGAGTACAAGTTTTTCGATGACTTCCATCAGCAGGCGCAAGGCGTGATCGTCGCCAAGTAAGCCGGTGGTGGGCGTTTCAGCCACACAGTAATACACGCATTACAAAAGGAATCACACGATGGGTCAGGTCATGTTCATCGTCTGGCGCGAAAGCGTCGAGGCATTGCTGGTCGTCGGCATTCTTCATGCCTGGCTGGCCAATCCGGATCATGGCGCCAAGCGCGGCCTGCCTTATCTGTGGGCCGGCGTGGTCCTCGGGATCGCCGCTGCCGTGGGCCTGGGCGCCGCGCTCGTCGGCTTCACCGAGGTGCTCTCGGGCGACGCGCAGGATTACTTCCAGACCGCCATGGTGCTTGTCGCCTGCGTGCTGATTGTGCAGATGGTCTTCTGGATGAAGCGCAACGGGCGTACGCTCAAGCGCGACATGGAGTCGTCGCTGCAAAAGAACCACGATCAGGGCACATGGTGGGGCGTGCTCGTGCTGGTGGCGCTGGCGATTGCCCGCGAAGGCAGCGAGACCGCCATCTTCCTGTACGGTCTTGGCTTCGGGCAGGGCGGTAGCGTGCCGATGTCGATGTGGCTCGCGGTGGCGATCGGCTTCGTGCTGGCGTTGCTCACGTTCTGGTTGCTGCAACTGGGCGGGAAGATTTTCTCGTGGCGTCTGTTCTTCCGCGTGACGGAAATCATGCTGCTGTTCCTGGCCGCCGGTCTGCTGGAGTCGGGACTCGATCGCTTGATCTCGCTGGAGTTTGTGCCGACGCTGGTCGACCAACTGTGGGATACTTCCGCGATTCTGGATGACGCCAGCCCGTTCGGCAGCCTCGTGGCGACGCTGACCGGCTACCGCGCCCATCCGTCCGGCATGAATCTGTTGGTGTACGCCGTGTATTGGCTGTTCATGTGGCTGCTGCTCAAGCGGGCAGGCGCGCCGGCCAAACAGGCAAAGCCCGCCTGAGCGGGTCGCGCGGCACCGGGTGGCGATCCCGCCCGGTCCGCAACCACGGTCTGAACGGACGCGCAAGACACGAGATCCGTCAGCCCGGTAAGGCAATCCCCCCCGACGTACGAGTTGAGCATGAGCATCGCCATACCTGTCCCGAACCGACTGGCCCGACTGGGCCTGATGATGCAACGCCACGGCAAGCTGATACGTGGCGTGCAGTGGGCCGTCGTGCTGGTTTATGCGTTTCTCATCTGCGTCCCTGTGCTGATGCCGTTGCCTGACGAGACGGCGCACATTCTCAACAATCTCACCGTCTTCGCGCAATTCACGTTCTGGGGCATCTGGTGGCCGTTCGTGCTCATCAGCATGGTGCTCATGGGACGTATCTGGTGCGGCGTGTTATGCCCGGAAGGCACCCTCTCGGAATTCGCGAGTCGTCACGGGCGAGGGCGTGCGATTCCTCGCTGGATGCGCTGGGGCGGCTGGCCGTTCGTAGCCTTCGCCGGGACGACGCTGTATGGCCAGATGGTGAGCGTGTACCAGTATCCGAAGGCGGTGTTGCTGGTGCTCGGCGGCTCGACCATCGGTGCGATGGTGATCGGCTACTTCTACGGACGCGACAAGCGCGTGTGGTGCAAGTATCTGTGCCCGGTCAACGGCGTGTTTTCGTTGCTCGCGCGTCTCGCACCGTTCCATTTCAAGGTCAACGAAGACGCCTGGCGTCAGTCGTACAACACCAAAGGTCACAAGATCATCCCGATCAATTGCGCGCCGCTCGTGCCGCTGCGCAATATGAAGGGCGGCGCACAGTGCCATATGTGCGGCCGCTGCGCCGGGCATCGCGACGCCATCGAACTCACGAGCCGCTCGCCGAGCGAAGAGATCGTGAAGTTCGGTGCGACCGAAAACAACAGCGTGTGGGACAGCGTGCTCGTCATGTACGGTCTGCTCGGTGTGGCCATCGGTGCGTTCCACTGGACGGTGAATCCGTGGTTCGTCGCGACCAAGACGTTCCTGGCCACATGGCTCATCGATCGCAACATCATGTGGCCGTTCGAGACCAACGCGCCGTGGTTCGTGTTCACCAACTACCCCGAACAGAGCGATGTCTTCACCTGGCTCGACGGCGGCATGGTGGTTACTTACATTCTCGGCAACGGCCTGCTGCTGGGGTTGGCGTTCACGGTCATCTTCGCGCTGGCCAACCGGGCGATGGGCGCGTGGCAGACTTCGCGCTTCAACCATCTGGTGCAGTCGCTGATTCCGATTGCCGGCGCCGGAGTCTTCATCGGCCTGTCGGCCACGACGGTCAGCCTGCTGCGCGCCGAACACCTGCCCATCTACTGGGCCAACGACGTGCGTGCCACCATCCTCGCGCTGACTTCGCTCTGGAGCCTCTGGCTGGGCTGGCGTGTGACCGGGCGTCATGCAACCTCGTTCGTGCGGCGTCTGGCCGGTATGGCAGGTGTCGTGGCGGCGCTCGCGCTCGTCAACTGGCTGTGGATCCTGATGTTCTGGATCTGGTGACGCCAGCGGGGCTGTGACGGGCGTTCCAGGGACCGGCACGCCGATTGGCGGGCGTGCGGTGCGTGGCCTACAATGTCGCCACAAGTCTTCCTGTGTGCCGCCCCATGTTGCTCGCTCAACGTCTCCCGCTGTATTTCCGACTCGTTCGTCTCGACAAGCCGATCGGCACCGTGCTGCTGCTATGGCCGACGCTCTCGGCGCTGTGGATCGCGTCGAACGGACATCCCGAGCTGTTGCTGATCGCAATCTTCACGCTCGGCACGTTCCTGATGCGCTCGGCGGGGTGCGCGATCAACGATTACGCCGACCGCGACTTCGACAAGTACGTCAAACGCACGAAGGAGCGCCCCATCACGTCGGGGCGCATCCGTGCGTGGGAAGCGGTGGCCGTGGCCGCCACGCTCGCGCTCGTGAGCTTCCTGCTGATCCTGCCGCTCAACGCGCTGACCAAGTGGCTCTCGATCCCGGCGCTGTTCGTGGCGGGGACTTATCCGTTCACCAAGCGCTTCTTCGCGCTGCCGCAGGCTTATCTCGGCGTGGCGTTCGGCTTCGGCATTCCGATGGCCTTCGCGGCCGTGCAGGATCAGGTGCCGGTGATCGCGTGGGTGCTGCTGCTCTCGAACGTGTTCTGGTCGCTCGCTTACGACACCGAATATGCGATGGTCGATCGCGACGACGACCTGAAGATCGGCATCAAGACGTCTGCCATCACGTTCGGACGTTTCGACGTGGTCGCCGTCATGCTCTGCTACGCCGGCGCGCTCGGCATTCAGGCCGCCGTGGGCGCGTATCTCGGCTTTGGCTGGCCGTTCTGGCTGGGCATGGCCGTGGCGGTGAGCTTCGCCATCTACCACTACTTCCTGATTCGCGGGCGCGAGCGTATGCCGTGCTTCGCCGCGTTCCGTCATAACAACTGGCTCGGTGCTGCGGTCTTCGCGGGCATTGCCGGTCACTATCTGCTGACGGCGCAGGCATAGGCACGGGGCGGGCGCTTTCTCGCTTCGCTAACCCAAAAGACAAACGGACCGCATGCGGTCCGTTTGTCTTTACAGCACTTGCCGGTGTGCCCGGCGAGGGGGCGTCAGGCGTCGCCCAGCTCGTCGCCGAGCTCCTTGGCGCGGCTGTTGGCGGCTTTCACCCCGCGCACGATGGCGGCCTTGATGGCGTCGTTCTCGAACGAGGTGAGCGCTGCGAAGGTGGTGCCGCCCTTGGACGTCACACGCTCGCGCAGCACGCTGGCCGGTTCGGTGGAGTCTGCTGCGAGTTGCGACGCGCCGGTGAACGTGGCGATGGCGAGCTGGCGTCCCTGCTCGGGCGTGAAACCGAGTTCCTGCGCGGCTTGCTCCAGCGCTTCGATGAAATAGAACACGTAGGCCGGGCCGCTGCCGGAGATGGCGGTGACGGCGTCGAGCTGGCTTTCCTTGTCGACCCACACGATCTCGCCTGCCGCGCTCAGCACGTTTTCGGCGCGCTTGCGCTGGTCCGAATCCACGCCGGAGAGCGCGATCAGACCGGTGATGCCCTTGCCGATCAGCGCGGGCGTATTCGGCATGCAGCGCACGATCTGGTTGTGGCCGCCGAGCCAGCGCGCCAGATCGGACGCACGAATGCCCGCAGCAATGCTGATGACCAGTTGACCGTTCAGATGCGGCTGAAGGGCTTGTGCGACGTCCTTGAGGACCTGCGGTTTGACGGCCAGCACGAGCGTGTCGTAGTCGCGCAGGCGGTCGTTGGGCGCGCTGGCGGTCTCGATGCCGTGTTGCTTGACGAGACCGTCGCGGGTCGATTCGTTGACGTCGATGGCGAGAATGTCGCGCGGGGCCGTGCCGCGCTTGACGAGTCCGCCGATCAAGGCGTTGGCCATATTGCCGCCGCCGATGAATGCAATTCTCATAACCATCCTTTGCGTTGCGTATGTCGTAACCATGACTGCTGCACGTGAGTGCTTGCGGTAGCGCGTCGCCATGACGCGCTCACCGCGTGGGCATGCGCTTATCAGGCCCGGGAGCCGTAATCGCGTGCGCCGAAAATTGCGGTGCCAATGCGCACCATTGTCGCACCCTCTGCCACGGCGGCTTCCAGATCGCCCGACATGCCCATCGAGAGGGTGTCGAGCGGCAGGCCGTCGGCGCGTAGCGCATCGAACAGGGCGCGCACTGCGCGCAACGGCTCGCGCTGGCGGGCCGGATCGTCTTCCGGTTCGGGAATCGCCATCAGGCCGCGCAGTTGCAGGTTCGGCAGGGCGGCGATGGCGCGCGCGAGCGCGGGCACCTCTGCCGGGCTCACGCCGCTCTTGCTGGTTTCGCCGCTGATGTTGACCTGCAAACAGACTTGCAAGGGTGGCAGATTGGCCGGACGCTGCGCACTCAGACGCTCCGCGATCTTCAGACGGTCCACGGAATGCACCCAATCGAAATGCTCCGCCACCGGACGTGTCTTGTTGCTTTGCAGCGGGCCGATGAAATGCCACTCCAGCGATTCGCCACCGACCGTTTCACCGGCCAGCGCAGCCATCTTGTCGAGCGCTTCCTGCACGTAGTTCTCGCCGAAGGCGCGCTGGCCGGCGGCCAGGGCGTCGCGAACGGCGTTGGCGCCGAAGGTCTTCGAGACGGCGAGCAAGCGCACGCTGCCCGCCGGACGGCCGGCGTCGGCGGTAGCGCGGGTGATCCGGGAAAGGACGTCGTCGAGATGGGCGGCGATGGTCGACATGAGGCGGTTCGGCGGGGGCGGCAGGTTCAGCAGATTCAGCAGGTTGGGGCTTCGATGAAACGGCGTCGTCGGCGCGGCGATGCGCCGCAACGGCCCGGGCAATACCTGAGATACCCGGCTAACGATTATAGCTGTGCTCGCACCGGAGGTGCTACCCGAGAAAAAACAAGGTGCTACCCGTGCCGGAGGCAACCCGAACCGCCGCCGTGCGCGCCTTGTGGCAGACTGCGCGGATGCAGACATCCACAGGGAGCCAGAGATGAGCGCAAATCCGCAGCGCGTGTACGATTTTTCCGTCCGGACGCTGGCCGGCGAGTCCGTCGACCTCGCGCAGTATCGCGGCAAGGTGCTACTGATCGTCAATACGGCGAGCGAGTGCGGTTTCACACCGCAGTACGCCGGTTTGCAGACGCTCTACGAACAACTCGGCCCGCGCGGCTTCGAAGTGCTGGCGTTTCCGTGCAATCAGTTCGGCAAGCAGGAGCCGGGCGATGCGCAGGCCATTCGCAGCTTCTGCGATCTGCGCTTTCACGTGACATTTCCGATGTTCGCCAAGGTCGACGTCAAAGGGCCGGACGCTGCGCCGCTCTACAACTACCTCACGCAGGAAAAGCGCGGCGTGCTGGGGACGAAGGCCATCAAGTGGAATTTCACGAAGTTTCTCGTCGATGCCTCGGGCAACGTGGTCGAGCGCTATGCCCCGACCGTGAAGCCCGAAGCCATCCGTGCGGACATCGAGAAGTTGCTGAGCGCTTAGTCCCCGAATCGTTGGACGAGACGGCGCAAGCGGCGGGCCAGTCGCGAACTGGGCTGGGCGCGGTCGTCGTCCCGACACACAATGTGCGCGCCGGCGCCGCTGGCCAGCGTTATCCAGCCCGGCGTCTGCACTACGTACACCTGTCCGGCCGCGAGCGAGACGGTCGTGCGTGAGAGGCTCGCAGCAAGCCAGCGCGGCGCGAGCGTCAACAGGACGACACCTTCCCTGACGTGAAACACCGTGCCCCGGCCCACATAGCCGTGGAAGGACTGACCGCGCGCCAGTGTGAGCGGCGTAGCTTCGGCGGCACGGGCGGCGGTGCGTGGCTCGACCACACGCTCGCCGGACGACACCGCATCGCCGCGATCTCGCGCGAGCAAGATATCGGGGGATAACGAGGGCGCAGGGTGCTTTGCCATGATGGACTCCGGGGCGTTGAACAGATGGCTACAGCGTATCGGCCGGCGGATAGCCCCGGTAGGCACACAGTGGCGCGGTTTCCCCCGTAACAGATGGGCGTTGGATGATCTGTTACGATCGCAAATCGTCGAATCTGTATCTGTTATGGTCGTGGGCAATGCCCGATCATCTGCGCATGGACGCTGTCGCTCTCACCCCCTCCGCTCCCGCTGTGACCCCCGCGGCTTTGGATTCGGCTGTCTCTGACGAGATGTCGTCAGTGCCGCCAAGTGCGACGCTTCGCGCCGCCCCCGAGGAGCGCACGCCGCTCTACCGCCAACTCGCCGACCACTACCGTCAAGCCATCGAAGCGGGCACGCTCGTGCCGGGCGCGCGCATGCCCAGCGTGCGTGCGCTCATGGAGCGGCATCAGGTCAGCCTGTCGACGGCGTTGCAGACGTGCCGGCATCTGGAGGCGCAGGGCGTGCTTGAGGCGCGCCCGCGCTCGGGGTATTTCGTGCGCACGTCGGCCCGTGCGAGTCTCGTGCCGGTGGCCGAGCCGCGCCCGTGGGTGCCCGATCTGATGCAGTACGTGGGCATCAACCAGCGCGTGTCGTCGATCCTGGCGCGCGGGCTTCAGGCGGATGCGAAGATCAACCTCGCCGTGGCGCACGGCTCGGCGTCGCTATATCCGGTCAATGAATTGCGGCAGGCAACGATCCGGGCGCTGCGCGACAACCCCCTGATCTACGGTACGCCGCCGCCCGGTGGCGGCGATGCCCGTTTTCGCTCGGTCATTGCCCGGCGTGCGCTCGAAGCGCGTATGAACATCAATCCGGAGGAGATCGTCGTCACGCACGGCTGCATCGAGGCGATCAACCTCGCATTGCGGGCCGTCGCCAGTGTGGGCGACGTGGTCGCGGTCGAATCGCCGACGTACTACGCGTTGTTGCAGACGCTGGAGAGCATGGGCATGCGGGCGCTCGAAATTCCGACGAGTCCGCACACGGGCATCTCGCTCGACGCGCTCGAACTGGCGAGCCAGACCTACGACAACATCAAGGCCGTCATCGTCGTACCGCATTTCCAGAATCCGCTCGGATCCGTGATGCCGGATACGCACAAGGCGCAGCTCGTGAAGTGGGCGGCGTCGCGCGGCATTGCGATCATCGAAGACGACACGTACTCGGCGCTCGGCGACGACGGTAATATGCCCGCGGCCATCCGCTCATGGGACTCGACAGGCAACGTGATTCACTGCGCCTCACTGCACAAGACATTGGCGCCGGGCATGCGGCTTGGCTGGATTGCGGGCGGCAAGTGGCAGTGGCGGGTGGAGATGCTGAAGTATGCGCAGACGCGTCCCAACGAAGCGCTCGCGCAGATGGCGATGGCGGAGTTCATGGATTCGCCCCGCTACGATCGTCACCTGCGGCATCTGCGCACGCAGTTGCGCGAGCATCGGGCATTGATGGCCGAAGCGATCGCGACCTATTTCCCGGCAGGCACGCGTCTGACACAACCTGCCGGCGGCCTGAGTCTGTGGGTGGAAATGCCGGGCGGCGTGAGTTCCGAGAAATTGTTCGACGCGGCCCTGGCGAAAGGGATTCGTGTCGCGCCGGGCTGTCTCTTTTCCAACTCGGCGCGTTACGACCACTTCCTGCGCATCAACGGCGGGCAGCCATTCACCCGCGATGTCGACAAGGCGGTGCGTACGCTTGCTGCGGAGCTCACGCGTTTGCTGGACGCGAACGGCTGAGGGCCGACCCCGGCCGTTCGCGCGGCCGACCGCTCAGAACTCCGGATACATCCGTCCCGGATTGAAGATGCCGGCGGGATCGAACACCGACTTCAGATTCCGGTGGATGCGCATGACCGGCGCGGGCAGGGGCGTGAACACGCTCACGCTCGGCTCGCCGTAGCGGAACAGCGTGGCGTGCCCGCCATCCTGTCGCGCGGCCGAGCGCACGATCTGCGCATCGGCGTCGGTAATCCACCAGCGCTGTGCACCGCCCCATTCGATGAGTTGCTTGCCCGGCAGGCGATGCGGTTCCGCGGTGGACGGTACGGCCAGACGCCAGAGCGCTTGTCCCGGTCCTGCGTCTGCGAAGAAGTTGTCGGTCTGCTCGCGAATGGCGTGCCAGAACTTCGCCGCGTGAATGGCATCGACGAGCTCGCCGCCCATCTTCACGCGCGCGGCCTTGATCGCCGCAGACGCGCCCGCCAGACGAATCACCAGCAAGTCGCTGCGCCACGCACTGCCGGTAATCGGCAGCGGTTGGCCGCCCCATTCGTTGAGTTTGCGCACCGCGTCGATGGCGTTCATCTCGAACTGCAATGTCAATTCGGCGAACGGTTGCGGCAGCACCTTGAGCGAGACTTCCAGAATGAGGCCCAGCGTGCCGAGCGAGCCGGCGAGCATGCGCGAGACGTCGTAACCGGCGACGTTCTTCATCACCTGTCCGCCGAAGTTCAGCACGTGAGCGCGTCCGTCCATCAGCTTGGCGCCGAGCACGAAGTCGCGTACGGCGCCCACTGCGCTGCGACGTGGCCCCGCCAGTCCGGCCGCGACCGCACCGCCAATGGTCGCGCCCGGCCCGAAGTAGGGCGGCTCGAACGGCAGCAACTGATTACGCTCGGCGAGCGTGGCTTCGATCTCGGCCAGTGGCGTGCCGCAGCGCGCGGTGATTACCAGCTCCGCCGGGTCGTACGCGACGATGCCGTTGTAGGCACGCGTGTCGAGCACGTCTCCGACGCGTTGCTGGCCGTACCAGGCTTTGGTGCCGCCGCCGCGAAGCTGAAGCGGCGAACGGCGAGCGGTGGCGTGTTCGATGACGGCGCGGAAATTCTCGAGAGTGTCGTTCGTGTCGGTCATCAGCTCGGTTCGGGCGGCGGTGTCGTGTCGGAATGATAAGGCCCCAGTTCACTGCCGCAATGCTTGCAGTAGCGCGCGTCGGGGTCGTGTCCTTCGGTCTGGCATTGGCCGCAGGTGCGGGTGGTGACTGCCTTTTGGCGCATGGCGGAATGGATTTCAGCCCCCATGATGCCGGTCGGGATCGCGATCACGCTGTAGCCGAGCAGCATCACGAAGCCGGTGATCGCCTTGCCCAGCCCGGTGACGGGCACCACGTCGCCATAGCCGGTGGTCGTGAGCGTGACGATAGCCCAGTAAATCCCGACGGGAATGCTCGTGAAGCCATGTTCCGGCCCCTCGATAATGTGCATGAGCGTGCCGAAGATCACCACGATGATCGAGATGAACCCCAGAAACACGAGGATCTTGCGACGTGCGTTGTACAGCGCAATGCTGAGGATGCCGGCTTCGTTCACGTAAGCGGTGAGCTTGAGGATCCGGAACGCGCGCATCAATCGCAGCAAACGCACGTCGATCAGCCCATGCAGTTCCGGCACGAGAATCGCGAGATAGGTCGGCAGGATCGCGAGCAGATCGATGAGACCGTAAAACGACAAGGCATAACGCATCGGCCGATGCGCGCTGAGCAAGCGTGCGACATACTCGGCCGTGAAGAGCAGCGTGAAGAACCACTCCAGAATGGCCATCGGCAGCGGCATCGCGGCCTGTACCGCGGGCACGCTGGAGATCACCACCACGAGCACCGACAGCACGATGGCGACGAGCAGGGCGATGTCGAACAGCCGACCCTCGCGGGTGTCGGCTTCGAAGATGATGATGTAAAGACGCTGCCGCCAATCGTGTGGCAGCCAATCTGACAGCGGACGCATGTCAGAACCTCGGTAAGTCGGGATGCGGTAGCAGGCCGCCACGCACGTGCAGCTTGCCGTATTCGGCACAGCGCGCGCGTGTCGGAATGCCCTTGTCCGGATTGAGCAGCCCGACCGGATCGAACGCGCGCTTCACGCCGAAGAATGCATCGCGCTCCTCAGCCGAGAACTGCACGCACATCGAGTTGATTTTCTCGATGCCCACGCCGTGTTCGCCCGTAATCGTGCCGCCGAGTTCGACGCACGCTTCGAGAATGTCGGCACCGAACGCCTCGGCACGATGCCATTCGTCCAGGTCGTTGCCGTTGAAAAGAATGAGCGGATGCATGTTGCCGTCTCCCGCGTGAAAGACGTTAATACAGCGCAATCCGTATTGTTGTTCCAGGCCTTCGATGCGTTTGAGTAAAGTCCCAATCGTGCGGCGTGGGATCGTGCCGTCCATGCAGTAATAGTCCGGCGAGATGCGTCCGGCGGCAGGGAAGGCATTCTTGCGGCCCGACCAGAAGCGCAGACGCTCTTCTTCGGTGCGTGAGATTTGCAGGCGTGTCGCGCCCGAGGTGCGCAGCACATGGGAGATGCGCAGGATTTCCTCGGTGACTTCTTCCGGGGTGCCGTCCGATTCGCAAAGCAGAATGGCGGCGGCCTCCAGATCGTAGCCGGCGTGAACGAATTCCTCGACGGCCTGCGTGGCCGGCTTGTCCATCATCTCCAGTCCGGCCGGAATGATGCCTGCCGCGATGATCGCGGCCACCGCGTTGCCGCCGGTCTCCACGTCGTCGAAACTCGCCATGATGACTTGCGCGGTCTGCGCCTTGGGCACCAGCTTGACCGTGATTTCGGTCACGACGCCGAACATGCCCTCGCTGCCGATAAAGACCGAGAGCAGATCGAGCCCCGGCGCATCGGGGCCGAGCGAGCCGAATTCGATGGCTTCGCCCGACATGGTGATGGCCCGCACCCGCAGCACGTTATGCACCGTCAGCCCGTACTTCAGGCAGTGCACGCCGCCGGAATTCTCTGCGATATTGCCGCCGATGGTGCAGGCGATCTGCGACGACGGATCGGGCGCGTAATACAGCCCGTAGGGCGCTGCGGCTTCCGAGATCGCCAGATTGCGAACCCCCGGCTGCACGGTCGCGGTGCGCGCATAGGGATCGATTTCGACGATCTTCTTGAACTTCGCGAGCGAGAGCACGAGCCCGTCCGAGATGGGCATCGCGCCGCCCGACAGGCTCGTGCCCGCGCCGCGAGGGACTACCGGGATGCCGAGTTGATGGCAGGCCTGCAAGATGCGCTGGACCTGCGATTCCGACTCGGGCAGCACGACGGCGAGCGGCACGCGGCGATACGCGGCGAGGCCGTCGCACTCGTAGGGCGTGGTGTCCTCGCGCCGATGCAGGATGCAATGCGGCGGCAGGATCTGGCCGAGCGCGTCGAGCAACTGACGCTGACGCATCGCCAGGGCATCGGCATCGGTGCCGTCGTTGGGCGCGGCCCCCGCCTGAAGCGGGCCGCGCGGGTCTTGCGGGGTCACAGGCGCGTTCATGCGGCGCTCAGCCAGCCGCACGCAGCCGGAAAATCTTGCCCGGATTGAGCAGATTGTGCGGATCGAGCGAGGTCTTGATCGCACGCATGACATCGATGGCGTCTTCGCCATGCTCGGTCACGAGAAAGCCCATCTTGTGCAGGCCCACACCGTGTTCGCCGGTGCACGTACCGCCCATGCGGATCGCGCGCTCGACAATGCGCTGGTTCAGACGCTCCGCTTCCTCGATATCTTCCGGCTTGTCCGGATCGATCAGGATCGCCACGTGGAAGTTGCCATCGCCGACATGGCCCACGATCGGGCACGTCAGATAGGAGCCTTTCAGGTCTTCTTCCGTCTCGCCCACGCACTCCGCCAGCCGCGAGATCGGCACGCAGACGTCCGTCGTGACTGCGCGGCAGCCCGGCTGAAGCTGGAGCATGGCGAAGTAGGCGCTGTGACGCGCGCTCCACAGACGGTTACGGTCTTCGGTGCGCGTGGCCCATTCGAAGCCGGTGCCGCCGTTGTCCTTGGCCAATTCCTCGACGGTCTGCGCCTGCTCTTTTACCCCGGCTTCGCTGCCGTGGAATTCGAAGAACAGCGTTTGTGTCTCCGGCAGTTCCATCTTGGAGTGCTTGTTGATCGCACGCACGGCCAGCGCATCGACGAACTCCACGCGTGCCACCGGCACCCCCAACTGAATCGTCTGAATGGTGCAGTTCACGGCGTCCGTCATGCTGGGGAACGAGCAGATCGCGGCCGACACGGCTTCAGGCTGGGGATACAGACGCACCGTCGCTTCGGTGATGATGCCCAGCGTGCCTTCGCTGCCGACGAACAGGCGCGTGAGGTCATAGCCTGCCGACGACTTGCGCGCACGCGTGCCGGTATGGATCACGCGCCCGTCGGCGAGTACTACGGTCAGTGCCAGCACGTTCTCGCGCATGGTGCCGTAGCGCACGGCGTTGGTGCCCGAGGCGCGCGTGGCGCACATGCCGCCGATGCTGGCGTCTGCACCCGGATCGATCGGGAAAAACAGGCCCGTGTCGCGGAGCGCTTCGTTCAGCGTCTTGCGCGAGATACCGGGCTGGGTGGTGACGGTCAGATCTTCGGCGTTGATCGAGACGATCTGGTTCATCTCCGAGAGATCGAGCGACAAGCCGCCTTCGACCGCGAGCAGATGCCCTTCGAGCGAGGAGCCCGCGCCGTAAGGAATGATGGGGACGTTGTATTTGCCGCAGAGCTTGACGATCTGCGAGACCTCGTCGGTGCTGTGCGCAAAGGCGACGGCATCGGGCAGCATCGGATCGAACGGGGACTCGTCTCGGCCGTGATGTTCGCGCAGCGCTTCCTTGGTGCTCACGCGCTCGCCCAGCAGGGCTTGCAGCTCGGTGAGCAGGGCGTCGGGGAACGCACGCTTGGGGGCGAACGGCAGGTGGGGGTGATTCACGGCTTTCTCCTTCGGGTCTCCGGGCTGCCAACGCTGGTGGGCAGTGGCAGGCGCCATATCGGGCGGGGTCTCGGGCGTGCGGTGCATTCCCTGACACCTCATGAGCGGGGATTTTACGCTGTGACGGCGTTTTTCCCCACCCTTTGCGTCATATCATACGGACTTGCCGTGCATCGATGCCATCGGAATTGCCTGAAAAATGAGCAATCCGTGGCGGCACGGTCAATTTCAATCAAAAAGGCAGCTCGCCCGGCGGTTCGATGGAGCGCGGGCGGGCAAGATATGCCGCAAGGGGTAGGTGTCAGAAGATGGGGAATCGTTTGAGCAAGATCGTCACGCGCCAGGGCGACGGCGGTAAGACTGGCCTGGGCGATGGCGCCCGCGTCGACAAGTTCAGTCTGCGCATCGTCGCCATTGGCGAGGTCGATGAGACCAACTCGCACATCGGCGTGCTGCTGTGTGAAGATCTGCCGCCAGACGTGCGCGCCATGCTGCTCGATATTCAGCACGATCTGTTCGATCTCGGCGGGGAATTGAGCATGCCGCGTCACACGCTGTTGCGCGACGCGCATGTTGTCAAACTCGACGACTGGCTGGCGCACTACAACGCGGATCTGCCGCCACTGAAGGAATTCATTCTGCCGGGCGGCACGCGCGCTGCGGCGCTCGCGCATATTGTGCGTACCGTCGCACGCCGCGCCGAACGCGCCATGGTGGCGCTCGGTGCCGAGGAGACGGTGGCGCCTGCGCCGCGTCAGTACGTCAATCGCCTGTCAGACCTGATGTTCGTGCTGGCTCGCGTGCTCAATCGTGCGGGCGGGGGCACCGACGTGCTTTGGCAGCGCGACCGGGCCGGGAGCGAGACGCCGAAAGGCTGACGTCCGCGCTGAAGAAAGGGCGGCTATCGGCTGTTTTTGTCAGCCGTAGCCCTCAGCCACTAGCATTGGCCGAGGGCTATGTCGCCGCCCGTCACATCAGTTACCTGCGCCGCGCGCCAGGCGGCGCGCACGCACGGCGTCGGCCAGCGTGTCGAGCACCTTCAGGCTGTCTTCCCAGTTGATGCAAGCGTCGGTAATGCTCTGGCCGTAGGTCAGTTCCTTGCCCGGCACGTGATCCTGACGGCCCGCCACGAGGTGCGACTCGACCATTACACCGATGATGCGATCGTCGCCACCCGCGATCTGGCGAGCGATGTCGTCGCACACCGGGATTTGGTTTTCGTGTTTCTTCTGGCTGTTGGCGTGCGAGGCGTCGATCATGACGCGTGCGGCCAGGCCCGACTTGGCGATGTCGTCGCAGGCGGTCTGCACGCTCGCGGCGTCGTAGTTCGGCGTCTTGCCGCCGCGCAGGATCAGGTGACAGTCCTCGTTGCCTGCGGTCGACACGATGGCCGAGTGGCCACCCTTCGTCACCGACAGGAAATGGTGGGGCTGCGAGGCGGCCTTGATCGCGTCCACGGCGATCTTCACGTTACCATCCGTGCCGTTTTTGAAGCCGACCGGGCACGACAGTCCGGACGCCAGTTCACGGTGCACCTGCGATTCGGTGGTGCGTGCGCCGATGGCGCCCCACGACACGAGATCGGCGATGTACTGCGGGCTGATCATGTCGAGGTATTCCGTGCCGGCGGGCAGGCCCAGCGCGTTGATCTGCGCGAGCAACTCGCGCGCCAGACGCAGGCCGTCGTTGATCTTGAAGCTGTTGTCCATGTGCGGGTCGTTGATCAGACCCTTCCAGCCCACGGTCGTGCGCGGCTTCTCGAAGTACACGCGCATCACGATTTCGAGCTCGCCCTTGAGCCGTTCGCGTTGTTCGACCAGACGCGCGGCGTATTCCAGCGCGGCCTTCGGATCGTGGATCGAGCACGGGCCGATGATGACGACGAGACGGTCTTCCATGCCGTGCAGCACACGATGAATGGCGCCACGCGAGCGATGGATGAGGTCCGCGCTCTTCTCCGAGCACGGGTATTCGCGGATCAGGTGCGCCGGGGGCGTCAGTTCCTTCAGTTCGCGAATACGGACATCATCGGTGTTGTGGGGAGGCATGTTTTTTCTCCTGGGCAGTTCAAACTGCGGTTCGTTTCTCGGGATTCGGGTCAAAAAAAAACCGCCAGACTCGCTGGCGGTTTTTCAGGATTCGTTCGGTGCTTACTGCTGCAACTGTCCCTCTCCATCCGCCAGCGGTGTGAGA
Organism: Pandoraea sp. NPDC087047; assembly: GCF_044745225.1. Classification (NCBI taxonomy): domain Bacteria; kingdom Pseudomonadati; phylum Pseudomonadota; class Betaproteobacteria; order Burkholderiales; family Burkholderiaceae; genus Pandoraea; species Pandoraea sp. NPDC087047. The sequence goes on from NZ_JBIUZU010000005.1 coordinate 187,029, forward strand.
TACGCAAAAAAGTAAAAGTAAAACTTATTGGCGGTCATGAAGGATGTCTTGGACATTGCTTTGCAGGCGGTTTGCCGTGCACAGAATCAACTTTATACGCTCAATCGTATGACGCTGCAACCGCATCGACCCGCCGGGCGGTCGAAAAACGCGCGAAATTTTCGCGTTTCACGCGGTTGATTTGCACAAAATAATCGTGTTTTCAGAAAAACATGCGAAATCGCCCGGTTTTGGCCGGGCGCTTTGCTAAGGTTGACGCATTTTTTGCGGTGCGGCATTTGCGCGTATGGCGCGAGGTGCCGCGACAACACTCAGGCCGTACCGCCGACCGTCATGTTTTCCATGCGCAGCGTCGGCTGGCCAACGCCCACCGGCACGCTCTGGCCTTCCTTGCCGCACACGCCCACGCCCGAATCCAGCGACATGTCGTTACCGATCATCGTCACGTCCTTGAGCGATTCCGGGCCGTTGCCGATCAGCGTTGCGCCCTTGACCGGATACGTGATCTTGCCGTCTTCGATCATGTACGCCTCGGACATCGAGAACACGAACTTGCCGTTGGTAATGTCGACCTGACCGCCGCCGAAGTTCACCGCATACAGACCGCGCTTGACCGACGCGATGATTTCCTCCGGATCCTTGTCGCCGCCGAGCATGTACGTGTTCGTCATGCGCGGCATCGGCAGCGCGGCGTACGACTCGCGGCGGCCGTTGCCCGTGACCGGCATCTTCATCAGGCGCGCATTCAGGCTGTCCTGCATATAGCCCTTCAGAATCCCGTCTTCGATGAGCGTGGTGCACTGCGTGCGGTTGCCTTCGTCGTCGATGTTCAGCGAGCCGCGACGGTTCGACAGCGTGCCGTCGTCCACCACCGTGACCCCCTTGGCGGCGACGCGCTCGCCCAGGCGTCCCGAGAACGCCGAGGAGCCCTTGCGGTTGAAGTCGCCCTCCAGGCCGTGGCCGACGGCCTCGTGCAGTAGCACGCCAGGCCAGCCCGGTCCGAGCACGACAGTCATTGCACCGGCCGGCGCGGGGCGGGCATCGAGCTTGACGAGGGCGCCGTCGACCGCTTCCTTGACGTACTTTTCGAGCAGATCGTCGGTGAAGTAGCCGTAGTCGAGACGTGCACCGCCGCCGCTGTTGCCGATTTCGCGGCGTCCATTGGATTCGACGATGACGGTGACCGACACGCGCACCAGCGGGCGCACGTCGGCGGCGATCACGCCGTCGCTGCGCGCGACGAGCACGACATCGTACTCACCGGCCAGACCGGCCATGACTTGCGACACGCGCGGATCGCGCGCACGGGCGAGCTTTTCGACGCGCTCGAGCAGCGCGACCTTGCCGTTGGCATCGAGAGACGCAAGCGGGTCGGAAGGCAGATACAGCCCGTGGCTGCTGGCGGTCGCCAGCTTGCTGCCGACCTTCACGCGCCCGCGACCGGCCGTGGCAATGCTGCGGGTGGCCGCTGCGGCGTCCTTCAGCGCGATTTCGGAGATGTCGTCCGAATAGGCGAAAGCGGTGCGATCGCCCACGATGGCGCGCACGCCGACGCCCTGATCGATCGAGAACGAGCCCGATTTGACGATGCCTTCTTCCAGGCTCCATGCCTCGCTGCGCGTGTACTGGAAGTACAGATCGGCGTAATCCACGCGGTGCGTGAAGATGTCGCCGAGTGCGCGTTGCAGGTGGCTTTCGTCGAGGCCGTACGGCTTGAGCAGCAGCCCGCGGGCTGTGGCCAGGTTCTCGATGGAGATGTCGATGGTTGTCATGCGGTGTCAGGCCAAGGAAATGTATTCGGTAGATGAGGGCGTATTCGGCGAAGTCAACGGGAATCTCAGCCGTTCAGCACGCGATGGCGCCATGCGGGCAGGCTCTGGCGTACGCTGGCGAGCCGGGCAGGATCGATGTCGCCCACGACCACGCCGGCGCCTTCCGCTTCTCGCTGGGCGACGATTTCGCCCCACGGGTCGATCAGCATGGAATGCCCCCAGGTGCGCCGCCCGTTTTCGTGATGTCCACCCTGTGCGGACGCCAGCACGTAACACTGGTTCTCGACGGCCCGTGCGCGCAGCAGCAACTCCCAGTGCGCGCGGCCCGTGGTGTAGGTAAAAGCGGCGGGCACGACCATGAGTGTACAGTCGCCCATGGCGCGGTACAGCTCCGGAAAACGCAGGTCGTAGCACACCGACAGGCCGACGCGGCCGAACGGCGCGTCGAATGTCCGTACGGCCTCGCCCGGCCGGATGGTGCGGGCCTCGTCATAGGCTTCTTCGCCTTTGACGAAGTTGAACAGGTGAATCTTGTCGTAACGCGCGGCAGGCGTGCCGTCCGGCGCGAAGACCAGCGTCGTGTTGAGCACGCGCTCGGGTTCCGGGGCCGCCAGCGGCAGCGTGCCGCCGATCAGCCAGACACCGTGACGGCGGGCCGTCTCGGCGAGAAAGTCCTGAATCGGGCCGCTTCCCGGCGTTTCGCGCAGGGCGAGCTTGTCCGTGTCGCGCTGTCCCATGTAGCAGAAGTACTCGGGCAGCAGCACCAGCCGGGCACCGGCGGTTGCGGCTTCGGCGACCAGTCGGGCGGCTTCGCGCAGGTTTCGCTCGACGTCGGGGGCACTCACCATCTGGGCGGCGGCCACGCGAACGGGTGCGTCTGCTGAGGCGGACGGGGCGGCTGACTTCGTTTCGGGACTCGTCATGTAGTGGCTGAATTCGGCGCGGTGATCGTCTGTGGGTGTCTCTGGGTGTCTCCGAGCGTCGCTGTGCATTTCGATGCCAGGGCGCTCAGTTACCTCGCAGATCGGTCGGCGGGACGTCGTTTTGCGCCTCCGGCCGGGTTTGCGGGGATGCGTCGATCTTACTCTTATTGCTGCTGCCCTGTCCGATGACCGGATTGTCCCAGGAGCCGGTGACGTGATAGGTCGTCGAGAGGGTGCGCGAGAGTTGGTCGCCGAGCGCCAGTTGCGCGAAGAACGAGCCGATGCCCAGCGCCGGGTTGATGATCGCCCACGCCAGCGACGCCGACGCCGCGTTGATCTTCGGCAGCACCAGCACGTTCAGATCCTGTGTCTCGCGCGCGAGGTCGGTGTGGCCGTCGATCTTGATGGTCGCGGCATTGGCGTTGATGGTCAGATCGGTGGTGTTCGCCACGCCGCCTTGCATCGTGGCGTTGCCGTCGATGCTGTCGAAGGGCAGGCCGCTGCCGATCACGCTGTTGAAGTCGAACGTCAGGATCTTGGCGAGCGTCTGCACCGACAGAATGCCCAGCAGCTTGGCCAGCCCCGGGTCCGCTTTCAGAATCTGGCCGCGTTTGAGGTCGATTGCCACGCGCCCGCCGAGCGTCGGGTAATCGATGGCGTCGGGGCCGCCGCGCCAGCCGAAGCGCCCGGACACGGTGCCGGAGCCGTCCTTGAGCGTCTTGGGCAGGCCGAGCCGGTCGAGCAGGCCGCCCGCATCCTTCACGTTGAGATTGAAGTCGAGCACCGTGCGGCGCGGCACGTCGTCGTCGCTGCCTGCGACCGCTGCGCGGCGGCGCGACGTGCGCCAGTTGCCCTTCACGTCGAGCGTGGCGGCGCCATTGCTCAGCTCCAGCTTGGTGAGCTGCCACACCGGCACACCGTCCTCGATATCGTTGTGGGCGTTCAGTTGCAGACGGCCCAGCGGCTTGTTGCGCAGCACGAAGTCGTTCGCGATCACGTCGATGGCCGGGAATTCGTCGCTCGGTTCGTCGAGCACTTGCGTGAGGACATCGTTGCCGTGGTCTTCGCGCGGGATCACCAGCTTGGCCAGACGTGCGCGAAGCAGTCCGGACGGGTTTTTCTCGTCCGGCGCATGCCATTCGGCGAAGCCGGAGACGAGCTCCGAGGCCAGACTGACCTGCCAGTCGCCCTCGTTGCGCTGCGCGCCGACCACCAGTTCCGGCCACTGACGCGAGAGCAGCCGGACTTGCTTGGCATGCAGCGCGATGCGCGTGGGCAGATACGGCGTGAGTGCGCCGAATTCGTCGCGCGCGGCCGCCGCCGTGGCCGCGGACGCAGGCGGTGTGCCCTGCGTGCCCGGTGTCACGGTATCGCTGCCGAGCGAGGCGATCACGCTGCGCCAGGCGTCCACATCGAGCGTGTCGAACTGGGCGGAGGCCTGCACGCCTTCGCGCGGCGCGGGCAGGGGCTGGTTGATGCCGATGCCGCCGCGCAATACGTCGACGTGCGCGCCATTGCGTTGCTGGACGTAGTTGCCTTGCACGCTGCCGATGGCGAAGTCGAGCGTATCGATGCGACGCCCGCCCGGATTCGCTTGCGGACGCATGGTGAAGCGCGCCGGCAGCGAGGTCTCCGCACTCTTGCCCAGCGGCGCCGGCAGGTTCACGGCCAGCCCGGCAAGCGTGGATTGCACTGCCAAGTCCGTCATGCCCTGACGCACCGTGACCGTCGCCGTGTAAGGCGTGCTGCCTGTCATGCGCTTGGCCAGTTGCGCCAGCGTGGCGTTCTCGCGGTTCTCGCGCAGCCCCTGGGCACTCATGGCGCCGTTCACATTCAGCACGATGGTGCCGTCGTCGCGGCTGCCGCCGGAGGCGCGCACATCGCCGCCCAGGAAGGTGCCGCGCAGATTGTCGAGCGAGATGCCGTGCTCGGTGAACGCCAGTTCGCCGTCTACCGCGCCAAAGGTCGGCAGCCCGCTCAGGAGCGTGACGTCATTGCGCAAAAAGCGTGCACGTCCCGTGACCTTGGAGCGGTCGGTGTGTTCGAGCGGCATCGACAGTTGCATGGCGAGTTGCGTGGTGCCGTTCGCACGCGTCTCGTCGGTGAAATCGCCGATCCAGTGCCCGACGGGACTACTGTTCAGATACTTGACGAAGTCTGCGGCGGGGCCGCGGGCATCGCCCTTGAGGGTGAGGACGGAGTCGTCCTGCCCGATGTTGTTGATATCGCCTTGCACCTGCGTGAGCGTCACGCCGTAGACCGAACCGCTGTCGATGGCGATGTGCAGCTTGTCGGCGTCGAAGCGCAGATTGCCGCGCACTTTTTCGAACGCGGGCCACACTTCGGTATGGCCGGGGCGTAGCGGCGAGGGGTTGAACGTCACGTCCACCAGCGGAATGTCGATGCGGAATTTGCCGCCGCCGTGGCCATAGGGGAAGTCTTCGAGATCGCCTTGCACCGCAAACGGCGCGTTCTGCACGGTGCCCGCCATCAACGCGCGTTGCAGATAGTCGCGCACGCTTGCGCCAATGTCGGTCGGCAGATAGCGCGGCACCGCATTGGCGTTCGCGCGCACGATATTGCCCTTCAGGTCGACGATGCCGTTGCCCTTGCCGCCGCTTTGCCACGTGCCGCTCACGTTGCCCGTCAGTTCGGCGTTTTGCAGATGCACGGCGTCAACGCGAACGTTGACGGTTGCCGGCGCATCGCGCTTGGTTGCCGAGTGCGACACGCGCCACGACGCGCGTGCGGTGAGCGCGTCGAGATCGATGCGTGACTGGTCGAAGCGGCCGGGGAAGTCGAGCGTGGCGTTTTTGGCGTCGAGCGAGAGGCTGCCGCGCGTTTGATCGGCTTCGATGTGGCCGCTCAGATTGGCAAAACCGGGGCGCCCGGCATTGGGCGAGCCCGCACGCGCCGGACGCTGACTCGGCTGGCTGTCGATGCCGGCGTTCTCGAAGTCGGCGACAACGTGATAACGCTCGCGCTCGGGCGGCAGTTGCTTGAGCCCCGGCAGGTCGCGCCAGTGACTCGGGCCGTGGGGCTTGGGGGCCTGATAGTTGATGTCGAAATTGGCCAGCCGGCCGCGCGGGCGGAAGCTGGCGAGCGTGTCGCGCGTTGGCTGATCGATGGGCAGCGACGGCACGAGCGCCATGGCCGCGCCGATGTCGAAGCGCTGCCCGGCGAGCGCGACGTGCAGACCGCGCTCGGGGTTGCCGGGCGTGAAGCTGGCGTGCAGATCGGGGACGTCGAGGGTTGGGCGGCCTGTCGCCTGCAAGGTCAGATCGCGGGCGCGCAGGTTCCAGCCTGCGTCGGCCTGCGCGCCCATGCGCGTGACGTCGATGCGGCCTTGCGTGGCGTCGAAGGTGAGCGGTGGCACATTGTCGGCCAGTTGTACCGACGTGTTGGCGCCTGCTGCGCGCAGTGTCGCGCCCGTGATCGTGCCGTTATCGAAATCGACCCAGACCCGCGCGGCGACGCGTCCGCGCGATTCCTTGCCGGGCAGATCGACGTAGCGGGCCAGCTCGGTGAGGTCGAGCGTGCCGACATCGCCATAAATCTGCCCGCGCCAGCGTTTGACCTCGCCGGGCCGGGCGAACAGCGGATTGGTGAATCGCGCGCGGATATCGAGCGGCGCTTCGATGCCCGGCGGCGGATTCGCTTGCATGCCGAAACGATGCTCGAAGCCGCGATTGCGCAGCATCGCGTTGACGTGGGTGACGACGACCTCGGGCACGTCGCGCGTGGTGTCGCGCCAGCGCACGATTCCGTTGCGAACCACCACACGGGACTGACGCATGAGCCAGTCGGCGCCCGTCGTATCCGCTGTCTTGCCGGTCCCGGTAACGGGCATGCCGGCGACGAGAATCGAGCCGTCCGCGCGGCGCTCGACGCTCAGGTCCGGCTCGTACAGCGTGAGACTCGACAGACGCAGATCGAAATGGATCAGGCTGGTCCACGAGAGCACGGCGTCGAGGCGGTGCAGTGTCAGGCTCGGCTCCACGGCCGGCGGCGCGCCGGGCGGCGCGTAGCTCAGCGACGGCAGCGCGGCAGCGGGCGCCGATGCGGCGGATGCAGTGGAACCTGCGACGACGGCGGAAGCAGAAGGGGCCGCGGAAGCGCCGGAAGCCCCCGGGGCGCGGCGCAACGGCGCGACCACGCGGGCAACCGTCGACGCCTTGGGCGGTGTGGTTGGCGCCGGCGGCGTGATGCGCACGTCTTCGAGCGTCAGATAGGGGTGCCAGCCACGCCAGACGGCGTCGATGCGACCGATGGTGACGGGAAGTCCGATGGCGCGCGTGGCCGCCGCTTCGATCTGCGGACGGTAATCGGAGACACGGGGGAGGATGACGTAGCGGGTCGCGAGAATGACGGCGCCAAGTCCGAAATAGACGACGACGGCGAGCGCGAGCAACCATTCCAGACCCAGGCGCAAGCCACGCGGCAGTGACGAGAACCAGGACCGGGTCGCAGTGGGCGAGGCAGGCGGCTTACGGTCGGTCATGCTGCGCGTCTACGAGGTAATGTGGTAGTTTCTGTGGCAAAGACTGTAACACAAGCCCAAGGCCGTCCGAAGGCCCGGCCTTAGGAGAAATAGACAGGTGAACCGGCGTTTCATCGCGCACAGGTAAGCATGCGAAAGTCTCTTCCTCTTCATTCTTCACTCTCATTGCAGACCGGAACCCCGCCAGTGAGTTCACCCGATACCCCGCTCGATATTTCGTCCTATTCGCGCTACGCGGCCCGCATGCTGGCGAGCCGCCCGGCGCTTGCCGAGGCGCTGCCTGCGCTCGCCGAGCATCCCGTAGACGCCCGTTGGCTCGCGCGTCGCTTCGAAATCATTACCGGCACGCTGCTCTCGCCGCCCGAGCAACCCTCGGGCGTTTGCGGCGTGGACGAAGCGGGTCTGGCGCGTGCGCTGCGCGTATTGCGCGTCGAAGCGCTGTGTGCCGTCATGCAGCGCGATCTCGACGCGCGTGCCGAGTTGTCCGAAGTGACCGAGGCGATGACGGCGCTCGCCGAGTTCGCCGTGCAGGCGGGTATCACCGTGCTGTCGCGCGAGCTCGAAGCCATTCACGGCGTGCCGCGCAACGCCGAAGGGGAGCGTCAGACGCTGGGCGTGGTCGGCATGGGCAAGCTCGGCGGGCGCGAACTGAACGTCTCGTCGGACATCGACCTGATCTTCCTGTATGAAGACGACGGCGACACCACCGCTCCCGATAACGTCGATCCGGCCGCGGCGAACCGCCTGCGTCTGCTCTCGAACCACGAATTCTTCACCAAGCTCGGGCGCAAGCTGATCGGCCTGATCTCGGAACTTACACCGGACGGCTACGTGTTCCGGGTGGACATGCGTCTGCGTCCCAATGGCGACTCCGGGCCGCTCGTGTGCAGTCTGCCGATGCTCGAAGAGTATTTCTACGTGCAGGGTCGCGAGTGGGAGCGCTATGCGTGGATCAAGGGGCGTCTGGTCTCCGAGGTCGCGAGCGAGCCGGGCAAGCGCATCGAGCGGCTGCTGACGTCGCTGGTGCAGCCGTTCGTCTTCCGTCGCTATCTGGATTACGGCGTGATCGGCGCGATTCGTTCGCTGCACGAGCAGATTCGCCACGAAGCGGAGCGTCGCGCGCGCGCCAAGCCGGCCCGCATCAACGACATCAAGCTCGGGCGCGGCGGCATTCGCGAAGTGGAGTTCTCGGCGCAAGTGTTCCAGTTGATCCGGGGTGGGCAGGAGCCGGAACTGCGCGTGCGTCCGACGCTTGCCGTGCTGGGCGTGGCCGCGCGGCGCGGCTGGCTGGCGCAGAACGTGGCCGAGGAGCTGGCGAACGCCTATGTGTTCCTGCGCAAGCTCGAACACCGGATTCAATATCTGGACGACGCGCAGACGCACATCCTGCCGTCGCCGGGCGAGGACCGCCTCGCGGTGGCACGTGCGATGGGCTTCCCGGACGAAGCGAGCTTCATGACGGTGCTCGACGAGCATCGCGAATTCGTCGCCGGTCAGTTCGACGAAATCTTCGCCGACAAGGCGGGCGGCGGTGGGCACAAGGGGAGCAAGGGCCGGACGAACGCGTCCGGCACGGGCGATTGCGAATGCCCGCCGGAACTGTGGAGCGAGTGCCTGGCCGACGAGGCGCAAACCGGGGATCTCGGCAATCAACTCACGCGGCTCGGTTTCAACGACGCCGAAGGCGCCCTCGACCGGCTGCGCGCGGTGTGGACGTCGTCGCGCTACAAGGCGCTGGGCGAGACCAGCCGGCGGCGCTTCGATCAACTCGTGCAGCGCGCCGTGGAAGGTGCGGCGGGCACGGACGAGGCCGACGCGGTGCTCGCGCGCATGCTCGATCTGCTCTCGACGATCAGCCGCCGTAGCTCGTATCTGGCGCTCCTTACCGAGTACCCGCGTGCGCTGGAGCGGGTGGTCAAGGTGCTGGCCGGCTCGCGTTGGGCGGCGGGTTACCTGATCAGCCATCCGCAATTGCTCGACGAACTGCTCGACGACGAAGCGCTCGCCGCACCGTTCGACTGGCCCTCGTTCAAGACGCAATTGCTGCTGAGTCTGAACGCGGCGGGCGCGGCAGGCAACGTCGAAGTGCAGATGGATATTCTGCGGCGCGCGCATCACGCCGAAGTCTTCCGCATCCTGCTGCTCGATTTGCAGGGCACGCTCTCGGTCGAGGCCATTGGCGACCGCCTCTCCGAACTGGCGGACATCATCGTCGACGTCACGATCTCGACCGTGTGGCCGCACGTGGCGACGCGTCATCGCGAGGTGCCGCGCTTTTCAGTCATTGCCTACGGCAAGCTCGGCGGCAAGGAGCTGGGCTACGCGTCCGACCTCGATCTGATTTTCCTTTACGAAGACGACGACGACCGTGCGCCCGACGCTTACGCCGCACTTGCCCGTCGTTTCGTGACGTGGCTCACCACGCACACGGGCGCGGGCATGCTCTTCGACGTCGACTTGCGACTGCGCCCGAACGGGCTGTCGGGCCTGCTGGTGACGAACATTGAGAGCTTCCGTCAGTACCAGTTCCGCGAAGGCAATGCCAACACGGCGTGGGTCTGGGAGCATCAGGCGCTCACGCGCGCACGCTTCTGCGCGGGCGACGAGACCATCGGCGCGACGTTCGAGAGCATTCGGGCGCAAGTGCTGGCCACCCCGCGCGAGGCGTTGCCGCTGGCGCAGGAAATCGTGGCGATGCGGCGCAAGGTGCTCGAAGGGCACCCGAATCCGACGAAGCTCTTCGATCTGAAGCACGACCGCGGCGGCATGGTCGACATCGAGTTCACCGTGCAATATCTGGTGCTGCTGCACTCGGGCGCGCATTCGGCGCTGTTGCGCAATGCGGGCAATATCGCGCTGCTGCGCGAAGCGGCCCAACTCGGGCTGATCGACGCGAAGCTCGCCGAGGACGCGGGTGCGGCTTATCGGATTTATCGCAAGCGTCAGCACAAGATGCGGCTCGACGGCGTGGAAGCGGCACGCGTGCCGGCGGCCGATATCGAGACGGAACGCGCCGCGGTGATGGCACTGTGGGATTCGGTGTTCGCGCAGGCCGGAACGGTTTGACGGTTCTGCGGTTCGGCGTCGCTGAAAAGCAAAACGGGCGGTCGATGACTCGCCGCCCGTGGTCGCTATGCCAACAACTGCCAACAACTGCCAATGCCTGCCGGCGCCTATATGTCCATAACGCTCAGAGCGCGAGCATCTCCCGCGCGTGCTTGCGCGTCGTTGCGGTGATTTCCACGCCGCCCAGCATCCGCGCAATTTCCTCGACGCGCTCGGTGCGCCCGAGCGGCTCGATCTCGCTCATCGTCGAATCGCCATCGCTGCGCTTGCTCACGCGCAGGTGCTGATGGCCGAGTGCGGCGACCTGCGGCAAGTGGGTGACGCACAGCACTTGCCGTCCCTGACCCAATTCCCGCAGCAGGCGCCCGACGACCTCGGCGACGGCGCCGCCAATGCCGGAATCCACTTCGTCGAAAATCAACGTCGGCGTGAGGCTCGCGCTGCTGGCGATCACCTGCAACGCCAGGCTGATTCGCGCGAGCTCACCGCCCGAGGCCACTTTCGCTAGTGGCCGCGTGGGCACGCCGGGGTGGCCGGCGACGAGAAACTCGACCGTCTCCAGACCGAACGACTGCGGCTCCGAGGTGGGGCTCAGCGCGACTTCGAAGCGTCCGCCCGGCATCGAGAGGTCCTGCATGGCGCGCGTGACTTCACGCGAGAGCGACGCCGCAGCTTTGGCGCGCGCCTTCGACAGATCCTTCGCCAGCTTGAGATAAGCGGCGTGCGCGGCGTCGGCGGCGGCTTGCATGGCGGCGGTGTCGGCTGACGCGGTCAACTCTTCCAGTTGTGCGCGCCGCTCTGCCAATTCGGCAGGCAATTGATCGGGTGCAACGCGGAATTTGCGTGCCGCCGAGTGCAGCGCATCGAGCCGCTGCTCGACCACGGCCAGACGCTCTGGATCGAGATCGACGCGTTGCGCGTAGTGCGTGAGCGAGTGGACGGCTTCGCGGAGCTGAATTTCGGCCGGTTCCAGCGCGGCGAGCGTATCGGCCAGCCCGGCATCGATCTCCGCCAGTTCGCGGATCTGATGCACGACATGGCCGAGCGAGGGGGCGATGGCGCCATCGGCTTCGGCGAGTGTATCGAGCGCGCCTTGCACACCGTTGATGAGACTCGCGGCGTGCGAGAGCCGGCGATGCTCGGCGCTGACCTCGTCCCATTCCCCGTCCTGCGGGTTGAGCTTGTCGAGCTCGGATGTCTGCCATTCGAGGCGTTCGCGCTCCAGTTGCAGTTCGCGGTCCCGCCCGTGGGCTTCCTCGCAGCGCTTCACGAGACGCCGCCATTCCTTATGGGCGTTCGCCGCATCGGCGGCAAGCCCGGTGGCGCCCGCGTGCGAGTCGAGCAGGCGGCGCTGCGCGTCGGGACGCAGCAGTTGCTGGTGCGCGTGCTGTCCGTGAATGTCGACGAGCATCTCGCCGAGTTCGCGCATTTGCGTGAGCGTGGCGGGCGTGCCGTTGATGAAGGCGCGCGAGCGTCCGCCGGCGTCGAGCACGCGGCGCAGCAGCACGCCGCCATGCTCTTCGAGCGTGAGCGCCTGGGCCTGCAGCCAGGCTTCGAGGTCGGGACGCGCTTCGGCGTCCGCGGCGAACTCAGCGGTGATGTCGGCGCGCGACTGCCCGTTGCGCACCATGCTGGTGTCGCCGCGCTCGCCCATGGCGAGCGCCAGCGCGTCGATCAGAATCGATTTGCCTGCGCCGGTTTCCCCCGAGAAGACGGTGAAGCCCGCGGAGAATTCCAGATCGAGACGATCGACGATCACGAAATCGCGAATCGAGAGACTGCGTAGCATGGGATGTCGGGTGAGGCGTGAAGTCAGTTCTGCGGCGTATCTTCGTCGGAGATATGCTCGTTCCAATGCAACTTGCGGCGCAGCGTCGCGTAGTAGTTGTAGCCGACCGGGTGCAAAAACGTCACCTGATGCTCGGAACGGCCCACCAGAATCTTGTCGCCCGGGCGCAGTTCGGCAAACGACTGCATGTCGAAGTTGGCGCCGACTTCGCGCCCGCGGGTGATGGTGATGACGATATCGCTCGAATCCGGCAGGACGATCGGGCGGTTCGACAGCGCGTGCGGGGCAATCGGCACGAGTACCACGCCGCCCAGACGCGGATGCAGGATCGGGCCGGTCGCCGAGAGGGCGTAGGCCGTCGAGCCGGTGGGCGTGGCGACGATCAGGCCGTCCGAGCGCTGCTTGTACATGAAGCGGCCGTCGACATCGACGCGCAGCTCGACCATTCCCGAGATGCCCGAGCGATTCACGACCACGTCGTTGAACGCGAGCGTTTCGAACAGCGTCTCGCTGTCGCGCTCGATGCGCGCGGAAAGCAGCGTGCGCTGTTCGGCCTCGAAGTGTCCTTCGAGCATGGCCGGCACGACCTGACGCATCTCGTCGAGCGGAATGTCGGTAATGAAACCGACACGTCCGTGGTTCACGCCGATGAGCGGCACCTTCGAGGAGGCCAGCTGGCGGCCGACACCGAGCATCGTGCCGTCGCCGCCGACCACGACGGCGACGTCGGCCTGCGTGGCGATTTCCTGGATATCGAGAGGGGTGTACGGATCGGCGCCTGCGCCAATGTTGTGCGCAGTATCGCGCTCGAAGACGACGTGATGCCCGCGCTGGGCAATACATGCCGCGAGCGTGAGCAGGGGTTCGGCAACGCCGTCGGCATGGTACTTCCCGACGAGCGCCACGGTCTTGAAGGGGCTCCCAGTTTTCATGCCGCCATTACACCATAAGTCGATGACAGCAACCATCGGCACGCAAGGCCTGCAACGGTTTGCGCGTTGGGGTTTGCCGCGCGCCGCGTGCCTACATTTCGCGTTACAATTTTTGCCATGCTAGATCAACGTGCGCAAACTCTCCTCAAAACCCTGATCGAACGGTACATCGCCGATGGCCAGCCGGTCGGTTCGCGCACGCTTTCGCGTTACTCGGGCCTCGATCTGTCGCCGGCGACGATCCGTAATGTGATGGCCGATCTCGAAGCTCACGGTTTCGTGGCCAGCCCGCATACATCCGCCGGTCGCGTGCCCACGCCGCGCGCTTACCGCCTGTTCGTCGACACCATGCTGGCGGTGCGCCCGCTGGAGGAGGCCGTGCACCATCTGGCCTCGCAGGTGCAGACGAGCCTGCAACCGGCCGGCCCGCAGCAACTGATCGCCTCGGCAGCGCAGGTGCTCTCGCATCTGTCGCAGTTCGCGGGCGTGGTGCTCACGCCGCGCCGCAGCCAGACGTTCCGCCAGATCGAATTCCTGCGTCTGTCCGACAAGCGCGTGCTGCTCATCATCGTTACGCCCGACGGCGACGTGCAGAACCGCATCATCCTGACGGAAAAGGATCATTCCCCGTCGCAACTGGTCGAGGCGGCGAATTATCTGAACGCCAACTTCGGCGGCCACAGCTTCGACGACGTGCGCACTTACTTGCGCGGCGAACTCGACGCGCTGCGCTCGGACATGAGCGCGCTCATGCAGGCGGCGGTGCAGGCGGGCAGCGACGCCATGGCCGACACCACGCGTGAGAGCGTGTTGATCTCGGGCGAGCGCAACCTGTTGGGCGTGGAAGACCTGTCGTCGAACATGGAGCGGCTGCGCAAGCTGTTCGATGTGTTCGAGTCCAAGACCGGCCTGCTGCAACTGCTCGACGTCTCCAGCCGCGCCCAGGGCGTGCAGATCTTCATCGGCGGCGAATCGAGCCTCGTGCCCATCGAGGAGATGACGGTCGTCACCGCGCCGTACGAGGTGGACGGCGAAGTCGTGGGCACGCTCGGTGTGATCGGACCGACGCGCATGGCCTACGAGCGCGTGATCCCGATCGTCGACATCACGGCCAAGCTGCTCTCCAACGCGCTCAGCCATCACTGATCGATGTGCCCGGAGAAGCCGGGACACCGCCTTCGCACCCTCGTTGGCGCATTCGGTTACAAACCCGTAGCATTCCTTTACACGCTGTCACACTCGGCAGGCTTACGCTCGAGGTGTCACTTGCGGCGAGGTGGTCGTAGTTCTGAATCAGAACGCTCGCCGGAGGATTCGGACAGAACAACAAGGTGGCGCCAGGCAGCAATAGCGAAGCCACGCACGGCGTGCTCATCGAAAGGGCCCGGAGTGTTTATGAAATCCCTGAATTCCTGGCGGACGATGGTCCGCTCTCTTGGCGCCGGGCTGGCGCTCGGCGTCGTCGGTGCGGTGGCCATGCCCGCGCTGGCGCAAGCGCAGAGTGCCGATCCACCGGGGCGGGTGGCGCGTCTGAGTGAGTTCGACGGCACCGTCACCTACGCGCCCGCGGGCACCAGCGACTGGCGCTACGCGGACCGCAACCGGCCGCTCACCACGGGCGACGCCGTCTGGGTCGACCGCAACAGCCGTGCCGAAATGCACGTTGGCGGTACGGCGGTGCGCATGGGCGCGTCGACGAGTCTCACGCTCTCCGCAGTGACTGATCAGAATGTGCAACTGAACGTAACGCAGGGCACGGTGGGCGTGCGCCTGCGCAGCCTCGATCCGAACCAGCCCTACGAGATCGACACGCCGAATCTGGCGTTCGTGCCTCAACAGGCCGGTGAATATCGCCTCGATGTTGATCCGAACGGGGTGACGACGGTGAGTGTCTGGCGCGGCGCGGGCACGGCTTACGGGCAGGGCGCGTCGGTGCCGCTGCAACAGGGGCAGCGCGTGGCGTTCGTCGGCCAGAACCTGACGCAGCAACAGACCGGCCCGCTCGTGGCCGACGTTTTCGATCAATGGATGCGTGAGCGCGACGCCCGTGAAGACGCTTCCGTCTCGGCGCGGTACGTGCCGCGTGACATGACCGGTTTCGAAAGTCTGGACGACTACGGCTCGTGGCAGGACACGCCGACCTATGGCGCGGTGTGGGTGCCGTCGAACATGCCGTCGGGCTGGGCGCCTTATCGCACGGGCCATTGGGTTTGGGTCGATCCGTGGGGCTGGACCTGGGTCGATGACGCGCCGTGGGGCTTCGCGCCTTATCACTACGGCCGCTGGGCTTATGTGGACACGCGCTGGTGCTGGGTGCCGGGGCCTGTCGCGGTGCGTCCGGTATATGCCCCGGCGCTGGTCGGCTGGGTCGGTGGCGGCGGTGGCGGCAATCAATGGGGCGTGGCGTTCGCGGCAGGCGGCGTGGGGCTGGCCTGGTTCGCGCTCGGACCGCACGATCCGTATCGTCCGGCCTATCACGCCAGTTCGTCGTACATCACCAACATCAATCGCTCGACGGTGGTTCGCACGACCAATATCACCAACAACGTCACGAACAACATCAACGTCAATAACGTCTACGTGAATCGGAACGTACGTGGCGCTGTGTCGACGATGCCTGCGCAAGCCTTCGTGCAGGGCCGTGCCGTTGGCGCACCGGTCGCTCTGGCCGCCCCGCGCGGCGGCGCTCAGACGTGGCGTGTGGGCAATACGCCGGGTGTCGCGCCGGTGCAGCAGAGCGTGCTGGGCGGTAGCCGTCCGGCGGCGGGTGCGCCTCCGGCGGGCGTGTTCAACCGGCAGGTGCTGGCCACGCGGGCGCCGATCGCTCGCCTGGCGCCCTCGCGCGAACTGACGAGTCACTTGCACGCCGTGCCTAACGCCGGGGGCGCGCCGCTGGTGTTCGGTCAGAACGCGCAGCAAGTCCGTAACGCTGGAGCCGGGGCGCCGAATGCGCAGACGCGTGTCGCCCCGCGCGTGACCGTTGTCGGCACGCACGGGCCGGTCGGCGCGCCGATCGGTGTGAATGGCGCGACGCCTGCAAGACCGGCATTGGGTGCCACCGGTGCAACGCCTGCGCACGGTGGTCTGCCCGCAACGGGGGCCGTCCCGCCGATGCATGGCGCACCGGGGGTGCCGGGTGTTGCGGGTGTGCCGGGACATGCCGGAGTGCCGGGGCAACCCGGCGTGCCGCATCCGCCTGGGGGGAACGGCGCGGGACAACCGTTCGTGCGCGGCGAAGCCTCGCAGGCGATGCCTCAGCCGGGGCATGAGGCCGCACAGCGTGAGATGCAGATGCGTCGCCAGTCGCCGCAACCGCCTGTGACGCCGCCGGAAACACGCGGCGGACAGACTGCGCCGGCGCCGCAGCGCACGCAGCCGGAGGCCGCTGAACCCGCGCGTCGTCCGCAGCAGTGGCAGTCGCAGCCACAGCCGCAGCTGCAACAGCGTCAGGAACCGCAGCAATCGCGTCCGCAGCCACAGCCGCAGGTTGAGCATGCGCAGCCGCGTCCGGAGCCGCATGTCGAACGTCCGCAAGCGGCGCCGAGGCCCCAGCCCCAGCCGGAGCACGCGCAACCGCGTCCGCAGCCGCAGGAGCATCCGCATCCTCAGGAGCACTCGCAGCCCGCGTCGCGTGAGAACAAACCGGAAGGCGCGCGCCCCCCGGCGCACGAGGCAGAGCATCCGAGCGCAGCGCACCATCCGTCTCACGAAGACGAGCATCAACACGGCTGATTCGTACCTGCCGTCGCCCCCCGTCGTCCCTCCATGGGGCGACGGGGGGCTTGTTCCGGGAGATTGCGCGGCCCGATGTTCATCGGATTCGCGCCCGATTCGTCCCGGATTACCGCCGGATTCCCCCCGGGTTTGCGGTAAAGTACGATCCATGCGCTTCGATCCCGAACCTATTTCGCATGGCCAGTCCGGCAAGACCGCCGTACTGCTGATCAACCTTGGCACGCCCGACGAGCCGCGTCCTGCGGCCGTGCGTCGCTATTTGCGCGAGTTCCTGTCGGATCCGCGCGTCGTAGAAATCCCGCCGCTGGTGTGGCAGCCGTTACTGCGGCTGATCATTCTGCCGTTGCGCTCGCGTCAGTCCGCTCAGAAATACGCAACGGTCTGGACCCGCGACGGCTCTCCCCTCAAGGTGAACACCGAGCATCAGACGAACGCGCTGCGCGCGCTGCTGCACGCCAATGACTACGACGTCGTCGTCGAGTACGCGATGCGTTATGGCAACCCGTCGATTCCCGAGCGTATTCGCGCGCTGCGGCAGAACGGCGTCGAACGCATTCTCGTTCTGCCGCTTTACCCGCAATATTCGAGCAGCACGACGGCGACCGCGAGCGATGCCGTGTTTCGCGTGCTCGGCCGTCTGCGTAATCAGCCCGACGTACGCACGGTGCGCGACTATCACGACCACCCGGCCTATATCGAGGCACTGCGTCAGCAGGTCGAAGGGTATTGGCTGCAACATGGCCGGCCCGATTTCGCGGCCGGCGAGCGTCTGTTGCTGAGTTTCCACGGCGTGCCGCGCCGCACGCTCGATCTGGGTGATCCGTACCACGATCAATGTGTGAAGACGGCACGTCTGCTGGGCGCCGCGCTCGGTCTGGACGAGACGACCTGCCGCCTGACCTTCCAGTCGCGTTTCGGCAAGGCGGAATGGCTCCAGCCCTACACGGCGCCGACGCTCGAAGAGCTCGGCCGTGGGGGCACGCCGCGTGTGGACGTGTTCTGCCCCGGCTTCACCTCCGACTGTCTTGAGACGCTGGAGGAAATCAATATGGAAGGGCGTCACGCCTATCTGTCGGCGGGCGGCAAGGCGTTCCACTTCATTCCGTGCCTGAACGGCGCGAGCGCCTGGATTACGGCGCTTGGCGAGATTGCCGCGCGTCATCTGCAAGGCTGGCCGGTGCTCTCGCCACAGAATGAGGCGCAGGCCTCGGCGGCGGCCGTGGCTTCGACTCGCCAGCGTCAGGTGGCGGCGGTCGCCGCGTTCGAGGAAGCCAGTGCGGCCGCAGCTGCGGCGGCGCAGAGCCAGGCGGCGGCTGAGCAGGGTGAGCCGGGCGAGCAGGGAGCACGGACGTGACGGTCAAGGTCGACGATTCTCCGCACGCCGCAACGCGTATCGACAAATGGCTGTGGGCGGCGCGCTTCTTCAAAACCCGCTCCCTCGCCACGCAGGCGGTCGATCGTGGCCGCGTGCTGTGCAATGAGGCGCGCGTCAAACCGGCGCGCGACGTGCGTCCGGGCGACCTGGTGTCGGTGGACAATGGCAGCACGCGCTGGGAAGTGAGGGTGAAGGCCATCGCGGAAGTGCGCGGCTCGGCGCCCGTCGCGCAATCGCTGTACGAAGAGACCGAAGCCAGTATCCAGGCGCGTGCCGATGAAAGTGAGCGCCGACGCCTGTTTCAGGAACCCGCCGCGCAGATGCACGGGCGTCCGACGAAACGCGATCGCCGCCGGCTGGGCGGGATGGGCGAGTAAGGCGTCGGTGGGCAGGCGCGCAGGCGGTCCGGTAAGTCCTGGCGTTTTCAACGCCGCAATAAACGCCGCCGCTGGCGAGATGCGCAGCGGCGGGCAGAGGGATACGACATATCGGACGAGGGATGGCGAGGCATCGACGGTCCCGCAATGAACGACACCTCCCGGGGCGTGGCACCGCGCATGACCGCAAAGGGCCATGCACCCCCGGGCGATCAGCGTGTCGGAATGCCGGTCGTCGACGAATGCGCCGGTATGCCCGGCATTTCCACATAGTGATGCAACACCGCCCGTACGCTACCGTATTCGGTGTCGCGCCGGGTGACTGCGCCGGATAGGCAGATCGTAATCGTTACCGTCGCCACCAACGCAAGGATGAGGACAACAGCCAGTGGCAGCTTCATGATGCTCTCCTAGAGAACACTTCACCGTGTCCGGTGAGCGGCCGGGTTCGGACGTGCACTTCGATAAGCCGAACCGTAATTCATGTTAGGTCGCAGCAACGCTCGATACAATAGAGGACTCGTAACGCGTGTAACCGGATGTTTGCCGGCACGCCGCGCGCACCGAGATGGCGCACAGAATGCCCGTCAGCTCTTGAAATCGGTGTGAACGCCCCTACTATCCAAAGGGATTTGAACCGGCGGCGCATCGACGTGGTGCGCTGCAAGAACCTTTTGACGACTCAAGCTCATGACTGAACAGCAAAACACCCCCGATCAGCCGATTCCGTCCCAAGCCGATGCGGCCCCGGCCGACGCTGCGGGCGCGAACGACGCGCTGCCCTCGGTCGAGGCGCAACTTCTGGCGGCTCAGGCTGAAGCGGCGGGGCTGCGCGACGAAGCGCTGCGCGCGCACGCCGAGAAGGAAAACATCCGCCGTCGTGCGGAAGAGGAAGTGGCGAAGGCCCGTAAATTCGCCGTGGAGAGCTTTGCCGAAAACCTTCTGCCGGTGATCGACAGCCTGGAAGCCGCTGCGGCCGACAAGAGCGGCGATGTGACCAAGCTGCAGGAGGGCGTCGCCCTGACCCTGCGCCAGTTGGTCGCGGCGCTCGAGCGCAGCAAGGTGTCGGTCATCGACCCGGCCGGCGCCAAGTTCGATCCGCATCAACATCAGGCCATCTCGATGGTGCCGGCCGAGCAGGAGCCGAACACGGTCGTGGCTGTGCTGCAAAAGGGTTACCTGATCGCCGATCGCGTACTGCGTCCGGCGCTGGTGACCGTAGCAGCGGGCAAGTAACAGGTAAATCGGCAGGCAAGTCGGCTCAGGCCATCCGGCCATGCCGGGCGTGTGAAGGCCGCTTGCCATGACATCATGGCAAGCCCCGAACTCCCGCAAAGCGGTAGACGGCTGACGGCAGGCGTGGCGGGGACGTACAGCCGCTGACATCGGTCAGCACTGACGGCGCCGCCAAAGCAGATTCGAGGACTGACCATCATGGCAGGCGATCTTGCGGGCATGAAAGGCGTGGACGGCACCGCATTCGAAGCGTTTTCGATGCAGGCGCTGACTGCGTCGACGTTCGATGACGGGCTGCGCGAGGCGGGCGGTGCGCTCGCCGTGGTGTTTTTCTGGGGCGTCGACTGTTTCAACTGCGAAGTCGCCAAGAAGACCATGCTCGCGCAGCGCGAGGCCATCGAAACCCTGGGGCTGCGCTGGTTTCACGCCAATGTGTACGCGGACATGGCGCTGGGCCGCCGTTTCGCGCTGCATGGCGTGCCGACGTTTTTCTTCTTCCACGAAGGCAAGAAGCTGGGCCGGGCGACCGGCTGGCACGGTCTGCCCCAGTTCCGGCTGGCGGTGGCCGCCGCCCGCGAGAAAATCGCGGCGGCAGGGGGCAAAACCGGGCTGCAGGAAGGGTCTTGAAATGTTCCGGGCTGCACCCATATCTCGTGCAGATCAATGAATTGAATGGGCGACACGCCCAACGGTAAGACGCAAAGGACGCTAGGAGAAATTTATATGGGCAAAATCATCGGTATCGACTTGGGCACCACGAACTCGTGCGTGGCCGTCATGGAAGGCAATCAGGTCAAGATCATCGAAAACGCGGAAGGTGCTCGCACCACGCCGTCGATCATCGCCTACGTGGACGATGGCGAGATCCTGGTCGGCGCACCGGCCAAGCGCCAGGCGGTGACCAACCCGAAGAACACGCTGTACGCAGTCAAGCGCCTGATCGGCCGTCGCTTCGAAGAAAAGGAAGTGCAGAAGGACATCGCGCTGATGCCCTACAAGATCGTCAAGGCCGACAACGGCGACGCCTGGGTGGAAGCGCGCGACCAGAAGCTGGCTCCGCCGCAGATCTCCGCCGAAGTGCTGCGCAAGATGAAGAAGACCGCCGAGGACTACCTGGGCGAGCCGGTGACGGAAGCCGTGATCACGGTGCCGGCGTACTTCAACGACAGCCAGCGTCAGGCAACCAAGGACGCCGGCCGTATCGCCGGTCTGGAAGTCAAGCGCATCATCAACGAGCCGACCGCTGCCGCACTGGCTTTCGGTCTGGACAAGAAAGAAGGCGGCGACCGCAAGATCGCGGTGTATGACCTCGGCGGCGGCACGTTCGACATCTCGATCATCGAAATCGCGGATGTGGACGGTGAGCACCAGTTCGAAGTGCTGTCGACCAACGGCGACACGTTCCTGGGCGGCGAAGATTTCGACCAGCGCATCATCGATTACATCATTGGCGAGTTCAAGAAGGAACAGGGCGTCGATCTGTCGAAGGATGTGCTCGCGTTGCAACGCCTGAAGGAAGCCGCTGAAAAGGCCAAGATCGAGCTGTCGTCGAGCCAGCAGACCGAAATCAACCTGCCGTACATCACGGCCGACGCCTCGGGTCCGAAGCACTTGAACCTGAAGATCACGCGCGCCAAGCTCGAAGCGCTGGTCGAGGACCTGATCGCGCGCACGATCGAACCGTGCCGCACGGCCATCAAGGACGCCGGCGTGAAGGTGAGCGATATCGACGACGTGATTCTGGTCGGCGGTATGACGCGTATGCCGAAGGTGCAGGAGAAGGTCAAGGAGTTCTTCGGCAAGGATCCGCGCAAGGACGTGAACCCGGACGAAGCCGTGGCCGCAGGCGCCTCGATTCAGGGCTCGGTCCTCTCGGGCGACCGCAAGGACGTGCTGCTGCTCGACGTGACCCCGCTCTCGCTCGGTATCGAAACGCTGGGCGGCGTGATGACGAAGATGATCACGAAGAACACCACGATCCCGACGAAGCACTCGCAAGTGTTCTCGACGGCGGACGACAACCAGCCGGCCGTGACGATCAAGGTGTATCAGGGTGAGCGCGAGATGGCCGCCGGCAACAAGTCGCTGGGCGAGTTCAACCTCGAAGGTATTCCGCCCGCCGCACGTGGCACGCCGCAGATCGAAGTGACCTTCGACATCGACGCGAACGGCATTCTGCACGTTGGCGCGAAGGACAAGGCCACCGGTAAGGAAAACAAGATCGTCATCAAGGCGAACTCGGGCCTGTCGGATGCCGAAATCGAGCAAATGGTGAAGGATGCCGAGCTCAACGCCGAAGAAGACAAGAAGGCGCGCGAACTGGCCGACTCCCGTAACCAGGGCGACGCGCTGGTGCACAGCACCCGCAAGGCGCTGACCGAGTACGGCGACAAGATCGAGGCTTCGGAGAAGGAAGCGATCGAATCGGCCATTAAGGCACTCGAAGAGTCGCTGCGCGGTTCGGACAAGGCGGATATCGATGCCAAGGTCGAAGCGCTGGGCACGGCCAGTCAGAAGCTCGGCGAGAAGATGTACGCCGACATGCAGGCACAAGCCGGCGCTGAGGGCGCCGCCGGTGCCGAGCAAGGCAAGCCGCATGACGACAACGTCGTCGACGCAGAAGTGAAAGAAGTCAACGACAAGAAGTAAAGCGTGCATGGCGCGCGGAGCACCAGCGGGTGCGCCGCGTGTAGGCCGGGTATCGAGGTTCTCTGCGAAGGGAATGTCGACCCGGCTTTTTGCCTGATGGCGACATGCGCCAACATTGGAAAGAGTTATGGCCAAACGTGATTACTACGAAATCCTTGGCGTCGCCAAGAACGCCTCCGACGACGAAATCAAGAAGGCGTATCGCAAGCTGGCGATGAAGTACCATCCGGACCGCAATCCGGACAGCAAGGACGCCGAAGACAAGTTCAAGGAGGTCAAAGAGGCCTACGAGATGCTCTCCGAGCCGGAGAAACGTGCGGCGTACGACCAATACGGTCACGCGGGCGTCGACCCGAACATGGGCGGTTTCGGCGGTGCCGGTGCGCAGGGCTTCGGCGGCTTCGCAGACGCGTTCGGCGACATCTTCGGTGACATCTTCGGTCAGCAGGGCGGCGCCGGTGGTCGTAGCGGCCGGAGCGGTCCGCAGGTGTACCGCGGCGCGGATCTGCGCTACAACATCGAGATCACGCTCGAGCAGGCTGCGAACGGTTTCGATACACAGATTCGCGTGCCGAGTTGGGAGCAGTGCGAGATCTGCCACGGCAACGGCGCGAAGCCGGGCACGAAGCCCGAGACCTGCCCGACCTGTAATGGTTCGGGGTCGGTGCGCATGTCGCAGGGCTTCTTCAGCATCCAGCAGACCTGCCAGAAGTGCCACGGCACGGGTTTGTACATTCCCGAGCCCTGCACGAACTGCCACGGCTCGGGCAAGATCAAGAAGACCAAGACGCTGGAGATCAAGATCCCGGCGGGCATCGAAGACGGCATGCGCATTCGTTCGTCCGGAAATGGCGAACCGGGTGTGAATGGTGGTCCGGCGGGCGACCTGTATGTGGAAATCCACATCAAGGCGCACAACGTGTTCGAGCGCGACGGCAACGATCTGCATTGCCAGATGCCGATTTCGTTTGCGACGGCGGTACTCGGCGGCGACATCGACGCCCCGACGCTGCACGGCAAGGCAACCTTCGAAGTGCCTGAAGGCACGCAGTCGGGCAAGACGTTCCGCCTGCGCGGCAAGGGCATCAAGGGCCTGCGCGAGAGCTATCCGGGCGATCTGTACGTTCACGTGCAGGTGGAAACACCGGTCAAGCTCGACGAGAAGCAAAAGCAATCGCTGCGCGACTTCGACGCCTCGCTCAAGGCAGGCGGCGCTCGCCACAGCCCGCAGACCAAGGGCTGGTTCGACCGCGTGAAGCAGTTCTTCGAGTAATTTCATGCAAACTGAAGCGCCTTTGGCCGCGTTCGCGCTGTTGGACGACAGCGCGGACCCGGCCGGTGGGGCGCGTCTGTACACCGGGCTCGTACGCGAGGTAACTTGCGACGAGCCCGGTGTGCTTTCCGACGCGCTTCGCGAAGTGGAAGATGCCACCCGTCACGGCCTGCACGCCGTGCTGCTGGCCGACTACGAATTCGGTGTGCGCTTGGGCGGTGTGCACACCGTGACGACGCGTCGCGCACCGGGGCAATGCCGCGCGCTGCTATTCCGCGAATTGCGACGACTTGACGCCAGGCAAACGCAGGCGTGGCTCGCCGCGCAGGAAGCCGTCGACGCGGACGAAGATAACCACACTGCGGCGAGCCCGCATGACGGGAGCGAGAACATCGCCGCACCCGGCGTGGCGGGCGTCGCGGCCTTGCGGGCGGACGTGAGCGACGCCGCCTTCGACGACGCCATCTCCCGCATTCACGACTGGCTCGCGCAGGGCGAGTGCTATCAGATCAACTACACGTACCGTCTGAATTTCGACGCATTCGGCTCGCCCGTCGCGTTGTATCGCCGCCTGCGTGCGCGTCAGCCGGTGCCTTACGGCGCGCTCGTGATGTTGCCTGGTGCAGGGGGCATCGCGGGTCGCGCGATTCTGTCGCTGTCCCCCGAGTTGTTTCTGCGCCATTCGCGCGGACAAGTCGAGGCGCGTCCGATGAAGGGTACCGCACCGGCAAGCGGCGACGCGGCGGTCGATGTACAACGCAGCGCCGCACTGGCCGCCGACGAGAAGAACCGCGCCGAAAACCTGATGATCGTCGACTTGCTGCGTAACGATCTCGGACGTCTCGCGATACCCGGTTCGGTCAAGGTGCCGAAGCTCTTCGAAGTGACGCGATTCGCCAGCGTGTTGCAGATGACCTCGACGGTCACGGCCACGCTGCCCGAGACGGCCTCGTTTGCCGATGTCCTGCGTGCGTTGTATCCGTGCGGGTCGATCACGGGTGCGCCGAAATATCGAACGATGCAGTTGATCGGCGAACTCGAAACGTCGCCGCGCGGGCTATATACCGGCGCGATCGGTTGGCTCGACGCGCGCAGCGACGACCCGCACGCGTTGGGCGACTTCTGCCTGTCGGTGGCGATTCGCACACTCGAACTCGACGCGCCGGATGTCCGCGGTTTGCGTCGCGGGCGACTGGGCGTCGGGGCCGGGATCGTGCTCGACAGCCAGGCCGACGAGGAGCGCGATGAGTGCAAGCTCAAGGCGCGTTTCCTGAGTGCGCTCGATCCGGGCTTCCAGATTTTCGAGACGATGCAGGCCACGCAGGCATCGGGCGTTGCGCATCTCGAACGGCATCTCGCGCGTCTGAAAACGTCCGCGCAGTACTTCGGTTTCCGCTTCGACGAAGTCGCGTTGCGAGCGCAACTCGATACGGCAGTCGCCGCACTGAGCGAAGACGACATTCACCGCTTGCGTCTTGCGCTGTCTCACGACGGCACGGCAGCGCTCACGCATGGCGTGCTCAAGCCCTTGCCGGACACGCACGTCGCGGTGTGGCTGGCGGACGCTGCGAGTGCGACGCGCGCCGACGACCTGTTCCTGCGTCACAAGACCACCGTGCGCGCGCGTTACGACGCCGCGTGGAAAGCTGCAGAAGCGCAAGGGGCCTTCGATGTCCTGTTCTTCAACGAACGGGGCGAATTGACCGAAGGCGGGCGCAGCACGGTCTTCGTCAAGCGCGACGGCATCTGGATGACGCCTGCGTTGTCGTGCGGCGTGCTGCCGGGCGTGATGCGCAGCGTGATCCTCGACGATCCGGCGTGGGCGGCAGTCGAAGCCGTCATCACGCGCGACGACTTGCTCTCGGCCCAGGCCGTCGTCGTGTGCAATGCGTTGCGCGGTGCATTGCCGGCGAGCCTGGTTGTCTCCCCCGGCGTGTGACGCGAGTAGCGCACTAGCGCGCCAATAACGCCCCCCGCGGCAACCGCGCAATGCGGATTGTGGAGGTGATACTCGCGTTCCTGCGTGAGGGGGCGATTCTCGTTGCCAACTGTCGGAACCCCTGCGCGGTATTTAATCGGGCGCTTGCCGAACAACAAGCCGGCTGCGCTATTCAAGTGACCTCCCGTCGTGTTGCCGACGATGTGCGCAAACGTCGATACGCGCGCGCCAGATGGCCTGATGCTCACTGATTTTGGGAGAATTCTCAATACGCGCTCCCTGCGCCATGAGCGTTGCGGATGGTCTCGTTGATGTTGGCGTCGATCGCTGATGTCCAGCGCGGCGCGTGGGCTATTGGAAGTCAGTAGGTTTCACCACCATAGGGGCCTCCGCCTCTTGTGGAAGTCGACCTCCGGTGAGTGTCGTCGAGCCGTCGGCAAGCCATTTCACACTTGTATTTCTTGCACAGAATGGTTTCGGGCGCCGTCCGATGTTTGTTTGACTCTAGGAGCGAGAAACCATGAACGAGAACGATCTGGAACTGCAGCTTAACGAAGACCAGATTCGCCATATTCAGGCGATGACCGGACAACGTATCGGGGCGATTCGCGTGGTGTCGAATTTCCCGGGGCTTCAAGGGATACAGGGTGTGCAAGGCGTGCAAGGGCCGCAAGGATATCCGTACGCCCAAGGGCTGCAAGGCATGCAAGGCCCTCAAGGTGTGCAGGGCATGCAGGGCGTACAAGGCCCGCAAGGTATGCAGGGCATGCAAGGGCCGCAGGGATATCAGTACGCGCAGGGTGTACAAGGCCCGCAAGGCATGCAGGGCGTACAAGGCCCGCAAGGTATGCAGGGCATTCAAGGGCCGCAGGGATATCAGCACGCCCAGGGCGTACAAGGCCCGCAAGGTATGCAGGGTGTGCAAGGTCCGCAAGGTATGCAGGGCATGCAGGGCATGCAAGGGCCGCAGGGATATCAGTACGCGCAGGGTGTACAAGGCCCGCAAGGCATGCAGGGTGTGCAAGGTCCGCAAGGTATGCAGGGCATGCAAGGGCCGCAGGGATATCAGCACGCCCAGGGCGTACAAGGCCCGCAAGGCATGCAGGGCGTACAAGGCCCGCAAGGTATGCAGGGCATGCAAGGGCCGCAGGGATATCAGCACGCCCAGGGCGTACAAGGCCCGCAAGGCATGCAGGGTGTACAAGGTCCTCAAGGTATGCAGGGCATGCAAGGGCCGCAGGGATATCAGTACGCGCAGGGTGTACAAGGCCCGCAAGGTATGCAGGGTGTGCAAGGTCTTCAAGGTATGCAGGGCATGCAAGGGCCGCAGGGATATCAGCACGCCCAAGGCGTACAAGGTCCGCAAGGTATGCAGGGCATGCAAGGTCCTCAAGGCATGCAGGGCATGCAAGGCCCGCAGGGATATCAGTACGCCCAAGGCGTACAAGGTATGCAGGGCATGCAAGGGCCGCAGGGACATCAGCACGCCCAGGGCGTACAAGGCCCACAGGGCTCAGAACAGGCTCAAGGGATTCAAGGCGCCCAGGGGCTGCACTGATCGCAAGGCCGGCGTCGAGGGAACGAGAGTGACTTGCGGTGTGCGCTCTCGTACTCGTCGACAAATTGTGCGGCTCGGTGACCGATTCGCCGAGCCGCGAATGCCCGATGAGATGTCGCTTTCGATAGCTCACACTGGAGTTGCGATCATGTCGTCAACCCTCATGAATTTATCGCCGGAACAACGTGCGAAGTTGTTCGATGTCACTGGCGCGCCGTTGCGCAGACTTCGTGTCGAGGCAATCAGCGGCACTGCGCAGGCGATCGATCGCTATTGCCTGCGATGTCTGCTCACCGAGGATCTGCCCGGGGTTCATATCGCCCCGGACGGCATCTGCGATGCCTGTCATGCCTTCGCCGTGGAATCCGCACGCGGCGATTACACGCAACGCAAGCTTCTCGATGTGGTGGCCGCGAGCCGAGGCACGGGCACGCCGGATTGCGTACTGGCGTTCTCGGGTGGAAAGGACAGCGCCCTCACGTTGTTGCTTGCTGTGAAGGAGCTGGGTCTGCATCCCGTTGCCGTGCTCGTTGACAATGGATTCATTCCCGACGAAGTCAAGGAGAACGCATCGTCTTTCTGTGCTCGCTTTGGCGTGTCGCTGGTGATCGAGACGATCGATATTCGCAGGATTGCCCGTGAATCGCTTCAGTCGACTTCGGGCAGTATTCCGTGCTCATCCTGCATCGGCGGGGTGTTTGCCGCGATGGCGAAAACCTGCCGAGCACTCAATCTTCGTCTCATCCTCAGTGGTCATCGATTTCCACCCCTTGCTTACCCGGTGAGCGGCTTTACGAAGCGAGAAGCGGATAACGGCTTTATCTGCGCTTCGCCGCTTCTGGCCAGACAGCTTGGCGAGGCAGAGCAGATGCAATGGATTCGAGACGCCGGCTGGGAGCCTGTGTCGATGGCGGGCAACACATCGAACTGCAAACTAATCGGCGTGGTGGAGCAGCATCTCTACGATGTGCAAGGTTTCAATCCCCATATCTACGAAGTTTCGAAGGAGATTCGAGCCGGCTTTTATGATCGCCGGGTGGGTTTCGGGAAAGTGGAGCGTCCGAAGATTACGCCGGAACATCAGCAATGGGTTCTTGACAGGTTGCAGCCCGATGCCTCGGATGTCTCTGATAAACCAGAGTGAGTCATATGCACGATTCCATCATCGTTACCGACAATTTCTATCGCGACCCAGACGATGTCCGAAGGTTTGCACTGGAGCAAGCGTTCTCGGTTAAAGGCAATTATCCCGGCGCTCGCACGGGGCCGTTCTTGCATGACGGGGTGCTGAACGCTATCCAGAACATCGTCAAGTCCCCGATAACGTATTGGCCGCTGGACACCTATAACGGTGCATTTCAATACAGCGTCAGGCAGGACATCACGTGGGTGCACGCGGATCACACCACGATATGGTCCGGGGTTGTATACCTTACGCCAGACGCACCGCCTCAGGCCGGTACGGCGTTTTTCCAGCACACCGAAACCGGCTGCGACCTCTACCCCGACGATGAACGACACCGTGAATGTTGCAATGCCGACGCAACCGCCTGGGAACGCTGGACAATGACCGACCGGATCGCAAACCGCTTCAATCGCCTGATCTTGTTTCGTGGCCGTCGCTTTCACGCGAGTCAGGGACACTTTGGCGATTGCAAAGAGAACGGCCGGCTGTTCCAGACATTCTTTTTCAACACGCAGGTCTAATGAATATCTTCTTCCCTGAAAGGAGGCAATGAGATGGCCGCTTCGGAACTGTTCTTCCCAGTGGGCTCGCTTGGTCTGAGCAAGGAGCAATCGGCAAAGATCAAAACGGCTTTCGGACACGAGGTTGATAGTGTGCCGCTGTATCGTGTGGTACCGATGTCGTCTGAAGATCGCTACGTACCTTTGACCGACGTACCGGGATTGCCGGGAATTCTCGTGCATTACGGCGACCCGAAAGCACCGGATGGGGCCAATATCATTGCTTCGGTAATGTCGGAGATGGCGCGGGGAACCGATGAGTCTGCCGTATTCGCCGCGCACACGAAGCTGATGGCGCCTCATCCCGAGGATAGTGCGGCCAAGGCGCGCGCACCGGCGGCCGGCAAGGCCAAGTGAATCGACGGAATCGTCTCCAATGACGGCGCAAAGTGGCATGGCGAGCGATGCCGCGTCCGGCGATACCGGCGATCTCCTGGTGATGGTCAAGGTTGCGGAGCGGTGCAACATCGATTGCGACTATTGCTACATGTACCGGGGTGTCGATCAAGGGTGGAGGCAGCGTCCAAAATTTCTGAGCGAGCCTCATCTCGACCAGTTGGTCGAGCGTCTGATCGAGCACCGCCGTACGTTTGCGTCGGCGCGAATGACGTTAGAGATTCACGGGGGCGAACCGCTGTTGCTCGGCAAACGTCGGACGGCCAGCTTTTTTAAGCGCTTGCGGGATCATTTGAGCGAAGCCGAGTTGGCCATCGTGACGCAAAGCAATGGTGTGTTGGTCGACACGTCATGGCTGGATTTATATGCCGAGTTCGGTGCTACGCTCGGCATCAGTTGTGATGGCCCCCCGGCGCTACATGACCGACATCGATACGATTTCGCGAAGCAGGGAACGGGCGAACGGGTCGAACAGGCTATCCGCCTATGCCTGTCTTACCCGCAGTCTCGGCGAGTATTCAACGGCGTGCTGGCTGTGATCGACCCAAACAACGATCCGGTGCGAATTCTTGCCTATTTTCGCGAATTAGGTTTGAGCGATGTCGACTTCCTGCTCCCCGATGCCAATTTTGCCGCACCTCCCCGGCACATTCAGGCATATACACACGCGCGTTTGCTGGATTTCCTGTGCCGGGGATTCGATGCGTGGCTCGCCGTCGACGATCCCAGCTTCAGGGTGCGCATCTTCGAAACGTTTATACGGGGCGTGCTAGGCCGTCGTTCCGAACTCGATGCATTTGGTGGCGCGCTGGCACCGATTGCCGTGGTTGAGAGCGACGGCAGTTATCGGTTGCTTGATGTGCTTTCCATCTGCAAGACTGACGCCAGCTACACAGGTTATGGTCTTGAGACACACAAGCTGCGGGATTTCGTCGACCTCGCGCGTACCCGCTATCCGGAGGTTCACGCGGCGTGTCGCCAATGTGAGGGGTTCGTCGCATGCGGTGGCGGGTATGTCGCCCATCGCTTCGACGGAGAAAGTTACGATAATCCCAGCTTCTATTGCAGCGCGTTAGTGGGGTTCTATCGACATGTCCGTGCGCGGGTGAACAGACTCTCGCTCACAACGCTTGGCCGCTAAGTCGGCGCGCCTTCAGTGGCGAGCGCGATGTCGGTGCACGCGCGCACAGGGTATTTTGCTTTACGCAGCGGCGCATGACCGCGCCGCTGCCTCCTCTTCGCTCAGCTTCCCTGACGCGCCGCCATCTGCGGCACGAACAGATCGCTCCACTTGGCCGGGCGCGTCTTGATCGTGCCCGCGCGCCCCATGAACTCGACGTACTGCATCAGACCATTCGGCGTGGTGGTGAATTGCAGGCCGGGGTCAGCGAGCATCTGCTCGATCTCGGCTTGCGGCAGGTTCATCTTCGACACGCGCAGGAAGGTCTGCGCCGCGCCCACGTGATCCTTGGCGATGTAAGCCGCGGCCTCTTCTTGTGCCGCCAGAATCGCCTGCACCAGCTTCGGATTCTGTACGGTGAACTGCTTCGGTGCGAACACCACGTCGATGGTGATGTTACCGAGCACATCCGTCGAATTGAGCACGCGCTTGATGCGCGGATCCTTCAGCTCCTGATACGAGAACGGCGGCGAGGTGAAGTGCGCCGTGATTTCCGTCTTGCCCGAGAGCAGCGCGCTCAGGGCTTCCGGATGACTCAGGCTGACCGTCTGCGGATCGAGCTTGGCGTAGTTCTCGATGCCGAACGTTTTGGCGACTGCCATTTGCAGCAGCACGGCGGACAGCGAGGTCTTGATGCCCGGAATCGCGATCTTGTCCTTGGGCGTGAAGTCCTTGAGCGACTTGATGTTCGGGTTGTTCGTATTGAGCCAGAGCGGACCGGTCGAGAGCGCCGACAGACCGATCACTTCCGAGCGCGGAATGCCGTGGGCTTTCGACCACAGTGTGACGAAGCCCGGCGCCCCCGTGCCCGCGACATCGAGATTGCCCGCGAGCATGGCGTCGTTGATGACGTTGCCGCCGTCGAGAATCGTCCACGTGGTTTTCACGTCACCGAGCCCCAGCGCTTTCGCGTGTTTCTCGACGAGATGCTGATCGCGCATGACCATCAGCGGCAGATAGAGAATGCCGTAGCCGTGCGACAGACGAACGGTGCTCGCTTCGGCGTGGGCCACGTTGCCGAGGGTGGAAAGCGCCGTCGTAGCGGCGAGTGTCAGGGCGCTTGCCCAGCGGGCGAAATTGCGTCGATTCATGGTGGTGTTGTCTCCGTATAGTTGGAATTATTCATGCCCCCGAGGGGGCGTCAATCGGACGAAGCCGCAAAACCCGGACCGCTTCGCGTCTCAGTGCTGCATGCCCCAGCGGTGCAGCGTGCGCTTCTCGATGCGCGCGAACAGCAGGTTCTCGACCGCCAGCCCGATCAGAATCACGAAGAACAGCCCGGCGAAGACGTTGGCCGTCTCCAGCGAATTGCGGTTCTCGAAGATGTACCAGCCCAGGCCGCCCGAGCCCGACGACACGCCGAACACGAGTTCCGCGGCGATCAGCGTGCGCCATGCGAACGCCCAGCCCACCTTCAGTCCGGTGAGGATGCTCGGAAACGCGGCCGGAATGAGCACGTGCTGCACGAGCGCGAAGCGTTTCAGTCCGTAGTTCTGACCGACCATGCGCAGTGTTTTCGATACGCCCCTGAAACCGCTGTGCGTGTTGAGCGCCACTGCCCACAGTACCGAGTGCACGAGCACGAAGATCACGCTGCCGTTACCGAGTCCGAACCAGATCAGCGCCAGCGGCAGCAGCGCGATGGCGGGCAGCGGATTGAACATCGCCGTGAGCGTTTCGAGCAGGTCGTTGCCTATTTTCGAACTGATGGCGACGGTCGTGAGCACCGCCGCGAGCGCGATACCGATGCCGTAGCCGATGAGCAGCGTCTTGAGCGAAACAGCAGCGCGCAGCAGCAGCACGCCGCTCGTCAGGCCGCTCGCGAACGCGGTGACCGTGTCGGTGAAACTGGGGAACAGCAGCGCGTTGTCCAGCCAGCGGCCGTAGATTTCCCAGATGATGGCGAGCACGCACAGGATCGCGGTCTTGCGCAGCCAGCTCAGGCGATAGAGTGTCTCGAAGGTGGAGAGCGGGCGCTGGATCGACGACAGCTCGGCCTGCACCGGCTCCAGTACGAACTCCTGACGGTAGACCGGCTCGATGGGCGTCGTGGACGATGACGCGGCGTGTTGCGCGTGATTTGTAGGGATCGCGTTCATGGCCGTCATCCTCAATGAGTGGCGAACAACAGTTGATCGATGCGCGTCTCGAGCTCGCTCTGATGCGCCGTGCCGAGCTGGGCGGGGGCAATGCTGTTGAGCTCGGCCTTGACCTGACCGGGGTGTGGCGAGAGCAGCAGAATGCGCGTGCCGATGCGAATTGCCTCGTCGATGCCGTGCGTGACGAACAGCACCGTGAAGCGCGTGTCGTCCCACAGGCGCAGCAGTTCGTCCTGCATCTTGCGGCGGGTGAGGGCGTCGAGCGCGGCGAAGGGCTCGTCCATGAGCAGCACGTCCGGCTCCATCGCCATGCCGCGCGCGATCGACACGCGCTGCTTCATGCCGCCGGAGAGCGTGTGCGGATAGCTGTCGATAAACTTCGCCAGACCGACTTTTTCGATGTAGTGCGCGGCGCGCTCGGCAGCTTCGCGTGGCTTCAGACGGCCGCTGGCGATGAGCGCGAATTCTACGTTCTGGCGCACGGTTTTCCACGGCAGCAGTTGATCGAACTCCTGAAAGACCATCATGCGGTCGGGGCCGGGCTCGGTGATCGTGCGGCCTTTGAGACGGATCTCGCCGTGCACCGGCGGCAGGTAACCGCCAATCGCTTTGAGCAGCGTCGATTTGCCGCAACCGGACGGGCCGAGCAGCACGAACCGGTCGCCCGGATAGACGTTGAAACTCACTTGCTGGGCGGCAGTGACGAGGTAGTCGTCGGTCTTGTATTGCAGCGTGACGCGGTCGATTTCGAGCAATGGCGGCACTGCGGGCGAAGTCGTCCCGGCAGCGCCCGCAAGGGGGGCGTTGTGCATTGCGTGTCTCCAGAGGGATGCTTTTATAATCGGCTCGATATTAAGTACCGAAGCTGTAGCGAACCTGACATTACGGTGCGATACGGGCCGAATTCAGGGGAAACACTGAGGTGGCCCCCGGCGATTTCCGAGAAAATCGCGCTCGGAGACGCCGCCGCGCCTCGCGCGAGGCCGGTGAAAAGAACGAAGGAGACAAAAAAACCATGCGCATCATGCTGGTGGAAGACACCGCCGATGTCGCCGAAGCGATTGCCACCCAGTTGCGCAGGCTCGGCCATGCGCTCGATTGCGAGACGGACGGTGCGCTCGCCGCGACACGCATCGGCGACGACTACGACTTGCTGATCCTCGACGTCATGTTGCCGCACGTCGACGGCTTCGAGTTGCTCAAGCGCGTGCGAGCGCGCGGTCTGTCCACGCGCGTGCTGATGCTCACCGCCTGCGCGGAGATCGAAGAGCGTGTGCGGGCCCTCGA
The DNA here is from genome assembly GCF_044745225.1 of Pandoraea sp. NPDC087047. Taxonomy (NCBI): domain Bacteria; kingdom Pseudomonadati; phylum Pseudomonadota; class Betaproteobacteria; order Burkholderiales; family Burkholderiaceae; genus Pandoraea; species Pandoraea sp. NPDC087047. The sequence goes on from NZ_JBIUZU010000005.1 coordinate 220,862, forward strand.
TCTCGGCGCCGACGATTACCTCACCAAGCCCTTCGATTTTCGCGAACTGGAAGCGCGTGTGCGCGCGCTCATGCGTCGCACCGGGCAGGACGCCACGAACCGTCTCACCTGCGCCAATCTCACGCTGGACCGCAAGCGGCGCGGCGTCGAAGTCGACGGTCAGCCGATCGAGCTCACGCGTCGCGAAGTGACGTTGCTCGAAATTCTCGCGGCACGTCCTGGGCGCATCTTCGGCAAGGACGAACTGATGGATCGTCTGTACGGCGATGAGCCCGCGCCGAACGCGAACGCCATCGAGCAATACGTCGCGCGTCTGCGCAAGAAGCTGGCGACGGCGCAATTCCAGATCCGCACGCTGCGCGGACTCGGCTACCAGCTCGTGCTGTCATGATCGTTCCGGGCCGCTCCCTTTATCTGCGCCTGGTCATCCGCATGGGCGCCGTGCTGGCGTTCGCGGTGGTCGCCGTGTTGCTCGGCATCTGGTTCTCGACGCGCTCGGCCGTCGACCGCGCCTACGACCGCTGGCTGCTCGGCAGCGCGTTGCAGGTCGCGGAAAACACGTGGTATCAGAACGGCGAGGTGAATGTCGACGTTCCGCTCGCTGCGTTCTCCGCCCTCGCGCCGGGCGATCAGATCTTCTACACCGTGCTCGATCCCGATGGCCGTTCGGTGGCGGGCGATTCGGAATTTCGTCCGCCGATTCCGTGGGACCAACTGGCCGACGGCCCCATCGTGGTCAACGGCACCTATCAGGAGATGCCGATCCGCATCGCCATCGTGGGACGCCGCATGCCCGTGGCCGCACCGCATCCGTGGGCCGTGGTCGCGCTCGCGCATACGCAGAATGCCCGCGTGCGATTCACGCGAGGGCTGGCCGACAACACGTTGCTCATCACCATCGCCACCGGTGTGCTGACGATGCTCGCCGCGCTGTGGACGCTGCGTCAGGCGCTCGCCCCGCTCAAGCAGATCGAAGTGGCGATACGCGAGCGTGACTCGAACGATCTCGTGCCGCTCGCCGTGACCGTTCCCGCCGAGACGCTCGCGCTCGTCGGGGCGATCAACGATTTCATGCGGCGCCTGGCGACGTCGCGTGCGCTGATGCGTCGCGTGATCGGCGACGCCGCGCATCAACTGCGTACGCCGGTGACCGCGCTCACCGCGCAAGCGGAAATGCTCACGCAGACCCAGGACGAAGCCGCCCGTGCGACGCATATCGCGCGCATTCAGAAGCAGGCGCGCGGGCTGGGCGGTCTCATCCATCAACTTATCAATCACGCGATGGTGCAGCACCGGGCGGAGAGTGTGGCACCGGTGCCGGTCGATCTGAACGAGTTGTTGCAGACGGCGATGCGCGAAACGCTTTCGTACGCCACGCGCGATATCGATGTGGCACTGCACGCGCCCGATGAGCCTTGCATGATTGCTGGCGATGCGCTGAGCTTGCGTGAAGCGATCAAGAACGTGCTGATGAATGCGCTGGCCTATGGCGCGCCGCATCGGCTGCACGTCGAGGTGAGCCGGGTGGACGATCAGTGGCGTCTGCGATTCTTCGACGACGGGCCGGGTATTCCGGCGTCGGAGTGGCAGCGCGTGCGAACCCCGTTCTCCTCGCGCGCCGATGGCCGTGAAGGCGCGAGCCTGGGGCTGGCGATGGTCGCGGAAGTCATTCACGCCCACGGCGGTCAGATGACGTTTGAGCGCACGGAAGGCGAGGGCTTTGCGGTGGTGTTGACGTTGCCGGTGGCGGCATGAAAAAAGCGGTTCATGGCGGAACCGCTTTTGTGTGCGTGGCTTTCGGTGCGACGGATTGCCCGTCGCCCGAGTCGTTGCTCAGAAGCTATGTTCCTGCGTCGGGAACGTGCCGTGCTTCACGGCTTGCACATAGGCTTCGATGGCCGCCGCGATGCTCGGCTGGCCGTCCATGAAATTCTTCGAGAACTTCGGCGACTTGCCGGGGAACACGCCGAGCATGTCCTGCAGCACAAGCACCTGACCGTCGCAATCGACACCGGCGCCGATACCGATGGTCGGCATCGTGGGCACTTCGGGCGTCACGCGTGCGGCGAGTGCCGCCGGAATCGCTTCGAGCACCACCAGTTGAGCCCCGGCGGCTTGCAACGCGCGCGCGTCGTCGAGCAACTGCGCTTGTGCCGCGTCTTCACGCGCCTGCACCTTGAAGCCGCCAAACGCGTGCACGGATTGCGGCGTGAGTCCCAAATGCGCGCACACCGGAATGCTGCGCTCGACCAGGAAGCGCACCGTCTCTGCGAGCCACGCGCCGCCTTCGATCTTCACCATCTGCGCACCCGCCTGCATGACGGCCACGGCGCTCTGGTACGCCTGCTCCTTCGTGCCATACGTGCCGAACGGCAGATCGGCCAGCACCAGCGCCTTGTCCACGGCGCGCGTCACGCATTCGGTGTGATAGCAGATGTCGCGCAGGGCGACGGGCAGCGTCGTGCGCTGGCCCTGAATCACGTTGCCGAGCGAGTCGCCGATCAGAATGGCATCGACGCCCACGCGGTCGAGCAGCGCGGCAAAACTCGCGTCGTAAGCGGTGAGCATGGCGATTTTCTCGCCGCGCTCGCGCATCTGGGCAAGCCCGGGAACGGTCACGGCCTTGCGGTTGGATTCTTGTAGATAACTCATGTCAGCCTCGGTTCAGGAGGGTTCGCAGGCGCGACAGGCGCGCAATCGGCGAGTCGGGAGACGATCAGGGGCGCGCGCCCTTGACGAAGACTTCCTTGCGTCCGCGCATCTGATCGATGCGTTCTACCAGCAGGGCGAAGTCGCTGTCGTTATGCGCCGGGTCGAATTGTTCTGTGTCGACAGTCAATACCGGCGCAGCGGCGTAATGATAGAAGAATTCGCTGTAGATGTCGCACAGCGCGCGCAGATAAGTGTCCGGAATCTGCTGTTCCATCGGGATCGCGCGCTTCTGAATGCGCGAGAACAGCGTCTCGGGACTCGCTTGCAGATGAATCACGAGATCGGGCGCGCGGTGCGCTCGCTCGATATGCGCGACGAGCTTGCGGTACAGGTCAAGCTCGTCGGCGGATAACGTGAGACGGGCGAACAGGCCATCCTTCTCCGGCAGAAAATCGGTGAAGATCGGCTTGCCGTCGATGTCGCGACGCGCAATTTCCGTCGCTTCGTCCACGCGTTGCAGACAGAAGGACAGTTGCGCGGGCAGCGCATAACGCGCGCTGTCGCGATAGAAACGTTCGAGAAAGGGATTGAGCGCGGGCTGCTCGAGCATCAGATCGGCGCCGGCGGCGTCGGCCAGCCGCTGTGCGAGCGACGTCTTGCCGACCCCGATAGGGCCTTCGACGGCCAGATAGCGAAAACGCCCGAGGACGGCAGATCTCATGATGCGTTATGCCTCACGCGAGAGGGCTTCACGAAGCGGCGTAAGCGCGCTTGGTCGGGCAGCAGCCCTGCGCGACGCGCTCGATGCGCTGGTCCGCGACATCGCCGAGCAGTGCGCTCACGCGACCCACACCGGGAATATCGAGGTCGGGTGCGATATCCGCAAGCGGGCGCAGCACAAAAGCGCGTAACGCCATTCGCGGATGCGGCACGACCAGATCGGGTTCGACAATGCGCTCGTCGCCATAGAGCAGCAGATCGAGATCGAGCGTGCGCGGCGCATTCTTGTACGGCCGCTCACGTCCGAAATGCATCTCGATCTTCAGGCACAGCGCAAGTAATTGACGGGCGGTCAGACTCGTCTCGACGGCGACGGCGCAGTTGAGGTAGTCGTCGCCGCTCGACTCGATGGGCGCCGTGCGATACAGGTCGGACTTGGCCGTGATGGTGACGCCGATTTGCTGCGCCAGACAGACGATGGCGTCCTTAATCGCTTGGCGGGCGTCGCCGAGATTCGCGCCGAGCCCGATATAGGCAACAGTCATTAAGCACCTTCGGAACCATGCTGTCGCGATGATACCCGCTTGCCATGATTCTCGCTGGTAGCGTTCTCACCACCGGTGTCCTGATCGCCACCGCTGCCTTCGCTGCCTTCGCCGCCTTCACCGCCTTCACCGCCGCGTCCGCCAGACGGCTTGCGACGACGGCGACGCCGCTTCGCTGCGGGCGTCGAACCCGACGATCCGCTGCCCTGCGAGAGCAGTGCGTCGCGCGCAACCGAGTCGCCTTCGAGGAAGTCCGTCCACCATTGACCGGCTTCGGCCGGGACTTCTCCCGACTCGCAACGCAGCAACAGGAAGTCGTAACCGGCACGCAGACGCGGATGTTCGAGCAGACGCAGCGGCGTGCGGCCGACGCGCTTGTCCAGGCGCACCTGCAAGCCCCAGATTTCCTTCATGTCGGCGACGAAACGGCGCTGGATCGCCAGCTTGCCCGTTTGCGCGTCGAGCACGTCGTCCATTGCCAGATGCAAGGCCGGGATCGGATACTCGCCCGCGCTCTGATACGCCTGCCACTTTTCGAGCACGAGATGCCAGAGCAGGGCGGCGAACAGAAAGCCCGGCGAGACCGGCTTGCCGGCGCGAATGCGCGCATCGGTATTGCCGAGCGCGAGCATGACGAATTTCTCGCCGAGCGGCTGCTCCAGCACGACGTCGAGCAACGGCAGCAGGCCGTGATGCAAACCCTGCGAGCGCAGTTGCTGCACGCATGCCCAGGCATGGCCCGAGAGCAGCAGCTTGAGCATCTCGTCGAACAGACGCGCCGCAGGCACGTTGTCGATGAGCGGGGCGAGCTGCGGAATCGGTGCGGCCGTGGCTTCGTCGATCTTGAAGCCGAGCTTGGCCGCGAAGCGCACCACGCGCAGCATGCGCACCGGGTCTTCGCGATAACGCGTGGCCGGGTCGCCGATCATGCGCAGCACACGCTTCTGGATATCTTCCCAGCCGTGGTGATAGTCATGCACCGTCTGCGCCGCCGGATCGTAATACATGGCGTTGATGGTGAAGTCGCGCCGTGCGGCGTCTTCGTCCTGCTCGCCCCAGACGTTGTCGCGCAGCACGCGGCCCGACTCGTCGGTCACGTGCGTCTTGCGGTCGAGTTCGCCTTTTTTCGGACGACGCGCACCAATCTGCTCGCTATCGACGGCATCGACCAACGCACGGAACGTGGAGGTCTCGATGATCTCCTGCCCGAATTGCACGTGAACGATCTGGAAACGCCGGCCAATGATGCGCGCGCGGCGGAACAGGCGCTGCACCTGCTCGGGCGTGGCGCTTGTGGCGACGTCGAAGTCCTTGGGCGCGATGCCGAGCAGCAGGTCGCGCACGGCGCCGCCGACGATGAAGGCCTTGAAGCCCGCCTGCTGCAACGTGTCGGTCACGCGCACGGCGTTCTTCGAGAGCAGGCTCGGATCGATGCCGTGAACGGAGACGGGAATGACGACCGGCGTGCCGGGCGGCGTCTGGCTGATGGCGCCGTCGTCGGTCTGGCTGTCTTTGCCGAGCAGCTTCTTGATGAATTTGCGGATCACTGGAACAACTCGAGAATGGGCCAGCGACGCGCCAGCGCGATCTCGCGAAGCGCCTCATCGGGGTTCGTTGCCACCGGATGGTTCACCTTCTCCATCAGGGGGACATCGTTGGCGGAATCGCTGTAAAAGAAAGCGTGGTCGAAATCGCTCCACGTCTTGCCGAGGCTGGCGAGCCAGGCTTCGGTGCGGGTGATTTTACCTTCGCGGAAGCTCGGCGTGCCGACGTATTCGCCGGTGTAGCGGGCATTCGGGTCGTCGCCTGCCGTGGCCGGCTCGGTGCCGATCAGATGATCGATGCCGAAGGCCTTGGCGATGGGGCGGGTGACGAACGTGTTGGTCGCCGTGACGATGGCGCACAGATCGCCCGCCTTGCGGTGTGTGTCGAGCAGCGCGAGCGCTTCGGGGCGCACGTGCGGCAGGATCGATTCTTCCATGTACTGCGCGTGCCAGGCGTCGAGCTGGTCGCGCGGGAAGCGGGCGAGCGGCGCGAGACAGAAACGCAGATAGGCCGGCATATCGAGCCGGCCTGCACGGTAGTCCTGATAGAAGGCCTCGTTGGCCTGCGCGTACGAGTCACGCTCGACCGCGCCCTGGCGCACGAGGAAACGGCCCCACTCCTTGTCGCTGTCCGTAGGCAGCAGGGTGTGGTCAAGATCGAAGAGAGCTAAATTGGTCATTACGCGAATTTTACCTGAAGCTAGGGGCCGTCTAATGTCGTTCGGAAACGGATCGGGATGGATCAGTGTCCGACCGGTCAGTTTTTCCCGTCCGGCGCCGCCGGATCGGTGTGGGTAAGCATCTGGCGCAGCAGCGGCAACGTCACCGCGCGCTTCTGTTCCATCGAAAACCGGTCCAGCCGGTCGAGTAAAGCCATCAGGCTCGACATATCGCGCTCGAAGTGCGTGAGCAGATAGGCCGGCACGTCCGCCGCCAGTTGCAAACCACGCTCGCGGGCCGCGTTCTGCAACGCCTGCTTCTTCCCGTTGTCGTCGAGCCCCACAATGTGAAACACGAGACCCCAGCCGAGGCGGGTGCGCAGATCTTCGCGCAGCGGCATGTCGACCGGCGGCTGCGGGCCGGCCGCCACGAAGGCGCAGTGCGGACGGGCGCGAGTCTCGTTGAACAGATTGAAGGCGGCGATCTGCTGCGTAGGCGACAGATTGTCGCTGTCGTCGACGCAATAGACCGTGCTGGCATCGTCGAACGTGAAGGCGGCCAGCGGGCTGTTCGGGCGCAAATAACGTGCGCTCGGGCCGACGGCGTGACACAACGCCTCCATCAGATGGGTGCGGCCGGACCCGGCAACGCCCCAGAGGTAGATGCCGCGGTCGCGCGCCGTACCCGCCGAGAGTTCGGCGGGAAGGCTGGCGAGCGTCTGCGCCGCTTCGCGGTTGGGCCCGACAATAAAATTGTCGAACGTGGCGGGCGGCGGTGTGCCGAGGTCGAGATACAGTTGCTGAATCACGAACGAAGAAAGCCGGCTGAAAGGCCGGCAGAGTACGGTTTACAGGGCACGCAGGCAACTGCCGGCGTCCGATATCCGGTTTGCGCGCCGAAAGGACACGCGCATCGGGTAAAATCGCATTTTACCGAACCTTGATGCATTCCCGTCATGTCACACCCTAACGAAACTTCCGGCCTTTCCTATCGCGACGCTGGCGTCGATATCGAAGCGGGCGACGCACTGGTCGAAGCGATCAAGCCGTTTGCCAAAAAAACCCTGCGCGACGGCGTGCTGGGCGGCATCGGCGGCTTTGGCGCCCTTTTCGAAGTGCCCAAGCGCTACAAGGAGCCGGTACTCGTTTCGGGGACCGACGGCGTGGGCACCAAGCTCAAGCTGGCCTTCACGCTGAACAAGCACGACACGGTTGGCCAGGATCTGGTCGCCATGAGCGTCAACGACATTCTGGTGCAAGGCGCCGAACCGTTGTTTTTCCTCGACTACTTCGCTTGCGGCAAGCTGAACGTGGAGACGGCGGCGACTGTCGTCAAGGGAATTGCCCAAGGTTGCGAACTGGCCGGTTGCGCGCTGATCGGTGGTGAGACGGCCGAAATGCCGAGCATGTACCCGGACGGCGAGTACGATCTGGCCGGTTTCGCGGTCGGTGCGGTCGAAAAGAGCAAGATCATCGACGGCAAGCGCATCGTGCCGGGCGACGTGGTGCTGGGTCTGGCCTCGTCGGGCGCGCATTCGAACGGCTACTCGCTGGTTCGCAAGATCATCGAAGTCGCCAAGCCGGATCTGGACGCCGACTTCCACGGCCAAGCGCTGCGCGACGTGCTGATGGCGCCCACGCGCATCTACGTCAAGCCGCTGCTGGCGCTGATGCAGACGCTGGACGTCAAGGGCATGGCCCACATCACGGGTGGTGGCATTGTCGAGAACATCCCGCGCGTGTTGCAGGATCACCTGACGGCCGATATCAAGCGAGACGCCTGGACGCTGCCGCCGCTGTTCCAGTGGCTGCAAAAGCACGGCGGGGTGGCCGACGCCGAAATGCATCGCGTGTTCAACTGCGGTATCGGCATGGCGGTGATCGTGTCGGCGGACAAGGCCGATGAGGCCGTCAAGCATCTCGAGGCGTCGGGTGAGACGGTCTACCGTCTGGGCACGATCCGCGAGCGCAAGGAAGGCGAAGCGCAGACGATCGTCTCGTAATGACGTTGTGAGACGCTGACGGAGGCGGTTCGAGAAGATTGGTAAGGCGCTCAAGACTGTCGCCGTCATCGCAAGGAATGCACAAAGCCCGCCGGGGAATCCTCGGCGGGCTTTTGTGCCCGATGTAACACGTGAGCCGAAGCTACCCACGAGCCTCACCTGCAACAACATGGAGGCGCTGCTGAGTGCGTCCATCCACGGACTGGGCATCGCTTACATGCCCGATTTTCTCGCGCGCGATGCGCTCGTCGCCGGTCAGCTTCAGTCCTTCCTCGACGACGCTATGGAGAACCCCGGCCAGTTCTGGATGCTCTGGCCATCGAGCCGTCATCTGTCGCCGAAGCTGCGTGTGTTCGTCGACTTCATGTGCGAGCGAATGTTGTAGGCGCGACGTCGCGTCACCGCCTCATCTGCGGCTTGAGACGGTGGCGGACATGAGGCTTCGCCGTCGAGGCAGCGGGGCAGCGAAGCGTGGGGAGCGGGGCGTGGCCCGCTCAGTCCTGCCAGAGCGCGCGCACGGTGGCGACGGCGCGCTGCGGTGCGTCTGCCGCGGTGCAGTCGACGATGTGACGCCCGGGCATCGAGCGCAACCATGTGAGCTGACGTTTGCACAACTGGCGCGTGGCGAAAATCCCCTTGTCGCGCATGGTGTCGTAGTCGGTTTCGCCGTCGAGGTACTCCCACACCTGGCGATAGCCTACGCAGCGCATCGACGGCAGGCCCGCATCGAGATCGCCGCGCGCGCGCAGACGTTCGACTTCTTCGATGAAACCTGCGGCAAGCATCGAACGAAAACGCTCGGCAATGCGCGTGTGCAGGATCGATCGGTCGCCGGGCTCCAGCGCGACCGGCACGAACGTGTGGGCGCTCGGCGTCTCGGGCGTCTGCGCTTGTTCGGCGAGCCACTGCGACATCGGCTTGCCCGAGAGTTCGAAGATTTCCAGCGCGCGCTGAATGCGTTGCGAATCGTTCGGGGCAAGACGCGCCGCCGTCACCGGATCGACGCCGGCGAGTCGCGCGTGCATGGCGGGCCAGCCGTCGCGCGCGGCGTCTTCGTCGAGTCTGGCACGCACGGCGGCGTTGGCCGACGGCAGTGGCGAGAGGCCCTGAGTGAGCGCCTTGTAGTACAGCATCGTGCCGCCGACGAGCAACGCGCGGCGCCCACGTGCTGCAATGTCGTCGACGAGCCGCAGCGTGTCTTCGCGAAACTGCGCAGCGCAATAGGCGTCGCGCGGATCGATGATGTCGATCAGGTGATGCGGCACGGCGGCGAGCTCTTGCGCGCTCGGCTTGGCCGTGCCGATATCCATCTCGCGATAGACGAGCGCGGAGTCGACGCTAACGATCTCCAGCGGGGTGTCCTGTGCCAGCGCGAGCGCGGCGGCGGTCTTGCCGGATGCCGTCGGGCCCAGCAGACAGACGATCGGGGGATTTGCCTTCATGAACCGCTCAACGTCCGCGCATGAACAATTTGTCGAGGTCGCCGAGCGTGAGCTGGTACCAGGTGGGACGTCCGTGGTTGCACTGATCGGCGCGCTCGGTCGCTTCCATCTGACGCAACAGCGCGTTCATCTCCTCGTGCGTCAGACGCCGGTTCGCGCGCACCGCCGTATGGCAGGCGAGCGTGCCGAGCAGTTCGTGCTGACGCTCCGTGAGCGCGCGCGAGCCGCCGTACTGTCGCAGGTCGGCCAGCACCGAGCGGGCAAGCGCCTGCGCATCGGCGCCGTCGAGCAACGCGGGGATGGCGCGCACGGCGAGTGTGGTCGGCGAGATCGCCGAGAGGTCGAAGCCGAGCGCATTCAGCGTCTCCTGATGCTCCTGCGTCGTGCCGATTTCCACCGGATCGGCGAAGAACGTCACCGGGATGAGCAGCGGCTGGACCGGCACGCTTTGCGCGACCAGCGCCTGCTTGAAGCGTTCGTACAGAATGCGCTCGTGCGCCGCGTGCATGTCGACGAGCACGAGGCCGTAGGCGTTCTGCGCGAGGATGTAGATGCCATGCAACTGCCCGAGTGCGAAGCCTAACGGCTGGTCGAGCGACGTGGCGCCGGCGGTGCCGTTACCGTTGGCGTTCGCGGCGAACGCACTGGCGAGCGTTGCGCCGTCTTGTGCCGTGCCGGGGGTGCCTGAATCGCTTGAATCGCCTGAGCCACCCGCGCCACCATAGGCGGGCGAGGGCACATCCGTCACGCCCGGCTGGCCGTACGGACGTGCCGCAGGCGGCGCCGTGCGTCCGAACAGATTGTCGTAGACGGACAGGGGCTGCGCGACCGGCAGCGAGCCTTGCTGCGCGCGCGCGCTCCAGTGGTTGCCGCCCGGTGTGCCGAAGCCCCCGGACGGACGTGCGCCCTGAAAGCCGCCGCCCAGGCCGCCACCGAAGCCGCCACCCGCCGCACCGGGACCGGCGGCCAATCCGCCACCGTCGGCCAGATGCGCCGCGTGCGTGGCGCCTCCGCTGCCTGCCGCACGCGCCAACGCGCGCTGCACTGCGTGGAACACGAACTGGTGGACACTGCGCGCGTCGCGAAAGCGCACTTCGATCTTCGACGGGTGAACGTTCACGTCTACCAACTGCGGCGGGAGTTCGAAATACAGCACGTACGCCGGATAGCGATCGCCGTGGAGCACGTCTTCATAGGCGGCGCGCACGGCGTGCGTGAGCAGCTTGTCGCGCACAAAGCGTCCATTCACGAAGAAGAACTGCTGATCGCCACGGCCACGGCTGGCGGTCGGCAAGCCGACGAAACCCGACAGGCGCAGTTCCGCGGCGCCTTCGTCCAGCGGGAGATGCGCGTCGGCGAAGTCGTTGCCGAGCACGCGCGAGACTCGCGTGGCCGCGTCGGACGCATTCCAGTGCTCGACCGCGCGGTTGTTGTGCAGGATCGAGAAGCCGACGTCCGGGCGCGCCAGTGCGCTGCGGCGAATGACGTCCATGCAATGTCCGAACTCGGTCTGCTCGGTCTTCAGGAATTTGCGGCGCGCGGGCGTGTTGAAGTACAGGTCGCGCACGTCGACCGTCGTGCCGACCGGCCCGGCGGCGGGCGTGAGCGCGCCGGTGTTGCCGTCGATGGCGGTTGCGTGCGGTGCTTCGATCTGACGGCTGGAGAGCGTGAGCTGCGCCACCGACGCGATGGACGCGAGCGCTTCGCCCCGGAACCCGAGGGTGAGCACCGATTCCAGCTCGTCGAGCGTGCGGATCTTGCTCGTCGCGTGGCGGGTGAGCGCCAGCGGCAACTGCTCGGCGGACATGCCGCCGCCGTCGTCGGTGATCGCAATGCGTCGCACGCCGCCTTCTTCCAGCTTGACCTGGAGCGCGCGGGCACCGGCATCGAGGGCGTTCTCAAGCAGTTCCTTGACCACGGAGGCCGGACGCTCGACCACCTCGCCGGCGGCGATCTGGCTGATCAACTGATCGGGAAGGACGCGGATCGCGCGAGCCGGTGCGAGGCCTGCCGGCATGGGGCCGGGGCGGCGCGCAGGCGCGTCGGCGGTGGCGTCGGAAGCTGCCTCGGACGCGGCATCGCCTGGAGCGACGACCGGGTCTTGCGCTTCGGTATCGGGGGTGGGAGTAGCAGACATGGGAACCATTATAAAGGCTGCCCTCAAAGGCATAGGCCCGCCTGTGTTTCATCGTGTAATACCCGCTACACTTCGCTTCGCGTCACCCTCGCGCCCCCGCTGGCCCCCGCGTGCCCTTTAATTGGCAACTAATTTCACTGTGGGACAGTGGCGGGGAGAGAGACTGGCGCGCAACGACATGCCGGGGGGCATCCGGACACGTCCGACCCGCTGCGACAGGCCGGTCCCGGCGGTCATGGAGACTTCACGACGCCCGACGGCCCCGCGCTGGTATGATGCGACACGTCGCACGCCCGCCGGGACGGGCCGGCGTCCTTTATCTTGAGGAATCGACTTGGATACTTTGGTGCAATTGCTGGAGATGGTGCTCCATATCGACAAACACCTTGGCGTGTTTATCGATCAGTACGGAAACTGGGTGTATCTGTTCCTGTTCCTGATTGTGTTCGTGGAAACAGGTCTGGTGCTCTTTCCGTTCCTGCCGGGCGATTCCCTGTTGTTCATCGGCGGCGCCTTTGCGGCCTCCGGCGCAATGGATCCGTGGCTGCTCGGCGTGCTGCTCTTCATCGCGGCGGTCACCGGTAACACGCTCAACTACTGGATCGGCTCGAAGATCGGGCCGCGCGTGTACGAGAAGAACTGGCGTTTTCTCGATCGCGACGCCCTGCGCAAGACCCATGACTTCTACGAACACCACGGCGGCAAGACCATCGTGATGGCGCGTTTCGTGCCGGTCGTGCGCACGTTTGCCCCGTTCGTTGCCGGTGTATCGGCCATGTCATGGGCGCGCTTCCAGCTCTATAACGTGCTCGGCGCCCTGATCTGGGTGGTGCTGCTCGTGGGCGGCGGCTACCTGTTCGGCAATCTGCCGATCGTGAAGCAGTACCTGAACATCATCGTGCTGGTCGGGATTTCGGCCGCCGTGGTACCCATCGCACTCGGCGCGCTCTGGAAGCTGTTCGCGCGCGGCCGTCGCCGTGGTGAGCCGCAAGGGCAAGGCAAGTAAGGATCGCGGCATGAGACGGCTTCGCGCCGTCTTGTTGGCCGTCTCAAAAAAATGGCGCGTCCGGTTTCGGACGCGCCATTTTTCTTTGGGGTTGGACGTCAGGCCGTGCGGTTCTTCGCGATGGGCGGATTCTTGGCGAAATAGGCCTTGATGCCCTTGAGCAGCGCATTGGCGAGCCGTTCCTGATAGGCCGGATCGTTCAGACGCCGCTCTTCCTTGGGGTTGCTGATGAAGGCGGTTTCGACGAGCACAGACGGAATATCCGGCGCCTTGAGCACCGCAAACGAGGCCTGCTCGACATTCTTGCTATGCAGCCGGTCCGCCACGGTGCCGATCTCGGCGAGCAGCGCCGTGCCGAACACCTTGCTGTCGCGGATCTGTGCGGTCGTCGACATATCGAGCAGCGCATGCGCCACCGTGCGGTCGTTGGTTTTGATGTTCACGCCGCCGATCAGATCGGAGGCGTTCTGCGTCTTCTCCAGCAGCCGTGCCGTCGCGCTCGTTGCACCACGCTCGGACAGCGCGAACACCGAGGCGCCGTTGGCCGAGGGCGAGGTGAAGGCGTCTGCGTGAATCGACATGAACAGATCGGCGTCCACACGGCGCGCTTTCTGCACGCGTACGCCGAGCGGCACGAAGAAGTCGGCGTCGCGGGTCATCATCGCGCGCATATTCGGCTGCGCATTGATCTTCTCGCGCAGCCGCTTGGCGATCTGCAACACCACGACCTTCTCGTACGTGCCGCTGCTGCCGATGGCGCCGGGGTCTTCTCCGCCGTGTCCGGGATCGAGGGCGATGGTGAGCAGGCGAGCCGTTTTCGGACCGCGCGGCGGCGCAGGCAGGTCGTCGTTATCGTCGTCGTTGCGTTGCGCCAGCGGCGGTGTTTTATCGGGCGCAGCAGGGTAGGGCGTCGGTGCGGGACGCGAGCCGCGCGCGTTTTGCTCGCGTTGCGCGTAGCGCTGGAAGAACGCTTCGCTCTCTTCCGTGCTCGGCGTGGCGCCACCGGACGACGGGCGTGACGGTGGCAACGGTTGCGTGTTCTGCGAGAGCGCCTGGGCCTTGTTGGCGGTTTGCGCGAGCAGTTCCATGAGCGGATCGGGCTCGACGGCCGGGTACAGGTCGAACACCGTGCGGTACTTGTAGCCGGCGACCGGCGGCAGCGTGAACGATTGCGGCTTCACCCCGGCCTTCAGGTCGAAGACCATGCGCACGACGCCGGGCTTGAATTGCCCCACGCGCACCTGGGAGATCTGCGGGTCGTTCGGCTGGATCTTGGAGACGAGGTCGCGCAGCGCCGGACTTAGATCCACTTCGTCGAGATCGATGACGAAGCGGTTCGGACTTTCCATCAACTGCTGCTGGAATTTGACCGGGTTGTCGGTCTCGAGCGTGACGCGTGTGTAGTCCCGGGCCGGCCAGACGCGCACCGCCACAATGGCGTTGGCAAACGCGAGACGAGGGCCGGTGAGGGCGAGAATCAACGTCGATGCGCCAGCGCGCAATGCGCGGCGGCGGCCGGCATTGGGCGATGAAGCGTCGTCGGTACGGGCGAAGCGTTTGATCAGCATGAGTTCAGGCAAGCAAGTCCGGCCGGCGTGTAGGCGCTCGTCGTCAGACGGCGACTCTCGCCCACAGGTTCCAGGCAAAAGATCAAATCGGGGGTGCCCAGATGACCTCCGGCTTTTTCCGGCCATTCGACCAGGCACAGGGCGTCGCCCGCGAAATGCTCGCGAAAGCCCGTGTCATGCCATTCGGCCGGATCGGCAAAGCGGTATAGATCGAAATGATAGACCGGCAACACCCCGTGTGGTGTGTCGATGTTGTATGGTTCACACAGCGCGTAGGTGGGGCTTTTGACACGTCCCGTGTGACCGAGCGCGCGCAACACCGCCCGCGCGAGCGTGGTTTTTCCCGCGCCGAGGTCTCCCGAGAGCTGCACGTGCAGGCCTGCGTGGGCGGCGTCGGTATGGGCCATGCGCTCCACGATGGCACGTGCGAATGCCGCCGCGAAGGCCTCGGTGGCGGCTTCGTTCGGCAGCGCGAAGATGCGCTCACCCAGCAGGGGCGGCGCCGATGAATCGGGCATGGCGGGCATTGCGTAAAATGGAGTCGATGAAAGCTTCCGTGATTTTCCCCGCTACCGCCGCACAAGTCGAGCCATCGACACCGCCGAAGGCTTCGGAAGTGTCGCCCTCGCGCGACATTGCGACGTCCCGCCCCCTCGATCCGGAGGGACTGGCAGCGCTTGCGGTGCAGATTCACACATGGGCGCGCGAGCTGGGCTTTGCGAAGGTCGGCATCACGGACACCGATCTCTCGCATGCCGAAGCGGGTTTGCAACAGTGGCTCGACGATGGCTGCCATGGCGACATGGACTACATGGCCGCCCACGGCATGAAGCGCGCGCGGCCCGCCGAACTGGTCCCCGGCACGGTGCGCGTCGTCAGCGTGCGCATGAACTATCTCCCAAGCGACACCGACGTGACGCACTGGCGCGAGCGCGAAGCGGCGCGCTCGGCAATGCCGGGCGAGGCCGTCGTGTCGCTCTATGCCCGCGGACGCGACTATCACAAGGTCATGCGTAACCGTCTGCAACAACTCGCGGATCGCATAACGCATGCGATCGGTCCTTTCGGGTACCGGGCATTTACCGATTCGGCCCCGGTGCTCGAAGTCGAACTCGCGCAGAAGGCCGGGCTCGGCTGGCGCGGTAAGCACACTTTGCTGCTCTCGCGCGAGGCGGGTTCGCTCTTCTTTCTCGGCGAGATTTTCGTCGACGTGCCGCTGCCGGTCGATACCGACGGCGCGAACGTCGAACGCGGCGAGCACTGCGGTCAATGCCAGCGATGCCGCGATGTCTGCCCGACGGGGGCGATCACCGAAGCGTTCCGTGTCGACGCACGGCTGTGCGTGTCGTATCTGACGATCGAGCACAAAGGCGCGATTCCCGAGGCGCTGCGCGCGAAGATGGGCAATCGTATCTACGGGTGCGACGACTGTCAGCTCTACTGTCCGTGGAACAAGTTTGCGCAGCCGTCGCCGCTCACCGATTTCGCTCCGCGCAACAGGCTCGACAGCGCGTCGCTCGTCGAACTCTTTGCATGGAGCGAAACGGATTTCATGGGTCGGCTCGCGGGCAGCCCGATTCGTCGGATCGGCCATGAACGGTGGCTGCGCAATCTGGCCGTCGGGCTGGGCAATGCGCTGCGCGAGACGCTCGATGCCGAGGCCCGTACGCCCATGCGCGACGCCTTGCTCGCGCGCCGCGATCATCCCTCTGCGCTGGTGCGCGAACACGTCGAATGGGCGCTCGCCCAGGAAGGAGCTACGGCTTGAGTACCGGCTTGGGTATCACTTACGAGCGCAGCGCCACGCTCATCGACCAGTTCTGCGACACGATCTGGCTCGAAGACGGTCTCTCGCGCAATACGCTCGACGCCTACCGTCGCGATCTTCGTTTGTTTGCACAGTGGCTGGCGCAAAAGCAGGAGATGGCGCTCGACGGCGTGGACGAGGCGGCGCTCTCCGACTATCTGGCGTGGCGTCGCGACAGTCTGGCGAGCAGCGTGAATCGTCGCCTGTCCGTCTTCAAACGCTTCTATCAATGGGCACTGCGCGAACACGTCGTGCAGCAGGACCCGTGCTTGCGCATCGCATCGGCCAAGCGTGCGCAGCGTCTGCCGTCGACGTTATCGGAAGCGCAGGTCGAGGCATTGCTCGCCGCCCCGGATCTCACGCAGCCGCTTGGCCTGCGCGATCGCGCCATGCTCGAGTTGATGTACGCGAGCGGCCTGCGCGTGTCGGAGCTGGTGGCGCTCAAGACCATCGAGGTGGGATTGAACGAGGGCGTGCTGCGCATTTTCGGCAAGGGCGCGAAGGAGCGGCTCGTGCCGTTCGGGGAAGAGGCCAATAGCTGGCTCACGCGCTATCTGGCCGAGAGCCGGGGCGTGCTGCTCAACGGCCGCGCCTGCGACACGCTCTTCGTTACACAACGCGGCGAGGGCATGACGCGTCAGGCGTTCTGGTATCTGATCAAGCGCTACGCCTTGCAGGCGGACATTCGCGCGCCGCTCTCGCCGCACACGCTGCGCCACGCCTTCGCCACGCATCTGATCAATCACGGCGCCGATCTGCGTGTGGTGCAGTTGCTGCTCGGCCATGCCGACATCTCCACCACGCAGATCTACACGCACGTCGCGCGCGAGCGTCTCAAATCGCTGCACGCGCAGCATCACCCGCGCGGGTAAGGCCGTTACAGCAGCGCCCGCAGCTTGTGCTTGAGCACCTTACCCGTGGAGGCGGCGGGCAGGGCGTCCAGCACGCGAATCTGGGCGGGACGCTTGTACGGCGCGAGCCGCGTCGCGGCCCACACGGCGAGCGCGTCGACGTCGATGACATGGCCCGGGCGCGCTTCCACGAACGCGATCACCTGCTCGTTGCCCTCTTCGGGGCGTCCGAGCACGGCGGCCTGGAGCACGTCGGGATGGCTCGCGAGCGCCTGCTCGACTTCGAGCGGATAGACGTTGAAGCCCGAATGGATGATGAGTTCCTTGGCGCGTCCGGCGAGGAAAAGGGCGCCGTCTGCCGTGCGACGTGCGAGATCGCCGGTGCGTAACCAGCCGTCCTGCGTCACCGTGGCGGCGCTCAGTGCCGGGGCGCGGTAGTAGCCGAGCATCACGTTCGGGCCGCGCACCCAGAGTTCGCCGACGTCGCCGTCGGGCAGGTCTTTGCCGTCCACGCCCACGATACGCACCGCCACGCCCGGTATGGCATGGCCGACGGCGCAGTCGTCGCGAGGGGCGTCGAGCAGGGTCTGGGCGACGGTCGGGCTGCTCTCGGTGAGCCCATAGCCGTTGTGGATCGGCTGGCCGTAGAACGCTTCGACGCGTGCCTTGAGCGCAGCGTCTAGCGGCGAGCCGCCCGAGTAGACGAAGCGCAGGCGAGGGGCGACGAGCGAGGCGCCTTGCGTTGCCACATATGCCATCAGACGCGCGTGCATGGCGGGCACGCCTTGCAGAATCGTCAGGCCGTCGTGAGCGAGCGAGTCGAGCGCGGCCTCGGGCGTGAAGCGCGCGGCGAGGCGCAACGTGCCGCCGGCGTACAGCGTGCCCAGACACACCGACGTCAGCCCATAGACGTGCGAGATCGGCAGCACCCCGTAGGCGGTGTCGTCCGCACTCACGCGTCGCAGCGTGCTCGACACAGCGGCGATGAACATCAGGTTGCGATGCGAGAGACGCACGCCTTTGGGCGTGCCGGTCGTCCCCGTCGTGTAGATCAGCGCCGCGCATTGTGCTGCGGGATCGCTTTGTACCGGCTCGGGGAGGCTCTCGGCATCGGCATCGGACACGGCAATGGCGCCCAGCCCAAGTTCCGTCCAGACGACTTTGGCGGCGTCCGTGCGGGCGTGCGCGGCGGCGTCGGGAGAGGCGTCGACGGTGTAGATCGCACAGCGCGGCTGGGCGTGATCGCGGATCACGTGCAACTCCGCCGGCGAGAGCCGTGCATTACAAAGCAGCGGCCACGCATCAAGCGCGGCGACGGCAAGCAGCAGTACGACATACGCGATGCCGTTCTCGCCGACGATCATTACGCGGTCGCCGCCGCGCACGCCGTGCACGCGCAGGCGCTCGGTGCAGGCGGCCACGACGCTCGTCAGCTCGCCGTAGGTCAGACGGCCGAAGTCGTCGATCAGCGCGATGCGTGCGGGCGTGTGCGCAGCGATACGCGCGGGCAAGGTGTCGATGCGGGCGGGCAGATGTGCGAGCCACTCGGCGGCGATGGCATCTTCGCGCGAGGTGTCGACGAGATCGGGAATATGGGGGGTGTCGGTGATGGGGGACATGCGCGCATTGTAATGCGGCGGCCGTGACGCGACAGGGAAGGCCGGGAAGGCCGGGAGGGCCTGGACAGCGGGCGGCATTCCGGGACCGCAGCACCGGCGCGATTTATTACAATAGGCGCCCATGAGCAAGACCAAACACGTCTCGGAAACGCCGGCCACGCAGTTTCTGAAGCAAAACAAAGTGGCATTTACCGAGCACGTCTACGACTACGTCGAGCATGGCGGAACGGGGGAGTCTGCGCGCCAGTTGGGCGTGGACGAGCATGCTGTCGTCAAGACACTCGTGATGGAAGACGAAAAAGCCCGGCCGCTGATCGTGCTCATGCACGGCGATTGTCAGGTGTCGACCAAGGCCCTTGCGCGTCAGGCGGGATGCAAGCGCATTGAGCCGTGCAAGCCGGACGTCGCGAATCGTCATTCGGGGTTTCTCGTCGGCGGCACGAGCCCGTTCGGCACACGCAAGACCATGCCGGTCTACGTGGAAGCGTCGATTCTCGAACTGCCCAGGCTCTACATCAATGGCGGGCGTCGCGGGTATCTCGTGTCGATGGCCCCGTCCGAAATCGTGCGCGTGCTTGCGCCCACGCCGGTGAACGTCGCACTCACCGACTGACCTTCCTTCGCTCCCCGCGCGCTCGCGCGTCTGGGCCCGCAGGGGACATTGCCCATTGTTTCCGGCGGGAGATCCCGGGATCCGTGATTTAACGACGGTGTCGGGCTTCCGGAATTTCGGGGCTGTCCCCGAGGCGCGGCGCAACCCCGTGTTTGCCAGAATGGGGAGGCGAGGCGGCTCAAGTAGAATGGCGGCCATTACCCAATCTCCTCACCCACGAAGTTCATGGCCACACTGGTTTTTATCGTTATCGCGTATCTGATCGGCTCGGTGCCGTTTGCGGTGATCGTCAGCCGCACGATGGGTCTCGCGGACCCGCGTAGTTACGGTTCGGGCAACCCCGGCGCCACCAACGTGCTGCGCTCGGGCAACAAGAAGGCCGCGGTGCTGACGCTGATCGGCGACGCGCTCAAGGGCTGGCTCGCCGTCTTTCTCGCGGAGCGTTTCGCCGAAGCGTGGGGCGTGGGCGATTTCGGTCTGGCGGCCGTGGCGCTTGCCGTTTTCCTCGGCCATCTGTACCCGGTGTTCCTGCGCTTTGCGGGCGGCAAGGGCGTGGCGACGGCGGCAGGCGTGCTCTTCGCCATCAGCCCGATTCTCGGCCTCGCGGTGATGGCGACGTGGCTCATCATCGCCGTCTTCTTCCGCTATTCGTCGCTTGCGGCGCTGGTCGCGGCAGTGTTTGCGCCGCTGTATTACGTCTTTATGTTCGGGTTCGGGCCGTATTCCCCGGCAGTGATCGTCATGGCGATGTTGCTGATCTACCGACATCGCGCAAACATCGGCAAGCTGATCGCGGGCAAGGAAAGCCGCATCGGACAGAAGAAGTAAGCGCAAGCCTGGGCCGTCATCCGGCCGTGTCCAGCCAAGTCCGGCCACCGCCGGAAAATAAAAACCCGCAGCGAGTCTGCGGGTTTTTTGTGCCTGTCTTCGCCGAAAAGCCGCGGCGAGGACAGGCGCGAACGCGAATCGTGACGCTCAGTCGCGGAAGTTGTTGAAGTCGAGCGGCGTGTCGGTGACGTCCTTGCGCAGCAGCGCCATGGCGCTTTGCAAGTCATCGCGCTTGGCGCCCGCAATACGCACGCTGTCGCCCTGAATGCTCGCCTGGACCTTCATCTTGCTGTCCTTGATGATGCGCACGATCTTCTTGGCCAGGTCGCCCTCGACGCCCTTCTTGACCTTGACGACCTGCTTGACCTTGTCGCCGCTGATCTTCTCGACCTTGCCGTAGTCGAGGAAACGCACGTCGACATTGCGCTTGGCCATCTTGGCGATGAGCACCTGCGTGACCTGATCGAGCTTGAAGTTGTCGTCGGCGAAGAGCGTGAGTTCCTGCTCCTTGTGCTCGACGCGCGAGTCCGATCCCTTGAAGTCGAAGCGCGTCGAGATTTCCTTGTTGGCCTGCTCGATGGCGTTCTTGACCTCTACCATGTTGGCTTCGCTAACCACGTCAAACGATGGCATCTGGCTCTCCTGAAATACAAAGGGTTCGTGAAAAGGCACGCGGGGCGCGCTGTGTGAGTCCGCTGGCAGTTGTCTGCCTGTGCGCATCATTCGGGGGGCAGTGCGCCTGACGATTCGGTGACGATTCGCCGGGCACGGGACGCGCTCGCACGGCCGGTATAATGATGCGCAAAATTCTTTCGCCCGATATTGTAATTCAGCCGTCGGTCCCGCGTCCCTTCCGGGCGATGTCCGGCTCGGCGCCCCCCACTGGCCTGCTCATACTCCATGCCTCAGTTGCAACGCGACGTCAGCCTGCGCGACTTCAATACCTTCGGTCTGCCGGCCGCCGCCCGCTATGTCGTGACCATCGACAGCGAAGCGGCGCTTCTCGAGGCGCTCGCCATGCCCGAACTGGCGGGCCTGCCGCGTCTCGTGCTCGGTGGCGGCAGCAATGTCGTGCTCACGCGCGATTTCGACGGCGTGGTGCTGCGCATGGCCATTCGCGGCCGCGAGCGTCTCGCGGACCATCCCGCCGATCCGCACGCACGCTACGTGCGCGGCGGCGCTGGCGAGGTCTGGCACGATTTCGTCGACTGGACGCTCTCGCAAGACTGTGCCGGACTGGAAAACCTCGCGTTGATTCCGGGCACGCTGGGCGCGGCGCCCATCCAGAACATCGGCGCCTACGGGCTGGAACTGGCCGAGCGCTGCTTCGCGGTGCGCGCGCTTGATACGACCACCGGCGCGTTCGTCACGCTCACCCACGACGTCTGCGCTTTCGGCTACCGCGATTCGCTGTTCAAGCGCGAGCCGGGGCGCTACATCATCGTGGCCGTCACGCTGCGTTTGCCGCAGCCGTGGCAGGCCGTGACGGGTTATGCGGACGTGTCGCGCACGCTCGCCGAGGCCGGCATCGAGCGGCCCACCGCCCGGCAGATATTTGATGCGGTGGTCGAGATTCGCCGTCGCAAGCTGCCTGATCCGGCTGAACTGGGTAACGCCGGGAGTTTCTTCAAGAACCCCGTAGTGGATGCCGGTACGTTCGATTCGCTGCGCGGGCGTTTCCCGCAGGCGGTCGGCTATGTGCAGCCGGACGGCACCTGGAAAGTCGCGGCAGGCTGGCTGATCGATCAGTGCGGCTGGCGCGGCAAGTCGCTGGGCCATGCGGGCGTGCATGAGCGTCAGGCGCTGGTGCTCGTGAATCGCGGCGGGGCGAGCGGTGCCGATATCGTGGCGCTGGCCCGCGCCGTGCA
This sequence comes from Pandoraea sp. NPDC087047, assembly GCF_044745225.1. Classification (NCBI taxonomy): domain Bacteria; kingdom Pseudomonadati; phylum Pseudomonadota; class Betaproteobacteria; order Burkholderiales; family Burkholderiaceae; genus Pandoraea; species Pandoraea sp. NPDC087047. The sequence continues at coordinate 242,724 of NZ_JBIUZU010000005.1, forward strand.
GGCCAGCGTGCAGGAACGCTTTGGCATCGCACTCGAGCCCGAACCACTCATGCTTTGATGGCGGTCGCGTCGGGCAAGCGCTGTAGATAGTCCCGGCGCAGGTCGACGGTGGAGCGTACGCCGACGTCTGCGTAATGCGCGTCGAGCCAGCGGGCCGCCGCCTCGCGGCCGCGGTCGCGCAGGGTCGTGAGGAAATGCCAGTCCGTCACGAATTTTGTCGACGAGGACAAGTCGTACAGCTCCTTGTCGGCGCGAATCGAGTGAATCAGCGGGTACTTCAGACGCTCGCGAAACTCCGGCTTGATCCATCCTTCATCGATCAGTTTGTGCACGAAGGAGATGGCGCGGAATTCGCGCTGGAGCGACGCATTGAACGTGATCTCGTTCACGCGATTCATGATCTGCCCCGGCAGCACGGGCTTCTCTTTGCGCTCGATCGGGTTGATGTGTACGATCAGAATGTCGCTCGTGACCGTCTCGTAATAGAACGGGTAGAGCGCTGGGTTGCCGAGATAGCCACCGTCCCAATAAAAGTCTTCGTCGATCTTCACCGGCTTGAACAGCCACGGCAGACAGGCCGACGCCATCGCAACGTCGAGCGTGATTTCGTGCGTGCGGAAAATACGGATGTTGCCCGTGCGGATGTTGGTCGCGGAGACGAACAGATGGGTCGCGGTGCTCTCGCGCAGCCGCTCGAAATCGACCTGGGCTTCGAGCACGGTGCGCAACGGGTTGATCTCCGCCGGTGGTTGCGAGAACGGCATCATCCACTGCTGCATGCTCTGCATCCAGTCGTGCCAGACCGGGTATTCGGTGGGACGGCCGTTGAGCCAGCTGAAGACGGTTTGCGCCCAGGCGGTGGCCGACGAGCCCGCTTGCGAGACGCCCAACCAGAAGCTGTGCAACGCTTCACGCGCTTTCTCGCGCGGATCGACGCCGGGACGCTCCAGCAGACCGTGCGCGAGCACCACCGCGTTCATCGTGCCTGCGGACGCGCCGCTGATGCCTTCGAATTCCAGACGCCCGTCTTCCAGCAATTTATCGAGCACGCCCCACGTGTATGCGCCGTGTGCGCCACCGCCTTGCAGCCCCAGGTCGATGCCTTTGCGTTTCACGTTGCTGCTGCGGCTGCGCGACGGTTTCGTCGATTTGGCGCGAGTGCGCGGGCCACCTGGCGGGAGCAGCGGGACGTCGGTCGGCTCGAGATCGGTGTCGCTATCGACTCTCTCGGCTCTCTCGGGTTTCTTTGCGGGCTTCGCTTTCGGTACTTTCTTTACGGGGGCGTTGGTGTGCGCGCGATCGGGTGTTTCGGCAGTGTCGGGCGGGAGGTGCGCAGAGGTCTCGGCCTGTGCAGCGGGCGGCGTCGCAGCGCACGCGCTGGAAGTGTCGGACGATCCTGAAACCTCAGACCCATCAGACGTGTGGCCGGCAGCATTGTCGGCGGATTCGAAAGGCAGTCGCGACATAGTGGGAAGCGGCGCCGGGCCGCGCTGAACCGGCCGAGAGGGCGATGGCGCGGCAGAAGCGCCCGCGCCGTCGCGATGCTGGCCGTACGGTTAGCCGTAGTGGCAAACGTAATCGAGCGTCTCCACGACCTCGATATCGAACTTGCTGTTGCCCGGCACGGAGAATTCCTGACCCGCGGCATATTCCTGCCACTCGGTCTGACCGGCCAGGCGAATGCGGCAGCGCCCGCCCGTGACTTCCATGATTTCGGGAGCATCGGTGCCGAACTGGAGCGTGGCCGGGAAAATCACGCCCAGCGTCTTGCGCGTACCGTCCGGGAACAGAACGGTGTGCGAAACGCACTTGCCGTCGAAATAGGTGTTGGCGCGCTTGATTACGGAAACGTTGTCGAACTGCGTAGCGTTTTGCGTCATGACCGAATGCTGTGTCGAATGCGAGCGAAAGTCGCGATGGAGAGTCGATATGCCCGGCCCATTCGGGGCCAAGCGTGAATTCATGCTAGCACGTTTCGGACGTCCACCCGTCCGCATTTTGTGCATTGCACAACGAATTCGCCCCGCGATGGTGCAAATTCCAAAATGTTCTGACGGGTGACGCGAACTACGATGTGCCGCTATGAGCGCGCATGAGCGTTTGTCCACAAGGGACGGCAGCGCGTCAGCGATGATAGCGGAACGTTACTTGCGGTGGGGAAGAGAAGGGATTCGGGACGCAGGCGAAGGCCCGTCGTGTGTGGCCAAGCGGGGAGATTCGGGAAGCCGCCCGGACAGCATTGCGCGAGTCCGGGCGTTATTCGTCTACTACGTCTGCCATGTCCGCGGGACGTGCGTATTAAACACGGCCCAGCATCAGGAACTCCATGAGCGCCTTCTGCGCGTGCAGACGATTCTCGGCTTCGTCCCAGACGACGCTCTGCGCGCCATCGATCACCTCTGCCGCCACTTCTTCGCCGCGGTGCGCGGGCAGGCAGTGCATGAAGAGCGCGTCCGACTTGGCGCGTTGCATGAGGTCCGCGTTCACGCACCATTGAGCAAAAGCGGCCTTACGCGCCTCGTTTTCCGCTTCGAAACCCATGCTCGTCCAGACGTCGGTCGATACGAGGTCGGCGCCTTCGCAAGCTTCACGCGGGTCGTCGAACTCGCGCACGAACGGACGGCTCGATTCGGCCACCATCGACTGATCGAGGCGGTAGCCCGGCGGCGTCGAGATATTGAACTGGAAGCCGAAGATCTCGGCAGCCTGAATCCACGTGTACGACATGTTGTTGGCGTCGCCGATCCACGTCACGGTCTTGCCCTTGATCGGGCCGCGATGCTCGTAGTACGTGAAAATATCCGCCAGCACCTGACACGGGTGATATTCGTTGGTCAGGCCGTTGATCACGGGCACGCGCGAGTGCTGCGCGAAGCGCTCGATGATCTCCTGACCGAACGTACGGATCATGATGATGTCGGTCATGCGCGAGATCACCTGTGCGGCGTCTTCGATCGGCTCGCCGCGGCCGAGCTGCGTGTCGCGCGTGTTCAGGAACACGGCGTGGCCGCCCAACTGGTGAATGCCGGCTTCGAACGACAGACGCGTGCGGGTCGAGCTCTTCTCGAAGATCATCGCCAGCGTGCGGTCGTGCAGCGGGTGGTAGGTCTCGTAGTTTTTGAATTTCTTCTTGAGGATGCGGGTGCGCTCGAGCACGTAGTCATACTCGTCGAGCGTCAGATCCGAAAACTGCAGGTAATGCTTGATGGCTTTGGCGGTGGTCATTTGGATGTTCTGCTGGAGGCCGATACCGCGTGAATTCAGCATACATTCGCTGGGAACTCGGACGCGTTCGGCACGACGAACAAGCCTTGAGGCCTGTCCCCCGATCAGGCTCGTGAAGGTGTTCTACCGGTTGCTGGCTTCTGGGGAACGGCCCCTAGTCTACCAAATCGTTTTGTCGTCACACGAAAAGCGTATTATCTAGCCCGCTGCTGCACAGCCAGACATGGCTGGCAAGACCGAAAAAAACATCTGCGGCAATGGAGGGGGGACGGGTTTGAGTCTTATATAAGATATAATACTGTCTCTGTCGGCTACGCTACCCGCGGTATGGCCGTCCAGGTGTTTTTTGAGGTGATTGAGCGATATGACCGACCAGGTTTCCGCGCGCGAGTATTTCATCCAGGGGCTGACTTTGGATGGCAAGAAGTTTCGTCCGAGTGACTGGGCGGAGCGTCTGTGCGGCGCCGTGTCGTTCTGCGGCCGAAGCAATTCTGGCCCGAACGCATACATGCAGTACTCCCCCTATGTGCGTCCGACGATGGTAGGTGACGTCAAGTGCGTCGTTGTAGACGAGCGATTGCGCGACATCGAGCCGAGAATGTTCGATTTCGTGATGAGTTTTGCCCGTGACAACGGTTTGCAGATGACGGAAGCCTGCTTCGTTCCCGACGTCAAATAGTTCCCCCTTGGCCGTTTTCGGCCAGACGTGAGTGCCGGGCCTCTGGCCCTGACTCACCGTCGATTTGTCGCATCTACGCCGTTTCGGCGCATCCATCGCTTCTCGCGGTACTTCTTCAGCGTTCTCGGTCTCTTTGGCGGTCTGTCGCGGCGCGCCACGCTTTTCGTGTGGCGGACGTGTTTCGCCCTGCACAACGCACTCGAACAGCCGTAGCCGGTGCATCATGGTGTAGGGATTCGCAGGCTAAAACAAAGCGTTCAGCGCATGGACAAAGGAAGCGAGGGGTGGGGGGAAGGGAGGGGGGCGGATTACGGAGGTGTAACGGGACAATGCCGGGACACTGCTTGGCCAGAGGTGGGGTGTGACGCGAGACGTCAGTGAGTCCCCAAAAGAAAAAAGCCCGCACGAAGCGGGCTTTTTAGTGTCCCGACCGTAGTCGGAACCGGCAAGCAACTTGTTCTGCTTTGCAGCTTACGCTGTCTTAGGCAGCAGCCGACATCGCCTTGATGGCGGCCGACAGGCGGCTCTTTTGGCGAGCAGCGGTGTTCTTGTGGACGATCTTCTTGTCAGCGATGATGTCGATCGTCTTGGCCGACGTGCGCAGGACTTCCTTTGCAGCGGCTTGGTCGCCAGTGGCGATTGCCTTGCGGACAGCCTTCACAGCCGTGCGCAGACGCGAACGCAGCGCCGAGTTGTGGGCGTTGATCTTAACGGTTTGACGCGCGCGCTTGCGTGCTTGTGCGGTATTTGCCATGTTCGGTGAATTCCTTGAATTGCTCCGCCTGATGCGGCTTCTATGCAGTTTGGCTCGGCTCCCTGGGAGACACGGTGGCCAGGAAGCAATCCATTGACTTCGAAACCGTCGATTATAGCCGAAGCGAAACGGAAATTGCAACTTCTTTGCTGCAATGCTGTGCGTATAATACGCGCAACATGAATTTGCTCAAAGCTCTCGTTACGGTCAGCGGTTTCACGATGCTTTCGCGCATCACCGGTCTGGTCCGTGAAATTCTTATCGCACGCATGTTTGGTGCCGGTCCCATGACCGACGCCTACAACGTGGCGTTCCGCATTCCCAACCTGTTACGCCGCTTGTCCGCCGAAGGGGCGTTTTCCCAGGCATTCGTGCCAATTCTGGCCGAATTCAAATCTCAGCGTAGCGAAGAAGAGACGAAAACCCTCGTCGACTCCGTCACGACGGTGCTGTTCTGGGTGCTGCTGTCGATCACGATTGCCGGGGTGCTTGGGGCGTCCGGGGTCGTCTACGCCGTTGCGACCGGCCTCGCGCACGAGAACGGCACGTTCGACGCCGCCGTCTTCATGACGCGCGTGATGTTCCCCTATATCACCCTGATCTCCATTACGACGCTCGCCGCGGGGGTGCTCAACACGTGGCGTCAGTTCTCGATGCCCGCGTTCGCACCGGTGCTGCTCAACGTCAGCTCGATTGTCGCGTCGCTGTGGGTGGCCCCGCATCTGCAGACGCCGGTCTACGCGCTGGCTTATGCCGTGATCGTCGGCGGGGTGCTGCAACTGGTTATCCAGCTCCCGGCGCTTGCGCGTATCGGCATGCTGCCGCGCATCACCATCAACATTGCCGCAGCGCTTCGCAACGCCGGTGTGAAGCGGGTGCTCGCCAAAATGGTGCCTGCAACGCTCGCCGTGTCGGTCGCGCAGGTGAGCCTGATCATCAACACGAACATCGCCTCGCGGCTCGCGCAGGGTAGTGTGTCGTGGCTGGCCTACGCCGACCGCCTGATGGAATTTCCCACGGCGCTCCTGGGCGTGGCGCTGGGCACGATCCTGCTGCCGAGCCTGTCGCGCGCCAATGCCGATGGCGACGCGGCCGAGTACTCCGCGCTGCTCGACTGGGGCCTGCGCCTCACGTTCCTGCTGGCCATGCCCAGCGCGGTCGGCTTGTTTGTCTACGCCGAGCCGTTGACCGCAACGCTTTATCAATACGGCCGTTTCGATGCGACGGATGTGGTGATGACGGCGCATGCGCTGACCGCTTACGGTGTCGGGCTCGTCGGCCTGATTCTCATCAAGATTCTCGCGCCGGGCTTCTACGCAAAGCAGGACATCAAGACGCCGGTGAAGATTGCCATCGTGGTACTCATCGCCACGCAGCTCTCGAACCTGCTGTTCGTGCGCTGGTTCGCCCATGCCGGACTGTCGCTGTCGATTGGCGTGGGCGCGTGCATGAACGCCGCCCTGTTGTTCGCGGGGCTGTATAAACGCGGTATCTACCGGCCCGAGGCGGGCTGGCGGCTGTTTTTCGTGCAACTGCTGGCGGCCTGCCTGATTCTGGCCGGGGTGCTGCTGTGGTTCACCCAGAGTTTCGACTGGGTCGCGCTGGGTGCCCGGCCGCTGGCCCGTATTGCGCTGCTCGGGGCGAGTCTGGTGCTATGCGCCGTGGTGTATTTCGGGGCATTATTCCTCATGGGGTTCAACTTCTCCTTCTTCCGCCGACGGACTCACACGTGATCCATTCGTGATCGACTGACGGTCCGGTAACGCGGCGGAATCCACGGATACCGCATGGCGAATCGATTTCTGGAGTACTTTGCTGCGCTGGTTGCGTCCGACGACGGCTTGCCGTTGACCGAGGCGGCCATCGCAATCGCGCAGGACGTCTATCCCGATCTCGACGTGCAGGACACGCTGACCCAGATCGACGCCCTTGCCGCGCGTCTGGCCAAGCGTCTGCCGCCGGATGCCGGGCCGTTGCAGAAGCTGCAACTGCTCGACCACTTCTTCTTCCGTGAGCTCGGCTTCACGGTCAATCAGAACGACTATTACGATCCGGACAACAGCCACCTGCACGTGGTGCTGGACCGTCGTCGCGGCATTCCCATTTCGCTGGCCGTGCTGTGCATGGAAATCGGTCACCAGATCGGCCTGCCGCTACGTGGCCTGTCGTTCCCCGGTCATTTCCTGTTACGGCTAGCCGTGCCGGCGGGCGACGTCGTCATCGATCCGATCTCGGGCAATTCGCTCTCGCCGCAACGGTTGCTGGAGATGGTCGAGCCATATCTGAAACACTACCGCGACGAAAGCGCCGAGCCGATTCAGGAGCTGGCGCTGTGGGCGTTGCTGCATCCGTTTCTCGAGCCTGCAACGCCGCGCGAAATCCTCGCTCGTATGCTCCGCAATCTGCGCGCCATCTATACGCAGAACGAGCGCTGGGAGCGGTTGCTGGCGGTGCAGGAGCGCATGGTGCTCGTCTTGCCCGATCATCCTGTGGAGAAACGCGATCGCGGGCTGGCTTATGCGCGGCTGGGACTGGTGCGCCCGGCGCAGGACGATCTTGAACTGTATCTGAGCAAGCGTCCCGAAGCCGATGATGCCGACGCGATTCGTCAGGTGCTCGACGATCTCAGCCGCCGTCCCGGCAGTCACGGGTAGCGAGTCGTTGGCCGCGAGGCTCGCGCAACGTGCCGGGGGCTTCGCGCGGCGGTTCATGAAAAACGCCAGACGGCTTCAACCGGCTGGCGTTTTGATTTGCAGCGGCGCGATTCACAATTCGTGCAATTCGTGTTTTTCGCGCTGTTTGCTCTCGCCCGGCACCTCGCTCGCTGCGACGCCCGGCGCTCAGACCGATTGCATCGACAGTTCCTGCACGCGTCGTTTCAGGCCCGGCTTGTAGCCGAAATGGAAGAACACTTCCGCCATCAGGAACATTGGTGCGATGAAGATCTGGAAGATGTTGTCGAGCAGGGCAGGCTTGCGGCCTTCGAAGTGATGGCCGATCAGTTGCACGATCCAGCCGCCGACGAAGAGCACACCGAACACGGTCAGCGCCCAAGGCCAGGAGAGTTTCGCGAGATGTTGCGTGACGGCCAGCAGCACCGCGAAGAAGGTCGTCATCGCGAGCGCGAGCGGGACATCGAGCAGGAAGTAATACATCAGCAATACCAGCACGATCACATGCGCCGCATTCAGGCCGCTCGGGCCGAGCGGCACCCAAGAGAAGACCTGCATCACCGCGAGGACGATCATGGGAACGCCGAAGAAATGGGTCAGACGATTCTTGGGACTGCGGTGATAGCGCTGGTAAAACGACATCTGTTGCGCCAGTGATTTCATGCCAGCCTCCTGCCTCGGGGACGACGGGGGACGATGCGCGGGCACCGGTCGGGATCGTGAAAACCGGTGTCAGAGCCGACCGCAAGTTACGGTCGGCATTCCATTGTAGTCACAGTCTGCGCGACATTTTGGTGCAATGCAGCAATGCGTTGGAAGGCGCGGTATGGCGGTGCGCGTCTTACTTCGGCTGCATCCGGATAGCGCCGTCCAGACGAATGACCTCGCCGTTGAGCATTGGATTGCGGACGATCTGCTCTACGAGCATTGCGTATTCCGACGGCTTACCCAGACGAGGCGGAAACGGCACCATCTGCCCGAGCGACGCCTGCACTTCGGCGGGCATGGCGAGCATCATCGGCGTCTCGAAGATCCCGGGGGCGATGGTCATCACGCGGATCCCGCTGCGCGACAGATCCCGAGCCACCGGCAACGTCAGACTTGCCACGCCGCCTTTGGACGCGGCATACGCGGCTTGTCCCATCTGACCGTCATAAGCGGCGACCGACGCCGTATTGACGATCACACCACGCTCGCCTTCGCCGTTCGGCTCGCCCTGACTCATGGCGGTTGCGGCGAGGCGGATCATGTTGAAGGTGCCGATCAGGTTGATCTGGATGACGCGGGTGAAGGTGTCGAGAGGATGTGGCCCGTCGCGTCCGACGGTCCGGCTGCCGATGGCGATGCCCGCACAATTGACGAGGCCACGCAGTGTGCCGAGCGTCTGCGCCGCAGCGACGGCGGCCTTGCCGTCCTCTTCGCGCGTGACATCGCATTTGACGAACTTGCCGCCGAGTTTCTCTGCGAGCGCTTCGCCTTCGTCGACGTTCACATCCGCGACGACGACTTTCGCGCCGAGTCCGGCAAGCCAGCGTGCGGCGGCCGCGCCAAGCCCCGAGGCGCCACCGGTGATCAGAAACACATTGCCCTGAATTTCCATGCGTCATCCTCCTTTGGCAAAAAAGGCGGCGCAGTGTGAACTGGCCGCCTCTTTATGGCGTTACATCATTGACGTTGGCCGGACCTGGATCGGTGAATCGGAACACCGGGTCACGGGCGACGATGACCGGCTTACTTCAGTGCGTCGAACACGCGGGCGCGGATTTCGTCCACGCTGCCCTGGCCCGAGATCTTGCGATACTGCGGTGCCTCGACAATCGCGCCCGGGCTACCGTGCTTGGCCCAATCCGAATAGTAGGCCACCAGAGGCTTGGTCTGCGACTCGTACACCGAGAGGCGCTTCTTGACGGTTTCTTCCTTGTCGTCGTCGCGCTGCACCAGCGGCTCGCCAGTCACGTCGTCGTGACCTTCGACCTTCGGCGGGTTGAACTTGATGTGATACGTGCGGCCCGATGCCGGGTGCATACGACGGCCACTCATACGCGTGATGATTTCATCGAACGGCACGTCGATTTCGAGCACGAAGTCGATGGCGACACCAGCGTCCTTCATGGCTTCAGCCTGCGCGATCGTGCGCGGGAAACCGTCGAACAGATATCCGTTCTTGCAGTCGTCGGCCGTCAGACGCTCTTTCACCATGCCGATGATGACACCGTCCGGCACGAGATCGCCCGAGTCCATGAATCGCTTGGCTTCGAGGCCGAGCTGGGTGCCTTCCTTGATCGCGGCGCGCAGCATGTCGCCGGTCGAGATTTGCGGGATGCCGAATTTTTCTTTGATGAAAGTGGCTTGGGTGCCTTTGCCGGCCCCGGGTGCCCCCAACAAAATCAGACGCATCGATGACTCCTGAAAGTTTGTGATTTGTGAATGCTGTGCGTGCGGCAGGCAGTCCGTCGCCGGTGCTTTGCGGCGGTTGCGGGTCCGGTGACCGGCCAACCGCGCTGCGCGCAGACGACGCGCTCGGCAGGGGCGCGACGCGCGCGACCGGAGGTCTGCTCGCGAGAATCAGAGCGATTATGCCACGTCATGCCCGCCCGGCGGCGTTTTGCAGACGTGGTGATGTGGTACCGGTGCGATTTCCGGGACACGTGCGCAGCTGCTGCGCGGGCGCGTGGAAGCCCGGATTCGTGCGTGATCGCGCACGAACCAGGACGTCAGTTTTTCAGTAGCGCGCGCACGCGTTCGAGATCTTCTGCCGTATCGACACCGGGAAGCGGCGCGTCGTCGGTTACGAGAACGGCAATGCGCTCACCGTGCCAGAGCGCACGCAGTTGCTCGAGCGATTCGGCCGTCTCGACCGGTGCCTGAGGCAGGCTCGGATAGCTGCGCAGGAACTTGGCGCGATAGGCGTACAGGCCAATGTGACGAAAGATCGGCGTGGTCGAAGCGGGCAGGGTGGCCGTATTGGCAAGCCCGGCAGACCACGCGTCGCGCGACCACGGAATGGGCGCACGCGAGAAATACAGGGCGCGGCTATGCGAGTCGAGCACCACCTTGACGACGTTCGGAGAGAAGATCTCCGCGTTATCGGTAATCGGGTGTGCCGCCGTCGACAGTGCGCATTCCGGATGCTCGGCCAGATGCGCCGCTACGGCATGCACCAGACGCGGATCGATGAGCGGCTCGTCGCCCTGCACGTTGACGACGATGGTGTCGTCGGACCAGCCCTGCTGGACCGCGACTTCGGCAAGACGATCGGTGCCCGTCGGGTGATCCGCACGCGTGAGCACGACATCGAAGCCATGCACCGAGACGGCGTCGACGACGCTCTGCGCGTCGGTAGCGACCACAACCTGACGCGCGCCCGATTCGCGTGCGCGCTCGGCCACGCGCACGACCATCGGCTTGCCGTCGATATCGGCAAGCGGCTTGTTGGGCAGGCGCGTCGACGCGAGGCGCGCAGGCACCACGGCGACGAATTCGACGGCAGCGCCGATAGACTTCGAATCGCTCACGATGCGGGCTTGTCGTCGTTCAGCGGGACGGGCGTGCCTTCGACAGACTGACGCGCTTCATCGGCCAGCATGACGGGAATGCCGTCGCGAATGGGATAAGCGAGCTTGTCGGCGTGGCAAATCAGCTCCTGGGCTTTCTTATCGAATTCCAGGGGGCCCTTGCACAGCGGGCAGACGAGAATCTCAAACAGTCGGTTGTCCACGCAATTTCTCCACTACCAGTGATACGAGGCGCGCATCGAGCGCCGCCTCGGCAGGCACGGCCCACACACGCGGGTCGGACCAGGTGACGCATTTTACTGCATCCTTTTCGGTAATCAGGATGGCATCGGCTGCAACGCCGTCGAACGGATTCGTTGCAAAGTCGTAATGATCGGGCAACGCCAGCGTATCGACCTGGAGTCCTGCGGCCCGCAGCGCTGCGAAGAAGCGCTCGGGCGCGCCGATGCCCGCAGCCGCCAGTACGCGCTTGCCCGCGAAGTGCGAAAGCGCACGCGTGAGCGACGGCTGGCTGACACACCAGGCGTTGCCCAGCGTGAGCGTCAATCGCCACGTGTCGGGCCACTCGGGAAGCGTTCGGCCGTACGGGTCGTTGATCAGGTTGGCGTCGCGCCGACGCGACAATGGTTCACGCAGCGGCCCCGCGGGCAACAGAAACCCGTTGCCGCCGAGCCGGTGATCGAACACGGCAATTTCGACGTCGCGCACGAGCGCGTAATGTTGGAGGCCGTCGTCGCAAACGATCACGTCGCATTCCGGATGCGCGCCAAGCAAGGCGTTGCCCCCCTCCACACGCGACGGCCAGACCCACACCGGAGCGCCCGTGCGTTTGGCGATCAACAGCGGTTCGTCGCCAACATCTTCGGGGCGCGCCGCCACCCCGACTTCCGTCGGTTGCGAGAGCTTCGCGCCGTAACCGCGCGAGAGCACGCCGGGCGTGTAGCCGTGTTTGCGCAGCGCACCCACGAGCGCGATGACGGTCGGCGTCTTGCCGGTGCCGCCTACCGTGAGATTTCCGACCACGGCGACCGGTACCGGCAGTCGCGTCGACGGTTTCCAGCCCCGGCGAAAGCACATGCGCCGCCACGCAGCAATGGCCCCGAACCCCCACGAGAGCGGCCATAGCAGCCACGCCACGAGCCCCCGTCGCTGCCATTGCGCGCTGACCCAATGCACCAGCGAACCCGACAGACGCGGTACGAGCGCGCGCGCGCGAGCGCCGTTCACGTTGTCTGGGCGCGGGGATGATGTCATCGGGACGGTGGCGCGGGCGCGTCGTGCGCCGTCGTCGAGCGTGCCGCAAAGGTCAGGCGCGACAAGCCGGCTTCACGCGCGGCCTCCATCACGTTGATGACCGACTGATGGGCACTCTTGGCGTCAGCGTTGATGATGATGACGGGAGACTCTGCGCCGGGATTCGACGGCCCTGCAGCCTGACGCAGGGCGGCCGTGAGACTTGCGATATCCCGCTGCGCGAGCGCATGCCGGTCGATGGCGTAACTGCCATCGGCACCGACCGAGACGGTGACCTGACGCGGCGGCACGACAGCCTTTTCCGCGTCGGCCGTGGGCAGATTGACCTTGAGCGCGGTGTAACGCGTGTAGGTCGTCGTGACCATCAGGAAGATCAGGATGACGAGCAGCACGTCGATGAGCGGGATCAGATTGATCTCCGGCTCGTCGCGCGTGGAGAGACCTCGACGGAAATTCATCGCGTGTCTCTCGGATCAATGCCGCGGCAGCGTGGCATCGAGAAAATGAACGGCTTGCGTCTCGAGTTCGACGAGGAACGCGTCGACGCGGGTGCGGTAGTAGCGATAGAAGATCATGGCGGGAATCGCAATCATCAACCCGAAGCCGGTGTTGTATAGCGCCACCGAAATGCCGTGCGCCAACTGGGCCGGATCGGTGCCGGTGGCGTCCTGCGCACCGAAGATCTCGATCATGCCGACCACGGTGCCGAACAGGCCCATGAGCGGCGCGACCGACGCGATCGTGCCCAGCGCGGGCAAAAAGCGCTCCAGTTCATGGGCGACGGCGCGCCCGGTTTCCTCCAGCGCCTCTTTCGCGCTTTCGCGCGGGCCATGCGGGTTGTGGGCGACGAAACGCACACCGGTGGCCAGCACACGGCCAAGCATGGAGCCACGGGCCAGCGCGTCGGTGGCCTCTTGCTTGGCGGCACCGCGACGGGCAAGGGTGATGGCATTTTCAAGTACGCCACCCGGCAGTACGCGCGTGCGGCGCAAAGACAGGGCGCGCTCGACGATCAGGGCGAGGGCGATGACGGAAGCGATGAGAAGTGGCCAGATGGGCCAGCCGGCGGCCTGGATGACGGCAAACAAAGACGACCTCTTGCTTGTTGCAGGGGATGGGGAAAACGAGTCCGAACTGTAGCGTGCAGGGGGGGGATGGGCAAGCACCGTTTTCCACATCATCCGAGCACAAGGATGTGGACAACCTTGGGATACCTTTGGCAACTCTTTGACGTGAAGGAACTTTTTAGCTCGTGATGAAAAAGTGGGCAGTCGACGGTTTCAGAAATGAAAACCACCGCAAGCTGACATTTCCCAAGATTTCACCGCCTGTCTGTGGATAACTATGTGCACATGTTGTCTATCGGACATATATCTTGGCGACGATCCCGAAATCGCCGGGTTCTGCGCCTGGGTGGCGCCTCGTAAACCCCCAAGAATCAAGGGTTTGGCATTGCGATGTAGGAAATATCGGGCGTCCGGACCCGAAAACCCTTAAATTAGCGGGCCTGTGGACAGTTTTTCGTCAGCGCACACGCATGAACCTATCTTTCGACGACGCCCGGCCCCTTGGTGGTGCGGATCGCGTGCTCAGTGTTTCGGATTTGAACAAGGCCGTTGCCGGCGTGCTGGAGCGCAGTTTCCCGTTGGCGTGGGTCAGCGGCGAGATTTCCAACTTCACGCGCGCGGCGAGCGGCCATTGGTATTTTTCGATCAAGGACGCACAGGCGCAGATGCGCTGCGTGATGTTCCGCGGTCGTGCCCAGCACGCCGACTTCTCGCCCAAAGAGGGAGACCGCGTCGAAGTCCGGGCGTTGCTCTCCATGTATGTGCCTCGCGGCGAGGTGCAACTCAACGTCGAGGCGATCCGTCGCGCCGGGCAGGGCAATCTCTACGAAGCCTTCCTGCGTCTGAAGGAGCAGCTCGCCGCTGCCGGCTTGTTCGACGCTGAACGCAAGCGCGCCTTGCCGCGTTATACGCGTCGCGTGGGCGTCGTCACGTCATTGCAGGCCGCGGCCTTGCGCGACGTGCTGACAACGCTCGCCCGGCGCGCCCCGCACGTCTCGATCGTTGTCTATCCGGCACCCGTGCAAGGGACCGACGCCGCGACAAAGCTCGCGGCGGCGCTCGACACGGCCAATGCCCGTCGTGAAGTGGACACCCTTCTGCTGTGCCGTGGCGGCGGTTCCATCGAGGATCTGTGGGCCTTCAACGAAGAAGTGCTGGCCCAGGCCATTGCCCGCAGCGAGTTGCCGGTGGTCTGCGGCGTGGGGCATGAAACGGATTTCACGATTGCCGACTTTGTGGCGGACGTGCGGGCTCCCACGCCCACGGCCGCTGCCGAACTGATTACCGCAGCGCGCGACGAGTGTCTGCGCGAAGTCGAGCGCGAACGTCAGCGTCTGAGCCGCGCCATGCGGCGCACGCTGGAGCAACGTGCCCAGCAACTCGACAGCCTGTCGCGCGGGCTGGTGTCGCCTCGCGAGCGTCTGACGCGCCAGCGCGGCGAGCTGGCGCATCTGGCGGACCGGATGCGTCACGCCCTCGAGCGCCCGCTGGCTCAGCGTCGCAGCCGCTTCGAGATGCTGCGTCTGCGGCTGGCGCGCGCCGTCCCGGATGTTGCGCCGCAGCACGAGCGCGTCGCGCTGCTCTCTCAGCGTATTCGTCATGCGATGTCACGCCGCGTGGAGCGCTCGGCACAGCGTTTGACGGACGCTACAGCACAGCTCGAATTACTCAACCCGCGCCGCACGTTGCAACGCGGGTATGCCGCGGTGCTCGACGCGAAGGGTCAGCCGCTGCGCGACCCGAGAAAATTGCAACGCGGCCAGCAAGTGACGATGCATCTGGCCGACGGGGCGGCGGACGTGGACATTGGTGATGTCCAGGTCAGGCTTGACGATACTTTTTAGTCGCCCCCGGTTCGTCAATCCTGGCGAATCGCAGGCATCGTGCATCGATTGGACGGGATCGGCGAACAATCGTCACATTGGTACGGCAGAGTGCGGCAAACCAAGTACCCGTTGCGTTTGCGGGGTTTTCGCATCTGCCCTAGAATCGATGGCTCCGGATACGCAAAATCGGGTTCCCCTCAGAGCACAAAGGACAATCGCCATGGAACACAAGCTCCCTGAACTGCCGTACGCCATCGATGCACTGGCGCCGACCATCTCCAAGGAAACGATGGAGTATCACTACGGCAAGCATCACCAAGCGTATGTGACCAACTTGAACAACCTGATCAAGGGCACCGAATTCGAAAACGCCAGCCTCGAAGACATCATCAAGAAGTCGTCGGGCGGCGTGTTCAACAACGCAGCGCAGGTGTGGAACCACACCTTCTTCTGGAACACCCTGTCGCCGAAGGGCGGCGGTGCACCGAGCGGCGATCTGGCCAAGGCCATCGACGCCAAGTTCGGCTCGTTCGACGCCTTCAAGGAAACGTTCTCGAAGTCGGCCGTGGGTAACTTCGGTTCGGGCTGGACGTGGCTCGTGAAGAAGGCCGACGGTTCGGTCGATATCGTGAACACCAGCAATGCCGCAACGCCGCTCACCGGCGCCGACAAGCCGCTGATCACGATCGACGTCTGGGAACACGCCTACTACATCGATTACCGCAATGCCCGTCCGAAGTTTGTCGAGGCATTCTGGAATCTGGTCAACTGGGATTTCGCGGCGAAGAACTTCGCGTAATCGCGGCTCCCGGAATTTGCCGGTCGACACGATCGACTTTTGACGACACGTCGTCGAGGGGGATGTCAGATGCCCGACCCGAGCGTCCGACGTCGCCGGCAATACGAAAGCCCACTGCTTGCAGTGGGTTTTTTGTTTTCGGCGGTTGCCGGATCGCGCCGATCTGGGGCTCGCTTGATCCCTGTCAACATTCGAGTCCGCGTGCCTCGTTAGAGTGAACGCTTCAAACCGACCGGACGACGCCGGACCACTCTGGATAACGCCGAATACTGCCGGAAAGCACCGGACCCTACTGAACGCCATATGTCAGACCCTGCGCCAACGCGCGCCGCTCACACGCCTATTCATTCATTCGGGCTCAATACGATCGACAGGTTCGATGCGACTGATGCAACCGAAGCGAGCAATGAGACCGATGAGATCAAGGAGCCCAAGCAGCCCGGTGCAACCGACGGGCACCGTTCCCGCGTCTCATTCGACGAAACCCACGACGCCCCTCGCGACGACACGCCCCGATATTGGCTGGCCGACGCCTGTCTCATGCGAAGCCTGCCTCCCGCTGCCTGGACACTTTTTCGTCTGGCGGAATACAAGCGCGGCGGCACCGCCACGCATATGTGGCGAGTCGGGGCGCTGACGTGGCGGTTTGCTCAGGCGTTGGGCCTGTCCGGCGTCGAGGCGCAGGCGCTCGGCATTGCCGCCGCGCTGCACGACACCGGCAAACTTTGTATTCCGAATGCCATTCTGCAGAAGCCCGGCAAGTTGACACCCGATGAGGTGCTGACGATGCGCATGCATCCGCAACTGGGGGCGGACATGTTGAGCGCCATCGGTGGCGCGGCATGCGAGTTGGCGGCGAGTGTCGCCCGCACGCATCACGAGCGATACGGCGGCGGGGGCTATCCGTACGCGCTGTCAGGCAATCGAATCCCGTTGGCCGGACGTATCGTGGCGTTGGTCGACGTGTTCGATGCGCTCGCCAGCCATCGGCCATATCGTGCGGCGTTGAGTCCGGCGCAGATCGTCTCAGCGATGCTCGCCGAGCGCGGACGTCAGTTCGATCCCTGGCTGCTGGACCGTTTTCTCGAGCACTCGTTGGGAGATGCGCTGGCGATATCGAGCGGCGCGCGTTGAGCGCCGCTCGTCGAAAGCAGCAGCGGCAGACGGATCAGCGCGGCAGGCCGGAAATCTTCGAGCCCGGCTTGATGTTCTTGCTCTTGAACCAGCCCTGATTCATTTCGAGTGCGTAACGCACGGCGGCGCGCGGGCAGTGGTTGTCTTCGGTCTGCGGCGCCATATCTTCGATGTTCACGATCGTGCCGTCGTCGGCAAGAAACGCGATGGACAGCGGCAGATTGGTATTCTTCATCCAGAAGCAGTGCCCGGCGCTCTGCTCGAACACGAAGAGCATGCCGGCGTTGGCGGGCATGGTCGTGCGGTACATCAAGCCTTGTTCGCGGTCGGCCTCATTCGCGGCGACTTCGGCCTTGATGAGATACATGCCGGCGGAGAGCTGGACGCTCGGGAAATCCCCGGGCTGCTTGATTTGCGCAGCGGCGCTGGCCGGAGCGAGTGCCATGACGGCGGCGATGCTGGTAAGCGTAGCGCTGGCGGCGAGCGCGGCCAGTTGACGTGAAATCCGGATCACGAATGACTCCTGAGAAGATCGGGGCGAACGTCAAAAAAGCGGTCGAATAAGCGCCCAGACGAGTGGCGAATCATTGTAGCCGCCGGGCGAAAAAAAAGCAGGTTGCATGAGCAACCTGCCTGTTACCGTGCGTTGCGCAGCCGGGCTGCGCGACGCGGTACTTACTTGCTGGCAGCCGCCGGAGCTTCAGCAGCGGCAGCCTTCTTTGCCGACTTCTTGTGGGTCGACTTCTTATGCGTCGACTTCTTCTTGGCAGCCGGCTTGGTTGCGGCGGCCGGAGCGGCACCTGCGTCAGCGGCCGGAGCCGAAGCTTGGGCGAACACGCCAGTTGCGAACAGGCCAGCGACCAGGGCAGCGATCAGTTTTTTCATGAGATTCCTCGTTGAAGCTCGATGTTTGGGTGGTGTACTCGTTGACCCGCGAAGTGAGTCATCTCCTTTAACGTCCGTTCAGGACATCGGTTGACAACCCGCTCGCGGATTTTTTCGATAGCAACTATTACGGCTTGTTACCGGCCGGCGGTTGGCTGGTCGTCTTCTTGCCGGTGTTCTTGTGATGATGCTTCTTGTTGTGTGCGGTGCCCTTCTTTGCCATCGGTGCGGCCGTAGCAGGCGCTGCTGCTGCGGGCGCCGCCGGGGCGACAGGCGCAGTTGCCGGCGCCGATTGTTGGGCCATCGCGGCACCGGACACGAGCAGGCCGGCGGTCAGTGCAAGCAGCAGTTTGTTCATGATTTGGTTTCCTCGTTTCAGTTAGTGGTGCATATGTTGCGCACCTGTTCCCTCAACGAGATGGACGACGACTGCGTTGACCGGAAAGTGTAAGTATTTGTTGCGGGAGTTCGCACCATTGTCCCGGGGCGAGGTTCAACGAAAAGACGTCGACCGGGCCAATGGCCACGCGCACGAGCCGCAGCGTCGGTGTGCCGACGGCCGCCGTCATGCGCCGCACCTGGCGGTTCTTGCCTTCGACGAGGGTAATTTCCAGCCAGTGCGTCGGGATGCTGGCCCGATAACGGATCGGCGGATTGCGCGCCCAGAGCGGTTCGGGCTCGGGGATTTCGCGCGCTTCGCAGGGCAGCGTGACGAAGTCGCCCAGATCGAGGCCGCCGCGCAGACGTGCGACGGCTGCTTCGTCGTACTCGCCTTCGACCTGTGCCCAGTAGGTTTTGGGCAGCTTCCGCTCGGGCTCCGCGATACGCGCCTGTAGACGTCCGTCGTCGGTGAGCAGCAGCAGTCCCTCGCTGTCGGCGTCGAGCCGTCCCGCGGGATACACACCGGGGCGGTCGATGCACTCGGCGAGCGTGGGCCGTGTCGGGTGCGCCGAGAATTGGCAGATCGTACCGAAGGGTTTATTGAGTGCGAGAAGTGTCATACCGGGGAAGACAGGGGCATACAGGGATAGGCGGGGGGAATCTGGCCAAGCGCCGACATATTAATGCATAATCGGCAACATCAGTCTTATGTCTTATATAAGACTTGGCCTTGTGTCACACGCACATCAGCACGCTATGACTACAATATGGCTGAGCTGCGCGCACAGCGGTGACGCGTCATCCGCTCATGCCGTCCGACGCAAGCAATCCGATGCACGCCATTCGATCCATTCCGTGGGAGTCACACCATGTCGTATCAGCACATCACTGTCCCGGCCGGCGAGAAGATTACCGTCAACGAAGATTTCTCCTTGAACGTACCGGACCATCCGATCATCCCGTACATCGAGGGAGACGGCACGGGCGTGGATATTACGCCGGTGATGCTCAAGGTTGTCGACGCGGCCGTGGAAAAGGCCTATGGCGGCAAGCGCAAGATCAGCTGGATGGAGATCTATGCGGGCGAGAAGTCCACGCGCATTTATGGCCCGGACGTATGGCTGCCCGATGAAACGCTTCAGGTCGTCAGGGACTATGTCGTGTCGATCAAAGGCCCGCTGACGACCCCGGTCGGTGGCGGCATTCGCTCGCTGAACGTGGCGCTGCGTCAGCAGCTCGATCTGTATGTGTGTCTGCGTCCGGTGCAGTATTTCAAGGGCGTGCCGTCGCCGGTGCGTCAACCCGAGAAGATCAACATGGTGATCTTCCGCGAAAACTCCGAAGACATTTACGCGGGCATCGAGTGGGAAGCCGAATCGCCGGGCGCGAAGAAGCTGATCGCGTTTTTGCAGAACGAAATGGGCGTGAGCAAGATTCGTTTCCCGCAGACCTCGGGGATCGGTGTGAAGCCGGTGTCGCGCGAGGGCACGGAGCGTTTGGTGCGCAAGGCGATTCAGTACGCGATCGACAACAATCGCGACACGGTGACGCTCGTGCACAAGGGCAACATCATGAAGTTCACCGAAGGTGCGTTCCGCGATTGGGGATACGAACTGGCGAAGAAGGAATTCGCCGCGAAAGAGATCGACGGCGGCCCGTGGTGCAGGGTGAAGAACCCCAAGACGGGCAAAGAGATCACCATCAAGGATTCGATTGCCGACGCGTTCCTGCAACAGATCCTGCTGCGCCCCGCGGAATACGACGTGATTGCCACGCTCAATCTGAATGGCGACTACATCTCCGACGCGCTCGCCGCGCAAGTGGGCGGTATCGGTATCGCACCGGGCGCGAACCTGTCCGACTCGGTGGCGATGTTCGAGGCGACGCATGGCACCGCGCCGAAATATGCGGGCAAGGACTACGTGAATCCGGGATCGGAGATTCTGTCGGCCGAGATGATGCTGCGTCATATGGGATGGACGCAAGCGGCCGACCTGATCATCGCGTCGATGGAAAAATCGATCCGGTCGAAGAAGGTGACGTACGACTTTGCGCGGTTGATGGAAGGCGCAACGCAAGTGTCGTGTTCGGGCTTCGGCAATGTGATGATCGAGAATATGTGACGTATCGAAGGCGTCGCGCCTGACGCGTCACCCTCTCGGAGAAACCCCGCTATCGCGATGCGTGCCGGGGTTTTTTCACAAAAGACGACTCGTCTTAGCGTATGACGATCGTCGTCGTTACGCGGTGATCCCCCGTGTTCGGCGTGTGGGTGCCGAATTCGCGCGGGAAGCCAACGCGCCAGACAACGACATCGGTGCCCGGCACCTGACCTGCCTGATACCAGACGATCATTCCCGAGAATTTCATGTCTTCGCAGCGCTGGCCCGTCGGGACGGTGTAGCTGAGCCACTCGGGCATGACTTCGCCCAATGCCGGCTTCGATTCGAGTTGGAATGTCGGTGTGCCGAGATCGCGGCACAGCACGCTGTAGTTGGATTGCTCCCAGATCGCGATCTTCTGGCCGACCGCCGCTTCGGCCTGGATGGCCGGAGGAGGAAAGGTGGATTGGGCGCATGCTGCGCCGGCGCCCAGCCCGCAGGCGACAAACGCCGCTGAAATGATCGCGCGCAACGCGATTCGCGTGGTGTCCATGACGGATCTCCCACCCCCCATCTTGCGGCCCACGCAAGGGGCGTTCTCTTCCCCCAAGTCCGGCGTCGGCACGACACTTTCATTACAGTGCACGGATGAGCACAACGCAAGGAGCGGATTCGAAAGGGTTACGTGCTACGCTTCCAGCGTTGTTCCGAGGGCTCGCCAACTGCGTGATTTGCGTAAGGATGAAGATGAAGGTCAATCGCATTGTTGCCAATATTGCCGCACCGTCGCCGCAAGCCTTGCAGGCCGCCCAGCGCTTCTATGGCGATCTGCTGGGGCTCGATCTGCTGATGGATCACGGCTGGATCGCAACGTACGGCAACGCGTCGACGATGAGCGTGCAGGTGAGCCTCGCCACCGAGGGCGGCAACGGCACGCCGGTGCCGGATCTTTCCATCGAAGTGGATGACGTGGACAGCGCGCTATTGCGCATGTGCGACGCGGGCGTCGCCATCGAATACGGTCCGGCCGACGAACCCTGGGGCGTGCGGCGTTTTTACGTGCGCGACCCGCTCGGACGCCTGCTCAACATCCTCTCGCATCGCTGATCGCGCATCGTCGCTTTTATCGTCACTTCCCCTGCGTTGCATCCCATTGCCAGTCGAAACGCGCGGCGAGTTGTTGCTGCTCGAACGACTGCACCACATGGTCGACGAACACGCGTGTGCGCAATGGCAGCAGCTTCGTGTTCGGGTAGTAGATGGACACGCCGCCGTACTCGTCGAACCAGCCGGGAAGCAGCCGCTGAATGTGCCCGGCCGCGAGCATCGGTGCCGCGTGCGGCATCGGCAGCAGCGCAACGCCATAGCCCAGCGCGACGGCATGCGCCATGGCCTCCGGGTCGTCGAAGATCATGCGGGTCCGGGCCTCGACGTTGACCCGTTCGCCCGCGACATTGCGCAAGTCCCACGCGCGCAGACGTCCGGACATGCCCGAGCGTCGCATCACCGCATCGAATGTGGCCAGTTCCGACGGATGCTTCGGCGCCTGGCGTCCCGCCAGGTAGTCGGCCGACGCGCAAATCACCGCATACGTCGGCGCAAGACGCCGCGCGATCACGCCCGGCGTGAGGTCGATGCCGCCGCCGATCGCCGCATCGAAGCCTTCGCCCACGACGTCCACGCTTCGGTTGTCGAACCGCCAATCCGGCACGATACCCGGATAGCGCGTGAGAAACTCGCCGAGCATCGGCAAGAGGTACTGACGACCGAACGAATGCGCCACGCTCACTTTGAGTGTCCCGGATGGCGCACTCTCACGCTCGGAGGCCCGAGAGAACGCGTCGGTCAACGCCGCGAACGGGCCGTCGATGTCGAGAAGGAAACGCTCGCCGCCCGCCGTCAACGTCAAACTGCGCGTGCTCCGGTGAAACAGCCGCAAGCCGAGTTGCGCCTCCAGACGCGCCACATTCTTGCTCACGGCTGCAGGCGTCATGCCCACGCGACGCGCCGCCGCCGAGAAACTGCCGGCGCGCGCGCTGAGGACGAACGATTCGATCAGATGCAAGGCGTCCATGACTGACCTGTTCCATCGAGTTGAAAGTGATGATCGGTATTATGGTCTAGTTGCGCGGTAATTCGGGGCCGATACTGTGCGCACTTACTCACTCGGTGGAGCAACAACATGGCAACGAATTTTCAGGGCAAGGCGGCGTTCGTGACGGGCGGCTCGCGCGGTATCGGCGCGGCTATCGTGCAACGGCTCGCCAACGACGGCGCAGCGGTCGCCTTCACGTATCACGGATCGAAAGCGGCGGCGGAAACGCTAGTGGCCGGCATTCAGGCGGCGGGCGGCCGGGCCATCGCCCTTCAGGCGGATGTGGCCGACGCCACCGCGCTGACTCGCGCGGTGAACGAGGCCGCGCGGCAACTCGGCAAGATCGACATTCTGGTCAACAACGCCGGCGTCTTCTCGATGGCGAATATCGCCGAGCTCGCGCTGGAGGATTTCGATAGCATGCTCAACATCAATGTGCGTGCCGTGTTCGTCGCGTCACAGGCGGCGCTTGCGCACATGGGCGACGGCGGGCGAATCATCAACATCGGCTCGTGCAATGCGGAGCGCATTCCGTTCCCGAACTTTGCAACGTACGCGATGAGCAAGTCGGCGCTGGTCGGTCTGGTCAAGGGCATGGCCCGCGATCTGGGGCCGAGGGGGATTACCGTCAACAACGTTCAACCGGGGCCGACGGACACCGACATGAATCCTGGCGAGGGCGAATTTGCTGCGGCAATGCACGAGGTGATGGCGCTCAAGCGTCACGCCCGCCCGGAGGAAATCGCGGCGATGGTGGCGTACGTCGCCAGCGAGGAGGCCGGCTTCGTGACGGGCGCGAGTCTGACGATCGACGGCGGCTTCAACGCCTGACGAAGACGTGCCGCGAGCCTGGCGCATTGGGACGCTTCGGATTTCTTTTCGCCCGGCGTGTCACGGCAAGCGTAAGAAATGCAACTGCCGTGCGCCCGATCTCGGCGGCTTTGCGGGGCGCTCGGCAGGCCGCTTCGCGCGGCGATATCGCGCCGTGTCCCGCGCCGATGCTGCATTCCGGGGTGTCTCGCCCCGAATGACGGGCGACGGCGCGGCGTGCGCAGATGTATTACCGGCGTAACGGCGCGTAAGCTGCGTCACCGCGACCGGTAAACCCGGCCGAGAAGTCGCGCAATAGACTGCGCGTATGAAGGTCGTCCACCTCTCCCACACGCCGGTGGCGGGCAGTCCGGGCAACATCGTCACCGCGCTGAACCGGCATACCGATATTGCGGCGCGACACGTTGTCTACAACGCCGCGGCGTACGCCTCGCGCACGTTTGCCGTCGACCTCGACTGGCAGCGTCAGCGCGAAGAGGCGCTCGACGTCATTGCCGCTGCCGATGTCATTCACATCCATCAGATATTTCCGATGGAGACGACGTTCGGCGCAGATTTTCCCAAGCGTTTCGGCAACAAGAAACTGATCCGTCAGTTTCACTCGGCCCCCGAACTTTGGTCGCGCGACGATGCGGCCATGCGCGAGCGGATCGTCAACGACCCGTTGCCGCAATTGGTCATCGCGCAGGGGCCGGAACGCTTTTATCCGTTTGCGCGAGTCGTCCCGAACATCGTGCCGCTCGACGATCCGCGATACCTGCCGCAACCCGAATGCGCGGGCGAGACGGGGCGTCCCGTGGTCGTTTTCTCGCCCAGCGGCCGCTCGTCGGGCTGGCGCAAGCGTTGGGAGACGAAGGGCGCGCCGCAAACGCTACGACTGCTGCGTAAGCTGGAGCGCCGCGGATTGTGCGAAGTCCGGCTCATTACCGGCACGCCGCACGACGAATGTCTGCGTCTCAAGCAGCGCGCGGCCATCGCGCTCGACGAATGCGTGACGGGCAACTATCACCTCTCGGGGCTTGAAGCGCTGTCGCAAGGCAAGCCGACGCTCGGTCATCTCGACAATCGCGTGCAGGCGCAGTTGCGACGACTCACTGGCGCTTACGACCTTCCGTGGGTCGACGTGCCGCTCGAAGCGGCCGAGGCGCCGCTGGTGGAGTTGCTGTCGAGCGCGACGTTACGCGCTCAGATTGGCGCGGCCTCGCGTCAGTGGATGGAGACGTACTACCACGACGCCATCATGGTCCGGCACTACCGGCAAGCCTATCTCGACCTGTTCGACGCGCCGCACCGCTTCGGTGAGCGACGCATCGACGACGCCGCGCAATGGCTCGCCGTCTCGCTGCCGAATTTGCGCTGGCGCGCGCGTCGCAACGCCAACGCCTTCTGGCGCGGGCTTTGGGAAACATGGCACGGGCGCTGAGCGCCGCAAGCCACACGTTGAACGTCACTTACTCCGAGAACAGCTCGAATAGCAGCGCGCGCATCCACTGACTCGCGGGCTCGCGGTGATACCGTGCGTGCCAGAACAGATTGATCTGCACGTCGGGGATATCGAGCGGATGGTCGACGTAGTGCAAGCCGAAATGCTGCGCACTGCGTTGCGCGAACTTCTGCGTCACGGTTGCGATGAGATCCGTCGCATGGAGAATGTCGGCCAATGCGACGAAATGCGGCACGCGCAGCCGGATGTTGCGCTGCACGTGAGCGCGCGCCATGAATTCATCGACCTGCCCGTGGCCCGTGCCGGCCGCCACCACCATTACTTGTTCGGCGCGCTCGAAGTCCTCGCGAGTCATGCGGGGCACCGGGGTCGTGCGTGATTTGGCGGCCCTCGTGGTCTTCGTCGAACGCTCAAGCGGATGCCCCGGACGGAACATGCACACGTACTTCTGCCGGAACAGCCGCCGCTGAAAAAACCCGGTCGAGAGATCCGGCAGATGCCCCACGGCAAGATCGACCTGACCCGCCGCCATCTCTTCACGCAAGTTCACCGCCGTGTTGCGTACCGTACTGATCGTGATGCCCGGCGCACGCTCACCCAATGCATGCATCAGCTTCGGCAGGAAGTGAACCTCTCCGATATCCGTCATGGCGATCTGAAAGGCCCGCTGGCTCGTGGCCGGATCGAAGGCCAGTTGACGATTGAAGACCCCGTGCAGCGCGTCGAGGGCCGTGGCTACCGGTTCGGCCAGTTCAATGGCCATCGGTGTGGGCAACATGCCCCGCGATGTGCGGATAAATAGCTCGTCATTGAATAACTTGCGTAGTCGTGCGAGCGAGTTGCTGACCGCAGGTTGCGTGACGCCAAGCGATTCCGCGACTCGCGATACGCGTCGCGCGTTGTACAGATGCTGAAAGACCACCAGCAGATTCAGATCGACGGCATGTAAATCCGTCAGATGGCGGACGCTAAGGTCTGAGGTCACTGAAATCACTGAAATTTATAGGGGATATAAACGGGATTCTATTGGTTTATATCATCGCTTGCGCGATGCTTCTTGCAAACGGCGTCTCAACGCCACATGCGGTGCCCGAAGCGGCCCGTTCGAACGGAGACAGTCCCCATGCAAGTTCACGTGCAGCCCCTCGGTGAGCGCTTCGACGTTGCCCCCGGCGACAACCTGCTCAACGCGCTGACCGATCGTCAGATTCCGATCTCGTATAGCTGCTTGTCGGGGCGTTGCGGCACGTGCCGGTGTCGCGTCATCTCGGGAGACGTGCAGGAGGCGGCCGGTGTGGAGTATCGGCATCGCGACGAAGTGACGGCCGACGCACAGGCAGAGCACGCGCCGCATGCGCGCTACGTGCTCGCTTGCCAGTCCACGATCCGCAGCGACTGTGAAATCGAGTTGCCGGAGGTGGACGAGATCGTCGTGCACCCGGCCAAGATTCTCAAGGCGACGGTGCTGGCCGTCGAGTCGCTGACCGACGATATCAAGCGTCTGGTGCTCAAGCCGGCCAGGCCGCTCAGATTCTCGCCGGGCCAGTACGCCACGCTGCAATTCACCCCCGCCCATATTCGGCCATATTCGATGGCCGGGCTTGACGCCGACGACACGCTCGAATTCCACATCCGGCGCGTTCCGGGTGGTGCGGTGAGCGGCTATGTCGCCGAGCAACTCAAAGTGGGTGACGCCGTGCGCGTGTCGGGGCCGTTGGGCACGTCTTATCTGCGGACACGTCACGACGGGCCGATGCTCTGCGTCGCCGGTGGCACGGGGCTGGCGCCAGTGTTGTCGATCGTGCGCGGGGCGCTCGCCCGAGGCATGACGAATCCCATCGAGATTTATGTCGGCGCCCGTTCTCCGGCAGACGTCTATGGCCTCGCGTGGCTGCACGAACTCGCGTCGCGCCACGACGGCATTCGTCTGCATGTGGTGACGACGACGGATGCCCCGGCCGCACCGGGAACGCCGAAGCAGACAGACCGGGACTTCCGTCGCGGCTACGTGACCGAGGCGCTCGCTGCCGACTTCGCCGCGTCTGACGCACTCGCCGGCTGGCGCGCCTATCTGTGCGGTGCACCGCCGATGGTCGACGCCGCGACCCGTCTGCTGCGCGAGCGCGGCATCCCTCGTGCACACCTCCACGCCGATGCGTTCTACGCGAAAGAGGCGTGAGCGCCCGATACCCTCGGGACGTTCGATAGCGCTCGACAGCGCTCGATAGCCCCGGCCATCTCAGCCTCGTCGGCATCCCCCGCAACTCCCGTATCTACCCGCATCCCCGTCTGGAGACGATCGTGACGACAACACCGCAGACCGGACTCGATCCGGCGCCGACCGCAGGCCACGCCCCCTCGGACATCTGGCCTGCCGAAGGCTCGAGCCGCATTCCGTTTCGCGTCTATACGGACGCACAACTGCATCGGCGCGAGCTCGAACAGTGTTTCTATCGCAACCACTGGAATTACGTTGGACTGGAGGCCGAAGTGCCGAATCCGGGCGATTTCAAGCGCACGGTGATCGGCGAGCGTTCGGTCATCGTGACGCGGGATGCGAGCGCAGAGATCAACGTCGTCGAAAACGTCTGCGCGCATCGCGGCATGAAGTTCTGTCGGGAAAAGCGCGGCAACCGGACGGATTTTCACTGCCCGTACCACCAATGGAACTACGACCTCAAGGGCAATCTGCAAGGCGTGCCATTCCGGCGTGGCGTGAAGCAGGACGGCAAGGTCAACGGCGGCATGCCGAAGGACTTCAACCCCGAAGATCATGGTCTGACCCGACTGAAAGTCGCCACGCGCGGCGGTGTGATCTTCGCGTCGTTCGATCACGACATCGAATCGCTCGAGGACTTTCTCGGCCCGGCTATCTGCGCGTACTTCGACCGCCTGTTCGATGGACGCAAGCTCAAACTGCTCGGCTACAACAAGCAGCGCATTCCGGGGAACTGGAAGCTGATGCAGGAGAACATCAAGGACCCGTACCACCCGGGGCTGTTGCACACGTGGTTCGTGACCTTCGGGCTGTGGCGCGCCGATAACAAGTCGCGGTTGGTGATGGACGCCCACGGGCGTCACGCGGCGATGGTGTCCACGCGCGGGCAAGGGGGCGGCGGGGAGGTGACGTCGGGCGTGTCGAGCTTCAAGGCGTCGATGGCGCTGAACGACACGCGCTTTCTCGACATCGTGCAGGAGGACTGGTGGAACGGGCCGACGGCCGTGCTCATGACGCTCTTTCCCAGCGTGATCCTGCAACAGCAGGTCAACGCCGTGTCTACGCGTCATATCCAGCCGCGCGGGCACGACGCGTTCGATTTCGTCTGGACTCACTTCGGCTTCGAAGACGACACCGAGGAAATGACCCAGCGACGTTTGCGTCAGGCCAATCTGTTCGGCCCGGCGGGCTTCGTGTCGGCGGATGACGGCGAGGCCATCGAGTGTTCGCAGGAAGGCTTCGCGCAGAAGCCGTGGCATCGCGTGATCGCCGAGCTGGGCGGCACGGGCGTGGAAAACACCGAGCATATGGTGACGGAGACGCTGATTCGCGGCATGTACGCCTATTGGCGCCGCGTTATGGGCGTATGAGGCGCATTTGAGGAGACGATTCGATGGTGGACTTTGCAACATTTCATGCGGTGGTCGAGCTCAATGCCGCGTACGCGGCGGCGCTCGACGCCCAGCAGTGGGACGCCTGGCCCGAGTTCTTTCTCGACGAGTGCGTCTATCGCATTCAGCCGCGCGAGAACTTCGAGATGGGGCTGCCGCTCGCCACGCTCTCGTTCGAGAGCAAGGGCATGCTGCGCGACCGTATTTACGGCATTCGCGACACGTTGTTTCACGACCCGTACTACCAGCGTCACGTGATCGGGCTGCCGTCGATCCGGCTGCTCGACGACGGCGGGCTACATGTCGAGGCGAACTACGCGGTATTTCGCACGAAGCCGGATCAGCTCACCGACATCCTGAGCGTCGGGCGCTATCTGGACATCGTCAAACGCGCGGGCGACGGCTGGAAGTTCGCGTCGCGTCAATGCATTTTCGACAGCGAGATGATTCCCAACTCGCTGATCTACCCGATCTGAAGACCGGAGAATCCGACAGGAGGACATCATGAGCGGCAACTGGATTGAGGCGGCGTCGCGCGAGGCCATTCCCGAGGATGACGTCATCGGCGTGATCGTGGCGGGACGGGACATTGCCTTGTATGGCGTGGATGGTGAAGTGTTTGCGACGGATAACGTGTGCACGCACGGCAATGCGCGGCTGTGCGACGGGTTTCTCGACGGGCACGAGATCGAGTGCCCGCTGCATCAGGGCAAATTCGACGTGCGAACCGGTGCCGCGATGTGCGCGCCGCTGACCGACGGCGTGAGAACGTATCCGATCCGGATCGAGGCCGAAAAGGTCTACGTCGATCTGGGCTAGAGACCACGCCATGTCCACCGCCAACGCCACCGAATTCCGAATTTAGGGGAATGCGTCCAAACACACGGTCAAACGGGCTGCCTGCGGGGCGGCCCGTCGCATTTCCACGACAGGCGCTGCGCGCCGCGGTGCGCCTGATGAACCGGCACGCGCGCCATGAATCGTTCGATTCGAAAAATTCAACAATGAAACGAACAATTCGCCGGATGCTGGGGGGCTTTCGAGGCCTGCAAGCGCCGTCGGAATCCTTAAAACATTATCGTTTTTCGGCACTTAACGTGTGGCGTTCGTGGTGTGACGCCTGCGTAGGATTACTTAGCCAATTCAGGTAATTGCGTAATTGATTTCCGCAGCACGAGAGTAATTACGGATATTTTTAATAACGGAGTGGAATGCGGTGATGAATATAGTTTTATAAGGTATTAAACGCAGTTAAATACCGTAAAGCGGTGTGCGTGGAGTGGAAAGTTGCGTGCATTTTGCATTCAAAAACGGATCCAAAATGAAATGCATTTGTGCGCATTGTTGCGGCGCAATAAAAAACCCGGCCGAAGCCGGGTTTTCAATGTGTCGAGCTACGCTACCTCAGGGGGCTGCCTCGATTTCCGAAGCCTGCTTGCCCTTCGTGCCCTGAACGACCACAAACTGTACCTTTTGACCTTCCTTCAGGGTCTTGAAGCCGTTCATCTTGATCGCCGAGAAGTGCGCGAACAGATCTTCGCCACCTTCGTCCGGCGTGATGAAACCAAAACCCTTGGCGTCGTTAAACCATTTGACCGTACCGGTTGCCATACAAACTTCCCCTAAACAATTACGACTACTACATATCACCACAACAACGAGCACATCTGAAAAACCCGCCGGCTGGCGGCGGCTTCTTAGGCTCACCCAGGCATCTTTTCTTTTAAATCACTTATAGAGGAAAAGCGCCACGTCGATTGTTTTCGCTAACTACCAATAGTGTCAAGCCCTTTTTGAACGATAGAAGTTAGGCTCGATCAGGTTTTACCCTTATATCAAGGAGGGCATAAGGGGGGGTGCGGAGACACGCCCTTGAAATTTGGGTTAAGCTGACTCATATGGGTGTGGCACCCCCGGTGGTCGGGGGCGCGGCGTCTTGCTGGACAACGCGCGCGGTGATCGACGAGTGTTGGCAATCCGGTGGGCTACCGGACGGCAGGCGGCAATAGGGGCTCCGATTGCTTCCTGCACCCGGGAGTTGTTTAGAATCCACGTATGGCAACCTTACCGACAACGCATGACGACACCGTACAGGAGCGGCAGGAGCAACAGCTCAAGCCGCCGTCGATGTACAAGGTGGTACTGTTGAACGACGATTTCACCCCGATGGAGTTCGTGGTGATGGTCATTCAGGAATATTTCAATAAGGACCGGGAATCTGCGACGCAGATCATGCTCAAGGTCCATCGTGAGGGCAGGGGAGTTTGTGGGGTCTTTACGCGCGACGTCGCGGCGACCAAAGTTGAGCAAGTTGTTAGCCATGCAAGGCAGTCCGGGCACCCGCTGCAGTGCGTGATGGAGGAAGCATGATTGCCCAGGAATTGGAAGTCAGCCTGCACATGGCGTTTATGGAAGCGCGCCAGGCACGACACGAATTCATTACGGTAGAGCACCTGTTGCTCGCCCTTTTGGATAACCCGACCGCTGCCGAAGTATTGCGCGCCTGCGCGGCGAATCTCGACGATTTGCGGCAGAACCTGCGCAACTTCATCGCCGACAATACGCCGACGGTGCCGGGCAGCGACGAGGTCGACACACAGCCCACGCTCGGTTTCCAGCGCGTGATTCAACGCGCCATCATGCATGTGCAATCCACTTCCAACGGCAAGAAGGAAGTGACGGGCGCCAACGTGCTGGTCGCCATCTTCGGGGAAAAGGACTCCCACGCCGTCTACTACCTGCAACAGCAGGGCGTGACGCGTCTGGACGTCGTCAATTTCATCTCGCACGGCATTACCAAGACCGGCGCGTCCGGCGAATCGGCCAAGGCCGGTGAAGGCGGTGCCGAGGGCGAAGAGGGCGCCAATACCAAGGAAAGCCCGCTCGCGCAGTACACCCAGAACCTCAACCAGATGGCGCGCGACGGCAAGATCGATCCGCTCATCGGACGCGAATCGGAAGTCGAGCGCGTGGTGCAGGTGCTGTGCCGCCGTCGCAAGAACAATCCGCTGCTCGTGGGTGAGGCTGGCGTGGGCAAGACGGCTATTGCCGAAGGCCTCGCCTGGCGCGTCACGCGCGGCGAAGTGCCCGAGATTCTGCAGGATGCCACGGTCTACTCGCTGGACATGGGCGCGCTGCTCGCCGGTACCAAGTACCGCGGCGACTTCGAGCAACGCCTGAAGGCGGTGCTCAAGGAACTCAAGGAGCGTAACAACGCGATCCTGTTCATTGACGAAATTCATACGCTGATTGGCGCGGGCGCCGCGTCGGGCGGCACGCTCGATGCCTCGAACCTGCTCAAGCCGGCGTTGTCGTCGGGGCAGCTCAAGTGTATCGGCGCGACGACCTTCACCGAGTATCGCGGCATCTTCGAGAAGGACGCCGCGTTGTCGCGCCGTTTCCAGAAGATCGACGTGAACGAGCCGACCGTCGAGCAGACCGTGCAGATTCTGCGTGGCCTGAAGTCGCGTTTCGAAGAGCATCACGGCGTGAAGTATTCGTCGAGCGCACTCTCGGCCGCCGCCGAACTCTCGGCCAAGTTCATCACCGATCGCCACCTGCCCGATAAGGCCATCGACGTGATCGACGAAGCGGGTGCCGCTCAGCGAATTCTGCCGAAATCCAAGCAGAAGAAGACGATCGGCAAGGGCGAGATCGAGGAAATCGTCTCAAAAATTGCACGTATTCCGGCACAGAGCGTGTCGGCAGACGATCGCGGCAAACTTCAGACCCTCGATCGCGACCTGAAGAGCGTGGTGTTCGGGCAAGACCCGGCCATCGACGCGCTGTCGGCCGCGATCAAGATGTCGCGCGCCGGACTGGGCAAGACGGACAAGCCGATCGGCGCGTTCCTGTTTTCGGGCCCGACCGGCGTCGGCAAGACCGAAGTCGCCAAGCAGCTCGCGTTCACGCTCGGCATCGAACTGATTCGCTTCGACATGTCGGAGTACATGGAGCGCCACGCGGTGAGCCGTCTGATCGGCGCGCCTCCGGGCTACGTGGGCTTCGATCAGGGCGGTCTGCTTACCGAAGCCATCACCAAGAAGCCGCATTGCGTGCTGCTGCTCGACGAAATCGAGAAGGCGCATCCGGACATCTTCAACGTGCTGCTTCAGGTGATGGATCACGGCACGCTCACGGACAACAACGGTCGCAAGGC
Organism: Pandoraea sp. NPDC087047; assembly: GCF_044745225.1. Taxonomy (NCBI): domain Bacteria; kingdom Pseudomonadati; phylum Pseudomonadota; class Betaproteobacteria; order Burkholderiales; family Burkholderiaceae; genus Pandoraea; species Pandoraea sp. NPDC087047. The sequence continues at coordinate 275,155 of NZ_JBIUZU010000005.1, forward strand.
GGATTTCCGTAACGTCATCATCATCATGACGACGAACGCGGGCGCCGAGACGATCAACCGTGCGAGCATCGGCTTCACGAACGAGCGCCAGGCCGGTGATGAGATGGCCGACATCAAGCGCATGTTCACGCCGGAGTTCCGTAACCGTCTGGACGCGATCATCAGCTTCAAGCCGCTCGACGAGCAGATCATCCTGCGCGTGGTCGACAAGTTCCTCATCCAGCTCGAAGATCAGTTGCACGAGAAGAAGGTCGAGGTTGTCTTCACCGACAAGCTGCGCACGTACCTCTCGAAGAAGGGCTTCGATCCGCTCATGGGCGCGCGCCCGATGCAGCGTCTGATTCAGGACACGATCCGTCGTGCGCTGGCCGACGAACTGCTGTTCGGGCGTCTGACCAACGGCGGTCGTGTGACCGTGGATCTCGACGAGCACGATCAGGTGCAACTGTCCTTCCCGGAGGACGGCAACACCAAGGCACAGCCGGAAGCGGCCGAGGTCGAGTAACCGTTACGGTATCGCCTGCCCTGTCTGAAAGAAAAAGCGCCGCATTTGCGGCGCTTTTTTATGACGGTCGCCGATATTCGCGGGTATCGGCGACAAAACCTCAGTGCTTGCCGGTGCTGCCGAAGCCCCCCTCACCGCGGTCGCTTTCCGGGAATTCGTCGACGATGTTGAACTCGGCCTGCACCACCGGCACGATCACCAACTGGGCCAGACGCTCGAACGGATTGAGCACGAACGGCGCGTTGCCGCGGTTCCAGGTCGAGACCATCAACTGGCCCTGATAGTCCGAGTCGATCAGACCGACCAGATTGCCGAGCACGATGCCATGCTTGTGGCCGAGGCCCGAGCGCGGCAGGACCAGCGCGGCATAGCCTGCATCGGCCAGATGGATGGCCAGACCTGTCGGCACGAGCACCGTCTGGCCCGGGGCGATGGTCATCGGCGCGTCGAGACACGCGCGCAGATCGAGACCGGCGCTGCCCGGCGTGGCGTAGGCGGGCAACTGCGAGCGCAGGCGTTCGTCGAGAATCTTGACGTCGAGTTTCATGGCGTTATGGCGTTGAATTGGGGCGGGTCAATCGAAAAAATCCAGCCCGGGCAGTTGGCGCACGGGCATCGGGGCGTGACAAGCGTCACCGAAAGTTTTACGGCGATCAATCTTCGGCGCGAAGCGAAAAGGCCTGTGCAAGCAATTCGTGCGAGCGCAAACGCGCGCGATAGCTGCCGGCGACCGTCAGCACGGTAATCTCGTCGGCCTCGAACTGTGCCTGCAACGCCAGCACGCGTTCGGTCACGCGCTCCGGGGTGCCGATGATACTACGCGGCTTCTCCCGCGCGATCACGGACAGTTCTCGATCCCGGTATTGCGGCTTGGCCTGTGCGCCTTGCTCGAGGCTCGGAATCGGTTCGTTCATGCCGTACGCCATCTGCACGCGACGCAGATCCACGCCCGCTTCCAGTGCTTCCGCCTCGGCGTCCGTGTCGGCGCAAATGACGAACAGCGCCACCGAACAGTAAGGCTTTTCCATCTGCCCCGCTGTGAAACGTTCGCGATAGGTCTGCGTCACGCGATGGCCGTAATGGGCGTTGATGAAATGGGCGAAGCAGTAGCGCAGGCCGAGCTGCGCGGCGAGCAGGCCGCCGAACTCGCTCGATCCCAGCACCCACAGTTCAGGCCGCGTTTGCACCGCCGGTTGCAGCAGCACACCGCGATACGGATGATCGTCGGGCAACGTGTCGCCGAAAAGCCGGGCCAGTTCGGCCACTTGCTGCGGAAAGTGCTCGCCCGCGTCGTATGGGCCTTTCGCGACGGCGCGTGCCGTGCGCATGTCGCCGCCCGGTGCGCGTCCGACGCCAAGGTCGATGCGATTTGGGAACAGCGCTTCGAGCATCAGAAATTGCTCGGCCAGCTTGAACGGGCTGTAGTACGGCAGCATGACGCCGCCCGAGCCGACCCGCAGGCGCTTCGTCACACTGGCCAGCCGGGCAATCATGACTTCCGGCGCGGGGTTGGCCACGCCGCGCAGCCCGTGGTGCTCGGCGCACCAGTAGCGCGTGTAGCCGAGGTCGTCGGCGGCTTGCGCCAGGTCGACGGTCGCCGCGATGGCGTCCGCCACGCTATGGCCGTGAATCACCGGCGTTTGATCGAGAATCGACAGCTTGATGCGCGAAGAGGGTTGATTCATGGGGGCTGGGCTCCGTGGCGACGCCATGCCTGCGTCGCCGCATAGTCGTGGAGCATCAGTGGCCGCGACCGGCGGACGAATCCACCGGTGCCATGCCGGGGCCTGCATGCGGCAGGCGCGCAATCATCAGAATGGCGACGATGCCGCCGAGGGCACCACAAAGGAAGATCGAAGCGTAGCCGAAGAAGTTCGCGACGAGCCCCGCCATGGGGCCGATCAGGCCGAGCGCCAGATCGAAGAACGCGGAGTAGGCGGCGAGTGCCGCGCCCCGGTTCTGCGGCGGCACCGAGCGCAGCGCTTCCACGCCGAGCGCCGGGAATACCAGCGAGAAGCCCAGCCCGGTGAGCCCCGCGCCGACGAGCGCCATATGCGGGCTCACCGCGCCCCACAGCAGGAATTGTCCGAGGGCGCTGAAGACGAGCGAGCCCATCGCAACGCGACGTCCGCCGAAGCGGTCGACGGCGTGCGCGAACAGCACCCGCATGGCGATGAAGGTACCACTGTAGAGCGTGAGCGCGTACGCGGCGCCCGACCAGCCGTGGCTCGCGTAGTACAGCGTGATGAACGCGGCGATCACGGCGTAGCCGATGCTCCCGAGCGTCATGGCGAGACCGGGACGCCACACCAGTCCGACCACCTTGAAGAACGGCAGACGGGCGCCGCCTACGGGCGCCGCCGCCGGCAAACGCAGGGCGATGGCGAAGGCGATGGCGGGCAAGCCGATGTTCACGAGCGAGACGACGGTGAAGCCTGTCGTCTGCAACAGGTAAGCGCCGAACGGCGCGCCGGTGGCGATGGCGGTGTACATCGACACGCCTTGCCACGAGATCGCCTTGCTCGCGTGCGCGGCGCCGAGCAGGCCGATGCCCCACGACATGCCGCCGGTGAGCAGCAGGCTTTCGCCGAAGCCGAGCACCACGCGTCCGGCAAGCAGAACGCCCAGCGCCAGCGACGGGGTCGGCATCATCGAGGCGACGAGATACAGCACCCCCGCCACGGCGCAACCGCACAGGCCGGTGAGCACCGCGTGGCGCGGGCCGCGGGTGTCGACGGTGCGTCCGGCATAGGAGCGCAGCAGTAGCGTGACGACCGACTGAATACCAATGGTCACCCCGACCACGAACGAGCCGTAGCCGAGCGTTTCATGGACGTACACCGGCAGCACAGGCAGCGGCATGCCGATCGTCATGAACCCGAAGAACATGATGGCGGCGAGCATGCTGAGTGTCCCGTAGACACTCACGTCTGGCCGCGCGGAGGAAGGAGGTTGCGTCATTTTGATTGTTATCGTGTGCGGTGGCCCGAAGGCCGGTACTGACGGCGGCAGGTCGTGTGGCGCTTCGCGTGCGGCCCGACGTCCCTGCCAGAGTCTGTCAGCGTCGCCGGACAACGACAATGACAGACGGACTGACGGTAGGGGTATTGCCCCGGCGGGTGCGGCCGAGGCAAGGGTAGAGGCAGGTGGGGCTTAACCCGGCGCGCGCGACGGCAAGCGTGCGGCGATCTCCACGATCAGGCTGCGCGCGAGCGATTGCTTGTCGGCACGCGGCAGACGCTTCTGACCGGCTTCGTCGAACAGAATCACTTCGTTATCGTCCTGCCCGAACGTGGCCGGCCCCAGATTGCCCACGAGCAGCGGCACGTGCTTGCGCTGGCGCTTTTGCGCGCCATGCTTTTCCAGATCGCCCGACTCGGCAGCGAACCCCACGCAGTACGGGGGCTTCGGCAGTTGCGCCACGGCCGCGAGAATGTCCGGATTCTGGACGAATTCGAGCGTCGGCACGTCGGCGTCGCCGGTCTTCTTGATCTTGTCGTGGGCCACGTCGCGCACGCGCCAGTCGGCCACGGCTGCCACCGCGATAAAGATGTCGTTGTGCGACACGTCGGCCATCACGGCGTCGTACATCTGCTGAGCGGTCTGGACGTTGCTGCGCATCACGCCGTAGGGCGTTGCGAGGGCGCTCGGGCCCGCCACGAGATGCACGTCGGCCCCCGCTTGTGCGGCCGCGCGCGCGAGGGCGAAGCCCATCTTGCCGCTCGACAGATTGGTCAGCCCGCGCACTGGATCGATCGGCTCGAACGTGGGCCCGGCGGTCATCAGCACCCGACGCCCGGCAAGGCGCTTCGGCTGGAAGAAACCGACGAGCGCTTCATAGAGTTCTTCCGGTTCGAGCATCCGCCCGTCGCCGATTTCGCCGCATGCCTGATCGCCGTTGCCGGGACCGAGGATCGTGACGCCGTCGCCGCGCAGCGTTGCCGCATTGCGCTGCGTGGCCGGATTGGCCCACATCTGACGATTCATCGCGGGCGCGACCAGCAGCGGACAGTCGCGCGCCACACACAGCGTGGAGAGCAGATCGTCTGCCATGCCGTGCGCGAGCTTGGCGAGGAAGTCGGTGGAGGCGGGGGCGATGAGAATGGCGTCGGCCTCGCGCGAGAGGTCGATGTGCGCCATATTGTTGTCGACGCGACTGTCCCACTGACTCGTGAAGACGGGGCGCCCCGAGAGCGCCTGCATCGTGAGCGGGGTGATGAATTGCGTGGCGGCTTCGGTCATGACGACCTGCACCGTCGCCCCGGCCTTGATGAACAACCGGGTAAGTTCGGCCGATTTGTAGCAGGCGATGCCGCCCGTCAGGCCGAGAACGATGGTCTTGCCCGTCAGTTCGCCGCATTCCACACGTTCAACACGTTCCATGGGAAAGCCTCCTCCAAAGTGCCGCGCGGCGCCTCCTGGGCGCCGCGACGGTGTTTGCCTGCTTCTTTTGCGCCGATCCGTCGTCGTGCGTTGCACGGTGAAGGGATCGTGTCGCGGCGATGCTGGTTTGCGCTATTTGCCGCGCCGCACGCGTCGCAACTCGTCGATCACCAGCAGCACCGCGCCCACGCAAATGGCCGAGTCGGCCACGTTGAACGCCGGCCAGTGCCAGCCGCCGACGTGAAAGTCCAGAAAGTCGACCACATGGCCATAGATCACGCGATCGATCACGTTGCCCAGCGCACCGCCAAGAATCAGCGACAGCGACAGGCAGAACATCTTCTGGCCGTTATGACGCTTGAGCAGAAAGATGATGACCGTCGCTGCCACGATGCCGAGCAGTGTGAAGAACCAGCGCTGCCAGCCACCTGCGGCCGCCAGAAAGCTGAACGCCGCACCTTTGTTGTACACCAGCACGAGATTGAAGAACGAGGTCAGCGGACGGAATTCGCCGTACTGGAACGTCTTCAGAATCGTGAGCTTGGTGACCTGATCGAGCAGGATCGCGACAATCGCAATCCCGAGCCACGGCGCCAGCCCGAAGGTGGCGCCGCCCGAATTACGCTTTGCGCCCGTACGAGCGCCTGCCTTGCTTGCCATTATGCCGCGCTCCGATGTTCGCCGCTGCCGAAGAGGTTCGACACGCAACGTCCGCAAAGGGTCGGGTGGGCGGCGTCTGCGCCCACGTCTTCACGATAGTGCCAGCAACGCTCGCACTTCTGATGCGCCGAGGGTGCGACCACCACGCCTTCTTCCGCTTCGGTCGCGACTTGCGTGAGCGCAGCGGCCGACGTGATCAGTACGAAGCGCAGATCGTCGCCGAGGCTTGCCAGCACGTCGAACTTGCGGCCCGAGACGCGCACGTCGACTTCCGCCTGCAACGACGAACCGATCTTCTCGGCCGCGCGGGCTTCTTCGAGCGCCTTGGTGACGTCGCCGCGCACCGTGCGCAGCAGGTGCCACTTCTCGAGCAGACGCGTGCCTTCCGTGACTTCCGGATAGGCATAGTACGTCTCGGTGAAGATCGTGTCGTTGCCCGGCTGGAACACTTGCCACGCTTCTTCCGCGGTGAACGACAGGAACGGCGCCATCAGTTTGAGCAGCCCGTGTGTGATGTGATACAGCGCGTTCTGGGCAGCGCGGCGTGCCGGGGCGTCCGGCGCGCTCGTGTACAGACGATCCTTCAGGATGTCGAGGTAGAAGCCGCCGAGGTCTTCCGAGCAGAACGTCTGGAGCTTGGAGACGACCGGGTGGAACTCGTAACGGTCGTAGTGGCCGAGGACTTCGGTTTGCAGCGACTGGGCGAGCGCCACGGCGTAGCGGTCGATCTCCAGCCACTGATCCGCGGGCATGGCGTGCTTCGCGTGGTCGTAATCGGCCAGGTTCGCGAGCAGGAAGCGCAGCGTGTTGCGGATACGGCGGTAGCTTTCGACCACGCGCTTGAGGATTTCGTCCGAGATCGACAGTTCGCCCGAATAGTCGGTCGACGCCACCCACAGACGGATGATTTCGGCGCCCAGCTTGCCCGCGACTTCCTGCGGCACGATGGTGTTGCCGACCGATTTCGACATCTTGCGGCCCTGACCGTCGACCGTGAAGCCGTGCGTGAGCAGCGCCTTGTAGGGCGGACGGCCGTCGAGCATCGACGCCGTGAGCAGCGACGAGTGGAACCAGCCGCGATGCTGGTCCGAGCCTTCCAGATACAGGTCGGCGGGGAAGCCCAGCTCATGGGCGTGCGAGCCGCGCAGCACGTGCCAGTGGGTGGTGCCCGAGTCGAACCACACGTCGAGCGTGTCGCGGTTCTTCACGTAATCCTTGGCCTCGTCGCCGAGCAGCTCGACCGGGTCGAGCGTCTGCCAGGCTTCGATGCCTTCGGTTTCCACGCGCTTGGCCACGGCTTCGAGCAGCTCGGGCGTGCGCGGGTGCAAGGCACCGGTTTCCTTGTGCACGAAGAACGCCATCGGCACGCCCCATTGGCGCTGACGCGAGAGCGTCCAGTCTGGGCGGTGCGCGATCATGTTGTGCAGACGCTGCTTGCCCCACGACGGGAAGAACTCGGTGGCTTCGATGCCGGCGAGTGCGATCTCGCGCAGGGTCTGGCCGTCGCCCGGTGCGCTGTCGACCGGCTTCACATCCATGCCCGCGAACCACTGGTTCGTTGCGCGATAGATGATCGGGGACTTGTGACGCCAGCAGTGCATGTAGCTGTGCGTGTACTTGAACGAGTGGAACAGCGAGCCCGCTTCGCGCAGCGTTTCGACGATCTGCGGGTTGGCGTCCCAGATCGATTGGCCGCCGAACAGCGGCAGGCTGTCCTGATAGTGGCCGTCGCCGAGCACCGGCATGCGGATGTCTGCGTCGGGCATGCCGTGCGACTTGCACGACACGAAGTCTTCCACGCCATAGGCCGGGGCCGAGTGCACGATACCGGTGCCGGTATCGGTCGTCACGTAGTCGCCGAGATAGATCGGCGAGGTGCGATCGTAACCGGCGTCGGCCGTGGCGAGCGGGTGGCGGAAGCGGATCAGCGAGAGCGCTTCACCCTTCGTGCGGGCGACGATGTCGCCTTGCAAGCCGTACGTCTTCAGACACGCTTCGACGCGCTCGGTCGCGAGGATCAGCAGGCCGCGCTCGGTCGAGACGAGGGCGTACTCGACTTCCGGGTGCACGTTGAGCGCCTGGTTCGACGGGATCGTCCATGGGGTCGTCGTCCAGATGACGATGTATCCGTCTTCACGCGGCAGCTTCGGCAGCCCGAACGCCTGCGCGACCTTTTCCGGTTCGGCGAAGGCGAAGCCGACGTCGATGGCCAGATCGGTCTTGTCCTTGTACTCGACCTCAGCTTCGGCCAGCGCCGAGCCGCAGTCGAAGCACCAGTTCACCGGCTTCAGACCGCGATACACATAACCGTTCTCCAGAATCTTCCCGAGCGCACGAAGCTCGTTCGCTTCGTTGGAGAAGTTCATCGTCTTGTACGGGTTGTCCCAGTCGCCGAGCACACCCAGGCGCTCGAAATCCGCCTTCTGGCGCTCGATCTGCACTGCGGCGTAGGCGCGTGCCTTTTCCTGCACTTCGCGCACCGGCAGGTGCTTGCCGAACTGCTTTTCGATCTGGATTTCGATGGGCATGCCGTGGCAGTCCCAGCCCGGCACGTAGGCGGCGTCGAAGCCCGCGAGGCTGCGGGCCTTGACGATCATGTCCTTGAGGATCTTGTTGACCGCGTGGCCGATGTGGATGTCACCGTTCGCATACGGCGGGCCGTCATGCAGGATGAACTTCGGACGGCCTTTGCTGGCCTTGCGGATCTTGTCGTAGATCTTCTTTTCCTGCCATTGCCTGACCCACTGCGGCTCGCGCTTGGGCAGGTCGCCACGCATCGGGAACGGCGTGTCCAGCAGGTTGACGGGATATTTGCTCGGGGCTTTCTTTTCGCTCATGGTGCTTCGCTACGAATTTTGGAATGTCGGTGTGGGGCGCTCGCGCCGGTGGCGTTGCAAAGGCCTTGTGAGCCGGGAGATGCAACGCCCGGGCAGGTGCCGGGGGCGGCGGCGGGCCGCGCGCGAGGCGCTGGGCGCCGGCGCACGCGGGCGAAGATCAACTAATTCGGTCCGTGGCCGAGGTGGCGAAGTCGCGTCGTGCGCTCGGGCTGTTCGCGTCGAGCGCATGGGCGAAATAGGCGCGCGCCTCGCGCGTGTCCTGCGCGATGGCGGCTTCGAGTTCGGCCAGGCCGTCGAATTTCGCCTCGTCGCGCAGTTTCTGCAAAAACTCCACGCGCACCAGCTTGCCGTAGCAATCGCCCATGAAGTCGAGCAGATGCACTTCGAGCAGCACGCGACCGGAATCGTCCACGGTCGGGCGCAGGCCCAGGCTCGCCACGGCGGGCAGCGGTCTGTCTGCCAGACCATGCACCTGCACCACGAAAATGCCCGAGAGGGCCGGATGCTTGTGGGCGATGCGCAGATTGAGCGTCGGAAAACCCAGCTTGCGACCGAGCTTCATGCCGTGCACGACGTGGCCCGTAATGGCGTACGGGCGGCCGAGCAGCGCGTGGGCGCGCTCGAAGTTGCCCTCGGCGAGTGCTGCGCGCACTTCCGAGCTGGAAATGCGCACGCCGTCGTGCGCAATGGTCGGCATCTGTTCGACGACGAAGTCGAAGCGGCGGCCGGCGTCACGCAGATATTCGATGTCGCCCGCGCGTTTTGCGCCGAAGCGGAAGTCGTCGCCTACGAGCAGCCAGCGGGTGTGCAGGCCCTCGACGATGATGTTGCGCACGAAGTCTTCGGGCGACTGTCCGGCGAAATGGGCGTTGAAGTGTTCCACCACCAGACGATCGACGCCGTGAGAGCGCAGGGCTTCGAACTTGTCGCGCAGATTGGAGATGCGCGCAGGCGCCCGTTCGGGCGTGAAGTACTCGCGGGGATGCGGCTCGAACGTCATCACGCATACCGGCAGGCCGCGCGCCGCCGCTGCCGCGCGCACGCGCGCGAGCAGTGCCTGGTGGCCCAGGTGCACGCCGTCGAAATTACCGATCGTCAGCACGCAGGGCGCTTTGCTTTGCGCGTTGGGTAGACCCCGGAAGACTCGCACGATAAGGAAGCGTCAGTACAGGACGTTGAGTGGTGGATGAACCGCGCGGCGGGGCTTTGCGCGTCCGGCGGCCTGTGGCGGCGGGGGCGGTGCAACTCGGCCCGGTCGGCGCAGGACGGCCGATCCGACATTGCGGCGCCGCAGAACGTTGAATTATAAACGCTTCGGGGCCATCGCGGCGCGGATCGCGCTGTCTGGTGCGCCGCGCCAATGATAAAATCCGGCGATGAAGAACATTGTCATCCTGATTTCCGGACGAGGCAGCAACATGCAGGCCATCGTCCGGGCCTGTACCGCAGAAGGCTGGCCGGCCCGCGTGGCCGCCATCATCGCCAATCGTCCCGAGGCCGAAGGCCTGGCATTCGCACAGGAAAACGGCATTCCCACGGCCGTGGTGCCCAGCCGCGGCAAGACCCGCGAGGTCTTCGACGCCGAGCTTGCTGCCGAGATCGATCGTCACGCGCCCGATCTGGTCGTGCTTGCCGGGTTCATGCGCATTCTCACGCCGGAATTTACCGAACACTACGCCGGCCGGCTCATCAACGTCCACCCGTCGTTGCTGCCGGCCTTCCCGGGGCTGCAAACGCATGCCCGCGCGCTGGAAGCCGGTTGCAAGATCGTGGGCGCGACCGTGCATTTCGTGACGGCCGAGCTCGATCACGGCCCGTACGTGCTGCAAACGGCCGTGCCGGTGCGTCCGGGCGACACCCCCGAGACACTGGCCGAGCGCATTCTGCCGTTGGAACACATCATTTACCCGCGCGCTGTTCGCTGGTTCGTGGAAGATCGTCTGGTCGTGGCCGATGGCCGCGTGACGGTGACCCCCCGTGCCGATGGCACGCCCGATTCACAATGTTCGCAATGGCTTTTTGGTGAGGACGCATGAGCACCCGCCCGACGCAGCGCCGTGATGGCGCCAATCCTTCCGGTAACCGCTCCGGCGGCCGATCCTCCGATGCACGTCACCCGTCCAAGGGGGGCCAGACGGGCGAGCGCCAGGAGCGCTACGTGCGCCCTGACCGCTACGACCGTTCACGCAACGACCGCCGCCCGGAGGCGCCACCCGCGGAGACGGCCCGCATGCGCGGCGAGCACCTGTCGCCCGCACTCTTCGAACACACGCAACGGCTGCTCGGCAGCGTACTGACGTTCACCGGCCCGGCCGATACGCTTGTGAGCACGTACTTCCGTGCCAACGCCAAGCTGGGTCATCGTGAGCGCGGCGTGCTGGCGGAGACGGTCTTCGCCATCCTGCGTCGCAAGCTCGAATTCGGTCAACACGCGGGAAGCGGCTCCGGGCCACTGGAGCGCCGTCTGGCGCTGCTCGGGCTGGCATTCACGCGCGGCCTGGCGTCGGTGCAACTGGTGGCAACGCCCGACGAAATCACGTGGCTCGAACACGTCGGTCAGATCGACCCGGCGAGCTTGTCCGCCCGCGTGCGCACCAATTTGCCGGAATGGCTCTACGAACGTCTGGCCAAGCGGTTCGACGGCACGGAACTCGAAGCGCTCGCCGCCGCATTGAATCAGCCTGCACCGCTCGACTGCCGCGTGAACGTCATCAAGGCGAACCGCGACGATGTGCTCGCCAAGCTGCGCGAAGACGGCTTTTCGGCCGAGCCGACGCCATTCGCGCCCAATGGCATTCGTCTGGCGGGCAAGCCGGCGTTGCAGAAGCACCCGCTGTTCATGTCCGGCGCGATCGAAGTGCAGGACGAGGGCAGCCAACTGCTGTGCCAGTTGGTGGCACCGCGTCGCGGCGAGATGATCGTCGACTTCTGCGCCGGTGCTGGCGGCAAGACGCTCGCGATCGGCGCGCAAATGCGCTCGACCGGGCGTCTCTATGCGTTCGATGTCTCGGAGAAGCGTCTGGCGAAGCTCAAGCCGCGTCTGGCGCGCAGCGGGCTGTCGAACGTCTATCCGGTGATGATCGATAGCGAGAACGACAGCAAGATCAAGCGTCTGGCGGGCAAGATCGACCGCGTGCTGGTCGACGCGCCGTGCAGCGGGCTCGGCACGTTGCGCCGCAATCCGGACCTGAAGTGGCGTCAGTCGCCGCAGTCGGTCGAGGAACTCACGCACAAGCAGACGTCGATCCTCGCGAGCGCCGCGCGTCTGGTGAAGCCGGGCGGCCGTCTCGTGTACGCGACGTGCAGCCTGCTCAACGAAGAGAACACCGCGATTGCCCAGGCGTTTGCCGCTGGGCATCCGGACTTCGTGCTGGTGCCCGCGAACGAATTGCTGGCGTCGCAGAAAATCGCGCTGGACACGGGCGAATACCTCGAGTTGCTGCCTAACCGCAATGCCACCGACGGCTTTTTCGCCGCGGTGTTCGAGCGTCGTCCGGCAGCAAAAGCTTGAGCGATGTCCCGGTGCGCAGCGTGAGCTGACATCGGCTAACAACAAGAAGAGAGATAGCGATGCAGGAAAGTCCGGCTTTCGCGAGGTTGGTGCGGGACGTCGTCCGCGATGTCGGCGACTCGCAGTTCATCTGGCAGGTTGTCGCGCTCGCGGGCGCACTGGCTGTCGCGTTCGCGCTGCGACACTGGATGATCGGCCGGCTCGAACGCCACTTCGAGCGGGTTGCGCCGGCGCGGCGGGCGGGGTCGTCGAGCCTGCGTCGCTCGTTCTTCCCGATGTTCGGCTGGATGTGCGTGGCGCTCACGCGGGTGGTGCTTCAGGAGCACATGCACGTCTCGCTGCTGAAGCTCGCCGAAGTGCCACTGTTCGGCACCGCGCTCATCTATCTCGCGTTCTACTTCGCGCGCCGGCTGTTCGCGTCGTCGCCGCACGCGTCGGGGTTGCTGAAGGTTTTCGAGCGCGTGTTCACGACGCTCGCGTGGCTGTCGATGCTGGCCTATGTGCTCGGCGTGCACGACGACATTCTCAAATGGCTCGGCAGCGTGAGTTTCGCGGTGGGCACGAGCCATCTGACGCTGCTCTCGATCCTGTCCGGCCTGCTCTGGGTCGGTGTGACGCTGGTGCTGGCAATGTGGGTCGGCTCGCTGATCGAAGACCGGATCATGCGCACGACCACCCTCGACGGCAACCTGAAAGTGGTGCTCTCGCGGCTGGTCAAAGGCCTGCTCACGCTGATTGCCGTGCTCGCCACGCTGTCGTTCGTGGGCATCGACATCACCGTGCTGGGGGTGTTCGGCGGCGCGCTTGGTGTGGGGTTGGGCTTCGGCTTGCAGAAGATCGCGTCGAACCTCGTGTCGGGTTTCATCATTCTGCTCGATCGTTCCGTGCGCCTCGGCGATCTGATTACGGTTGCGCCGTATCACGGCACGGTCTCGCAGATCAACACGCGATATACGGTCGTGCGCGGGCTGGATGGCGTCGAAGCGCTGGTGCCGAACGAACAGCTCGTGACGAACGTCGTACAGAATCATTCGTTTACCGAAACCCGCGGTCGCGCCAAGGTGAACGTGCAGGTGGCCTACAGCGCCGACGTGGAGCTGGCGATGGCGCTGATGCTCAAGGCGGCAGAAGATGTGCCCCGGGTGCTGAGCGATCCGGCGCCGTCGGCGTTGCTGCTGAATTTCGGTGCCGATGGGATGGACCTCGAAATGGGTTTTTGGGTGCAGGATCCCGCGCAGGGCAGTGGCGGCATCCGCTCGACGATTAATTTGCGGATTTGGCGCACATTTCGTGAACACGGTATTGAAATTCCGTATGCTCAGCGCGAAATACGCATCCTGAATGACTGGGCCGACGGTATCCCTGCGGAAGCGGTCCATCCGGGCAATCTGCCGGCGCTGCCGGCCGGATTGCCCGGGGTGGCGTCTGAAGCGGCGGCTCCCTCGGCGCCTGAAGTGGCGCAGCCACAGGCGGATGACGCCGGGAAGACGACCCGATAGACCTATTCGCCGATGGTGCCGGGTTGACCTGCGACAAAATGCGTGGCTGGGAGGCGACACACGGACATCTGTGCGTCGGGTAAAATGCCTCCCAAACCCAAAAAACCAGACGTTCACTGGCACGTTTTCCGCCCATCTCGCCCGGCATAGCGCAACTTGCCGACCTCCAGCGAATCCAAGCGTCAAGCGAGCGCAAGAACGAGACCTGACGCGACGGCCTTCGAGGCCGCTTCGGCCCGACAAGACAAGACACGGCGCATCCGCCGTGATGGCTATCGTATTGATTAGTTTGGAGTGATATTTTGCTGGACAGTCTCCTTGGATTTATCTCGAACGGCCTGCTCGACTGGAGCGGCTGGGAGATCACATTGTTTACGTTGGCCGTCACCCATGTGACGATCGCTGCCGTGACCATCTATCTGCATCGTTGCCAGGCGCACCGCGCCCTCGACGTGCATCCGGTCGTCGCCCATTTCTTCCGTTTCTGGCTGTGGATGACCACGGGCATGGTCACCAGCGAGTGGGCTGCCATCCACCGCAAGCACCACGCCAAGTGCGAAACACCGGAAGATCCGCACAGCCCGCAAACGCGCGGCCTGTGGAAGGTGCTGGCTGAAGGCGCCGAGCTCTATCGCGCCGAAGCGAAGAACGAAGAAACGCTGCGCAAGTTCAGCCACGGCACGCCGAATGACTGGATCGAGAACAACATCTATAAGCGTTATCCGATTTTGGGCATCAGCTTCATGATGATCATCGACATCGCGCTGTTCGGTGCGATCGGTCTGACCGTGTGGGCCGTGCAGATGGTATGGATTCCGTTCTGGGCCGCCGGTGTGGTCAACGGTCTGGGCCACTACTGGGGTTATCGCAACTTCAACTGCGCCGACGCGTCGACGAACCTGCTGCCGTGGGGCATCATCATCGGCGGCGAAGAGCTGCACAACAACCACCACACGTACGCCACGTCGGCCAAGCTGTCGAACAAGTGGTACGAGTTCGACATCGGCTGGCTGTATATCCGTACGCTGTCGTTCCTGGGGTTGGCCAAGGTGAAGAAGATTGCGCCGACGCCGAAGCTCGCGAAGATCAAGGCCGCGTGCGACGACGACACGCTGCAGGCCGTGCTCTCGAACCGCTATGAAGTGATGGCGCGTTACGCAAAGACCTTCAAGCGTGCCTATGGCGAAGAGCTGGCGCGCTTCAAGGAAAAGCGTCAGGACGGCGAGTATCAGTTGTTCCGCGGCGCACGCAAGTGGCTGCATCACGACGAAGCGTCGCTGCAAGAGCCGCAGAAGCAGCAACTGGGCGAGATTTTCGCGCACAGCAATGCCGTGAAAACGTACTACGAACTGCGCCGTGAACTGGCCGGTATCTGGGATCGTTCGAATGCATCGCGCGAGCAGTTGCTGGGGCAGTTGCAGAACTGGTGCCATCGTGCCGAGCAAAGCGGCATTCATGCATTGCAGGAATTCGCGACACGTCTGCGTCGCTACGCGTGAACGGATTCAGCCAGAAGTTCGTTTTTGACGCATAATCAAAACCCCGCCACGGCGGGGTTTTGTCATTCCCGGTCCCCCACGGGCCACGCGAAAATGAATGCCTCACTCAAATCCGTAGAATTCGAGCGCCCCGCACCGAGTGGCGCCACTTGCGTTGCCCAGGCCTGGGCGCGTGTCCCGGATGCGCCGTCCCAGGAGGAACGTACGGCGCTTAAAGCCAAGATCAAGCGTTTGCTCGTCGAGCAGGACGCCGTACTGGTCGCCCATTATTACGTCGACGCCGACTTGCAGGATCTCGCCGAAGAGACGGGCGGCTGCGTGGCCGATTCGCTCGAAATGGCGCGCTTCGGCCGAAATCATTCGGCCAGGACGCTGGTGGTCGCGGGCGTGCGCTTCATGGGTGAGACGTCGAAGATTCTCAGTCCCGAAAAGCGCATTTTGATGCCTGATCTGGACGCGACGTGCTCGCTCGATCTGGGCTGCCCCGCCGACGATTTCGCCGCGTTCTGCGACGCGCACCCGGACCGCACCGTCGTCGTCTACGCGAACACGAGCGCCGCAGTAAAGGCGCGCGCCGACTGGATGGTGACGTCGTCCATCGGTCTGGAAATCGTGGCGCATCTGCATGCGCAGGGGAAAAAGATTCTGTGGGCGCCGGATCGTCACCTGGGCAGCTATGTCCAGAAACAGACGGGCGCCGACATGTTGCTGTGGCAGGGCGCTTGTCTCGTGCACGACGAGTTCAAGGGCACCGAGCTTGAACTGCTGCGTCGCGAACACCCGAACGCCAAGGTGCTGGTGCACCCGGAGTCGCCCGCGGCGGTCGTCGAGTTGGCGGACGTGGTCGGTTCGACGTCGCAAATGATTGCGGCCGCGCAGACCATGGACGCCACCGAATTCATCGTGGCGACCGACAACGGCATTCTGCACAAGATGCGTGCCGCCGCGCCGGGCAAGCGCTTCATCGAAGCGCCCACGGCCGGTAACAGCGCCACTTGCAAGAGCTGTGCGCATTGCCCGTGGATGGCGATGAACAGCCTTCGGAATCTGGCTGACGTGCTGGAGTCCGGCAGCAATGAGATTCACGTCGATCCGGAGATCGGCCGCCGTGCTCATACCTGTATCGACCGTATGTTGACGTTCGCTGAAGCGCGCAAACAGAACGTGCGCGCCAGCGGTGATTTTGCGCGCGATGGTGCGCTGTTTGCCGGTGTGGGCCCTGCATGATGACGCAATCGAAAACATTGAGCACCGCTGAGGCGCTCTCCCCGGAATTCGCGACGTTCGGTGAACCGCTTGACGCGGCACTTTCGCGCAATGTGCGTGACGCGCTGGCCGAAGACATCGGCAGCGGCGATCTGACGGGGCTGCTGGTGCCGTCGGAGGAAATGGCGCATGCCCGCATCATCGTGCGTGAGTCGGCTGTGCTTTGTGGCGTGCGCTGGTTCGAGCGCTGCATGCAGGGCGTGGACGCGTCGGTGCGCGTGCAGTGGCACTACCGCGAAGGCGAGCGCATGACACCCGACTCGACGGTGTGCGACATTCACGGCCCCGCGCGCGCATTGCTCACGGGCGAGCGCACGTCGATGAACTTCCTCCAGTTGCTCTCCGGTGTGGCAACGGCGGTGCGCTGTTACGCGGACATCGTCGAAGGCACGAAGGCGCGTGTGCTCGATACGCGCAAGACGCTGCCGGGCCTGCGTCTCGCGCAAAAATTCGCGGTGCGCGTGGGCGGCGGGACGAATCAGCGTCTTGCGCTCTACGACGGCATTCTCATCAAGGAAAATCACATCGCGGCGGCGGGCGGTATCCGTCAGGTGCTGGCGAACGCCGATCGTCTGGCCGATGGGGCGCCGGTGCAAATCGAAGTCGAGTCGCTCGAAGAGCTCGAAACGGCGCTGGAATGCGGCGCGACGTCGGTTCTGCTCGATAACTTCTCGCTGGAAATGATGCGTGAAGCCGCACGCGTGGCAGACGGACGCGCGTTGCTGGAGGCCTCCGGCGGTATCAATCTCGAAACGCTGCGCGCGATTGCCGAGACGGGCGTCGACCGCATCTCCGTGGGCGGGCTGACCAAGGATGTGCGCGCTGCCGACTTCTCGATGCGGATTCTGGAGACGGTGGGGTGAGCGTCACGATCTGACGCCGCGCGGTCTTCCGCAGCAAAACAAAGGCCGCAGGGTAAAACCTGCGGCCTTTTTGCGTTTGACGGCTTGGGTGTTGCGTTGCCCCGAAAGCTCAGTGAGTGCGACGCGGCAATACCGGAGACAGCACCGTCGGCAGCGCCTTGGGCAAGGTGTCGGGGAAGTCCCGTGAGAAATGCAGGCCGCGACTTTCGTGGCGCGACAAGGCGCTGTCGACGATCAGCGAGGCGACGTCGACCAGATTGCGTAATTCCAGCAGGTCGCGACTCACGCGGAAATTCGCGTAGTACTCGGCGATTTCCTCGCGTAGCAGAGCGATCCGATGTTGCGCCCGCTCCAGCCGTTTGGTTGTGCGCACGATGCCGACGTAGTTCCACATCATGCGGCGCAGCTCGTCCCAGTTGTGGGCGACGACGACTTCCTCGTCGGCATCCGCGACGCGGCTCTCATCCCATGGCGGTACATCCTTGAGTGCCGGGTGGGGCGCAGCGGCGCGTTGAATTTCCTCCGCGGCGGCCTTGCCGAGCACGAGGCATTCGAGCAGCGAGTTGCTCGCCAGTCGATTCGCGCCGTGCAGACCGGTGTACGTTGCTTCACCCACGGCATAGAGCCCGGGAAGATCCGTGCGGCCGTGCATATCGGTGACGATTCCGCCGCACGTGTAGTGCGCGGCCGGCACGACGGGGATCGGTCGCTTTGTCATGTCGATGCCCAATTCGGCACACCGCGCCAGAATGGTCGGGAAGTGCTCATGCAGGAATTCGGGACTCTGGTGGCTGATGTCGAGGTACACGCAATCCAGGCCGTGCTTCTTCATCTCGAAGTCGATGGCACGGGCGACGATGTCGCGCGGCGCCAGCTCGGCGCGCGGATCGTGCTGCAACATGAAGCGTGTGCCGTCGGGCAACACCAGCCGTCCGCCTTCGCCGCGCACCGCTTCCGAGATCAGGAACGACTTCGCGTACGGATGATAGAGGCAGGTCGGATGGAACTGGATGAACTCCATGTTCGCAATGCGGCAGCCTGCACGCCAGGCCATGGCAATGCCGTCTCCCGTCGCGGTATCGGGATTCGTCGTGTAGAGGTAGACCTTGCCCGCGCCGCCAGTGGCCAGCACCGTGTGCTGCGCCGTCATGGCGTGTACCTTGCCGGTGCCGAGATCCTGCACGTATAGCCCCTGACAATGGCGTCCGGCGGTCTGTGCGGCGTCGACGCGATCGGACGTGATCAGATCGACCGCGAAGTGATTCTCGAAGAGCGTGATGTTCGGATGTTTGCGCACCCGCTCGGTGAGCGTGGCGATCACCGCATGTCCGGTCGCGTCGGCCGCATGAATGATGCGGCGATGGCTGTGTCCGCCTTCGCGGGTCAGGTGGAAGCCGAGCTCGGCCTCTTCGTCGCGCGTGAAGGGCACCCCTTGCTCGATGAGCCACTCGACGGCTTCGCGGCTGTGCTCGACGATGAATCGCGTGGCCGCTTCGTCGCACAGGCCTGCGCCGGCGACGAGGGTGTCGGCCACATGCTCGTCGACACTGTCGGTCGAGTCGAGCACGGCGGCGATACCGCCTTGTGCCCAATCGCTCGCACCTTCGGGCATCGGGCGTTTGGCGACCAGCGCCACGCGACAGGTATTGGCCAGATGCAGGGCGACGGACTGGCCGGCGAGCCCGCTGCCGACGATGACGACATCGAAATTCATGATACGCGCGGTGTCTGGGATCGACGTCACTCCTGTGGCGCGACCCTCGTTATGAGAGATGAGCCAGTATAGCGAGTCAATACACGCGTGGCATATGACGATATGCGCACATCGGGGAAATTGTGTCTTGAATGACTACGCACAGCGTAGCATCGCGATTTTCGGGACGCCCAAACGAAAAACCCCGCCAGAGGCGGGGTATCGAACGCAACAGAGAACTGCTGCGAGGAAACCTATTGATCTTATTTGATCTTGGTTTCTTTGTACGGCACATGCTTACGAGCCACCGGATCGAACTTGCTGATTTCCATCTTTTCCGGATGGGTACGCTTGTTCTTGGTGGTCGTGTAGAAATGACCCGTGCCTGCGGTCGATTCCAGCTTGATCTTGTCGCGAGCGCCTTTTGCCATGATGAGCTCCTAAAACTTAGATGGCGTTACGCGAACGCAGGTCCGCGAGAACGGCATCGATACCGACCTTATCGATCAGGCGGAGCCCGGCGTTCGAAAGGCGCAGACGCACAAAACGGTTTTCGCTCTCAACCCAGAACCGGCGATTTTGCAAGTTCGGGAGAAAACGGCGCTTGGTTTTGTTATTGGCGTGGGAAACGTTGTTGCCGACCATCGGCGCTTTCCCGGTCACTTGACATACGCGTGCCATGAAGCACTCCTAACCCAGAATTCTGTGTAAAAAAAGGTGAGTCGAAAAGACAGACCGCGATGATACCACAAAAATCCCAGACAAATCAATCGCTTTAGTCGATGTAGGATGCGAGTCCCTGGCGGGACACGTCTGTCGGAGATTCGGGGAAGGGACGGATTATATCGTAAGCACGACGCGAATGCGAACACCCCTGCTAAATTTTCATGCGCGGTGTTGTTCCGTGTCACATTCTGCCGTTCTCGGCGAGCGAGTACGCCGTGTCTCCGGCCACGATGAAATGGTCGAGCAGACGGATCTCCAGCAGCGCCAGCGCATCGCCCAACTGCCGGGTCAACGCCAGATCGGCCGCGCTCGGCGTTGCCACGCCAGAGGGATGATTGTGGGCGACGATGACGGCTGCCGCGTGCACCTCCAGTGCGGCGCGCACGATTTCCCGCGGGTAGGCGCACGTTTGGGTGAGCGTGCCTTCGAACATGATGCGTGTGCTCACTAGCCGATGCGCGGCATCCAGAAACAGGCAGGCGAAGCGCTCTCGCGACCGGTCCTGCAAGGTGAGACGCAGATAATCGCGCACCTGGGCGGGGGAATCGAGCGTGCTGCCCGCCTGAATCCCTTCGCCCAGCATGCGGCGCGCGACTTCGAGCGCGGCCTGAAACTGAAGCGACTTGGCCTGACCGAGGCCGGGGATCTGACGCAATGTGTCGAATGGCGTGGAGAGCAACCGGGAAAGCGATCCGCTGCGCGCGAGCAGTTCGCGCCCGAGATCCACGGCGTTGCGGCCTTGCGAGCCGGTGCGCAGCAGGATGGCGAGCAATTCGGCATCGGACAGGGCGCCGGGCCCGCGGGCGAGCATTTTTTCACGGGGACGCTCGGCGAGCGGCCATTGGGCGATGGACATGACGACTCCGGGTGCGGGCACGCTCGCGCGCATGAAGCGCGGGTGTCGCGAATAGGAAATACAGCCGTCGATGGGAAAAAATCGGGACTGCTTTGATGGGGAGCCGGACGCGCAACGCGTCGTCGCTTACAATAATAGCTTGACCTTGCTGTGAGACCCCCATGAGTTCTGTTGCAACCCCCGTGGTTCAAGACGATTCCTATCTGACGCTCCACTACCGGATTGCCGCGCCCGACGGCGCGGACATTGTCAACACTTTCGAAGGCACACCTGCGACGTTGCAGCTCGGCGGTGGCCAGATGGCACCGACGCTGGAGCAGGCGTTGCTGGGCATGAACGTGGGGGAGCGACGCCGCATCGAGCTGGCACCGGAGCAGGCATTCGGCCCGCGCAATCCGGAACTGCTGCAACGCGTCTCGATGAAGACGCTGCAGGAGAACAGCAACTTTGGCGAAGAATATAGCGTTGGCGATCTGGTCGAGTTCAACGCGCCGAGCGGTGGCCGCTATGCGGGCATCCTGCGCGAACTGGGCGACGGCTGGGCATTGTTCGACTTCAACCATCCGCTGGCCGGCCAGCCGATCGTGTTCGAAGTCCAGATTATCGGCATTCTGTAGGAATCGAAATGAGCGCCACCCAAGTCGTAGCACCGACGCTGTCGGATGCGGAAATCCTGCTGGCACAGCCGCGCGGCTTTTGCGCGGGTGTCGACCGCGCGATTGAGATCGTCGAGCGCGCCCTCGCAATGTATGGCGCGCCGATTTACGTGCGCCACGAGATCGTGCACAACGTCTATGTCGTTGAGAACCTGCGCAAGAAGGGCGCGATTTTCATCGAGGAACTGACGGACGTGCCTTCGGGCAACACGCTGATCTTCAGCGCTCACGGTGTGTCGCAAGCGGTGCGCGCCGAAGCCGAAGCGCGCGGTCTGCGCATTTTCGATGCGACTTGCCCGCTCGTGACGAAGGTTCACGTCGAAGTCGCGAAGATGCGCGGCCAGGGGCTCGAGATCATCATGATCGGTCACAAGGGCCACCCGGAAGTCGAAGGCACGATGGGCCAGTCGGGCGAGGGGATGTTCCTCGTCGAGACGATCGAAGACGTGCTCGCGTTGCAAGTGGCGGACGAAAGCAAGCTCGCCTTCGTGACGCAGACGACGCTCTCCGTCGACGACGCCGCCGAGGTCATCAACGCGCTCAAGCAGCGTTTCCCCTCGATCACGGAACCCAAGAAGCAGGACATCTGCTACGCCACGCAGAATCGCCAGGACGCGGTGAAGTTCATGGCGCCGCAGTGCGACGTGGTCGTGGTGGTCGGCAGCCCGAACAGTTCCAATTCGAATCGTCTGCGCGAAGTTGCCGAGAAGATGGGCGTGGCGGCCTATATGGTGGATTCGCCGGATCAGCTCAAGCCGGAATGGTTCGACGGCAAGCGTCGCATCGGTGTGACGGCCGGGGCGTCGGCGCCCGAGGTGCTGGCGCAGTCGATCGTCTCGCGCCTGCGCGAACTGGGCGTCAATCAGGTCAAGGTGCTCGACGGCGTGCAGGAGAACATCGCGTTCCCGCTGCCCAAGGGCCTCGTACCGGTGGCGGCAGGCTAAGCGCCACCGCCGGTCGCAGCAGCAGGATCGAACGGCCGGCGGGCATCCCCCGCATGGCCGGCAAACCGGGTGTCGCATGATGCGGCCCCGGTTTTTTTGCGCCCTCATTTTCCCTCCGCTCCGGTACCAGCCCGCGCGCCAAGCCCCCGCATCCCTCACGTCTCCCTCGTTCCCCGCACCCCCGCACCCCCGCACCCCCGCACCCCCGCACCCCCGAAGCTCCCTCGCAGGCCCGCTACGAAAAACCTACGTCGGTCCCGGGGTTTCACCGTATCCCGTTCGTGAGACGTCCACGCTCATTAGGAGAAACGTGATGCGGCGTTTTCGTACCGGTGGCCTGAATTTCGCAAAACCCCCGCACACAATATTTGGTGAGTTTTAACGTCTCGTCAGCCAAAACCGAATGACGTAATGGCTAATTCAACAAATACAGAATTATCAAAAGAAAATGACGTCCGGTTTTCCGGAATCTAATTATTTATATGTCTGCTTAATTAGAAAAGGCGTTCCAAACTCAATGGGCATGCTAATTGCTTATTAGATTGATATGGCATCCGGTCCCATAAGTGGTGCATCGGTTGCACCATAAGGCCGCCCGGGAAGCTGCGCCTGGGTGCGTAAAACAATTCACAAACGCGGGGTTGCGCTTTTGAAAAAATAGGGTTGCACAAGTCGGTATAAAACCTTAGTCCTCCATTATGGAAAACCCTGTGGCGGCGGGCGTCGCAGCCGCAAAGAATGGAGTTACAATGCGCGCGTTTCGCATACGAAACATCGATTTGGCGTTATTGGCGTTATTAAATCGCCGACAATCAGGAGATAATCACATGCAACTCAAGTTCGCGAAGGTACTGCCCGTAGTCGCCGCAGTGACGCTGTTGGCGGCATGCGGTCAGAAGGAAGAAAAGCAGGCCGATTCGGGTGCGGCTTCTGCACCTGCCGCGACGACTGCCGCCAGCGGTGGCGGCGATGCAGTTGTCATCAAGATTGGTCACGTTGCACCATTGACGGGCCAGATTGCTCACTTGGGCAAAGATAACGAAAACGGTGCACGCCTCGCCATCGAAGAAGCCAACAAGGCCGGTCTGACCATTGACGGCAAGCCGGTCAAACTGGAACTGGTGGCAGAAGACGACGCTGCCGATCCGAAGACCGCGACCCAGGTGGCGCAGAAACTCGTCGACGAGAAGGTCGTTGCCGTGGTGGGCCACTTGAACTCGGGTACGACGATTCCGGCATCGAAGATCTATAGCGATGCGGGCATTGTGCAAATCTCCCCGTCGGCAACCAACCCGGCTTACACCCTGCAGGGCTTCAAGACGGCCTACCGTGTGGTTGCCACCGATGCCCAGCAGGGTCCGGCACTGGCCAACTACGCGACCAAGGCGCTGGGTGCCAAGTCGGTGGCCATCGTCGACGACGCCACAGCCTACGGCAAGGGCTTGGCCGACGAGTTCGAGAAGACCGCCAAGGCCAATGGCCTGAAGGTACTCTCGCACGACGCGACCAACGACAAGGCCACGGACTTCCGCGCGATTCTGACGAAGATCAAGGGTGAGCGTCCGGACATCATCATGTACGGCGGTATGGATGCCACCGGCGGCCCGTTCGCCAAGCAGTCGAAGGAACTGGGTATCGGTGCCAAGGTGCTGGCCGGCGACGGCGTGTGTACCGACAAGGTGGCCGAACTCGCTGGCGACGCCATCGACAACATCGTCTGCTCGGAAGCGGGCATGGCGCTGTCGAAGATGGAAGGCGGCGAGGACTTCTCGAAGCGTTACGAAGCCCGTTTCAACCAGCCGATCCAGATCTACGCCCCGTTCACCTATGACGCCGTCAACGTGATCATCGATGCGATGAAGCGTGCCAACTCGACCGATCCCGCCAAGATCCTGGCAGCCATGCCGGCCACGGATTACAAGGGCGTCATCGGCCACATCGCCTTCGACAGCAAGGGCGACATGAAGGAGCCGGTGATCACGCTCTACAACTACAAGGACAAGAAGAAGAGCGTGCTCGACGTGGTGAAGATGTAACTCCCGGGCGCTTGCGCCATGAAACGGCACCGTTGCCTACCCGTTCGGTGCCGTCTCGATATCTGCGGAAAGACGCCGTGCCTGCATGACGGGCACGGCCCCCCTCCTGACACAGGATTACGCCTCATAACCCGCAGTTCTCTCGGCCCCCTCGCGCGCCCTATCGGGCTAGCGTGTCGAGAGCCCGTTCCCGGGACAAGGAGTTAGCTTCATGGATATTTTTATCCAACAAATCTTGAACGGCCTCGTGCTTGGCAGCGTCTACGCGATCATTGCACTGGGCTATACGATGGTCTACGGCATTCTGGGCATCATCAACTTTGCCCATGCCGACGTCATGATGATCGGCGCGATGGTCGCGCTGTCCACCATCAACCTGCTGTTGAAAGTCGCGCCGAACATGCATCCGGCGCTCATGCTGGCCATCGCCACGCTCGTGTGCATGCCCACCTGCGCGCTGGTCAATTTCGTGATCGAGCGCGTGGCCTACCGGCCGTTGCGCAACGCGCCGCGTCTGGCGCCGCTCATCACCGCCATCGGCGTGTCGCTGCTGCTGCAGACGATCGCCATGCTGATCTGGTCGCGTAACCCCCTCTCGTTCCCGCAACTGCTGCCCACCGACGCCATGAACGTGATTCCGCCGCGCGGTGATCATCCGGGCGCCGTGACCAACGGTACCGGCATCGTGATCGTGGTCGTCGCTTTCCTCGTGATGTTCGGCCTCACGCAGCTCGTCAATCGGACCAAACTGGGCCGCGCCATGCGCGCGACGGCGGAGAACCGCAACGTCGCCGGTCTCATGGGCGTGAACCCCAACTTCGTGATCTCCGCTACCTTCGCGCTGGGCGGAGCACTCGCGGCACTCGCGGGCGTGATGATGGCGTCGAACTACGGCAATGCGCACTTCTACATGGGCTTCATCCCCGGCATGAAGGCATTCACCGCGGCGGTGCTCGGCGGTATCGGCAACCTGCAGGGCGCGATGGTCGGCGGCGTGCTGCTGGGCCTGATCGAAGCGCTGGGCGCGGGCTATATCGGCGATCTGACCGGTGGCGTGTTCGGCAGTAACTATCAGGACGTGTTCGCTTTCATCGTGCTGATCGTGGTTCTCGTGTTCCGTCCGAGCGGTCTGCTCGGCGAGCGCGTGGCCGATCGTGCCTAAGCGGGGAGGAGTCACACCATGAATCAACCCGTGCAAACCTCCACGCCAGCCACGCCGATCTCGGCGGCGGCGGCCACCCGCAAGGCCTATCGTGGTCTTGCGATCTTCCTGATCGGCGCCATCGTCGCCCCGGTGCTCGTGGGCTACGCCGGCGGCAACTACTGGGTGCGCGTGCTTGACTTCGCGCTGCTCTACATCATGCTCGCGTTGGGCCTGAACATCGTGGTGGGCTTCGCCGGCCTGCTCGATCTGGGCTACATCGCGTTCTATGCCGTGGGCGCGTACGTCACCGCGTTTCTGAGCTCGCCTCACCTCACGACACAGTTCGAGTGGATCGCGCATCTGTTCCCCGGCGGGCTGCACGTGCCCGTGTGGTTCACGATACCGATCGGGGCGGCGGTCGCGGCCATGTTCGGCATTCTGCTCGGTGCGCCGACGCTGCGTCTGCGCGGCGACTACCTGGCCATCGTGACGTTGGGCTTCGGCGAGATCATCCGTATCTTCATGAACAACCTCGACCGGCCGGTGAACATCACCAACGGCCCGAAGGGGATCACCGGCATCCAGCCCGCGTCGCTGTTCGGCTTCGACTTCTCGAAGGCGCACAACTTCTTCGGGATCCAGGTCAGCTCGGTGTACATGTACTACTACCTGTTCGTGTTCCTGGCGTTGCTCATCGCGTTCATCTGCGTGCGCTTGCAGCACTCGCGCATCGGACGCGCCTGGGTTGCCATCCGCGAAGACGAAATCGCTGCCAAGGCGATGGGCATCAACACGCGCAACATCAAACTGCTCGCGTTCGCGATGGGCGCCTCGTTTGGTGGTGTGGCGGGCGGCATGTTCTCCGCATTCCAGGGCTTCGTCTCGCCCGAGTCGTTCACCTTCTGGGAGTCGATCGTCGTGCTCTCGATGGTGGTGCTCGGCGGTATGGGGCACATTCCGGGCGTGATTCTGGGTGGTGTGCTGCTCTCGGCGTTCCCCGAGATCCTGCGCTCGACCATGGGCCCGTTGCAGATGAAGTTGTTCGGTAACGTCATCGTTGATCCCGAAGTGATCCGGCAGTTGCTGTACGGTCTGGCCATGATTCTGATCATGCTGTACCGTCCGGCCGGCCTGTGGCCGTCGCCGCGTCCGGAAGAGCGGACTCTGTAAGCCGAGGGAGATGACCTGAATATGAGCGAACAAATTCTTCTGTCCGTCAAGGGCGTGAACAAGCGCTTCGGCGGTCTGCAGGCCCTCACCGACGTGGGCCTGGAGATCAAGCCGGGGCAGATTTACGGGCTGATCGGCCCGAACGGCGCCGGCAAGACCACGTTCTTCAACGTGATCACCGGTCTCTACACGCCGGACTCCGGCGAATTCAAGCTCGACGGCTCGGCCTACAAGCCGACCGCCGTGCACGAAGTCGCCAAGGCAGGCATTGCGCGTACGTTCCAGAACATTCGTCTGTTTGGCGGCATGACCGTCATCGAGAACGTGATGGTCGGACGCCACGTGCGCACGAAGATGGGCGTGATCGGCGCCATCGTCCGGTATCCGGGGGCGAAGGCCGAGGAGCGCGCCATTCGCGATCGTGCGATGGAGTTGCTCGAATACGTGGGTGTGGCCAAGTACGCCAATTACACCGCGGCGAACCTCTCGTACGGCCACCAGCGCCGTCTGGAGATTGCGCGGGCGCTCGCGACCGATCCGAAGCTGCTGGCGCTGGACGAACCAGCCGCCGGCATGAACGCCACCGAGAAAGTCGAACTGCGCGGTTTGCTCGACAAGATCCGTGGCGACGGCCGCACGATCCTGCTCATCGAGCACGACGTGAAGCTGGTGATGGGCTTGTGCAACCGCATGACCGTGCTCGATTACGGCAAAGTGATTGCCGAAGGTTTGCCGCAGGACGTGCAGAAAAATCCGGCGGTGATTGAAGCGTATCTCGGTGCAGGAGGCCATTGATGAACGCAATGTTGACGATCAAGGGCCTGAAAGTCGCGTACGGCGGGATCAAGGCGGTCAAGGGGATCGACCTGAGCATCCAGCCGGGCGAGCTGGTCACGCTAATCGGCGCGAACGGTGCGGGCAAGACGACCACCATGAAGGCGATCACGGGCTTGTTGCCGTGGGCCGATGGCGACATTGAGTATCTGGGCAAATCGATTCGCGGCGTGAAGGCGTTCGACTTGCTCAAGCAGGGGCTCGCCATGGTGCCGGAGGGACGCGGCATCTTCACGCGCATGACCATCCTCGAGAACATGCAGATGGGGGCGTATCTGCGCAACGACACTGCGGGCATCAAGCAGGACGTCGAGAAGATGTTCGGCATTTTCCCGCGTCTGAAAGAGCGCAAGGATCAGCTTGCCGGCACGTTGTCGGGGGGCGAGCAGCAGATGCTGGCCATGGCGCGTGCGCTGATGAGCCAACCCAAGCTGTTGCTGCTCGACGAGCCGTCGATGGGCCTCTCGCCGATCATGGTCGAGAAGATCTTCGAGGTCGTGCGTACGGTGTCCGGCGAGGGCGTGACGGTGCTGCTCGTGGAGCAGAACGCGCGTCTGGCGCTGCAAGCCGCGCACCGTGGCTACGTGATGGACAGCGGACTCGTCACCATGACCGGCGACGCGAAAGACATGCTCGACGATCCGAAGGTGCGTGCCGCGTATCTTGGGGAGTGAGTGGGGGAGTGAGCGCGATCGACTGACTTGCCTCTGCGTCAGTCGATCAGCAAAGGGCGCCGAAGGCAACTTCGGCGCCCTTTGTGCTTGATGGTGCACGCTGCGGCGAATGGCGGGCTACTGCGCCATTGCTGCGAGCGGCAGCCGCTTGCCGAGGCTCACGACATCGTCCGCGGCATAACCGTGCGCGTTGTAGAACGCCAGTGCTTCGCGCGATTTCGTGAGCACTTGCAGATTGAGCTTCAGGCAGCCGCGCTGCGCCAGCGCGATTTCCGCGTGATGCAGAAGGGCGCTGGCCACGCCGCGACGCCGCAGCGCGTGCGTCACCGCCAGTGAATAGACCCAGCCGCGGTGGCCGTCGTATCCGGCCATCACCGTGCCGACGATCTTTGCGTCGCGCACGGCGACGAAAAACAGGCCATCGCGCATCGCGACCTTGTTCGCAATCGAGCGACGCGGCTCACGATGCGGTTTGTCCGACGCGTTGTACTCCGGAAACGCTTCGCGCCAGAGTGCCAGCACGGCGTCGGTATCCGGCTCGTCGAACGTACGGATGTGAATGTCGAGGGGCGTGGGGGCGATCATGGTGCTTCCTGTTTGCCGGTGTAGATATCGGGCCGATGGATCTGCATCATCTTGTTCACGGGGCCGAGCGGCTCGAAGCCGTACCGCGAATAGAGGCTGGCGGCGTCGGTGGTCGCGAGCAGGAAGCGGCGCAGCCCTTGCAGGGCGGGGTGCGCGAGCACGTCCTCACACAGGCGCTTGCCGATGCCGAGTCCGCGCATCGACGGTTCGACGAACACGTCGGCCAGGTATGCGAACGTCGCGTGATCCGTAATCACACGTGCGAAACCTACCTGACGCGCTACACCGCCCTCGACTTGCGTGACATACGCGCCAAAGCAAAGCGAGTGGCTGATCGCGCGCAACAGCGTGTTGCGCGGAATGTCTTGCGCCCAATGCGTTTGCGTCGAGAGGGCGTGATGGATGAAGCCGATGTCGAGCCGTGCCGGATCGGATGAAATTTCGACGATGGCGTCGGCGGGCGGTGTCGGGTGCCCCTGGCTCAGGTCGTTCATCGATGGGTTCTCCTATGGGGGTGTTCGACGTGCCCGCCTGCGTGGCATTCGGGCGGGCACGTGCATTGATGACGTCAATCGTTACGCTCAGACGTGCTTCGCCAGCAGCGTATCGAGCATCGCCAGCATCTGATCGATCTCCTCGCGGCTCACATTCAGCGCGGGCATGAAGCGCAGCAGGTTCGGGCGTGCCGAGTTCAGCAGCAGGCCGTCTGGCGTCATGTCGCGTGCGGCTTCCACCAGTTGCGGCCCGATATCGCGACCGAGCAGCAATGCGCGCAGCAGGCCGGCGCCGCGCTCGCCCTCGCCGCCGTACTTCGACGACAGATGCTGCAACCCCGAGCTCAGATAGTCCGCCTGAGCGCGCACGAATTCGAGGAAGCCCGGCGAGCTTACCGTGCGCATTACTGCGAGGCCGACCGCGCACATCAGCGGATTGCCGTTGTACGTGCCGCCTTGATCGCCGGGTTGGAAGACGGCGAACTCGTCGCCGCAGAGCATTGCCGCGAGCGGCACACCGCCGCCGATGCCTTTGCCGAGCGTCATGATGTCCGGAACGATGCCCGCTTGCTGATGCGAGAACAGCGTGCCCGTGCGCCCGCAGCCCGTTTGTACCTCATCCACGATCAGCAGCAGCCCGCGCGCCTTCGTGAGCTCACGCAGGGCCTTCATGAACGCGTCCGTGGCGGGCACCACACCGGCTTCGCCCTGAATCGGCTCGAGCATAACGGCAACCGTGTCCGGGCCGATAAGCGCTTCGACCGAGGCGATATCGTTGAACTCAGCTTTCGGGAAGCCCGGCACTTGTGGGGCGAAGATTGTGTCCCAGCCCGGTTTGCCGCTCGCGGACATCGTGGCGAGCGTACGGCCGTGGAAAGCATTCTTGAACGTGATGATCTCGAAGCGCGCACCGCCGGCGCTGTTCGGGTGCAACTGCCCCCACTTGCGCGCGAGCTTGATCGCGCTCTCATTGGCTTCGGCGCCGCTGTTGGCGAAAAAGACCTTGCCGAGCCCGGAGCGCTTTGCGAGCAGATCGGCCAGTTCGATCATCGGCACGTTGTAATACGCCGGGCTTGGGTTGAGCAGCAGCGAGCCTTGCGTGGCGAGGGCGTCGCGCATGACCGGGTGGCAGTGGCCGAGGCTGTTGACGGCCCAGCCCTGGATGAAATCGAGATATCGCTTGCCTTCGTGGTCGTACAGCCAGCCGCCCTTGCCGTGCGTGAACACCAGTTCCGGGCGCGAAGTAATGGGCAGCAACGCCTGCGTGGCGAATTCGGCAAACTTCGCGTTGCGAGCCGCCTTGGGGGCGCTGGAAGATTGGGCTGCGGACGATTTGGCAAGCGACATGACGGTCTCCGAAGGGCAAAAGTGGACGAGACGAGGGAATAAAAAAAGCCACGGGGGTTACCCGTGGCTTCGCTGTGCTTGAGAACTTGCGTGTTATCGCAGTCGATAGCGTGCCGCGCGGCATCCCGGTTGGGGCAGCGTGCGGCGACGTCGGATCGAGGCGATGGCAATCAGGTTCATGTCGGCAAGCATAAGACGGTGACGCGGCGCTTGTCAAAGGGAATGCAAACATTGTGGTTTGCGTGCATCTTTTGCGCATCCCTGCGACATCGCGTTCATCGCCGTGTCATTGGCCCCCGCCGGGGTTATCCGCTTCCGTCGTGAAGGCGTCGGCAAAGAAAGCGTCTTCCGGCAGGTGGTGATGGGCGACGAAATCGCGATGGGCCGATTCCACCATCACCGGTGCGCCGCATGCGTAGACCTCATAGCCCGACATATCTGGCAGGTCGTCCGCCACGGCGCGGTGTACGAAGCCCGTGCGGCCTTGCCACTCGTCTTGCGGCGCGGCGTCCGAGAGCACCGGCACAAAGCGAAAGCCCGGGATCTCGCGTGCCCACTGCTCTGCCAGCTCGCGCATATAAACGTCCTTCAACTGGCGCGCGCCCCAATAGAGCGTCATCGGACGCTTCAGCCCCTTGTGCGCGGCGTGTTCCACGATCGCCTTGATCGGTGCGAACCCCGTACCCGAGGCGAGCAACACGATTGGCTTTTCAGAATCTTCGCGCAGGAAAAACGTGCCGAGCGGCCCTTCGAAACGCAGGATCTCGCGCTCCTTCATGTTGTTGAACACGTGATCCGTGAACACACCGCCGGGCATATGACGCAGATGAAGTTCGATGAAACCTTCCTCATGCGGCGCCGTCGCCATCGAATAACTGCGGCGCCTGCCGTCCTTCAGGATGAACTCGATGTACTGCCCGGCGAGATACTGAAAACGTTCATTGGCCGGCAATTGCAGACGCATCACGATCACATCGTCTGCGCGGCGCTCCAGCGCATTCACGCGGCAGGGCAGGCGTTTCACCGGAATATCCCCGAAGCCTTTGACCTCACGCGACTCGATCGTCAGATTGCCCTTCGCGTGGGCGCAACACAGGAGGGCGAAGCCACGCGTTTCTTCATCCTTCGTGAGTGCCGAGCCCGAGTGAGCCCCGTGTTCCACGCTGCCTTCCACCACCTTCGCCTTACATGAACCGCAACCGCCGTTCTTGCAACCGTAGGGCAGACCGATGCCTTGGCGAAGCGCTGCGGAGAGCACCGCCTCGCCGTCTTCGACCTGGAACTCGCGCCCGCTCGGCACGAGGGAAACGTTGTAAGCCATACTACAATCCGAAAAATGAAAAATCCGTCCAAACCTCTCGGTCGCCCGCGCCTGCTGGTGGTGGGCTGCGGCGACGTTGGCATGCGCGCCCTGCCGGCCCTCGTCAAACGCTTTCGTGTCTTTGCCGTGACGTCCAGCGATGCGCGTCATGCGGCATTGCGTTCAGCGGGCGCGGTGCCCGTAATTGCCAATCTGGACGACATGGCGAGCTTGCATCGCATCGGGCGTCTTGCCCCGCGGGTGCTGCATCTGGCGCCGCCCGCCGCCGTTTCCGGCAGTGGCACACAGGACCTGCGAACACGTCGTTTGCGCGCTGCGCTGAGCCGGCCGTCGAAGCCCGATATTGTACCCGAGGGGGGGCATCGCGCCTTGTCACGCCTGCCTCGCCGGATTCTCGTCTATGCGAGTACCAGTGGGGTTTACGGTGACTGTGGCGGGGCGTATGTCGATGAGACCCGTACGCCGCAGCCGCGTTCGCCGCGCGGCCAGCGCCGGGTCGATGCCGAGCGCACCGTGCGCAAACTCGGCCGTCCTTCCTTCCACGCTCGCACCTTGCGCCGAGTGCTCGCCACTGGCGCGGCGCGCACACGTGTGCCGCAGCCACCTGGCGCGCGAGCCCCATGGCGTCGTACCGAACGGGCACGGGTATTGTGGCGAGCGTCCATAGTGCGGATTCCCGGCATATACGCGGCGGACCGCTTGCCGCTCGCGCGTTTGCAGAAGGGCACGCCTGCGTTACAGGCGTCTGACGACGTCTTCACCAACCACGTCCATGCCGACGACCTCGCTGCCATCCTGATACGGGCCATGTGGCGGGGCAAGGCACAGCGAGTCGTGCATGCGAGCGACGACACTGAGTGGCGCATGGGCGAATACTTCGACCGTGTGGCCGACGCGCTTGGCCTGCCGAGGCCGCCGCGCATCTCGCGCGACCAGGCCGGGGGGGTATTAGAGCCGACGTTGCTTTCCTTCATGTCAGAGTCGCGACGCCTTGCCAACACACGTCTCAAGCGCGAGTTGGCCTACCGTCTGAAATACCCCAACGTGGCGACCCTGTTAGCCAAGCTTTAGCCACGAGCGTCCCCATCCACGTCACGGCCCAACCCGAAGCGGCCAGAACGTTATCAAACCCGTCATCAAACGTCGTTGCCCGGCAAGTTGCCGGGCGCATTGACGCGCCTGCGCATTACGTCGATCGGATCGGGATATGACCGAGCCACATTGCGGCGTATGGCGTTGGCGATTCGCTTGGAGAGAAGTTGAGAGGCGGAACTATGAAAAAAAGACCCCGCACGCGACACCGAATCGTGTGCGGGGTGGGAAAAGCCATCCCGAGCCATAGGGGGGAACGCCGCGGGACGGCGGGGGGCAATCGTTGTGGTGAGGGGGCGGAACAGAGGCGATCCTAAACAAATGCGGGGGGCCAAACTGTTTTCAGTTGTAGGGAGTTTGTGAACAGAGTTGACCGGAAAAAGGAGAGGAAAAAGGGGGGGAAAGAGAGGGGTGACGAGGGGGGATGAGAGGAGGGTGGGAGAAGTGGGTGAGGCGGGAAGAGGTACTGGGAGTGTGTGAGCGACGACACGGCCGTCCCGCAGCAGTTGCGGAGCACGTGCGGGGCGGATGTGGCGTCGCGATGGTGCTGGATGAGAGCGGTGTCGACGGGGCGGAGGGGGGGGCGAGTGGTGGGGGCGGTTGGGGTACGGGCGGTGTCGGTTGAAGCGCTGGGGGAGAGGAGGGAGACGTGCCGGGGCCCCTTTCTGCGGCGAGTTGGGTTGATGTCTGAGCGGCGGAAAGGGGCTCCGGCGCGTCAGGGGAGTGGTGTTGGGGGAGGGAGGAGGGAGGAGGCAGAGGAAATGTGGAGAGGGGGATGTCGGTTGGTAAAGGGGGGGGGAGGGTTGGGGTGTGGGGAGGCGGGAAAGGCGCGTCGGCTAAGGTTGAGCGGAGAAATGGTGGTGTGGGCGGAGCGTTGTCGAGGTGGGGAGTGGGTGGCTGCACAGTGTGAAGATTGCGGGGCTGATGATCGTTGCTGAGCTGGGAGAGGGCGACGGAGCCGACATGGCGGTGACGTCAGGCGGACGCCAGGTTGGCTATAATTTCGCGTTATGTCGCCCAACGTCGCCTAAATTTTATTTTTCGGGCCCTTCGTCTGGCGATAGGGCACCGTCGAGTCACAAGTGCGCCTTACCAATCCTTTCTGAAATAAGGATTAGGTGCCATTCTGTTGGATGCTTCGGCCAACATCGGACTGGACGGGCGCGCAAACTGCGGTGTATCTCGTCACAGAGGGAGCACAAAGCATGGCCATCACCATTGGTTCGCCGGAAGCGGCGATGCATCGGGCCTGGCGCTTGCCGGGACAAGGATCTGCGTCAACCATCGGCACGCACCGCTCGTCGCAGGGGGCGGATCGATATTCCAACGCGTTGCGGGCGCTCTCCAGCACCCCGGAGACACCGTCCGTGACGCAAGACGATGCTGTGAAACTGTCGAAAAACGCGACCGCACCGCGCGAAATCTAAATTACCGAGAAATATTCATGAGTCTGCATGTTCTACTGGTCGACGACGATCCTGTCGTGCGTGACCTATTGCGCGAATTGCTGCACGCCAACGGCATGCAGGTCTCGGTACTTCACAACGGTGCGTCGCTGCTGCGCCGGCTCGAGCTCGAACGGCCGTCCGTCATTTTGCTCGACATCATGATGCCCGAGCGGGACGGCCTGCGCGCGTTGCAAGACCTGCGTGCGGCTGGCGAAGACATCCCCGTTATCATGCTGTCTGCTCGCGGCGGTCCGCTCGACCGTGCGCTCGGTCTCGAACTCGGTGCCGACGACTACCTCGCAAAGCCGTTCGACCCGCGCGAACTGCTCGCCCGCATTCATGCCGTGCTGCGCCGTCGCGGCCCCGTGGCCGCCAGCGCGCCCGATGCCCGCGCGCCCTACCGCTTCGGCCCCTTCGAGCTCGACTACACCCTGCGCACCCTCCAGCGCGAGGGCGAGCGCCTGCCGCTGCGCGATACCGAATTCGCCATGCTCAAGGCGTTCACCCAGCATCCCATGCAAGTCCTCCCGCGCGTCA
Organism: Pandoraea sp. NPDC087047; assembly: GCF_044745225.1. Lineage (NCBI taxonomy): Bacteria > Pseudomonadati > Pseudomonadota > Betaproteobacteria > Burkholderiales > Burkholderiaceae > Pandoraea > Pandoraea sp. NPDC087047. The sequence continues at coordinate 309,735 of NZ_JBIUZU010000005.1, forward strand.
AACTGCACGCCATGCTTTACGGCGACGGCATCGCATTTCGCGATCGCAGCCTCGACGTCCCCGTGTGGCGCCTGCGACGCCTCATTGAAACCGACCCGTCCGAGCCGCGCTACATCCAGACCATTCGTGGCAAAGGCTACGTCTTCGTGCCCGGCGGCGAACTGTCCGAAGGTGCCACCTCCGACGCTCGCCCGCGCCCCAGTGCAGTCAGTGGCAACGATGACGATGGCCTGACACTTGCGTCCACCGCACCCGCATCGGTGGGCAAGCGTGCCGTGCGTGGCTGGCGGGAGTCCGTTGCGTGAACGTGCGTTGGCTGCTGCGCGACACCCTGTTCGCGCGCATGGCATGGCTGGGCATTGCCGTCTTGCTCGTCATGCACCTCGTGTGGAGCGCGCTCGTGTTCTACCAGCGCCCTCGCCAGCAGGTCGACGGCTTTGCCCGGGGGTTGCTCGTCGCCATTCAGAGCGTCGATCAGCGAGCTGTCGATCCTGGCAGCCTCGCACCGCCTCATGGCCTGCGCCGCGTGCCCATTGCGCAGGCGCCTGTCTTTGCCGACGACAACGACGACGAGCGCGGCGCCCGCCTGCGTCACGAACTGCTCTCGCGACTGCCGCCCGGCACCCAGATGCACATCGTCAGCGATCGCAAACACGGCAACATCTGGGTGTTGCTGCCGCAGCGTAACGAATGGATCGTCATGGGCCTCGACCTGCCGCCCATGCCGCCCTTCCTACGCGAGACCCTCGGCATTCTGATCGGCGCCGTGCTGCTCGCCTTGCTCGTGGCGTGGCAGATGCAGCGGCCCATCGCGCGCCTCGCGCATGCCGCGCGCGTTATCGGCCGCGGCCGTCGTCCCGCCTTGTTGCCCGAACAGGGACCGCACGAGTTGCGCGACCTCACCCACGCCTTCAACGACATGGCCAAGCGGCTGGCCGAAGCGGAAGACAACCAGGCCATCATGCTCGCGGGCATTGCCCATGACCTCAAATCGCCGCTCACCCGCTTGCGGCTGCGCGCCGATCTCATCGACAACGATAATTCGCGCGACGGCTTCGTACGCGACATCTCGTCCATCGACCACATCGTCCAGCAGTTTCTCGCCTATGCGCGCGACGAACCCGATACCAGCCCGCTGGTGAGCGTTGACGCATTCCTGCGCGAACAATTTCCGGCAGACGAAGAAAGCCCGGGAGACGGCGCCATCGCGCGCGTCGAGCCCGATGACGACGCCTCCCTGTTCGTTTGCCACCTTCGCGCCGGACCCGACTTCCTGCTGCCGCGCACCCTGCTCGATCGCGTCATGTCCAACCTCGTCGACAACGCGCTCGAACACGGCGAGCCCACCGTACGCCTGGCAACGTGGCGCGACGGCGAGACCGGATGCATCGAAGTCAGCGATTGCGGGAAGGGGATACCGGACGACCAGGTGGCGCTGGCCATGCGCCCGTTCGTGCGGCTCGACGCCTCACGCGGGGGCGAAGGTCACTGCGGACTCGGGCTGTCGCTCGTCGTCAGGCTGGTAGAAGGGCTGGGAGGTGCTGTGCGCCTCGATCAATCGCCGGGCGGCGGACTGCGTGTGACGCTGCGCTTGCCGGCGACCCCGGCGGCCGAACTCACCGGTGTACAGACCGCCTAGCTCGCAGCACTTGCCAAATAGCGATACCTGCTGACGGCCCGGGCGTTGCCAGGCAAGCCCGGGCCATCGTCATTCAGGCGACGATCAGTAAATCTCCGGCACGATCATCCCCGACGGCACCGGGTGACGCATGTAATCGTCGCTGCGCGCGCGCTCCGGCAACACCACTTGCGAGCGCTCCACGTCGTGATACGGCACCTGCGAGAGCAGATGGTGAATGCAGTTCAGACGCGCGCGCTTCTTGTCGTCCGCCTGCACCACCCACCACGGCGCTTCCGGAATGTGCGTGCGCTCCAGCATCACCTCCTTCGCAACCGTGTACTTCTCCCAGCGCGTACGGCTCTCCAGGTCCATCGGGCTGAGCTTCCACTGCTTGAGCGGATCCTGAATCCGCGCAAGGAAGCGAGCCTCCTGCTCCTCGTCCGAAATCGAGAACCAATACTTCACGATCTGGATGCCGCTGCGCACCAGCATCTTCTCGAACTCCGGCACCGAGCGGAAAAACTCCTCGTACTCGTTCTGCGTGCAGAAGCCCATCACATGCTCCACACCCGCGCGGTTGTACCAGCTACGGTCGAACAGCACGATCTCGCCCGCGGCGGGCAGATGCTGGACATAACGCTGGAAATACCACTGCGTACGTTCGCGATCGTTAGGGGCGGGCAGCGCGGCAACGCGGCACACCCGAGGGTTCAGACGCTGCGTAATACGCTTGATCGCGCCGCCCTTGCCGGCGGCGTCGCGGCCTTCGAAAATCACCACGAGGCGGTGACGGCTGCGAATCACCCAGTCCTGCAACTTGACGAGCTCACCTTGCAGACGGAACAGATCGCGGAAATAGTGCAGACGGTCGTCGCGGGCTTCGGTGCTCAGATCGTTCAGGCCGGGCAGACGAAGATCGTCGATCTCCATCTCGATCTCTTCATCGTAGCTGTCGATCAGGTCATCTTGGAGACGACGCGCGAGCATGGCGTCGTGGTCGGCGTCGGAATCGAATTTTGTCATGGCGACGATCTCTTACGGCCAGAAAACACAAAAGGCACCCGTACGGCCTGGGTGACGGCGAGCGCTCAAATGGCGCGCCCGATGGCGAATCTGAGTATGCGACGATTTTATGACACCAACATGGCGTTGACGAGTGCCGCACCGCCGAGTTCCCGCCAGTGCCCCGCCGGACGGTGCATGGCGCGTGCATGATGCCGCTTCGTCCGCGAAAAATGACGCGAGGCAGGCATTCGTGGGGAGTCCTGATTGTCACAAAAATGAAATATGACATTGTCATGATGGTCAGTCCCGCCATGTCCTGGTGCGGTTCCACCGGTTCCTCTCAGCCCACGTTTTCCCAGATATCGCGCGCATGTTCGCCGACCTAGTTCACAACGCTTATGGCTGCGATCAGGCGGGCCTGATCTACGGCTATCGCTTTACCGACGGCGCGCCCCCCGAACCCATCGATTCGGGCGAGGCACTCGCGTGGATAGCGCAGGGCGCGCGCGCGGAGGGCTTCCTCTGGCTGCATTTCAACTTCGCGCACGCGTCGTGCGAAAAGTGGCTCAAGCAGCACATGCATCTGCCGGACGAATTCCACGAGAGCCTGGGTGAAGGGTCGCGTTCCACGCGCATCGAACACGCTGACGACTGGCTGCTTGCTGTCATCAACGACGTCATTTTCGCATTCGACATTGCGCAGTCCGAAATTTCGACGCTGCGTGTGGCCGCCAATGCGCGTCTGCTCGTGACCGGGCGGGTAAAGCCGCTGCACTCCATCGACAAGTTGCGCGCGTCGGTCAAACGCGGCGACGCCTTTCGCTCACCGCTCGCGCTGCTCGTGCATCTGCTGCGCGATCAGGCCGATGTGCTGGAGCGCATCGCGCGCGAGACCAGCCGTCGCGTGGATACCGTCGAGGATCGCCTGTTGCAGCAGCGTATCGAGAGCAATCGCGCCGATCTTGGTTCCTTGCGACGCGTGCTGGTGCGCTTGCAGCGCCTGCTCGCGCCGGAACCGGCAGCGCTCTTTCGACTGCTGAGCCGCCCGCCTGTGTGGGGGCATGCCGAAGACGTTCAGGAATTCCGGCAGGCAACCGAAGAGTTCGCCGTCGTGCTCAACGACCTGTCGGCGTTGCTTGAGCGGATCAAGCTGCTTCAGGAAGAAATCGGCGCGATGGTCAGCGAGCGCACCGATCGCACCATCTACACGCTGACCGTCGTGACCGTGCTCGCGCTGCCCATCAACATCGTGGCGGGCTTCTTCGGGATGAACGTCGGCGGCATTCCGCTGGCCGATCATCCGCATGGCTTCTGGGTGATGGTCGCCATCGTGGCGACGGGCACCGCCGTCGCCGGTACGTGGGCGTTCCGGCGGCGGCCCGACTGACCTGCCGGAACGCAGCCGATCATCGGCGCACAGTCAGTGCCAGATCTTCATGAACAGCGTGGCGATCTCCACCATCCCCGCCCCGCCAATACGCGCCGAGAATGAACAGCGTGCACGCGAGCAACAAGCCGTGCCCCATCAGGCGAAGATCCAGCGCAGGCTCGACAGTCTGCCCCTCGATTGGTCACTCCCGGCGGCCGATATTTACGCCATTTACCCGGAGCGTCTTAATCTGTCGGCCAAGGTGCGGATCTTTGTCGAATTCATGGAGCGGTATCTGGCGCGTGAATTGAATCGCGACAGCGCTGGATGACACCAGACAGGAATCGTTCGTATTTGAAACGATTGCATGCAAATCATGGCGTCAAATCTAGCCTTCAAACGATCGTATGGAAAGGTGATGGGTGCCCGAGATGCCAGGCTGCCGGGGCCATTCCCGGTGGTGCAGCGTGGGATAGATGTTAATTAACTTTGGCTGGTCTTTACCGGCGGTATGATTTGTATAACGAATAAAACGGCAGGCATGATGCATAGTCTTGCCCTTATAATCCGCTGAATCGGATGCCGATTCTCCGCAGACTCGCGCGCAGTCATGTGAAACGGGGTGCATGAAGATATTGCGCGTGCAGATCACGGATTTAAACGGCGCGCAACGTCTGGATTCCGCGCGCACGCTTTATGGCACCCGATGTTGTCCATCAAGCCGCTTTCAGGCGAGGAGACCGACGATGAAGTGTCCCGCTGTATCACCCATGGAAACGGAAAGGCTGGCTGCGCTGGCGGAGTATGGCCTGGGCAGCGAACGTCCGCTTCCGAGTCTCGATGCCGTCGTACACATCGCCGCGCACATGTTCGACGTGCCGGTGGCTGCCGTCAACATGGTCGGCGTCGATCACGTGTTCTTTGCGGCGGCTACCGGTTTTTCGTGCACGAACAGCGCTATCGACATGAGTCGGGATGCATCGTTCTGCGCGCACGCGATCAATGGGGATGACGTGATGGTCGTTCCCGATGCCACCCTCGACGAGCGCTTTCACGACAATCCCCTCGTCACGGGCGATGCGCAGGTGCGCTTCTATGCGGGCGTTCCCCTCCTGTCGGTGGATGGCCATGCGCTCGGCGCGTTATGCGTCATCGACAACAAGCCCAATCATGATTTCTCCGACGTCGAGCGCGAACGCCTGCGCGAACTGGCGAGAATGGCGTCCGACCGTCTGGAGCTGCGCCGCGTGGAGTTGTTTATCGAGCGCGAACGTCGAACGTTCGCGGAACCGGAGCGCTATTCGCCCACCGCGATGATTCGCTTCGACGCGTTCGGTGAGGTTCTCGACTGGAATTTCGCCGCCGCGGCCCTGTATGGCTACGGCATCGCCGACGGGCCAGGTCGTTCGATAGAGACGCTGATGGCGGCACGCAGCCGGTCGGCGTTGCGCGACCAGATCACGCAGGCCGTGAGCGCCGGTTCGGTCGACGGTATGACGATGCCGTCCGAGATCTACGGGGTACGCGCGGACGGCGCCGAATTCCCCGTGAGCCTCTCGCTGTTTTGCTGGTACGAGAACGACGTTCAGACGTTCAACGCGCATGTTCACGATATGAGCTCGCTGCGCGAAGGCGGGGAGTCGCTCAGACAACTCGCCTGTACCGACGTGCTCACGGGCGTTGCGAATCGCGCGAGCTTCTATCGCGACGCCGAAGTGGCGTCGGTGTGCCTGAAAGGGGCTGCCGTCGCGATATTCGATCTCGACGGTTTCAAAGACGTCAACGATACGCTCGGGCATGCGGTCGGCGATGGCATTCTCTGCGAAGTCTCCCGGCGTCTGGCAGGGCTGGTGCGCACCGTCGATACGGTTGCGCGCATCGGGGCAGACGAATTCGCATTGCTGCTGTGGGGTGTGACCGACGCGGAGGAAGCGCGTCGCAGGGCCGACGCGGCGTTGGCCGCCATCGCGGAGCCGATGGTCATTGGTGGATTCGACGTGCGTGTGAGCGCGTGCTGCGGTATCGCGCTCACGCCCGAGCACGCGGAGGAAGCGCTGAGTCTGATCGGCAACGCCGATCTCGCGCTGTCCCGGGCCAAGCATCACGGTGCAGGGCAGACGTTCGTGTTTGTCGACGCGCTGCGCACCGAGGCCGTCGCGCGGCGTGTGTACAACATCGAGCTGCATCGCGCGGTCAACGATGGCGAGTTCGTCTTGTTTTACCAGCCGCAGGTGGATTTCACCGACGGCTCGCTCACCGGCGCGGAAGCGTTGATTCGATGGCGTCATCCGCAGCGCGGATTGCTGTCGCCCGCGGCGTTTTTACCCGCGCTGGAGCGCGGGCCGCTGGCGGCATCGGTGGGGGCGTGGGTGCTCGACGAAGCGTGCGCGCAGGCGGCGTTCTGGCGTCGCAACGGCGCACCGGATTTCCGCATTGGCGTGAACCTGTTCGGCTTGCAGTTCCGGATCGGAAGCATTGTCGACGAGGTCGTCGCCGTCCTGGATCGGCATGGTCTGCCACCGCAAGCGCTGGAGCTCGAAGTGACAGAGAGCATTGTGCTCGATGACGATGTTGTCCTCGACGCCTTGCAACGCCTGCACGACTTCGGCGTGAGCATCGCGTTCGACGACTTCGGCACGGGGTACGCGTCGATCAGTCTGCTGCGACGTTATCCACTGAGCCGCATCAAGATCGACCGCTCGTTCGTGCAGGGAATGATCGAGTCGGAGCGCGATGCATCCGTCGTGCGCGCCCTCATGGACATGACGCGAAGTTTCGATTTGCGCACGATTGCGGAGGGCGTGGAGACCGCGCAGCAACGCGACAACCTGCGGCAACTGGGCTGCGACGAAGGGCAGGGCTATCTGTTTGGCGTTCCCATGCCTGCGTGGGAGTTCGGGGAGATGTTCGATGTGGGACGGCAGTTGAACCTGGCTTGATGTACGGGCCATGCCGTCTGTGCTTCACCACACCTCATCGTTCATCATCGCGCCGCACCGCCCGAGCCGATCGAACCGGGCGGCGCTCGTGTCGTCTCAGGCGGGCCAGCCGTCTCTGGCGTCCTACTGCTCGTCTTTCGGCGGCTGAATCATCTTCCAGCCATTGCCGGCCGGGTCTCGGAATCCCGCATCGACACTGCCATAGCGCTCAACAGGCTCCTGCGTGAATTCGACGCCGCTGGCTTTCAGCCGCGTGTAGGTCCCGTGGCAGTCGGACACATACAGCACGAGCGGCGGCATTGCGCCCTTGGCGACCATCGCCTTCAACGTTTGCGCCGTGGCTTCGTCGTGAATGGGTGGGCCGGGGGCGAACAGGCCGAGTTGGAACGCGGGCTGGTCGGGATGCTGGACGGTGAGCCACCGATACGGGCCGTTGCGCACATCCGTGTGCACGCGAAACCCGAGTTTGTCGACGTAGAACGCGAGGGCTGCGTCCTGATCGTCGACGTACAAACCCACGACACCGATACCTTGGTTCATAACACCTCCCTGGTTGATGCACGGACTGTACCGTCCGCCATGCGACGGCGCTTCTCCAAAACTGCGATGTTGAGGTCGGGCCGTTGTGCGGCTTTCAGCACGCAGCCCGGCACACGATCCAGGTGATCGAGGTTCGTGCGCGCTTTCTTGCGAAAGGCGCTGGGGCTCTGCCCGGTGATGTCCCGGAAAATGCGTCCGAAGGTGCCCACGCTCTCCCAACCGGTGGCGAAGGCGATGTCCGTGATGGTGAACTCGGTATCGCGCAGCAGGGTATTGGCTTGCTCGATGCGCCGGGTGAGCAGATAGCGATGCGGGGGAAGACCGAACGCCTGTTTGAACGAGCGGGCGAAATGCGCCTCGGACGTGCCACTAACGCTGGCCAGACGTTTGACGGGCCAGGCTTCGTGCGACGCCGCATCCATATGGTCCTTCGCCCGCAGGAGGCGGCGCAGCAGCGCGGGCGACTGCAACGGCGCCGCGTCGGCGGTTGGGGCTTGTCTCGCAGAGGCGTTACGGTGTTCGTTCGAGGCCATGAGGGCTGACGTTGCGATGGGGATTCGCGTAGTTTAGGCCCAACGCGCGGTCGATTGCGCTCAATACATCCTCCGGCGAAATCTCCCGCGTACACTCGAACGCCCGCGTTGTGCCCTTGTGCCTCGGGCACCAGTGGAAGTCGTCGTGGTTGTAGCGGATCGCCGGGTCGTGCCAGCAGCCCGTGCAGACGTCGTCGTTGATCACGCGATACGGCGTGGCGAACTCGTTGTGCGGCAGCGTAAAGCCGGAGATGAGCACTGTCGGTGTCCCCATCGTCCAGGCGAGCCACGACAGGCCGCTCGACAAGCCGACGAAGGCGCTTGCGTGCATTAGCCAGCGAGCGCGTTCGGTCAACGCAAGCTCGCCCGTGGCGTCGATGGCGCCCTCGGGGATCGATTGCCAGAAGTTGCCCTTGCCGTTACGCGGCTTCTGATCGATGCACACCACCCGCATGCCGCGCTCGCGCAGGGCCGCCACCAAGGTGTTCCATCCGTCCGGTCGATTCCAGTATTTGCACTGGGCCGTGCTCTGCACCGCGATGCAGACGTACGGCTCGGCCATCGGGCGTGAGACATCCGGCAGCGCTGTCTTCGCGGGGGCCTCGGCGTCGTCGACACCCAGAATGTGCGCGGCCGTGCGATGCAATCCCGTCTCTCGGAAGTCGCGCGGTTGCTCGAGGCATGCCTTGTCGTCGAAGAACAGGCCGACGTTATACGTGGCGTAGTACTTGCGTCGCTCCACGTTATCTTGCGCGACGAAGTCCACGTCGGGATACGCGTCGCGAAACAGCGCGGCCACCGCAGGCGTCACCACGCAAGCGAGACGGCACCCATGCACCTGCGCGAAGCGCAACGCATATGGCAGCCAGCCCAGCACGTCGCCCAGAGCGGCCAGCGGGAACTGGACCAGCACGTCCTGATTGCGGGCATCGTAGCGGTGCTCGAAGACCACGACATCGTTGAGCCAGATCGTGATGCCGTGCGGCACGTAGAACTTCGCCGGACTGCGCACCACGCCCGACGACAGCGACACGTCGTTGAGGGTGCTGTCGTCGCGCAGATCGCTGATCCGCACGCGCCACGGCAGCGGCTGGCCGAAATCGGGGATGACCACGCGGGCGCCGTCGTTGAAGTCGAAGCGCAGGCCGGCCGGACCCACTTGCGTGGGCAGCAGCGCGGGCGCCAGAAAGATCTGACTCGGCGAAGGCGCGAACGGTGTGACGGCCGGTGCGTGGCCGGCAGACGTCGCGCTGGGGGGAGCGGGGGGGAGGACGGCGTCGTTCATGGACGACACCTTACGACGAACATTCGCCGGGCAATCGCGCGGGAAACGAGCAGAAAAGGTGCTATTTCGCGAAATTTGCCGGTTTTGACGTCAAAAGACCTTTCATCGCCTTTCCGTGACGAGGATTTCGCGTACAACGCGACACCGGTGGCATTGAGGGCGTCGATGCCACCGACGCCGTCGCCCTATGCCGTCCCCGTCATCATCTGATATTGCGCGCGCAATGCCTCGGTGAAGCGGCGATGCGTCTCGCGCGGGTTTTCACGGCGGGTAAACATCGCGACGGGCGGCAGCGTCCAGGTCAGCGACCATGGCACGATCGCCACGCCCGCGATACGCACCAGTTCCTCGGCAATATCGGCGGGCAACAGCGACACGGCGCGTTCGCTGCTCGCGAGCAACTCCCCGGTCAGTCGCGACGAAAAGCTCTCCACGACGGGCACCGGCGGCACCACGCCCGCGTGCAGGAACAGATCGGAGAGCTGGTCGCGTATCGGCGTATTCGGGGCGCCCATCACCCAGTCGAGTTCGGCCAGTTGCGCCCACACGGGCGCGCTGCGCCCGAGCCGGGCGGCCAGACGGCGGCTCGCGACCACGCGCGGCATCTGGTGATGCAGCACTTCGAACTGCACTTGCGTCGGATCGACGCTCGCGGCCGCCCGGGCGATCACGATATCCAGCGTGTGATCGCGCAATTGCGCCATGAGTGACTCGCTTGTGCCCTCATGCAGGGTGACGGTCAGTTTCTGGGGAATTTGGGCAAGCGTCAGCTGGATGGCGGCGGCGAGGGTCTTGCCCGAGATGTAGGGAATCACGCCGACCTGCAAGCGCGCCGCGTGCCCGGCCATCACGGCCTCGATGTCGCGGGTCAGATGGTCCAGATCGTGGACCATTGCTTGCGCACGGGCCAGAACGACTTCGCCCAGCAATGTGGGTGTCATGCCGCGCGGCGTGCGGTCGAAGAGCGGGCCGCCGAGCATGCTTTCGAGTTCCGCGAGGGCGCTCGTGATCGCCGGCTGGCTCGTCGCCATGTGTTCGGCCACCCGTGTCAGCGAGCCGTGCTGCTGAATCTGCAACAGCAGCACGAGATGACGCATCTTGAGCCGGGTCGTCAGCCGCCGAACCACTTCCCCCGTATCGAAAGGCACCGCCGCCATCTGCTCTGGATCCTCTGAACACCCCAAGATTCGGGGCTTATAACGAAAACATGATGCCCCCATAGTAATTCAGAATCGTCCCCCGCTGGCGGCTCCCTAGAATGGCTCCACATCTGATGCGCCAGGGCGTTAGCCGTCTCCAGAGCGGTTCGCAGCGCAGGCCAGAGCCGAGACAAACCCACGAGGACGACACCGCCATGAGCAACAGCAACGATCACCAGGCCGCCCTGGAGTATCACCAGTTCCCGACGCCGGGCAAGATCTCCGTGACGGCCAGCAAGCCGCTCGTCACGCAGCGCGATCTGGCGCTCGCCTATACCCCGGGGGTCGCGATTCCGTGTCAGGAAATCGCCGCCGATCCGTCGGCGTCGTTCAAGTACACCGGTCGCGGCAACCTCGTGGGCGTGATCACCAACGGCTCGGCCGTGCTCGGTCTGGGCAACATCGGCGCGCTCGCCTCCAAGCCGGTCATGGAAGGCAAGGCTGTCCTGTTCAAGAAATTTGCCGGGATCGATGTGTTCGACATCGAAATCACCGAAAGCGACCCCGACAAGCTCGTCGAGATCATTGCCAGCCTCGAAGCCACGTTCGGCGGCATCAACCTCGAAGACATCAAGGCGCCGGAGTGCTTCACCGTCGAGCGCAAGCTGCGCGAGCGCATGAAGATCCCGGTTTTCCACGACGACCAGCACGGCACCGCCATCACCGTGAGCGCCGCGTTCATCAACGGTCTGAAGGTCGTGGGCAAGGATATCCGCGACGTGAAGGTCGTGACCTCGGGCGCCGGTGCCGCCGCGCTCGCCTGTCTGGACCTGATGGTCGACCTGGGACTGCCGGTTGAAAACGTCTGGGCGACGGACATCGACGGTGTGGTCTACGAAGGCCGCGCCGTCGGCATGGACCCGGACAAGGCGCGTTTCGCCCAGCAAACCGACAAGCGTACGCTCGCCGAAGTGATCGACGGCGCCGACGTCTTCCTCGGCCTGTCCGCCGGTGGTGTGCTCAAGCCGGAAATGCTCAAGAACATGGCGGCACGTCCGCTGATTCTGGCGCTCGCCAACCCGACGCCGGAAATCTTCCCGGAAGATGCCCGCGCCGCCCGCGACGACGTGGTGCTTGCCACCGGCCGCTCGGACTTCCCGAACCAGGTCAACAACGTTCTCTGCTTCCCGTACATCTTCCGTGGCGCGCTCGACGTGGGCGCCACCACGATCACGCGCAACATGGAAATCGCCGCCGTGCACGCGATTGCCGGGCTGGCGCAGGAAGAACTGAACGACTCTGTGGCCAATGCTTACGGCGCATACGACCTGTCGTTCGGCCCGGAATACCTGATTCCGAAGCCGTTCGATTCGCGCCTCATCGTGCGTATCGCCCCGGCCGTGGCACGTGCGGCCATGGAAGACGGCGTGGCTACCCGCCCGATCGCCGACTTCGATGCCTACGCCGATCAGTTGCAGCAGTTCGTGTACCACTCGGGCGCGTTCATGAAGCCGATCTTTTCGGCAGCGAAGCAACTGGTGCGTGACGGCGGCAAGTCGCGCATCGTGTTCGCCGAAGGCGAAGAAGAGCGCGTGCTGCGCGCCGTGCAGGTGATCGTCGACGAAAAGCTGGCGCGTCCGATCCTCGTGGGTCGTCCGGAAGTGCTGCTCGCCCGCATCGAGAAATTCGGTCTGCGCTTGCGTCTGGGCGAAGACGTCGAAGTCACCAACCCGTACTACGACGAACGCTTCCACCAGTACTGGACCAGCTACTGGGAACTGCGCTGCCGCGACGGCATTACCAAGGAAATGGCGCGTGTCGAAATGCGCCGCCGTCTCACGCTGATCGGCGCGATGATGGTGCGTCTGGGCGACGCCGACGGCATGATCTGCGGCACCGTGGGCGCGTATCACGACCACCTGCGCTTCGTGGACGAAGTCATCGGCAAGCAGCCGGGCGCGAACACCTACGCGGCAATGAACATCCTGCTGCTCGACAAGCGCACCGTGGCGCTCGTCGACACGCACGTCAACGACGATCCGACGGCTGAGCAGATCACCGAGTTCACGCTGGCCGCGGCCAGGCAGATGACGCGCCTGAACCTCAATCCGAAGGTCGCGTTGCTCTCGCGCTCGAACTTCGGCTCGGGTAGCGCGGCATCGGGCACGAAGATGCGCAAGGTATTGGATCTGGTGACAGCGCAAGCGCCGGAGCTGGAGATCGACGGCGAAATGCATGGCGATTGCGCGCTCGACGAAGGCCTGCGCAGCCGCATCCTGCCGCATTCGCGTCTGAAGGGTGCCGCAAACCTGCTGGTGTGCCCGAACGTCGATTCCGGCAATATCGCCTACAACCTGCTCAAGACCGGCGCGGGCAGCAACGTGGCGGTGGGTCCGTTCCTGCTGGGTGTCGGCGCACCGGTCAACGTGCTGACGTCGAGCTCGACCGTGCGACGCATCATCAACATGACGGCCCTGACCGTCATCCAGGCCAATCGTGACTGAAGTCTACCCGGCGCTCACGCTCGGGGAGGTTTTCCGGGGCGTGGCGCCGGTCGCGATGCGCCAGCCGACGTAGTCGTCTGACCCCTCTCGCAAGCCCCGGCCGGTCCGGCACAAGCATCGATGCTATGCGCTGCCACCCGCGCCGGGGATTTGTCTTTGCGTCCTCCGGATCCCTGGCTTGCGGGCGCAACGGTTTGCCGAGCAGCTTCGTGCACAGCCATTCGAGCGCGCTGCACATCACGAAATAGATCAACGCGACGAACGCGAACACTTCCGCCGGATAGACCATCAGACGGCTGTTGACTTGCGTGGCGACGAACGACAACTCGGCCACGCCGACGATATAGGCGAGCGACGTGTCCTTGACCAGCGAAATCCACTGATTGATGAACGACGGCGTCATGATGCGCAGCGCCTGCGGCAGCACGATGTGGCGCAGCGTCTGCGCGCGCGTGAGGCCGAGCGACATGCCCGCCTGCCACTGTGCGATGCCCACACCGCGAATGCCGGCATAGACCGTGTGCGAGAGATACGCGCCGCCGATCAGCGCGAGTGCGCAAGCCACCGTGGCGAGACCGGGCACGTTCACGCTGAAGAGGATCGGCAGCAGGAAATACGTCCAGAAAATCAACATCAGGACGGGAATCGCGCGAAAGAATCCGATCACGAATGTGAGCACCCAGCGCGCCGGGCCGCCGAGCATCGCCAGTGCGATGCCACCCGCGAGGCCCAGAACCCCGGAGGCCAGGGCGCTTACCGTGGCGAGCACCAGTGTGAGTGCCGCCCCGCAGAGCGGGCCTTCGGGAAAGTCGCCCCAGAGCAAATAGGGCAGGTTATCCAGTACGGCAGAGAAATTCATGGGGCTTCCGGGGAGTTCGCTAGCGTTGGCATCACCGTGACGGCGCGGCGGCGTGACGGTGTGTGGTCGCCATGCTGATGGCTTCGATCAGGGCAATCGCACCGATGTAGAGCAGCGTGGCAATGCCGAACGCCTGAAACGTCTTGAACGTTTCCGTCTCCACTTGGCGCGACGCGTACGAGAGTTCCGCCAGCCCGATCGCCATCGTCAGCGACGAGTTCTTCACCACGTTCATGTACTGCCCGAAGAGCGGCGGCATGGCGATGCGCACCGCCTGCGGCAACACCACATGACGGAAGATCGCGAGGCGGCTCAATCCGAGCGCGGCGGCGGCGTGTGTTTGTCCGGCGGGTACGCCGCGCAGCCCGGCGCGAATTTCTTCACCGATGAACGCCGTCGTGTAGATCGTGAGGCCGACGAAACCGGCCAGTGTCTCCAGCGTCGGCCAGCGAATATCGAACAGCACCAGATGCCAGACATGCGTTTGCGAGAGCCACTGCACCGCGCCCTCGGGCAGCAAGGCCGCCACGCCGAAATACCAGAAAAAGAGTTGCACCAGCAGCGGCGTGTTGCGCATCAGGGCGACGAACGTCGCGGCGGGGCGAGCGAATAGCGCGTTATCCGAATTGCGTGCGAGCGCCAGGCCGAAGCCGAGCCACGTTGCGGCGGCGCTCACCGTGACGGCAAGCGCGAGCGTGACGCCGAAGCCGCTCAGCAGCCAGCCGACATACTTCGGGGCGAGCCAGTCGATCATGACGGGAGTTCCAGGCAAAATGCCGGGCGCGCACGGGTCTCTCAATCCGTGCGCCCCGGCAGGGCCGACAGGCAAGCGTCAGACGTTGCGCCGTATGGACTTCAGGCGTGTCGGTGTCAGACCTTGTCGCCGATCTTGAACAGACGCGGCAGCGGCTGGGCCGACTTCGGGCCGAACCACCGGTCATAGATATGGGCGGCCGTGCCGTCCTTCTCCAGATCGCGCAGCGTGTCGTTGACGAACGCCGTCAGACGCGGCTCGCCCTTCGGCACGCCCACGCCCATGTAATCGTTCGAAATCGTGAACGCCGGGATCTCATAGTTCTGCTTGTCCGGCACATTGGCGAGCAGACCGACCAGCTTCGGGCCGTCCTGCGTGATCGCCTGAACCGTACCCGTGCGCAGGGCGGCGAAGGCAAACGGCGTATCGTCGAACGCCACAATCGTCGCCTTCGGGAATTTCTCGCGCAGCGTGATTTCGTTCGTCGTGCCCTTATCCGCGCCGATGCGCAGCGCGCTCAGTTGATCTGGCGACGACAGCGTGCCCTTCTTCGCGAGGAACTGCTGACCCGACGAGAAATACGGAATGCTGAAATCGACCTGCTTGGCGCGCTCGTCCGTAATCGTGAAGTTTGCCAGCACCAGGTCCACCTTCTTCGACGTGAGGAACGGAATGCGGTTGGCCGGGTTCGTGGGCTGGAGCTCCAGCTTGACGCCGAGCTTGTCAGCCAGCGCCTTCGCGTAGTCCACGTCGAGGCCGACGATCTTGTGCGATTTCGCGTCGACATAGCCGAACGGCGGATTGCTGTCGAACGTGGCGACGCGCAGCACACCGGCTTTCTTGATGTCGTCGAGCTTGTCGGCGTGGGCCGCGAGCGGCGCGAGGGCGGCGATGCCGAGCACAGCGGCCGAGAGAATGGAAACAGCAAGACGTGCGCGTGGTTGGCGAATATTGTTTTGCATGGCCTGTTGGGCTCCGTTTTTCGTGGATCCGTCATGAGTCCCGAGGGCGTCGACAGCAAAGCGGACAGATGTCGACGGGGACCTGGCTGCGCATAGCAGCGAGCGGATATCTACGATAACGGGGCGAGGACGCGCACCCAACCAACCGATTTTTCTTAGCAAAACGCCGGCGCTGATAAGCGCCGGCGTTTTGGTACGGCTTCACTTGCTACAACACGACTTCGCGGTCGGACAACAATGCATCGAAACCCATCGATCAATCGTGGTGATCGTGGCCATAGCCGTGATCGTCATGACGACCCGGGCCGCCGTGATCCCATCCGCCGCGGTTCAACTCCCAGCCGTGCGGTCCTTGATGCCAGGCCGGCGCACGATAGACGTAGCCGGGGCGTTCGCGTTCCCAGTGACCGCCGTGCCATTCATGGCGATGGCCGTCCCAGTCCCAGAAGCCCGGGGCCCAGACATAACCCACGCGCGGCGGCGGGACCGGTTCATAGCGCGGCGGCGGCGGCTCGCCGATGCTGATCGAGACGCCCACCTGAGCGTGGGCCGGTGCGACGACAAAGCCGCCGAGCGTGGCAGTGACTAGCGCGATGGTCAGAGTCAGTTTTTTCATTTTCGCCCCCTTGAAAGCGAAGTTTTGGTACATCTTCATCGTACGAGGGGACGCGTTCACAACGAAGCTAATAGTCGTAAGAAAGTGTTGAAAGTGTTGCTTCGCTGCGTAACAACCCGCATGAACAGAGCGTTCAACGAAATCGGCATGCAGTCGGGATTGACGATAAGAGGGCAAGCGCGAAGCGGGGGTTTAAAAAGAACATTCAAAGCACCCCGGCCAGTTGATGCCGATATTCCTGCGTCCGTCCGCCGTAGCCATAAGCGGCGGCACGCGCATCGATGACATGGATATAGGAGCATTGATGAACGTTACCGAGCAGTGCGCCGAGCGATTCAAAAACCTGAGAAATAAAGAGAGCCTTCTCGGCCTTCGTATTCGTTTCGTCCGTCACACTGATATCCAGATGAAAGGCGTTTTTGCCGAGCTCCGAGAGTGGCGCGCCGCCGATGAACCAGCGGTCGTGCGCAATGTAGTCGACGGTAACGGCGATGACCTCGGGCGCCTTGTGGAGTGTGTCGAGCGTCAATTGCGAGACGGTGCGCACGGCGTTAAGGGTGAGGGTGTCGTCGGGCTTGCCCGAGAGTTGCAGGACGATGTGTGGCATGGTGGCGCTCCCGAAGAATGAAAGTCGGTGAAGACAACGACTTCAGTCTAGGGAGATGATTGACATCGGAAAAGCGGGAATTTACGATTCAATCCATCGGTATATTCAATGGGTGAGATCATGCTCCCGGGATTCGATTTCGACCAGTTGCGCACCTTTGTGGCGGTTGCCGAGGCGGGGAGTCTTTCTGCGGGGGCGCCGCGCGTGTTTCTGTCGCAATCGTCCGTCAGCGAACAGATTCGCAAGCTCGAGGAGCGCGTTGGCGTGACGCTGTTCAGGCGCGGCAAGCTGGGCGTGTCGCCTACGCCTGCGGGCGAGCGTCTGCTCGGACACGCCAGGCAACTGATCGCACAGTCCGAACATGCATGGCACGACGTGCGCGGGTTCTCGCTCGCGGGAGCGTTGCGGCTGGCGATTACCGACTACTTCCGTCCGGGAGATGTGGCACGCATGCTGCGGCATCTCAGCGTGGCTTACCCGTCGCTGAGCATCCACGTCACCATTCTGAAAAGCGGTGTCATCGAGTCCGGTTACGACGCAGGCGAGTTCGATATCGGCCTGTCCATGCGCATTCTCGGTAAATCGCTCGGACGCGATACCGTTGCCGGAACACGCACGCTCGGGCGCGAGTCGCTCGACTGGGTTGCGTCGCCCGATTTTGTGAGAGACGAGGGCGCACCCCTGCCGTTGCTCGTGCTGCCCGACACGTGCGCGTTGCATCGCTTCACCACCCAGTGGCTGGACGAGCATCGCGTGCCGTACACCATCGCGCACGTGGCGTCAGGCGTGGCGGGATTGCAGTTGGCGTTGAGCGCGGGGCTTGGGGTGGCGTGTCTGAATGCCTCGGCCGCCGGGCCATCGCTCGTGCGCATCGACACCCTGATGCCGGGGCGGCGACTGCCTGCGCTGCCTGAAGCCGAGTTTCATCTACTCCCCGCACGCCGCGGTGAGCCCGAGTGGGTCACGCAGGCGCGCGATGCGCTCGCCGGGGAACTTGCCGCGCCTGCGGTGCCGAAAGTACTCAGAAGCAATGAGCGGCGCTCGGCGCTAATTCGCGCGAGAGATTAAAGCGCATTGAGCGGGATCTTCAGATAGCGCGTGCCGTTCGCCTCCGGCGCGGGCATGTCGCCTGCACGGATATTGACCTGTACGGCGGGCAGGATCAGCGTCGGCATGTCGAGCGTGCGGTCGCGGGCTTCGCGCATGGCCACGAAAGTGTCCTCGTCGATGCCGTCATGCACGTGGACGTTCGCGCGGCGTTGTTCGCCGACCGTCGTTTGCCAGTTTGCGGCGCGTCCGGCGGGCGGATAGTCGTGGCACATGAACAGACGCGTTTGCTCCGGCATCGACAGCAGACGGCGAATCGAGCGGAACAGCGTGTGCGCATTGCCGCCGGGGAAATCGCACCGCGCGGTGCCCACGTCGGGCATGAACAGCGTGTCGCCCACAAAAACCGCATCGCCCACGCGATACGCCATGTCCGCCGGCGTGTGGCCCGGCACGAACATCGCCTGCGCCTGCAAGGTGCCGATGGCAAACGTCTCGCCGTCTTCGAACAGATGATCGAACTGCGAGCCGTCGGGCGGCACGTCCGCACCCAGATGAAACAGCTTCTTGAAGACGTGCTGCACGTCGCGGATGTGTGCGCCGATGGCGATGCGTCCGCCCACGCGCTCCTTGAGCCAGCGCGCCGACGACAGATGATCCGCGTGCGCATGCGTCTCGAGAATCCAGTCGACCGTGAGCTTTTGCGCGGCAATGAATTCGAGCACCCGCTGCGCCGAGCCCGTATGTGTGCGGCCGGCTTTCGGATCGTAGTCGAGCACCGGGTCGATGATCGCCGCGTGAGCGCCCGGCGCATCGAATACGACATACGTCACCGTGGCGGTGGCGGTGTCGAAAAAGGCTTCGACGTGTGCTGGCGAGGCTGACATGACCGGCTCCTGCAAAAGTTTATCGATTCATATATTATAAATCAGTAAAGTGTACGTAATACGCGTGACATCTTACGAAGGGGCGCGGCAACCGCTGTGGCAGAGATGCGCCGCTTGCCACGCGCCGACTTCCTGATTTGCATCGATCCTGCCATGCCACGAGTCACCGCGCTATCCCCCGTCGCGTCAGCCGACGATGTTGTTGCCACTGCGGCCGTCGCGCCGCTTGACATCGCGCGTTTGCGGACCGCCGCGCAAGACGCCACCGCGCTGCTGCGCGCACTCGCCAACGAAGACCGTCTGCTGATTCTGTGTCGGCTCACTCAGGGCGAGTTGTCGGTCGGTGAGCTCGAAGCGCAGCTCGATATCCGGCAGCCGACGCTCTCGCAGCAACTCGCCGTGCTGCGCACCGAAGCGTTGGTCACGACCCGGCGCGATGGCAAGCGTATCTATTACACCGTCGCCGATGGTGCGGTCCTCGCCGTGCTCGCCTGTCTCTACGCCCAGTTTTGTCCGAAATCCTGACGGCGCTACAGAACTCTCCATGACACTCGACACCCTGCATTTCACCCCCTGGGCATCGCTCGCCGGCGGCGTGCTCATCGGCGTTGCCGCCGTCTGGCTGATGCTGTCCGCCGGACGCATTGCGGGCATCTCCGGCATCGTGGGCGGCCTGTTGCGTCCGCGTGCGCAAGACGTGGGCTGGCGTGTGGCGTTCATCGTCGGGTTGATGGCGGCGCCGTGGATCTATCGCGCAGTGGCCGTCGTTCCCGAAGCGCAGATCGATGCCGGCACGGCGATGCTCGTCGCTGCCGGATTGCTGGTCGGCTTCGGCACACGGCTCGGCTCAGGGTGCACGAGCGGCCACGGGGTTTGCGGGCTGTCGCGATTGTCCTGGCGCTCGCTCGTCGCCACGCTGTGCTTCATGGCAACCGGCTTTCTGACGGTGTTTGTCGTGCGTCACGTGCTCAACGCGGGAGTTGCCGTATGAAGAAACTGCTTCCCGTGCTTTTTGCCCTGATGGGCGGGCTGATCTTCGGCCTCGGGCTGATCCTCGCGGGCATGGCGAATCCGGCGAAGGTACTGGGGTTTCTCGATATCGCCGGCAAGTGGGACCCGTCGCTCGCGTTCGTGATGGGCGGTGCCGTGGCCGTGGGGCTCGCCGGATTCCGATTGGCGCATTTGCGCGCGCTGGCCTGGACGGGCGCGCCGCGTGTCTGGCCTGCGCTGCGGGGCCTCGATAAACGACTGGTGATCGGTGCGCTGCTGTTCGGCGTTGGCTGGGGAATTGCCGGGATCTGCCCGGGCCCGGCGCTGGTGCTGCTGGGTGCGGGCTCAGGCAAGGCGCTGCTGTTCGTCATCGCGATGATCGTCGGCATGGCGATCCATGGCGCTGTCACCCGAGCGACTCGCACGACCCGGACGGACGCGAAGTAGCGCATCCGTCCAGCAAGGCACTGCGGCGTCAGTGCTTTCTCGCGAGCTCCGTGCCCGCGTTGGCGGGCAACTGCCGCGTGACGGGAATCGATAGCCACGAGAACAGGCCGATCACGAGAAATGCGGGGAGGAAGTCGCCGGCCGTCAACTGGCCGTGGCCGGCCAGCCGGCTGCTCGCCTGCAAGACCATCCCCGAAATCGTCACCCCCAAGCCCAGCGACAACTGCTGCACTACGCTTGCGAGGCTGGTCGCGCGACTCGCGTCTTCGCTCGCAATGTCGGCGTAGACGATCGAGTTCAGGCAAGTGAATTGCAGCGACGGGAAGAAGCCGCCGAACGCCACCACGCCGAGCATCACGATCACCGGTGTGTTGTGCGTGAAGAGTCCATAGGACGCGAGCGCCAGCCCGGCGAGTGCGGCATTCACGATCAGTACCTGACGGAAACCGAATCGCGCCAGCACCCGCTGCGCAATCGCCTTCATGAAAATCGCGCCGAAAGCCGAGGCGCAGGTGATCATGCCGGACTCGAACGGGTCCATGTGAAGCCCTTCCTGCAACGCCAGCGGCAGCAGGAAAGGCACGGCGCCCAGGCCGATACGAAAGAGCGACCCGCCGACGACGCTCGCATGGAACGTCGGAATGCGCATCAGGCGGAAGTCGAGCAACGGGGCTTCCACGCGATTGGCGTGGCGCCAGTAAGCGTAGACGAATACCGCCCCCAGCACGCACATGGTCACGACAACGCTGTCGCTCACCTGATGCTCGCCGATCATCGCCAGCCCCAGCATGAGCAGGCCGCTGCCGAGCGCCGAGAGGACGAAGCCGAGCGTGTCGAGGCGTCCGGCATCGCCGCCACGCTCGTTGTCGATGTACTTGCCCGCGAGATAGATGCCGAGCAGGCTCACCGGAATGTTAATGAAGAAAATCCAGCGCCAGTGCAGATACGCCGTGATCGCGCCGCCGAGCGGCGGGCCGATGACCGGGCCGAGCAGGGCGGGCATCGTCAGATAGCCGATGGCTTTGACCAGATCGTGCTTGGGCACCGCGCGGAAGATCACGAGACGGCCGACCGGCACCATCATCGCGCCGCCCACGCCTTGCAGAAAACGGGCGAACACGAATGTCGGCAACGTGAACGACACCGCGCACAGGACCGAGCCGGCCATGAAAATGCCGATGGCGGTACGAAACACGTTTCGCGCGCCAAAACGGTCGGAGACCCAGCCGCAGATCGGAATGAAGATGCCGAGCCCGACCACGTAGGCGGTCAGCGCCATCTTCAGCGAAATCGGATCCTGATGAAGATCGCGTGCCATGGCGGGCAGCGAGGTGGTGATCACCGTGGCGTCGATGTTCTCCATGAACAGGGCGCAAGCGATGATGAGCGGGATGATGACGGCGCGCGACACGATGGGGGAGACGGCTGGCGCAAAGAGTCGGATTCTCCCACGATTTAAGCACCCGCTTCAATCGCGAACGCGACGTATATCGCTTGGTTGCCGCCAATCGGGGATCGGTGCGGCGGAGGGTGATGAGGGCCGCTCAGGTGTCGGTCAGTCACCGGTCGGTTGTCTGTCAACCGATGGCAAGTCCGCCGTCTGTCAGTCGGTAACCGGTCGCGGGGTAGCCACGGCATCGCCGCGCCGTCGTGAATCAAGTCGCGAGATCGCCGGCGTCGAGCCGGTAAAGCACATGGCGGCGCAGCCGGTGGCCGAGCGGAATCAGCGGATGGAGAAAGTCTTCGTCGGGACAATGGCGCATGCCGATGCGTTGCATCACCGCGCGCGAGCGGACATTGGCGGGCACCGTAAAGGAGACGAGGCTGTCCATGCCCAGCGTCTCGAAAGCGTATCGCGCAGCGGCGCTCGCGGCTTCCGTGGCGTATCCCTTCGACCACCACGCCCGCGCCAGACGCCAGCCAATCTCGACGGCCGGCACGAACGGGGCGTCGAAACCCACGCGCATCAGACCGACGAACCCGGCGAAGGGCGTGACGCCTGGAATTTCCAGCGCCCAGGGACCGAAGCCGTGCGTCTCGAGGTGCTGTGCCAGCCGCAGCGCGACGGCGTTGCTCTGTGTTTTGTCGAGCGTCGTCGGAAAGTGGCGCATGACTTCGCGGTCGGCGTTGAGCGCGGCGAACAGCGGCAGATCGTCCGTGCGCCACTGGCGCAGGATGGTTCGCCCGGTGGCGATCGTGGGCGCTGCGGTATCGAAAGGCGAGTGTGAATCCGAAGCTGTCGTCGAGGTCGTCATGCGTTCAAATCCAAAGGGAATCAGTACCGATTCAGATGGCGAATTGCCGATTGCGGTAAATCAGTAACGGCTTAATTTTACCCAAGCCGATGCTTTTCACTGCCCCGACAGCCTTGCTGCAAGGCCCTCTGCGGAGAATCGGAGGGGGTGCGTCCGAAGCTATCTTACGAAAACTTGCACGATTCGTGGAATGAGATTGGCGTATGTGTCTGACGTATACGTCAATAAATCGGCGGGGGCGGATTCGTCCCGATTTATTCCTATCGCGAATCGCAGACGCGCTTCGGTGGATATGACGAAGGAGATGCCGTCGATATCGGGATAACGCGTATTGGCTGGCGCGACGGTCGTCTCATCGGATGGCAACCATTAGCAATTCGATGAAATAGACCTAATTCTCAAGCTGAATCCTCAAGTCAAGTTATCCGTAAATTGCGGTGCTTGACAGAGAGTTGTCCGAATAATTGCGGTGTTTCGGATAACAGAATGATCGGATTGCGCTTAAATATTCGTAATCGTATATTTTGGTGCGTCGAATTATGTGTGAAGTCGGTGCTTCGGGCGGTGCGAGGGGGAGGGGCGGGAAACCTTTCGGAGTCTTGCTGTCCGATACGCGAGCCGGCCGGGCCGCGTGGAGTCCTGATCACTTGACGGTGAATTCGTCGCATATTTCGAGAGAATTAGCTTCGGGCCCGACGAGATATCGACCGGATTATCGAGGCGGGGATGTCGCGGTAATCCCGGATATGTGCCCCGATCCTGTGCATTGTCTGAAGAGACGCTCGGAAAATTCAATGAAATTTGTGCATCCAGCGACTCATTCGATGGAAATGCAGTTTTCAAATTATTAAAACTCGTGCTATTTTAAGTAGCGATCCATTTTAACAATGTAAGGACACGCCAGATGGCAAGCTACAAGGAACTCGTCGCGCAACGCGACAAAATCGAAAAGCAGATTGAAGAGGCCCGCGCCCGTGAAGTGGCCGAGGTCATTGCTGCGGTCAAGCAGAAGATCCAGGAATACGAATTGACGGCAAAGGACCTGGGGCTTGCCACGACGGACGGTCGCCGCCGCGCCGTTCGCGCGCAAATCGCTCCCAAGTACATGAATCCGGCCACCGGCGAAACGTGGTCGGGCCGCGGCCGCGCGCCGAAGTGGGTCGGGAAGAACAAAGAGAAATTCCTGATCAAGTAATTCGCCGGCGAAAGCCGGACTGGCATTGCCGGTCACATGCCAGGGAAATTGGGGAGCAGACAGCACCGTGCCTCACTCGCACAGTGTGTTGCCATCTCCATCGTGTCCCTGAGAGCAGTAAAGCAGCAGCCCAGTAGTCATATTGCCCCCCAACCCGGATCGCCTGGCTGTGGCTTGATGTGATGCAGTGCCGTAAAAGTCAAAACCCGCCGTTCGTGTACCGACGGCGGGTTTTTTCATTGCCCGGGAATTCACGCGGGCGCCGCGTGAAACGCAAGCGCCAGATTGAGCCACGTTCGCAAGTGGAGCTGGCGAGCGGAATTCGCGTCGAATTCCGCTGATTCGGCGCCTCGGCTCTTTGGCGCTCCAGTTATTCCGCGCCCGGATCGTCCGGCGGGAACATCAACGTGACTTGCAGGCCGCCGGAGGCGCGGTTGCTGAACGAGACGCGCCCGCCCAACTGCTGGGTGAGCTTGTCGACGATGGCAAGCCCCAAGCCGCAATGCGCATTGCCGCCACGTGCCGGATCGAGACGAACGAACGGCCGCACGATGCGATTGATATCTTCGTTGGGAATGCCTGGGCCGCTGTCTTCGATCACGAGACGCCAGCCGCTGGCGTCCTGGGAGGTGCGAATCGCCAGCGGTGCGCGACCATACGTCACGGCGTTATCGAGCAGGTTGTTCACGATGCGTTCGAGATACGTTTGCCGCAACTTGAAGCCGGGGCCGGCCTGCAAATCCAGTTCGATGGCGTAGCCCTGATCGAGGAACGGCGCGATCAGCGACGGAATACGCGCCTCTACCGGCGAGGCCGCGCTGTCCACCTCGACGCCCCGTGCAAACAGCAGGAACTGGTCGACGATGCGGGTCATCGATTCCGCGTCGCGCGTGATGCCTTCGCTCATCTGCACGTCGTCGAGCATCTCTGCGCGCAGACGCAGGCGCGCGAGCGGCGTTTTCAGATCGTGCGCAATGCCGGCGAGCATGGTATTGCGCTCCCGGTCGGTCTGCACGATGTCGTGACTCATGCGATTGAAACGCTCGGTCAACTGACGCAATTCCAGCGGGCCGCGTTCCTTGACCTGCGTTCGCACGCGGTGGGTCGCGAGTTGCTCGGCGGCCGCCGCCATATCGCGCACGGGACGCTGCAACTGCCACGCCGCGAACAGCGCAAAGATGACGGTAATCCCGAGAACGGCGGCAAGGCCCGGCAGAATCGTCGCCGATCCTGGCGGATTACGCACTGACAGCACCGGCGTGGCGATCCAGTAGTCGCGGCCCGGCAGGCGCGCCCAGATGCGCGGCGGCGGCGTGCGCTCCACCCGCAATTGCGTGCCTGCGGGCAGGCGCCGGGCGAGTTCCGTCGTCAGACGGGCGCTCGTGGTGGCGGGCTCGAAAACGTCGCCGTGCGCGAACGAGACGGGCACGACCTGCACGAGATCGGGCAGCGTCAGCGTGGAATTGCCCTCATGGACTTCGGATGCCGCCTTGATGATGAATGCCATCTGCTCGGCGGCATTCTGCACGCGCGTCTCGTCGTGATCGCTGCGAAGGATCGTGAGATACGAGAAATGGCTGATCACCAGCGCCGCGATGATGAGCACCGCGAGCCGGCCGAACAGTGTGTCGAAACGGCCTTTCATGCAATGCTCCGCATGTCGGGCGCCAGGGGCAATGAAAACAATATCGGCTGCATGCCGGAGTCCTTGTCAGACCGGGAGATGGCATCTTCGAACAGGACGACGGCAAAGCCACGCTTGTTACGCGTTGGGCACGTTTTGCATGTGCCGCCCGTATGGGACCGGGACATCAACCGGTGGCCATATCGGCGCGCTGGCCGTCGGGAACGAAGATGTAACCACGCCCGCGCACGGTCTGGATAAAGCGCGGGCTCTGCGCGTCTTCGTCGAGCAGACGGCGCAGGCGCCAGATCTGTACGTCGATGCCGCGGTCGTTGACGTCGCTGTCGGCGCCGTAGAGCAATTCGATGATGCGTTCTCGCGAGAGCACCTGCATGGCGTGATTCACCAGCAGGCGCAGCAAACCGTATTCGCCGTCCGAGAGCGTGAGCAACTGCGCGTCGCGAGTGAGCGTGCGGCTGCGGAAATCGAGCATGAACGGGCCGAACGCGTAATTCTCGCGTTGCTCGGGCACCGCCGCGTCGGGCGTCTTGCGACGGCGCAGCACGGCATTGATGCGGGCGAGCAGCTCGCGTGGGCTGAACGGCTTGCCGAGATAGTCGTCGGCGCCGATTTCCAGCCCGACGATACGGTCGATCTCGTCGCTGCGTGCCGTGAGCAGGATCACCGGCACATCGTCGTTGCGCGCGCGCAGGTCGCGCAGCGCGGTCAGGCCGTCGACCTTGGGCATCATCAGGTCGAGCACGATCAGGGCGGGGCGCTCGCGCTCGAGGCGGGCGGCCAGCCCTTCGCCGTCGTGCATCACTGCGACGGAGAAGCCGTGGCGGCTCAAATACTCGCGCAGCAGGTCACGCAGATCGGGATCGTCGTCGACAACAAGAATCTTCATATTCGTTCGGACAGGTTGTGTCGTCATGATAGTGGCCTCGCTGCGCGGCTTTGCACGTGTTTTGTTTCCGGAAATTACAGTCTTGGTCGCCTGTAACGATGCGTAATAATAGAGCGAGCTTCGATTACGCACGAATTTCGTTTCCGTCACGTAAGCTTCGGTCTCTTAATCAGATCACCTGATTCGCAACTCTCCGGCGATATTCAGACGATCAATACGCACACCCAGTCGCACATCTGGCATCGCAAGCGTGCTGCGGCAAGGCAATGCACGGCCTCGCAATGCAAGGGGCGACAGGCGCAAAGGCGAGCCCTGCGCGAACCATCGCCCGTGTGGCCGGTCTTTCACCAGCGTCGGCAATGTCCGACGATCCACGCGGGGAAAGCTGCCGAAACGCGCGCCCGCGTCGAGCTGTTACAACCGTCTGCTATGCTGATCAGCCAAATCAGGCGTGTGCCGCTGCTACGGGGCGCCTGAACGAATTGCTGCGATGCAGCAATCCGATAAGAAAAGTACGTCGCCTTGTTTGGGCGAATTCGCCATTCACCCCGCTGTTATGAGGAAGTCATGACCGAGCACGGTCCCCACGGTCCCGAAAAACCGAACGGTTCTGAGCGTTCGCCTGCACCGTCCGTACCGCCGGCCCCCCCGGTGTCACCCGCGGCTTCGCGCAAGCGCCGCTGGCTCGTGCCCGGCGTGATCGGGCTGATCGTCGTGCTCATCGCCGGGGGTGTCTACTATCGGTTGCATTCGCAAAACGCCCAGGGACCGGTGCAGGCGGGCGGACGCCGCGGCGGCCCGCCGGGCGGCATGGCCGGTGCCGGTGCGCCTGCCACGCCGGTGACCGCCGTCGAAGCGAAGACCGGCGATCTGCCGGTCTTCCTCAGCGGGCTGGGCACTGTCACGCCGACGCGCAGCGTCACCGTGCATTCGCGGGTGGACGGCCAGTTGATGAACGTGCATTTCAAGGAAGGCGACATCGTCAAGGCCGGGCAGTTGCTCGCCGAGATCGATCCGCGTCCGTTCCAGGTGCAGGTCACACAGATGGAAGGCCAGTTGGCGCGCGATCAGGCGCTGCTCAAGAACGCCCAGCTCGATCTGGCCCGCTACGAGACGCTGCTCAAGCAGGATTCGATTGCCACGCAGACCGTCGACACCCAGCGCGCCCTCGTCAAGCAGTACGAAGGCACGGTCAAGTCCGATCAGGGCCAGCTCGACAATGCGCGCCTGCAATTGACCTATGCGAGCGTAACGGCGCCGGTTGCGGGCCTCGCAGGCCTGCGTCAGGTCGATCCGGGCAACATCATCCACGCTTCGGACACCAACGGTATCGTCATCATCAACGAAGTCACGCCGATCACCGTCGTCTACACGATTCCCGAAGACAACCTGCCGAAGGTCGTCAAACGCACGCGTGGCGGCGAGACGCTGAGCGTCGAAGCCTTCGACCGCGCGGGCAAGACCCAGCTGGCGACGGGCAAGCTCGCCTCCATCGACAACCAGATCGATACGACGACGGGCACCGTCAAGCTCAAGGCCGAGTTTGCCAACGCCGACGGCATGCTCTTCCCGAACCAGTTCGTCAACGTGAAGATGCTGGTGGACACGCTCAAGGGCGCGACGATCATTCCGAGCGCGGCGGTGCAGCGCGGCACGCAGGGCAGCTTCGTCTACGCCGTGCAGCCGGACCAGACCGTCAAGCTCAAGACCGTGAAGCTCGGGCCGACCGATGGCACCAACGTGGCGGTGGAATCGGGCATCGTGCCGGGCGAGAAGCTCGTGATCGACGGCATGGACAAGCTGCGTGACGGCGCGAAGGTCGAAGTGATCACCGCCGAGAGCCGTGCGGCAGCCGTCGCGCCGCGTGCGCCTGGCGATAAGCGCAATGGCGGTAATGGCGGTAATGGCGGCGGACATCGTCGTCAGGCGCAATAAGGGGAGACGGCGCGAGCTGACGATGTCAGGCTCGCGCATCCCCGTCGTTCCGTATCCGTTTTGCCTACGCTCCCCAAGAGACGCCCTTCAACGTAGCCAATGAATCCGTCCCGCCCGTTTATTCTCCGACCCGTCGCCACATCGTTGCTGATGCTGGCGATCCTGCTTGCCGGTTTCGTCGCCTACCGGCTGTTGCCGCTCTCGGCACTGCCCGAAGTCGACTATCCGACCATTCAGGTGGTCACGCTCTATCCGGGCGCAAGTCCGGATGTGATGACCTCGTCGGTGACGGCGCCGCTGGAGCGTCAGTTCGGTCAGATGCCGGGCCTGAACCAGATGTCGTCGACCAGTTCGGGCGGCGCGTCGGTGATTACGTTGCAGTTCTCGCTCGATCTCGGGCTCGACGTTGCCGAGCAGGAAGTGCAGGCCGCCATCAACAGCGCCAGCAACCTGCTGCCGAGCGATTTGCCGATGCCGCCGATCTACAACAAGGTCAACCCGGCGGACACACCGATTTTGACGCTGGCGATCATGTCGAAGACCATGCCGCTGCCCAAGCTGGAGGATCTCGTCGACACGCGTGTGGCGCAGAAGATCTCGCAGTTGCCGGGCATCGGTCTGGTGAGCATTTCGGGCGGACAGCGTCCGGCCGTGCGCATTCAGGTCAATCCGCGCGCGATCACGTCGTATGGGCTGAATATCGAAGACGTGCGCACGTCCATCGCGGCGGCCAACGTCAATCAGGCGAAGGGCAGTTTCGACGGTCCGCTGCGTGCCTCCACCATCGACGCCAACGACCAGTTGGCATCCGCCGACGAATACCGCAATCTCGTTATCGCCTACAAGAATGGCGGCCCGATCCGTCTGTCCGACATTGCCGACGTGATCGACGGCGCCGAGAACACCAAGCTCGCCGCCTGGGCCGACACCACGCCGGCGATCGTGGTGAACGTGCAGCGTCAGCCGGGCGCGAACGTGATCGAGACGGTCAACCGGGTCAAGGCGCTGCTGCCGCAGTTGCAGGCGGCGCTGCCTGGCAGTATCGACGTCAAGCTGCTCACCGACCGTACCACGACGATTCGCGCGTCGGTCTCCGACGTGCAGTTCGAACTCATTCTCGCTGTTGCCCTCGTGGTGATGGTGATCTTCCTGTTCCTGCGCAACGTCTCGGCCACCATCATCCCGAGCGTGGCCGTGCCGCTGTCGCTGGTCGGCACCTTCGGGGTGATGTACCTCGCGGGCTTCTCGATCAATAACCTGACGCTTATGGCGCTCACCATCGCGACGGGCTTCGTGGTCGACGACGCCATCGTGATGATCGAGAACATTGCCCGCTATATGGAGCAGGGCGAGAAACCGTTGCAGGCGGCGCTCAAGGGCGCGGAGCAAATCGGCTTCACGATCATTTCGCTCACGTTCTCGCTGATTGCCGTGCTGATTCCGTTGCTCTTCATGGGCGATGTGGTGGGCCGGCTGTTCCGCGAGTTCGCGATCACGCTGGCGGTGTCGATCCTGATATCGGCGGTGGTCTCGCTCACACTGACACCGATGATGTGCGCCAAGCTGCTGCGTCACGTGCCGGAAGAAAAGCAGGGCAAGTTCTACCGCAAGACCGGCGAGATGTTCGATCGCATCATCGCGAAATACGGCGAGTGGCTCACGTGGGTGCTCGATCGCCAGGTGGCGACGCTGTTCGTCGCACTCGGCACGCTGGTCCTCACGGTGCTGCTGTACCTGTGGGTGCCCAAGGGCTTCTTCCCGGTGCAGGACACGGGCGTGATTCAGGGCATTTCCGAAGCGCCGCAGTCGATCTCGTTCGCGGCGATGGGCGAGCGTCAGCAGGCGCTGGTCGCGGCGGTGCTGAAAGATCCGGCGGTCGAGTCGGTGTCGTCGTTCATCGGTGTGGACGGTGTGAACGCCACGCTCAACAGCGGGCGTCTGCTCATCAACCTCAAGGACAAGGGCGAGCGCGGCCTCGACGCTTCGGAAGTCATCCGCCGCATTCAGCCGGAGGTGGCGAAAGTGCCCGGTATCGCGCTGTACATGCAGCCGGTGCAGGATCTGACGATTGAAGACCGCATCAGCCGCACACAATATCAATTTACGTTGCAGGACCCGAGTCTGGACACCTTGGGCCTCTGGGTGCCGAAGCTCGTGGACAAACTCCAGCACGTGCCGCTGTTGGCGGACGTAACGAGCGACCTGCAAGTCAACGGCTTGCAAGCGTATGTGGACATCGACCGCGATACGGCGAGCCGGCTCGGTGTCACGCCGGCCGCCGTCGATCAGACGCTTTACAGCGCCTTTGGCCAGCGGCTGATTTCGACGATCTATACGCAGGCGTCGCAGTACCGCGTGGTGCTGGAAGTGGCCGACGATTACCAGCGCGGACCGGACGCCCTCAAGGGCATCTACGTCGCCTCGACTTCGGGCGTGCAAGTGCCGCTTTCGTCGTTTGCAACGATCGTGGAAAAGCCCACGCCGCTGGCGATCAACCATCAGGCGCAGTTCCCGGCCGCCACGATCTCGTTCAACCTCGCCAAGGGCGCCTCGCTCGGCGACGCCGTGAAGGCGATCACCGAGGCCGAACAGGCCATCGGCTTGCCGGTGAGCACGCAAACGACCTTCCAGGGCGCGGCACAGGCCTTCCAGGCGTCGCTCTCCAACACGCTGTGGCTGATTCTTGCTGCGGTCGTCACGATGTACATCGTGCTGGGCGTGCTCTACGAGAGCTACATTCATCCGATCACGATTCTGTCGACGCTGCCCTCGGCAGGCGTGGGCGCGCTGCTCGCGCTCATGGTCTCGGGCAACGACATCAGCATCATCGCGATCATCGGCATCATCTTGTTAATCGGTATCGTGAAGAAGAACGCCATCATGATGATCGACTTCGCGCTGGAAGCGGAGCGCGAGCACGGCATGGCGCCGCGCGAGGCGATCTATCAGGCGTGTTTGCTGCGATTCCGTCCGATTCTGATGACGACGATGGCCGCGGTGCTGGGCGCATTGCCGCTGATGCTCGGCTCGGGCGTCGGGTCCGAGTTGCGTCAGCCGCTTGGTATCACGATGGTCGGCGGTCTGATGGTCAGTCAGGTGCTTACCCTCTTTACCACGCCGGTGATCTATCTGTGGTTCGACCGCTTGGCGCTGCGCGCGCGCACCTGGCGCGCGCGGCATTTCGGACCGCCGGACGACGCGGGGCACGGTGAGCATGACGACCACGGCGGTCCGGGCGGCGGCAACACGGGACACACGGGACACACGGGCCCGGCCACTACGGACGGCCCGGCGCGATGAACCTGTCGGCCGTCTTCATCAAGCGCTCGGTCGCGACCGTTCTGCTCACCATCGGAGTGACGCTGGCGGGCATCGTCGCGTTCGGGCTGCTGCCTGTCTCGCCGCTGCCGCAGGTCGACTTTCCGACGATCTCCGTGTCGGCATCGCTGCCCGGCGCGAGCCCGGAGACGATGGCCGCCAGCGTGGCCACGCCGCTGGAGCGCACGCTCGGGCGCATTGCGGGTGTGACGGAAATGACGTCGAGCAGCTCGCTGGGTTCGACCCGCGTCACCCTGCAATTCGACCTCTCGCGTGACATCAACGGCGCGGCGCGCGACGTGCAGGCTGCCATCAACGCAGCACGCAGTCTGCTGCCTACGGGGCTGCCGAGCAATCCGACCTATCGCAAGGTGAACCCGGCCAGCGCGCCGGTGATGATCATTGCGCTGACGTCCGAGAGCATGACGCGCGGGCAGATGTACGACGCGGCGTCGACCATCCTCGCGCAGAAGATCTCGCAGCTCGAAGGCGTGGGCGACGTGACCGTGGGCGGCAGCTCGCTGCCGGCGGTACGCGTCGAACTCAATCCGACGGCGCTCAACAAGTATCAGATTCCGCTGGAGACGGTGCGCACGGCGATTCAGTCGGTCAATGCGAACCGTCCGAAGGGCGCGCTCGAAGACGGCGATCGCCGCTGGCAGATTCTCGCCAACGATCAGGCGAAGACGGCCAGGGAGTATCTGCCGGTCATCGTCACCTATCAGGACGGCCGCCCGGTGCGCCTGTCCGATATCGCGGACGTGGTCGATTCGGTGCAGGATCTGCGCAACGCGGGGTCGGCCAACGGCAAGCCGTCGGTGTTGCTGATCATCACGACCCAGCCCGGCGCGAACATCATCCAGACGGTCGACGGCATCAATAAAATCCTGCCGAATCTGCGCGCCTCGATCCCGGCGGCGATCAATCTCGACGTGGTGATGGACCGCACGCCCACGATCCGCGCATCACTCAAAGAGGTCGAGCACACGCTGCTGATCTCGATTGGGCTGGTGATCATGGTCGTGTTCATCTTCCTGAGGAACTGGCGCGCAACGCTGATCCCGAGCGTGGCGGTGCCCGTCTCGCTGATCGGCACGTTCGGGGTGATGTATCTGTGCGGCTTCAGTCTCGATAACCTGTCGCTCATGGCGCTCACCATCGCCACGGGCTTCGTGGTTGACGACGCCATCGTGGTGCTGGAGAACATCTCCCGTCATATCGAAGCGGGGCTGAGTCCGTTCGCGGCGGCGCTCAAGGGCACGCGCGAGGTCGGTTTCACGGTGCTCTCGATGAGTATTTCGCTGGTGGCGGTGTTCATCCCGCTGTTACTCATGGGCGGCATTGTCGGGCGTCTGTTCCGCGAATTCGCGGTCACGCTCTCGGCAGCCATCATGGTCTCGCTGGTCGTCTCGCTCACGACGACGCCTATGATGTGCGCACGGCTGCTCAAGGGCAAAGCCGCGCCGGGCGTGCCCGCCGGCACCGCGCCGCTCGCCCCGGAGCCGCCGAAGCGGCCGTCCATCTGGACACGCATGGGCGACTGGACCGAGCGCGTGTTCGACGCGATGCTGCGCGAGTACGAGCGTTCGCTGGCGTGGGCGCTGCGTCACGGGCCGTTGATGCTGCTGATCCTGTTTGCCACGGTCTGTCTGAACGTGTGGCTCTACACCGTGGTGCCGAAGGGCTTCTTCCCGCAGCAGGACACCGGGCGAATGATCGGCTTCATTCAGGCCGATCAGGCGATCTCGTTCCAGGCGATGGAGAAGAAGCTCGCGGACTTTATCAAGATCGTGCAGGCCGATCCGGATGTGGCGACGGTGACCGGCTTCACCGGTGGCTCGAACCGCAACGGCGGCTCGATGTTCGTCACGCTCAAACCGTTGGGCGAGCGCAAGATTTCGGCGGATCAGGTGATTGCGCGTCTGCGCGGCAAGCTGGCGAAGGAGCCGGGCGCCATGCTCTACCTGCAATCGGTGCAGGACATTCGCGTGGGCGGGCGATCGAGCAACGCGCAGTATCAGTACACGCTGCAAGCAGACGATCTTCAGCAACTGCGCGAGTGGGAACCGAAGGTGCGCAACGCGATCTCGCGGCTGCCCAATCTCGTGGACGTCAACACCGATCAGCAGGACAAGGGCTTGCAGACAACGCTCGACGTGGACCGCGATCAGGCCGCGCGCCTGGGGCTGACGATGAGCCAGATCGACAACGTGCTCAACGACGCGTTCGGGCAACGTCAGGTCTCGACCATCTACAACCCGCTCAATCAGTACAAGGTCGTGATGGAAGTGGCGCCGCAATGGTGGCAGAGCCCGGAGTCGCTCAAGGATATTTACGTGGTGACGTCGGCGGGCGCGCAGGTGCCGCTCTCCGCGTTCTCGCGCTATCGTCCGACGAATACGGCGCTGGGCGTCTCGCATCAGGGACAGTTCGCCGCGAGTACGATTTCGTTCAACCTCCCGCCGGGGGTGTCGCTCTCCGAGGCGCAGGTGTCAATCAACGATGCGGTCGGCCGGCTGGGCATGCCGACGTCGGTGCAGGGCAGCTTCCAGGGGACCGCGCAAGCGTTCCAGTCGGCGCTGTCGTCGCAGCCGATTCTGATTCTGACGGCGCTGCTGACGGTGTATATCGTGCTCGGTGTGCTCTACGAGAGCTACATTCACCCGCTGACGATTCTGTCGACGCTGCCCTCGGCGGGCGTCGGGGCGCTGCTGGCGTTGCTGCTCTTCAATACCGAGTTCAGCATCATCGCGTTGATCGGGGTGATCTTGCTGATCGGTATCGTGAAGAAGAACGCGATCATGATGATCGACTTCGCGCTGGACGCGGAGCGGCGTCAGAACCTGCCGCCGCGTGAAGCGATTTTCCAGGCGTGCGTGCTGCGTTTCCGTCCGATCATGATGACGACGATGGCCGCCATGCTCGGCGCCATCCCGCTCGCGCTGGGCACCGGCGATGGCGCTGAGTTGCGTCAGCCGCTGGGGATTTCCATCGTGGGCGGCCTGCTCGTGAGTCAGGTGCTCACGCTCTATACGACACCGGTCGTGTATCTGTATCTCGATCGTTTGCGTCTGCGTTGGGCGCGTTGGCGTGCACGCGGTCAGTCCGGTCGTCGCGACATCGGGGAGGTGGGGCATGGCTGATGCCATTCGTCGGGTGCGTCGTGCGGTTGGCCTGTCGTCACCTTCATCGCCTTCGTCGCGCTCATCACGGTCATTGCGGTCTGCCCTTGCATCCGGTTCGTTCGTCGCGCCGTCCTTGTCATCCGAAACTCTTGTCCCGGCCGATGGGCCGATGCGCACCATGTCCCGTACCCTGAATCGTCAAGCCCGCACCGTCCGTTCCTCTGCGCCCACTGCACTGGCGCAAGGGCGCGACGTGAGGATGTCGCCGCGCGTGCGTCGCACGGCGACGTTTCTTGCGGTGAGCGCCGTGCTGTGGCTCGCGGGCTGTGCGGTGGGGCCCGATTATGTGCGCCCCGAAATCGATACGCCTGCTGCGTTCAAGGAAACCGGCGACTGGAAGCTGGCCGAGCCGAGCGACGCGGTGTCCAAAGGCGAGTGGTGGTCGATTTACCAGGACCCGGTGCTCTCCGACCTGATGACGCAGGTCGACGTCAACAATCAGAACATCAAGGTGGCCGAGGCCAACTACCGTCAGGCGCTGGCGGTGGCGTCGCAGGCCCGTTCGGCCTTCTTCCCGACGATTGGCGCTGACGCCGGCGTGACACGCAGCAGCTCGCGCGTGAGCAACACGGCGATCAGCGGTTCGGGCGTGGGCGGCATTTCGAACAGCTACAGCCTGTCGGGCACGGCCAGTTGGGAGCCCGATATCTGGGGCAGCGTGCGTCGCTCGGTGGAAGCCGGCAATGCGAGTGCCGAGGCGAGCGCGGCGGATCTGGCGAATGCCCGTCTGTCGGCGCAGGCGTTGCTCGCGCAGAACTACTTCGACCTGCGGGTGACGGATGCGCAGAAAGCGTTGCTCGATCGCACCGTTGCCGCATACGAACAGACGCTCAAACTGACGCAGAACCAGTACGCTGTTGGCGTGGCGCAGCGCTCGGACGTGATTCAGGCGCAAACGCAGTTGCAACAGGCGCAGGCGTCGGCCATCGACATCGAAGTGACGCGCGCGCAACTGGAGCACGCGATTGCGTTGCTCGTCGGCAAGGCGCCGGCCACGTTCTCGTTGACGCCTTCGCCGTTGCGCGCTGCGCTGCCGCCGGTGCCAGTGAGTCTGCCGTCGCAATTGCTGGAGCGCCGCCCCGATATCGCGGCGGCGGAGCGTTCGGTGGTGGCTGCGAACGCGAAGATCGGCGTGGCGAAAGCCGCGTTCTTCCCGACGCTTTCGCTCTCGGCGACAGGCGGCTTCCAGAGCAACACCTTTGCCGACTGGCTGACGCTGCCGAGCCGCTTCTGGTCCGTTGGCCCGGCGCTGGCGGCTACGCTTTTCGACGGCGGCCTGCGTCGCGCGCAGACCGATGCGGCCATCGCTGCGTATGACGCGCAGGTCGCGACCTATCGTCAGACCGTGCTTACCGCGTTCCAGGCGGTCGAAGACAACCTCGCCGCACTGAACTATCTGGGACGTGAGGCTGCGGTGCAGAATCAGGCCGTGCAGTCGTCGCGCGAAGCCGCGCAACTCATCCTCAATCAGTACAAGGCGGGCACGGTCGCATTCCAGAACGTGCTGACGGCGCAGGCAACGGCGTACGCCACGGAGCGTACGGCGCTAACGATCCTCGGCCGCCAGTTCACGGCAAACGTACTGCTCGTCACCGCGCTGGGCGGCGGCTGGCACGGGCTGCCTTCGCAGGACGGTGCGGTAGCGGGGACTGTGGCAGCTGCGGCGGACGCTGGCAAGGCGTCGGGTGTCGCTGCACAAGATTAACTACGCATTTTCCGACGCTCACGACGAGCCGATCACCAAATCCAGCGCTGGTGTTTAAGGTAATTCCGAACTTCACAATCGGAATGCCGGAAACCCGCGCTGCGAATCTTCCGAATGCCAGTGACGCGAGT
Source organism: Pandoraea sp. NPDC087047 (assembly GCF_044745225.1). Taxonomy (NCBI): domain Bacteria; kingdom Pseudomonadati; phylum Pseudomonadota; class Betaproteobacteria; order Burkholderiales; family Burkholderiaceae; genus Pandoraea; species Pandoraea sp. NPDC087047. The sequence continues at coordinate 346,094 of NZ_JBIUZU010000005.1, forward strand.
AGCACAGACTACGTTGTCGTGCGTCTGTGCAATTTCATCTCCATGCGAGTCGCTTCAAGCAGTTAGACGGCAGTCACCTCTCTATCGGGCAGTATGCGGGCCTCTCGTGTATTGACCTCACTGCGTGGCAAGCGCACCCGCGTGCGTCGACAATGTGACGTTTCCTAGCCGGTCGGCATGATTCCTTTTTGCCAGAATGGACTCGCTTCGATGCAACGGCCGGCACGAAGCACCGCGCGCCCGGCGCGGTTATGACGGTCTGCCAAATGACGAATATGGGGAGGGGGCAAGGATGACGATCAATGTCGTGGTCGCGGATGACCATCCGATTGTGCGGTTTGGAATACGACGTCTGCTCGAAGAGCGGGAAATGATCCATCTGGTCGGCGAAGCGGGAAATTCGTCAGAGCTCGTGAATTTGCTGGCCAAGTCGCCATGCGACATTCTCGTGACCGACTTTTCGATGCCGGGGGGCAACTTCAAGGACGGGCTCTTTCTCATCGGCTACGTACGGCGGTATTTCCCGAACATCAAGATCATCGTGGTGACGATGCTCGAAAATCTCGCGATTCTGCGGGGCATGCTCAAGCTCGGCGTGCATTCGATTCTCTCGAAACTCGACGAGCAGAGTTCGATTGCCGACATCGTGTGCGTGGTGGCGGATGGCAGCCGCTACATTCCTGCGGGGTTGGCGACGCGTCTGCACGATTCGGTCGTGGACGACACGGAGATCGATGCGTCGAAGCTCTCGGGGCGCGAAGTCGAAGTGGTGCGGCTGTTCGTCTCGGGGCTGACCATCAGCGAGATCGCTTTTCAACTCAGTCGCAGCGTCAAGACCGTTAGCTCACAGAAGACCAACGCCATGCGCAAGCTCGGGCTGGATCGTGACGTCGATCTCTATCACTACGCCACGCGCACGGGGATCACCTGACGTGCGGGGTGAGGCCCGTACGGCGTGTTTGAGGGTGGCTTGCTGTGTCGTGTTGGCATGGCTTGGCCTGTCTCGACGTATCCCGGCGCGGGGTGCGCCGGGGGCGTGGAGCGAAGCTCAGGCCGGCAGACGAATCGCCCGCATGTCGCGCAGAATCAACTCGCCTGCACGCAGCATTTGCTTGAGTTGGTGCACGACCTGTTTGATTTCCTGCACGTGGGCGTCGGCGGCGTCGGGTTGCTGCTCCTGGGCGACGACCAACGCGTCGAGTCGCCGCGTGTAATCGCGCATCGCCTCGGTTGCGGCCTGCGTGTCCGTCGGCACCGACGCCGCCGGCGCCGCGACCGCCTGTGAGAGCAGGTCGCTGATCGCGGCGACCACTTGTCCCAACTCACCGCTCTTGTCTGCCGCGATCTGGCGCGGCAACACATCCGACATGCCCGTGATGTACGACGCCATCACGTGGTTCTGCACCAGCAAATCGTTGAGCTCCGCCACCGCGACCTGCTTGGACTTCGGTTCGAGCATCATCCGCCGGAAGGCAGCGCCGAAATTCCCGAAGGCGATATGCATGTCCTTGCGCGCCAGGCGATACGCGAGGTCGTCGCGCTTGCCGTCGAGACCGACGCTCGACTCCAGGTAAGTGCGTGTCGACTGCACCGCGTTGCGGATCAACGGCCCCATCAGACGGTACTCCCAGTACGGGAACAGATACGAGCACACCAGTGCGATGGCCGAGCCGATCAGCGTGTCGATGGCGCGCTCACCGATCACCGAGAGCGATCCGGGCAGCAGGAAGTGGAACAGCAGCAGCACGTACGACGACATGAAAACAACCGACAGCCCGTAGTTGAACAGCGACAGGCTGTTGCCCATGACCATGCAGAGGAACATCAGCGCGAGCAGCACCCACGACTTGTGCACGAAAGACAGAATCACCAGCACGCTCACGCAGCCGACGAGCGTGCCGGTCAGACGCTGCGCGTTCTTCTGCTTGGTGAGGCTGAAGCCCGGCTTCAGAATCACGATGATCGTGAGCAGCACCCAGTAGCTGTGGTCCTGTCCGGCGAGCAGCGACCAGTTCTCGCAGATCAGCAATCCGGCCGAGATAGCAATCGTGACCCGTAATGCGTGACGAAAGCTCGGCGACGAAAAAGTCAGATTCTTCCAGAGCAGTTTCGGAGAAAAGCTCTGTCTCGACGTGAAGCGCAAGAGCGCCTGATCGATCTGCACCTCCGTGGCGGTGCCCGAGGTCGACAGATCCGTGTTGCGATGCATGCGCTCCACGATACGCGTGGTGCTCCACACGCGACGGAAGGTGTTCGTCAGGGCCTGATACGCCTCGGGCGCGCGCTGAGGAAGCGACTGCTTGCGCATCAACTCGATCTCGTACTCAATGGCCCGGAACTCCGCGCGCCAACTGCGCTGCGCCCGCGACGGCTCGTTGGTCGCGATGGCGTACCCGATCGCATCCACCTCGACGGCGATCTTGCGAATCATGTCGCGGAAGAACACGAGCACGTCGTTGCTGGCGAACTCGCGGCGCAACATCGGATAGTCGGTATGCACGGACACCACCGTCTCGTGCAGGTCGACGATATTGATGAACAGGTTGAACAGCATTGTGCGGCGCGGCTCCAGCGAGCCGGTGCGCAGCCGTGGCAGATTGCGCAAGATGATCTCGCGCGCCGCCTGCTGCTTTTCCACGACGTTGACCTGCGCGGCGATCAGGCGCCGGTAGCAGTCGTCGATATCGGTCGACGTATCGTAGAAAGCCGCCTTGGCCTCCAGATATTCGGAGGTCACGAAAAAGCACTCGGCAAGCGTCTGCTGCTCGATGCGAAACCACCAGAGGCGGCACACGATCAGGCTGAAATAGGTGTACCAGAGCCCGCCCGCGAGCACCGCACCCGCGTCGAGCACTGCCTGATGACGCGTGAGGTCGGCCTCGACGTTGAGCACCATCATCATCAGGCAGGCGAAGCTCACGAGCGACGCGCGAAAGCCATAGACCACGAGCATCGACAGGCCGAACGTCAGGATGAGCGAGGTGATCCAGAGCTGCCACGGCTGCGCGGCCGTCGCCATGCCGGTAATCAGAACCGTCAGGGCGCCGAGCAGCGTGCAACTGAGCAGCTCCGTATGCTTGTGACGCAGCGGCCCGTTGATGTCCACCACGCTCGCGCACAGGGCGCCCGAAGCGACTTCGATGCCGAGCAGATGCTGATCTAACCCCCAAAACAGGACGAGAGCGGGCAGGATGACCCCGACGGCCTGCCGGGTGCCACTGAAGAAGTAATGGCTATATAGGAACTTCTTGATATTGGTCTGATAGTCCATGCGTCGGGTGCGAGGGTTCCGCGGCAAAGCCGGCCGCGCGCTGGGGTGGGGCGCGGCGCAGTGAGAGTCTAGCCCAAGCCCCGCGTGCCGCGAAGTGGGGATACCGCCGGTTACGCGCGCCGCGCGGTCGGGGCGCAGAGGGCCGCCACGTGCAACTGTCACTCAAGACGGGGCAGTTTTTCGGATCTGCCCGATGGGCTTTGGCATTGGGCATTTGTTATGCTTGCGAACAGACTCGCTAAGCCGCCACGCCCGCATGCTCCATCTATTCTTTTCCAACCGGTTCACCACGCTCGAAGCCGCCCTGTTGCGAGATATCGCCCAGGCGCCCGGCGCGTCGGGGGGGGCGATCAATCCCTTTGAGACCGAAACGATCGTCGTGCCAAGTGTGGCGGTGCGCCGCCGGCTCGAACTGGACTATGCGGATGTCTTCGGCGTGTGTGCGAACGTCCGTCTGACCTATCTTGCGCAGTGGTTATGGGACATGGCGGGCAAGCTTCTCACCGTGCCCGAGAGTTCGCCGTTCGCGCCGGACCGCCTCGTCTGGCCGCTGTATCAATGTCTCGCCCAACCTTGGGTGGAGGCGTCACCGCGTCTGGCGGGCTATCTGGCGGGGGCGGACGATGTCATGCGCTTCGAGCTGGCCGAGCGTCTGGCGCATATCTACGATCAGTACCTGACGTACCGGCCGAACTGGCTCGAACGCTGGCAATCGGGGGAGTTGATCGTGCCGGGTGGGCCAGCGACGACGGACTCGACGGCGAGTTGGGGGGATGTCCAGCGTGCCGACGAGGCGTGGCAAAGCGCGTTGTGGCGTCAGGTACTGGCGCATCTGGGGATTCGCGAGCGTCATCCGACGCTGCGGGCTATCGACCGGATCGAGCAACTGACACCCGATACTGTGCCCGCCGGATGGCCCTCGCGCGTGTCGGTGTTCGCGCTCTCGTCGATGCCGCCGCTCTCGATGGCGCTGCTCAAGGCGATGTCCCGCCTGATCGACGTCCACCTTTACGTCCTCAATCCCTGCGAAAGCTATTGGTTCGACATCGTGCCGCCCTCGCGCTTGTCGTACCTGACCCGGCGCGACGGTGCAGCGCATCGGGAGGTGGGACATCCGTTGCTGGCCGAATGGGGACGACAGACGCAATCGCACATCGATGCCCTGTACGCGGACCTCGCGCCGCAAGCGGTAGAGGATCGGGCGCTATTTCAGCCGAACACCGCGTCGACACTGCTCGCTACGTTGCAGAACGGCATTCTTTCGCTGGACGACGGACGTCACGGTGCCCCTGACGGCGTGGATGCCGACGGGTCGGTGCAAGTGCACGTATGCCACAGTCTGGCGCGTCAGATCGAAGTCCTGCACGACCGGTTGCTGGCCTGCTTCGACGAGATTCCCGATTTACGACCTGACGATGTGCTGATTACCGTGCCGGACCTCGGACGGGCCGCACCGCTCATCGACGCCGTATTCGGCACGGCAACGCCGCGTATTCCCTATCTGGTGACGGGCTTGCCGCCAACGCGCACCAATCCGGTCGCGCGCGCATTCGCCTCGATTCTGGCGCTGCCTCAGCAGCGCGTGGCGGCGTCGAGTCTGGTGGAACTGGCACGAACGGAGGCGGTGGCACAGCGCTACGACCTCGGCGGCAATGTACTCGATGCGATTCAGAACTGGTTGCATGCGGCGGGCGCACGTCGTGGCTGGCGAGGAGACGCCTTGCTGCGGCTCGACACCCCGAAGGCCGACCGGGACGCCGGGGACGTCGCTCCCGCACTGGAGCGGCACACGCTGGGCGACGCGATGATGCGGCTGTTCCTCGGTTATGCCTTGCCCGACGACGCCATGCCGGTGGACGATTGGCTGCCCGTCGGCGGAATTGAGGGCGGGCGTGCCGAGTTGCTCGGGCAACTGGCTCGCCTGATCGACGATCTCGATATGACGGCGGTGGCGTTGCTGACCGAGCGCACGGGCCTTGCTTGGCGCGATCAGTTGCTGGCGATGCTGGAACAATTCTTCTCCGACGAGCCCCGTTTTGCCGACGATGTCGCTGAAGTGCGCATGGCCATCGAGCAGGTCGGCTCGGCCATCGCCGATGGCGCACCTGAAGTGCTGGTGCCGGTGGAAGTGGTGGCGCGGGTGTTGGCCAACGCGCTGGACGATCCAACGCGTGGCGGGGTGCCGTCTGGACGGGTGACGTTCGCGGCGATTCCGAGCTTGCGTCTCTTGCCCTACCGCGTGGTGTGCATGATCGGCATGGACGACGGTGTGCTGCCGGGGCGCGTGCGTGCCGACGAGTTTGACCTGATGCGCGCGCTGCCGCAACGTGGCGATCGCCAGCGTCGTGACGACGAACGCAACCTTTTCCTCGACCTGATGTTGAGCGCTCAGGACCGCTTCCTGATGACCTACACGGGGCGCAGCGTGCGCGACAACGCCCCGTTGCCGCCGTCGACTGCCGTGGATGAACTGCTCGATTTCACCGGCCAACTGCTTGCCCCGATGTCGCGAGGCTTCACTCTCGAGGAACAAGGCGAAGCCCGGAAAAGGCTTGTGGTGCTGCATCCGCTGCAACCGTTTTCGCCGGCGTATTTCGATGGGCACGACGCATCGCTGTACAGCTATGACGTATCCAACGCAGAGGCTGCACAGCAATTGGCCGAACAACTGGCGTCTCCCGTGCCTGAAGCTGCTGCCGTTCCTTTTGTGCGCGAGCCGTTGCCCGCGGTCGCACAAACGCATTTGACACTCGACGATCTGCTGCGCTTCTGGCGTCACCCGGGCCGGGCGTGGGCGCGTGACCGGTTGGGGCTTTCGCTTGGCGAAATGCTCACGGAGGTCGAGGACGAAGAGCCGTTCGTGCTCGATTGGGCCGGACGCGATGCGCTCGCGGCGCGACTTTTGCCGCGCTTGCTTCGCGACGAGGGGCACGATGTGCGCGCGCATGCGGAGGCCATCGAGCGTATCGCGAACGTGAGTCATGAGTTGCCGGGGGGGGCGACGGGAGCTGTCTGGCGTCGACGGGAATTGGGGGGACTACGCGCACTGGCGACGCAAGTGAGAGAGGCGCAGGCCGAGGGAGCGCAGGAGCTGCGGGTGACGCTGCCTTTGAAGCCTGTGCTGCCGCCGGCATGGCGCGAGTCGACGGACGCCGCATGGCACGGCGATGCCACGTTGTCGGCCGAGTGCCTGTTGCAAGGGCGTCTTGCACCGGTGTCGCGCCATGGGCTGGTGATGTACCGCTACGGCAGCATGCGCCCGAGCGATCTTCTGGCCGCGTGGCTGGCGCATCTGGCGCTCTGTGCGCATCTTCAGCAGCCTGAGCATGCCGGACTCGACGTGGCGGCCAGAACGCTCTGGTACGGCGAAGACGAGACGTTTGCGTTGCGTGCGGTGGACGACGCGGCGGCGGTGCTGGCGCAATGGGTGGCGTTATACCGCCTCGGGCAGACCCGACCGTTACCGTTCTTCGTGCGAAGCGCGTGGAAGCTCGCCAGCACCGGCAAGCCTGCGGACGCGCAAAGCGCGTGGCAGGGCTCGGCGTTCGCGCGTGGCGACGCAGACGATCCCTATACCAAACTGATCTGGCGCGGCGTGGAAGATCCGCTCGCGGCGCCGTTCGATTTGTTGGCGAACACGATGTTCGGTCCGATGGTGCAGCACCTTGAAATCGTGGAGGGCGCATGACTCAGCTCATCGACCTCGACGTCTTCGACTGCGATCTCGACGGCGTTTGCCTGATCGAAGCCTCGGCCGGTACGGGCAAGACCTGGAATATCTGCGCGCTCTACGTACGATTGCTGCTAGAAAAGCAACTGACCGTCGAGCAGATTCTCGTCGTGACCTTTACCAACGCCGCGACGGCGGAGCTGCGCGAGCGGATTCGCGGGCGTCTGGCGGGTTTGGTGGCTGCGATGGCGCCAGTCTTCGGCGAGGAGGGGGAAGAGGGCGAGAGTCCCGACGGCGACGATTTCTCTGACTTCGACCCCGATGCCAGCGACGATCCGCTGTTCAACGTGATGATTGCCGGGTTGGTCGAACGTGGCGACATGACCCCGAAGAACATTCGCGAATGCCTGCAAAGGGCGTTGCGGGGCTTCGATCAGGCGTCGATTCACACCATTCACGGCTTCTGCCAGCGGGCACTCGCCGAGGTGCCGTTTGCGGCCGGATTGCCCTTCGCCTACGAACTGGTGCCGGACGACAACGGTGTGCGTCACGATCTGGCGGTGGAGTTCTGGCGGCGCGTAGTGGAACCGCTCGCGGCGCAGGACGACAGTTTTGCCGCATGGCTCGTCGATCGCAAGCGCTCGCCGGGGACGCTCACGGATCAACTGGCGCGCCGTCTGAAGAAGCCGATGTCCGAACTGCGCTGGCCGCAAGCTGTGCAAAGCGATGCGCAATCGTCACCGGACCCCGCCCTGCTCGCGACCTATGCAGCGGCATGCGAGTGCTGGGAGGCCGAGGCGTCGGTGATTGCCGACCTCATGCGCGCTGCACTGCCATCGTTCAAGAGGAACATCTATAACGAGACGTCGCTGCCGCAGGCCGTGTCGGCATGGCAGCGCTATCTGAGGGCACGCGATGCAGGCGCGTTGTTGAACCCGAAGGCGGAATTGCTCACGACGACGCGTCTCGCCAAGGACATCAAAAAGGGCGAGACGCCGCCGGATCACCGGTTCTTCGAGATGGCCGATGTTCTGGTTCGCTCGCGGGCCGATGCCGAAGAACGCTACGGCTTGCAGTGGCTGCGGATTCTGCGCGATTGGCTGATGGAGGCCCCCGACCAACTGGCGCTTCGCAAGCGCGAATTGCGCGTGGTGTCCTTCGACGATCTGCTTGGCAACATCGCGCGGGCGCTGCGTCAGCATCCCGATCTGGCGCAGGCTTTGCGCGAGCGATATCCCTGCGCGCTGATCGACGAGTTTCAGGATACCGACCCGCTGCAATTCGCGATCTTCAACGCGGTGTATGGTCAGCGCGCGGCTACGTCAGCGACGTCCGCGATGGCGACAGACGACGGGCGCGGGCCGATGTTCATGGTCGGCGACCCGAAGCAGGCCATCTACAGCTTCCGCGCGGCGGATCTGCACACCTATCTGGCGGCGCGAGAGAACGCGGACGCGGCGTACACGCTCGCCGTCAATCAGCGCTCGACACCGGCCATTATCGAAGCGGGGAATCGATTGTTCGGTGCCAACGGCCGGGCATTCGTGCTCGAAGGGCTCGACTATCCGCCGGTGCGACCGGGGGCACGTCGTCGCCCCCCGTTGTCGGATGTATGTGAAGTCGCGGACTTCACCGTCTGGTGGCTGCCCGACACCGATGAACCGCTGTCGAAGGACGAAGCGCAGCAAGCCTGTGCACGGGCGACAGCCGCCGAGGTGGCGCGCTTGCTGGCGGGGGCGTCGCGCGGCGACGTGCTCGTTGGCGACCGGCCGCTGGCACCGGGCGATATCGCCGTGATCGTACAGACGCACCGTCAGGGCGCACTGATGAAAGCGGTGCTCGCCGAGCATGCCGTGGGAAGTGTCGAACTGACGCAGGACTCGGTGTTTGGGAGTGAGGAAGCGGAAACGCTGCTACGCGTACTCCGTGCCGTGGAAGCGCCGGGGGACGTACGCGCGCTGCGTGCGGCGCTCGCGACGGAACTGTTCGGGCTCGACGCCACGGCGCTGTATCGCATGCAGACGAGCGAAGCGTCCGATGCAGAAGCGATTGCGTGGATTGAGCGCCTGCAACGTTATCGTCAGTTGTGGACCGACCGGGGCTTCTCGGCGATGTGGCGCACGCTCATGCGCGAGTTGGGACTGGCGGCTCGGCTGGTCGCACAGTCCGGCGGCGAGCGGCGTCTGACGAACTTCATGCATCTGGCCGAACTGGCGCAAGCGCGTTGGGCCGAGCAGCCCGGCATGCCCGCGCTGTTGCGCTGGCTGGCGTCGCAACGCAACGCCAGCGGGGGCGAGGAGGCGCAGTTGCGTCTCGAGTCGGATCAGAACCTGGTGCAGATCGTGACCGTTCACAAGTCTAAGGGGCTTGAGTACGGCGTGGTGTTCTGTCCGTTCCTCTGGGACGGCGCGGTGCGCGACGGCGGCAGTCTCGATGGTCTCGAATACCACGACGGCCCCACGGCAGTCATCGACTTTACCGATGCGGCGGGCAAGGGCTCTGCGGCGGCTGCAGCACTGCGTCAGGAGCAGTCGGCGGAGCAAGCGCGATTGCTTTACGTCGCGCTCACGCGCGCGGTGTATCGCTGCTATCTGGCCGCGGGCATCTATTCGTCGCGTCGGAGCGTGAAAGAGGCATGCGGCGGCATGCTCAACTGGCTCGCTGCCGGACAGGGCACGACGTTCGATGCATGGATTGCGTCGACGATCGATGCCGACGAGCGGGTGGAAAGCATCCGCACAGCGTGGAAGGCGCTCGTCGGCGGGCCGCTCGACGTGGTGCCGCTGCCGGTGGGCGACGCGCTCGATAACGACACGCGCGTCGTTCACGACGTGCCGCCCGAAATCACCACGCGCGCGAGTACGCGGGCGCTGCGCGAGGCCTGGCGTATCGGCAGCTTCTCGGGGTTGCTGGCGGGCATGCATGCCGGGCCGCAGTTGGGGGGCGGCCAGTTGAGTGCGCCCGAGCGTACGCGTCCCGATTACGACGCGCAGGCCAACGCCGGGCCGACGTTTGCACTGCCACCGGATGGTGACGACGCCTGGCCGCCCGCCGACGACATTCTGCGTTTCCCGCGGGGGCCGGCCGCCGGTGAGAGTCTGCACCGGGTCTTCGAACTGGCGGACTTCCAGTCGCGCGCACAATGGCCGCATGCCGTTTCGCGGGCGTTGCGAGAGCGTCCGCCGGGGCGTGGGGCCGAGCAAAACGATACCTGGCGCGCCATGATGACGAACATGTTGGCCGACACGCTCGCCACACCACTGCGCCCCGGTCTGCATCTGGTCGATGTCGGGCTGGGGGAGCGTCTCACCGAAATGGAGTTCACCTATCCAGCGGACGCCGTGTCGCTGGACGCATTGCGCGGTCTGCTGCGTCAGTTCGGCTATCCGGATCTGCCACTCGACGCCACAGTGCTGCGTGGCTACCTCAAGGGCTTCATCGATCTGGTGTTCCGCCATAGCGGGCAGTGGTGGATTCTCGACTGGAAATCGAACTACCTCGGCACCGCGCCGGAGAATTACGGGGCTGACGGTTTGCGCGAGGCGATGGCCGAGCACGGCTACCACTTGCAATATCTGCTCTACACACTGGCGTTGCATCGCTATTTGCAGCGTCGCTTACCTGACTACGATTACGACCGCGACATGGGCGGCAGTCTCTATCTCTTTGTGCGGGGGGTGCGTCCCGACTGGGCGAGTGCCCATCTGGCCGGTGACGATGTGCCGGGTGTCTTCTTCGACAAACCGTCGCGTGAGATGGTCGATGCGCTCGACGGATTGTTTGCCGCAGGCGAAAACGCCGCGCTGGCCGAAGCGCTTTCGCTCGATGGGCGTGGCGGTGCGGCGGATGCAGGCGGGGAGGGCGCATGAGCGATCGACGTCATATGGGCGACGCGTCCGGCGCGCTCTTGGCCGACAGCGGTGTCGTGCGTCTGGCGCAGGGTTTCGCGCGGCGCATGGAGCTACTCGCCCGCGGGAACGGCGCGGACGACGTCACATGTCGCTATGTTCGGCGTGCGGCGCTCGAAGTCAGTCTGGCCACGTCGGAAGGTCACGTTTGTGTGCCGCTCGTTAATCTGCTGGATGTGCAGGCCAGCGGCGAGTTGTTCCCGGGCGATGCGCCGGCATTGTCCGTCTGGCGCGACGCGCTCTTCGCAAGCGGCTTGTGTGCGCCGGCCAGCCTCTCTCGCGCGCTGGGCGACGCACAGGCTTACGCGCAAGCCGACGCCTTCCCACTGTTGCTCGATGATCGCGACCGCCTCTATCTGTCGCGCTATTACAGCTATGAGGCGCGTCTCGCGGCGGCGCTCGGGCGCAAGCTCTTGATGACCGAGGGCACGTCGCAAGCGGGTATCACGGTGGCGGACCGCGAACGTCTGCGGCGTTACTTCGGTGACGGCGTCCTCCTTTCGAGCGACGCTCAACGCGAACCGAACTGGCAGATGGCGGCGGCGGCGCTGGCGCTTGAGCGCTCACTGGTCGTTCTCAGCGGCGGACCGGGCACGGGCAAGACCACGACGGTGGTGGGTCTGCTCGCGTGCCTGCTCGAACGCGACGCCAACTTGCGCGTCGCTCTCGCGGCGCCAACGGGCAAGGCGGCGCAGCGCATGCAGGAGGCGTTGACGGCGCGGCACGATTTGCCGGAGACGGTGCGTCTGGCCCTGCCGGAAGCGGCCGTGACGTTGCACCGGTTGCTGGGCGTCCTCCCCGAATCCGCCGAGCAGGTCGGGCGGCGCTTTCGTCATCACGCTGGGAACCCGCTGCCCTACGATCTGATCGTGGTGGACGAAGCGTCGATGATCGATTTGTCCATGGCGACGCAATTGCTCGAAGCGGTGCCTGACGGCGCGCGTCTGATCCTGTTGGGGGACAAGGACCAGTTGGCGGCCGTGGAGGCCGGTGCGGTGTTTGGGGAACTCAGCGCGCAGCGTGCGTTTTCCCCGGCGATGCGGGCGCGACTCCTGTCCGCGCTGACGTGGCCCGCCGATGATCTGCCTGATGCCGGGCCGCTGGCGCTCGGTGCCGGTACGTCGTTGAATGGCGGCAGCGCTGCCGCTGCGCACGTCGGTGCCGCTCGCGGGCTGGAAGACACCGTCATCTGGTTGGAGCGTACCTATCGCTTCGGTGCGCATTCTGCGATTGGCCGATTGGCTACCGCGATCAAGACAGGCAAGGTCATCGAGGCACGCAAGGAGCTCACCGTCGCAGAAAGCGAGTTTGGAAGTGTGGGAGTTGCGCCGCCGGTTGAGGCCGGGGCGCAGGAGTCCGCCGCTGTAGACCGGGTGCTGCTCAGTCAGGACGGTGGTATCCAGTTGTCGCAGCCCAATCTGAACGCGCTGGCCGACGGTTACGGCGATTATCTCGAAGCGCTCGCGCAAGCCGTCGCGACGATCGAACAACTGGGCGATCCGGCGGCGGCTACGACGGCTGATATTGCGATGGTCGCGCAGCCGGTATTCAACGCGTTCGGGCGGTTTCGCGTGTTGTGCGCCACACGAGGCGGGCGGCGGGGCGTCGAGTTCCTCGGGGCGCAACTGACGGCGCTATTGGCGCGTCGTGCCGGCGTGGCGCTCGGCGCTGGCGGCGGGGCGTGGTTTGCGGGGCGTCCGGTGCTGATTACGCAGAACGAATACGCGCTGAATCTCTTTAATGGCGACATTGGGATCGCGCTGCCGCTCGGGCCCTCGGGGACGTTGCGAGTAGCGTTTGCGATACCGGATGGCGGCTACCGCCTCTATTCACCGGCCAGCCTGCCTGCGCACGAAACCGCGTTTGCCATGACGATCCACAAGTCGCAAGGCTCGGAGTTCGAGCGTGTCGCCATTGTGTTGCCCGAGCAGGCAAGCCGTGTGCTGTCGCGAGAACTGATCTACACGGGCGTGACACGCGCAAGGCGTCAGGCGTGGTTGTTTGCGCCTTGGCCAGTGATTGCCTCGGCCATCGCGCGACCGACGCAGCGCGATGGGGGCTTGACCGACCGCCTGACGGAAGTGCTGGCTACGAAACCTCGTTAGCCGAAGGATTCGCGGCCTGCTTCGCCGCGGCGAGGGCCGCTTCGGCGACGGCGCCAACACGCGTGACGAGCAACTGGTCGATCTTGTAGTTGTCGATATCGACCACTTCGAACTTGTATCCGGCGGCTTCGGTGGCTTCCGATTTCTTGGGGATGCGCTTGAGCTGATAGATCATGAACCCCGCGATGGTCTCGAACTCGCCTTCGCCTGGCAGTTCGTCGATATCGAGCGCCTTTTTCACGTCTTCGACCGACGTGACACCGTCAACGAGCCACGAGTGCTCGTCGCGCTGCACGATCTGATCTTCGTCGGCGGGGTGCACGACATCGCCCATGAGTGCGCCAACGATGTCGTTGAGCGTCACTACGCCAACCACCAGACCGTATTCGTTGATGATGACGGCGAAGCCTTCACGGGTTTCCTTGAAGCGCGCCAGTGCTTCGGACAGGTTGAGCGTGTCCGGAATCACCAGCAGCTTTTTCGCGTAGAGGCGATCCAGATTGCGGATCACGCTCGACAGGTCTTCGCTCGCGATACGCTGGAGCAGATCCTTCGAGTCGACGTAGCCGAGCACGTTGTCGATCTCGTCGCGACATACGAGGTACTTCGAGTGCGGGCTTTCCGTGATCTTCTGGCGGATGCTGCGCTCGTCCTCCGCGATGGTGAAGTACACCACGTCGTCACGGAACGTCATCACCGAGCCGACGGTGCGCGATTCGAGCTCGAACACGTTCTCGATCAGATGCAGTTCCTGCTTGCGTAGTACGCCGGCCTGCGCACCTGCCCCCACCATCGCGGCGATGTCTTCGGACGTGATGTTGTCGATGGCATGCGTCGGCAGCTTGAACATGCGCAGAAACAGGTTCGCCACACCATTGAAGAGATAGACGAGCGGCCGCAGGATCTTCAGGCAAAGCAGCATCGGATCGATGATGGTCATGGCGACGCGCTCGGGATTGACCATGGCGAGGCGCTTGGGAATCAGATCGGCGAACTGGATGAAGGCAATCGTGATGAACAGGAACGAGCCGATGCCCGCCAGCCGCAGCGCCAGCGCCTGATCGGTGAATGGCGAGAGCCATTCGAACAGATAGCCGGTGAGGAAGCTCTCGCCGAGCACACCGCCAAGCACGGCGACCGCGTTCACGCCGATCTGCACGACGGTGAAGAAATTGCCCGGCTGCTCTTTGAGGGCGAGCACTTTGACCGCCTGCTCGTCGCCCTTTTCCATGAGCACTTGAAGTTTGGTGCGCTTGGCTGCCGTCAGCGAGATTTCGGAGGCGGAAAAGAAGGCGCTTGCCAGCACCAGCAAAAGAATACTGAAAAGAAAACCGTAACCACTCATATTGTTGTCCCTGAAAGTGCGAGTGCGGGTACATAGCCGCGACGCAGGCCGGACCTGTTCGCACGGGAGTGGGTCCGGAGGCAGGGAGACATTTCAAAACAAGGCCGGCGGGCCATCATTTTGAGATGCCTTCGGGCTGGGGCGCGGGAGCCGCGTCAGCTGTACCGCTGCCGATAGCATGCCATAAGTTCGGGGCACCCCGACAGCGCGACCCCTGCGTGACGGGTACGTACCGGCCGCCAGCATCCTGCGTTACGGGACGCTTGCGTGCACGAGCTACGAGAGCTGGCGTACAGAACCGACAATTCCCACACGAACGCTCGGGCATCGTGAACATCGCCTTGACGCGGTGTTGAGGCCGTGGCGACGGGCCACGACTCTATTCTTTGAGGATTTCTCGATGACTTTCGGTATACAGCCTGTGAATCAAGCGCTCGGTATGGGCGGCCTTGCGTATCTGACCCCTGTTGCACTCAATCCGGATGCCGGGTTGGCCAACGCCGCGGGTATTCCGCTGGTGCATGTCGCGAATGCGCGCAATCCCAGTCTGACGCACCCATGGACGGTAAATGAGCTACAAGCCGCGGCCGTGCGGCTCGACACGGCCAAGCGACACGACGAGGCGATGGCCGAATTTCAGGCTGACTTTCAAAGCGTCTCGTCGGAGGTCGATTCGTCCGACGCCGTATTTTTCAGCGCGTTCGTGCCCGAGTCGATGGATCTCGATAGCGTCGACGTGATCGACTCACTGCCGACAGTGCCCCTGGGAGGCAGATACGACGCCCCGCGCGTTGCGCAGCCGGTGCTATGCCCGTCCGCCCTGGCAACGCTGCACCGGTGTGCCAGCGTGCAACCCGTCAATCCTCGCGCGGTTTCGCTGGAAGGCCGTTATCACCCGGTGATCATGCCTGACGGGCGCAGCGAGCGTGCGCAGGTTTGCCGCGATATCGTGAACGGCTCGTTGCTCGGTACCGACGGGCGAAATGGCACGGTGCCTTTCGAACCGAGCCGCGCCGATGTGACGAAAGCCGTGGCAGACACCGCGCGTCGCTGGACGGGAAAGCCCGGGCTTTCAGGCAAGAAGGAGTGGACGATGGCCTGCCTGAAGAATGAACTCCCGGCCGACTTCATCACCGCGCTGAACGGCCGCCTGCATGCCGGCTCGCGTCTTTTGCCGCCGAGCGAGAGCACCGAATGGATGATTCGCGTGGGATTCGCCGACGGCATGCCCATGCACCAGGCGTTGGTGCGTGGCGATCTCCCCGCGAACGTCGGACTGGGCACGGCCGAGTGGGCCAGGCTCGCGCTGGGCATCGAGCAACTGGGCGAGAGCCACTGGGAGGCGCGCCACACGAAGGTGATGGACGCGGCGGCCATGCCCGCAACCAACACCAAGGCCTTCACGGCGTTGGCGACGTCGATGTCGTTGTTGCCCGCGCACATCGCTACGGAGCGTCTGCGCAACGTATTGAAGATGCTCGGCGTGCCGACGTTACCTGCGGAGCCAACGAATGAGCCGCTTCGCGCCGTGTGATCGCGTGAGCGCGGGTATCGTCTGCTCGACAAGCGTCACACATAAGTTGGCCAAAGGTTAGCGATAAGCCAGCTATTCATCCGTTGTAAAAAAACGCGCCCGGTGTGACCCGGGCGCGTTAGCTTTTGTCGCTATCGATGGTTCCAAGTGGCGGCCGAACAAAGACTCGCCGCCACAATGGCATCCATCGCAGACATCAGGTGCGACGATAGATCTCGGCGCCGCTCTTCACGAATTCGACCGCCTTGACTTCCATGCCCTGCTTGAGGGCGGCTTCGTCGGTGATGCCTTGCTTGGCGGCGTAATCGCGCACGTCTTGCGTGATCTTCATCGAGCAGAAGTGCGGTCCGCACATCGAACAGAAGTGAGCGACCTTGGCGGAGTCCTTCGGCAGCGTTTCGTCGTGGAATTCGCGTGCCTTGTCCGGATCCAGACCGAGGTTGAACTGGTCTTCCCAGCGGAACTCGAAGCGCGCCTTCGACAGCGCGTTGTCGCGAATCTGCGAGCCGGGGTGGCCCTTGGCGAGGTCGGCAGCGTGCGCGGCGAGCTTGTACGTGATGATGCCTTCCTTCACGTCGTCCTTGTTCGGCAAGCCGAGGTGCTCCTTCGGCGTGACGTAGCACAGCATGGCCGTGCCGTACCAGCCGATGGTGGCCGCGCCGATGCCCGACGTGATGTGGTCGTAACCCGGTGCGATGTCCGTGGTTAGCGGTCCGAGCGTGTAGAACGGGGCTTCGTCGCAGTACTCGAGCTGGAGATCCATGTTCTCCTTGATGAGCTGCATCGGCACGTGGCCCGGGCCTTCGATCATGACCTGCACGTCGTGCTTCCACGCGATCTGCGTGAGTTCGCCCAGCGTCTTGAGTTCGGAGAGTTGCGCTTCGTCGTTGGCGTCGTAAATCGAGCCGGGACGCAGACCGTCACCCAGCGAGAAGGCGACGTCGTACGCCTTCATGATTTCGCAGATCTCTTCGAAGTGCGTGTACAGGAAGCTTTCCTTGTGGTGCGCGAGACACCACTTGGCCATGATCGAGCCGCCGCGGCTGACGATACCGGTCATGCGGTTGGCCGTCATCGGCACGTACGCGAGGCGCACGCCAGCGTGAATCGTGAAGTAGTCGACGCCTTGCTCGGCCTGCTCGATGAGCGTGTCGCGGAACATTTCCCACGTCAGGTCTTCGGCCTTGCCGTTCACCTTTTCGAGTGCCTGATAGATCGGCACCGTGCCGATGGGCACCGGGCTGTTACGCAGAATCCACTCGCGCGTTTCGTGAATGTGCTTGCCGGTCGACAGATCCATGACCGTGTCGCCGCCCCAGCGGATCGCCCACGTCATCTTGTCGACTTCTTCGCCGATCGACGACGTCACGGCCGAGTTGCCGATGTTCGCGTTGATCTTCACGAGGAAGTTGCGGCCGATGATCATCGGCTCCGATTCCGGGTGGTTGATGTTGTTCGGGATGATGGCGCGACCGCGTGCGATCTCTTCGCGCACGAATTCCGGCGTGATTTCGGCCGGAAGGCTCGCGCCGAAATGCTGACCCGGATGCTGACGCGAGAGCAGCTTGGCCAGACGCTCGCCTTGCGGGCCGGCGGCACGCACGCTTTCGATGTATTCCTGACGGCGCAGGTTTTCGCGAATCGCGATGTATTCCATCTCGGGCGTGATGATGCCCTGACGTGCGTAGTGCATCTGCGTCACGTTCTTGCCGGCCTTGGCGCGGCGCGGGGTGCGATGCAGGCCCGGGAAGCGCAGATCGGCGGTGGCGCTGTCGTCGGCACGCTCACGGCCGTAGGCCGAGGAGAGGCCCGGCAGGGCTTCGGTGTCACCGCGTTCTTCGATCCAGGCCGCGCGCAAGGCGGGCAGACCGGAGCGAATGTCGATGCGGGCGTTCGGATCGGTGTACGGACCCGAGGTGTCGTAGACGTAGATCGGCGGGTTTTTCTCGCCGCCGAAGCTCGTCGGCGTGTCGGCTTGCGAGATTTCGCGCATCGGGACCTGGATGTCCGGGCGCGAGCCTTCTACGTAGATCTTGCGGGAATTGGGCAGCGGTGCGATCGCGGCTTCGTCCACGCGCGCGTTGGCTGAGAGGAACTTCGGATTGGCGTTCATGCAATGTCTCCTGGCGGGGCACGTGTTGACGCCGACTAAATCGGCGCAAAGCGGCTCAGGAGCATGAACGGGGGCGAGGAATTTCTACGCTCCCTGCGCTGGCATTATCCAGATCAGGTTCTAAGGGTATTTCTCACCCACAACTCACGTTGCAGGACCCCTGCGCTTAGCTTTGCGGCAACGATACACCGACATGCCTGACAAACACAAGCGCGACGTGTCCCGAAAAACGTGAACGGGGCAATGGTGCGATGCGGCATGCAATGGGCCAGGGAATGCGTTGTGTGCGGCGGACGAAGCGTCCTCCGATATGCGGCAAATCGTCGAAAAATCTGCCATAACGTCGCAATGTAACGCTTACGCCAAGACTTGTTATTCCGTCAGCTAAGTCTGCTACGTCTGCTCCGCCAGACGTACCTCGCGCTGAAACTCGCGAGGCACCCACCGCAGCGCATCGCGGAAAAAGCGCCGGTCGGGTGGCGGGAGCATCGGCAGCACGCGGCCCAGCGATTGGGCGGCGTGCAATGCCTGCGGCGAATCCCCATCCTGATGCAGCGCGAACCACAACATCTCGAACCACAGATTGGCGAGTTGTAACGGCTCGAATCGGACACGTCCCTCTTCATGATCGGCAAGCGTCGTCACCACGACATCGGTCCAGCGCCGAAACCCCTTGGCGCGAGAGAAGGGGGCGCCGAACGGCTGCACGGCGTCGAGAAAGGCGTCGACTGCCAACGGGGTGCTCGCGCGCAGCGTCTGCAGATCGGGATCGCGCCGCACGGGCACCGCGCCACGTGCGATACGCAGCAGGAAAACGGTATTCCAGACGGAATTGCCGCCGACGCCGAAACGGTCGCAGATCCATTCCGAGAGGCCGATCCAGCGCAACGCCTGACGTTGCACGTCGGTGGCCGCGAGCCGTCTGCCGGGATCGATGAGCGCCTCTTGCCAGAACAGCCACAGCGAGAGACCGATGTTCGCCGCAACGTGTTGCGCGAGTTCGATGGAGTCGGCTTCGAACGCGGCTTGCAGCGCGTCGGAAAAGGCCGCGAGCGCGTCGGCCGCCGATTGTGCGCGGGCCGGGATCGGACCAGAGCGCGCCGCGTGCGATTTGTACAGCAGCGCTTGCAGATTGCGGCTCTCGAAGCGGATTCGCGGGTTGTAGACGAGGCAGGGCGCGAGCGTCGCGTCGTCGCTGATGCGTTGCAGATGGGCGAAGGCGCCCGCTTCGTCGCGCAATGCGTAGGCTTGCCAGGCCTGCACGATCCAGTGCATGGCGCGTAACGTTGGCGAGCCCGGCTGATTGGCCCCGAAGGTAGCGGCGAGCGCGGCAAGCGTACGCTTCGTGCGTGTGGCGTCTCCCATGCGACGCCACACGATCGTCTCTGCGAGCAGGGCGATGCCGCGTTGCACGTCGTCTACGGCACATACCTGCGCCGAGTGGAACGATGAGATCGCGCCCGAGCGTTGACGTCTGGTCTCGCCGTCAACGGGCGGGGTTGGCGGCGCGAGGAACACCCCGTCCTGCATATCGCGCTTGCCGAGCGTCAGGTGGTGCCAGAACGCGATGTCCTGCATGACGTAATCGAGCGCGGGCGATGGGGTGTCCGGCGCGGTGTCCTGCGGCAGGCCGAGAAACGCCGCGACAGCGCGACGCGGGTCGTCGGGTGAGGTGTCGCCGATGGTGATGACGATGCGCGACATCTCATGCGCGGCGAGCCAGAACGGGCCTTTGCCGCGTCCGCGCGTGGGGAGCAGGCGCACATCGGCCTGCCGGTCGTCGCCCCAGCCGACAGCGACGCCCCAGCGCGCGAAGTCCGAAAATGCGCGGCTGATGAGCATGCGCAGATCGCCCGCAATACCCGACTGACCGAAGCGAATTTTCAGCGACGCCAACGACACCGGCGACGCCTCGAAATGCGCCGCATAGTAGACGCGCATCAGTAACCAAAGACTTTGATAACGCGCCGGCTGGCCGTCGATTTTCTGCGGCGCATCGAGTCGCACGACGAGCGCCGGAGGCCCCGAAGGCGTGCCGGGGCCGACGTGGGAAGCGTTGGAGATGGGTGGAGATTGAATATCAGGCATCAGGCATGGCGTCGAAGGGAATCGCATCGCTCCGGGCGGCGGATGGCATCCGCTGGGTCCTCGGCATGCACAGAGGGGCGAGCCGATGATACGGCGGTTACGTCGGTTACGGTAGCTCTGCTTTGCATCTGGCGAAACCGGCACTATGCTGCAAACGCTTTCGAAAAGCGGTGCCTGGCCAGCGCTACCGACAACATCTATGCCATCTCCCTGGCATCCAATAAAATCAGGACAACGAAATGAAAAAAACAATCTCCCGTTGGCGGCGCGTTGCGTTACTGCTGCGTCTCGCGTCTGCGCTCGTCTCCACTCCCTTTTTGGCGATGTTCGTTACACCGGCGCATGCGGCCGAATTTGCGAAGGCGGCGTCCGTGCGTTTCACCGAGCGCGCCGACTGGGGCAAGTTTTTCGCCGCGGAAAATGCGAAGGGCACGATCGTCGTGCTCGACGGGAAGACGCAAACGTATCAGGCGTTCGACTCGGCGCGCGCCGAGCAGCGCATGTCGCCCGCCTCGACGTACAAGATCTTCAACAGCCTGCTGGCACTGGAGTCGGGCGCGTTGAACGACGAGCGCGAGATCATTCCGTGGGACGGCAAGCCGCGCCGGATGAAGACCTGGAATGCGGCGATGGATTTGCGCACGGCCTTCCGTGTGTCGTGCCTTCCGTGCTATCAGGTGGTGTCGCACAAGATTGCGCGCGAGTACGCGCAGGCCAAGCTCGATACGGTCGGTTATGGCAATCGCACGATCGGTTCTGTCGCCGATACGTACTGGGTGGACGACAGCTTGCGGATCTCGGCACGCGAACAGGTCGATTTCCTGCAACGTCTCGCGCGCGGCACGTTGCCGTTCTCCGCGCGTACGCAGGATATCGTGCGTCAGATCTCGATTGTCGAGGCAAACGGCGACTTCGTGCTGCACGGCAAGACGGGCTGGTTCGTCAACAAAAAGCACGATATCGGCTGGTGGGTGGGCTGGCTCGAGCGCGACGGCAATCTGACGATGGTCGCCTTGAACATGGACATGCAAGGCGATGCCGACGCGCCGAAGCGGGCGCGCATCGTGCGCAACGTGCTCAAGGAGATGAAGCTGATCTGAGCGAGGGCGCCTATCGATGCTGTGTCAGTGCCGCAGCGACGGGGTAACGCGGGATCGGTTCGGTGACGTGCCGACGTTGTGAACATCGCGCGGTGCGCACGTCTGGCGACGTAGCGCCCGTGCGATGGGTTGAGGGTGGGCGACTTACAGTGCGCGTCCGTGTTTGAGTGCGGCGGCGATTTCCGCGACGTGACGGCCTTGCGTCTTCGCGATCTTCAACTCGTTTGCGCTGGGTTGACGGGAGCCGTCGCCGGCCGCGAGGGTGGTAGCGCCGTAAGGCGTGCCGCCGGTGATCTCGCTCATGTTGGTCAGGCCCGGCTCGGTGTACGGCACGCCGACGATGACCATACCGTGGTGGAGCAGCGTGGAGTGAAAGCTCGTGATCGTCGTTTCCTGCCCGCCGTGCTGCGTGGCGGTGCTGGCGAACACGCTGCCGACCTTGCCCACGAGCGCGCCCTTGGCCCAGAGGCCTCCCGTCTGGTCGAGGAAGTTGCGCATTTGCGCGGTCATGTTGCCGAAGCGCGTCGGGGTGCCAAAGAGGATGGCGTCGTAATCGGCGAGTAGATCGGCGCGGGCAACCGGAACGTTCGCGAACGCCGCGCGTGCCGCCTTGGCGCCGCTCTTTTCGAGGACGTCGTCGGGCACGAGTTCAGGGACTTGCATGAGGGCGACCTCGACACTCGCCACGCTGCGCGCGCCTTCGGCAACCGCTTCGGCCATCTTGTAGATGTGCCCGTACATGCTATAGAACACCACCAGGATCTTGGCGTTGGCCATGTGAATCTCCTTAGGGGGTCAAGAGACGCCGACGTCGCGTGGGCTGTCGCCGCGCGAGGCGAGCCGTTCCATCATAGTCGACACGCGTGACGAAACAGCGATCTCGTGCCACGTCACCGGTGGCGCGAGACGATTTGCCTAAGCGAGGGCGGTTGGGAACGACCGGGCGACGTCAGGCGGACGCCGGGAAGACCAAGGAAAGACGCCGGAACGACGCCGGAAAGACGGGGTGCCGCTGCGTCCTATCGCAGACGTGAGCCGATGAGGCAGGCGAGTGCGAGTGCGGCCATGAGCACCGTCACGCTTGCCGACAGGCCGCCGACCAGCGCCAGCCCGGTTGCCGCGAGTCCATGCGCGAGCACGGCGGCGGGTACGAGCAGCGTCGCGCTCACGACACACCAGCGCATGACATATCGCCACATGAAGCGGCTCACGATGCGCATGCGCGCGTCGAGTTGATGCCGCTGCCAGAAAGACAGATCGGCTGCCGCGTAGAAGAGCCACAGCGGACTGAAGTATTTGATGAACAATTCCATGACGACATACCGGAAACACAATGCCCGCAGGGCGCGGGCATGTCGTCGAGGCACGAGGGTGGAGCACAAACTCGATGGCCCCGTCACGCATGTGGGGAGCGTCGACGCCGTGCAATTGTAGCAGGCGCTCACTTACTTTGATGTGCCGCACCCAGCGTCTAGTGAGGCAAACTTTGCTGAATTTCGCTCAATGATGCGAGAAATTCGAGCATCGTGCGATATCTCCCATAATGTCAGGGATGCTTCGGCGGCGTGATGGTGTGTCCGGACGTCTGCGTCGCGGACGCCAGTGCATGCGGCGTGTTGGCCGTGATCTGCTGAATCAGCGACCAGACGGACTGGGCGGCGGGAGAGAGCGTACGGTTCTTGCGGCGCACGAGCATGATGGTGCGATCGAGTTGTGGCACGAGCGGCAGGGCCACGAGGCGTACGCCTGTCACAGCAGGGTTCTCTGCGCCATTGCCCGGCGTGGCTACTGTCAATCCCGGCATCGCGGGCAATGCCAGCGCGGGCATGATGCTGATGCCGATGCCGGCCTCGACCATTCGGAAGACGGTAATGGCATGCCCGACTTCCTGCGCTATCTGGCAGTAGGCGCCGTGCTCGGCCAGCGCGCGGTCGATCAGCGGCCGGCTGCCGGACGCGTAATCGAGCAGCACCAGTTTCTCGCCGTTGAGCGCTTTCCACGTCACCTGCGCTTGCTTCGCGAAACGATGTGAGCGGTCGCACACTACCAGGAACGGCTCGACCATGATGGGCTCGCCGACCAGATCGTCCGTCCCTTCCGACGCGACGATGACCCCGAAATCGACTTCACCGTGGCGAACGCTGTCGGTCGCGAGCGTCTGCACCTGATCGCGCAGCATGAGCGTGATGTCCGGATACTGGGCCGCACAGGCCGAAATGCACTCGGGCATGAGGTTCGCGGAGATAGTGGGGGCGCTCGCGACGCGCACCCGGCCGCGCCGCTCTTCGGCCAGCCCGTGGGTATCGCGCAGGGCGCTCTCCAGTTCGTCGAGCACCCGGGCGAGCGTGGCCGAGAGGCTGGCGCCCACTTCGGTCAGCGTGACCTCGCGCGTTGTGCGGTCCACCAGCTTGAGTCCGAGTTCTTGCTCCAATTCCCGGATACAGCGGCTCACGGCCGGCTGAGTCAGGCCAATATCCTCGCCGGCACGGCTGAAACTGCCGTGTTCGGCCACTGCGAGGAACACTTTGAGCTGGCGCAGCGAGATATTCATGCGTCTTTGGTATGAATAAAATCTTTAAATGAATTTGTATTTTAACTACCCTTGCGCTCTAATACGTAAAAACCCGTAGCGCGAGCGCACACTTCCGGTCACTTTCGAATCCTGTGGAGGCGATGGACGACCACCGCTGACGGCCTTGCTGCCGTCACGTACCGTGTTCTGGCGGACGGGCTTTGTCATTTCAGACGCATTCGAGAGAGAGTATTCGAGATCGACGATGGCCAGACCGCGTTTCCTTCCCGACAATTTCACGTTGATGCTGGTCGCAACCGTTGCGCTAGCCAGTTTCCTGCCGGCGCGCGGCGAAGGTGAAGTCGCCTTCAACCTGCTCACCAACGTGGCGATTGCCGCCCTGTTCTTCCTGCACGGCGCGAAGCTCTCGCGCGAGGCGGTGCTCGCCGGTGCCACCCACTGGCGTTTGCATCTACTGGTGTTCGCCAGCACCTTCGTCATCTTCCCCATCGTTGGCGTGGCGCTCAAGCCCGTGCTCTCATGGACGGTGACCCCCGAGCTGTATCTGGGCATTCTCTTCCTGTGCACGCTGCCCGCGACGGTGCAATCGGCCATCGCCTTCACTTCGATGGCACGCGGCAACGTCCCGGCGGCCGTGTGCAGCGCGTCGGCATCGAGCCTGTTCGGTATTTTCATCACGCCGCTGCTCGTCGGCCTGATCGTCATCCATCACGATGGCAACACCGGCGCGTCGCCGTTCGACTCCATCGGCAACATCATGCTGCAACTGCTCGTGCCGTTCATTGCGGGCCAGTTGTCGCGCAAGGCCATCGGCAAATGGGTGGAGCGTAACCGCGGATTGCTCAAGGTCGTGGATCAGGGCTCGATTCTGCTGGTCGTCTACACGGCGTTCAGCGAAGCCGTGAATACCGGCCTGTGGCACCAGATCCCGCCGTTGGCACTGCTCGGCCTGGTGGGCTGCTGCGCCGTGATTCTGGCGATCATGCTGGCGGTGACGACGTATTCCGCCCGCTGGCTCGGGTTTTCGCGTGAAGACGAGATCACGATCGTCTTCTGTGGCTCGAAGAAGAGCCTCGCGAGCGGTATTCCGATGGCCAAGGTGCTGTTCGCGACAGGGCCGCTCGGCGCGATCGTGCTGCCGCTGATGCTGTTCCATCAGATGCAACTCATGGTGTGCGCGGTGCTCGCGCAACGTTATGCCAACCGTCAGCGCGCCGCGGCGGCGGGTAAGGTTGGCAAGGCGGGCAAGACGGCCAAGGCGGTCACTGGCGAGGGCAAGTCCGACAGTGGCGCCAACGCTGGCGCGGGGCGCTGAGGCCTATGTAACCTCAAGAACACGGCCCGCTGCGGGCCGTTGTCACACGTTGGTCGTGCGCAAGTGTTAGAATCGCGTTTGTTTCGCTTCTTGACGACCACCCCGGTCCGGCGGCGCCCGACGCATCTGTTACTCGACAGACCCCTCTCGCGCCAGCCCCGAGCATGGCGCACAGCGCCCCTTGAATCTTCGCGAGTGAGCTTTGATGCGGAATCCTTCCGCGTGGCGGCCCCCGTTTTTTTAAAAGAGATGTCCCTTCATCATGGCTGATGTAAATGCTGTTCCGACCCCCGGCTTCGATAGCTTTGGGCTGCATGCGGACATCTTGCGGGCCATCGCCGAGCAGGGGTACACCCAGCCGACGCCGATTCAGGCCCAGGCCATTCCGGTGGTGCTGTCCGGCCGCGACGTCATGGGTGCCGCGCAAACGGGGACGGGCAAGACCGCCAGCTTCTCGCTGCCGATCATCCAGCGCCTGCTGCCCGAGGCCAACACGAGCGCATCGCCCGCCCGTCACCCGGTGCGCGCGCTGATCCTCACGCCGACGCGCGAACTCGCCGATCAGGTTGCCGATAACGTGCGCTCTTACGCGGGCCACACGCCGTTGCGTAACACGGTGGTGTTCGGCGGCGTCGACATGAACCCGCAGAAGGATGCCCTGCGACGCGGCGTCGAGATCCTCATCGCCACGCCGGGACGTCTGCTCGATCACGTCGAACAGAAGACGGTGAATCTGAGCCAGGTGAAGATGCTGGTGCTTGACGAAGCCGACCGCATGCTGGACATGGGCTTCCTGCCGGATCTTCAGCGCATTCTGAATCTGCTGCCGAAACAGCGCCAGACGCTGCTCTTCTCGGCCACGTTCTCGAACGAAATCAAGAAGCTCGCATCGAGCTATCTCACGAACCCGGTCACGATCGAAGTGGCGCGTCGCAATGCGACGGCCGATACGGTCGAGCAGACCGTCTATGAAGTGGATGAAGACGACAAGCGCGCGGCCGTGGTGCAGATTCTCGGCGAGCGCGATCTCAAGCAGGTCATCGTGTTCGTCAACAGCAAGATCGGCGCGAGCCGTCTGGCGCGCCAGTTGGAGCGCGACGGTGTCGTGACGGCCGCCATCCACGGCGACAAATCGCAGAACGAGCGCATGCAGGCGCTCGAAGCGTTCAAGCAGGGCGGTATCCGTGCGCTCGTGGCGACCGACGTTGCCGCGCGCGGTCTGGACATCTCCGATCTGCCGGGCGTGATCAATTACGATCTGCCGTATAACCCCGAAGACTATGTGCACCGTATCGGCCGTACGGGCCGGGCGGGCGCGTCGGGTGAGGCGATCTCGCTGTGCGCCCCGGACGAGCGTAAGCAACTCGTGGAAATCGAGAAGCTGATCAAGCGCGAGCTCAAGCGCGGCGAGCTGGTGCTGGAGCGTCGCAGCCGTTCGCGCGACGATCGTGGTGATCGCTACGAGCGCGGTGGGGATCGCGGCGAGCGTGCCGAACGTGGTGAACGCCACAGCCGCCACGACGGCCTGCGTGCTGGCCGCAGCAGCGGGAGCTCCACGCCGCGTCGTGTTCGTCCGGAAGACGAGTTCTTCTACAAGCCGTATGAGCCGTCGGCGGCGGGTGAACCGCAACGCGACACCCACACGTCGCATGATGCAGGTGTGCCGACCGCATTCGGTGCACCGTCCGAGAAGGCGCCGAAGCGTCAGGTCGCCGCTTTGCTCGCGGGCTTCCCTCGCAAGGCGAGCAACTAAGGACGGGCGTCTCGTAGAAGTCAAAAAGCCAGCGTGTTCACGCTGGCTTTTTTCATTGAGCGGACGAAAGCGAACGGGTGGTTTCAATGCCCATGCAATGCCCGCCACGCGCGCGTCGCGGCGACGTAGAAGTCTTGGCTATGGGAGATGTGAGCCAGCGTGGCCGGCAGGCCGAGGTGCAAGGCGGCGTCCTTCAATGCCGCGAGCACGGCATCGGCGGTATCGAGCGGCGATAGCGGCGCCGCGCCATTCTGCTTGCTCAGCTTCTCGCCATCGGTTGCCATGACCAGAGGGACGTGCAGATAGCGAGGGACCGGTGCGTCGAGGCACGCTTGCAGATAAATCTGACGTGCCGTCGAATCGAGCAGGTCTGCGCCGCGCACGATATCGGTGATGCCCTGCAACTGATCGTCGACGACGACTGCCAACTGATAGGCCCACTGGCCGTCGGCACGCTTGAGCACGAAGTCACCGACCTCAGTGGCCAGATCCTGCGTCTGCGAGCCCATCCAGCGATCGACGAAGCGCACGTGCGCTGCATCGCCGTCCGGTACGCGCAGGCGCCAGGCGCGGGCGGTCTTGCCGTGCAGGCCATCGCGGCAGGTACCCGGATAGGCGAGCGTGCTGTGACGTGCGTGAACGCGCGTGAGCGAATCTGCAATTTCCCGGCGTGTGCAGCCGCAGGGATACACGAGTTCGCGCGCCGTGAGCGAGGCAAGCGCCTGCTCGTATAGCGCATGGCGGCGGCTTTGCCAAACCACGGGTTCGTCCGAGTGCATGCCCAGACGAGCGAGCGTGGCGAGAATGTCGTCGGCCGCGCCGGGCACGCATCGCGGTTCGTCGAGATCTTCCATGCGAACGATCCAGACGCCGTCGTGGGCGCGGGCGTCGAGCCAACTGGCAAGCGCCGTGACGAGCGAGCCGCGATGCAGAGGCCCGGTCGGGGAGGGGGCGAAACGCCCCCGGTAGCGGCGTGCAGGGGGGCTGACGTCAGCGGACGCGGTGGCGGCTTGTGTCGAAGCGAGGGCCACCGGCGTGCTCAGTTGGACGCGGCGGCAATGTGTTCCGATGCGCCGAGCGCATCGCCCGCACTGCGGCTACCAACGCATGCCGGGCATTGCTCGCCTTCGATGTAATCGGGGCTGCGCTGATCCTCGGCCGTCACCACGGCGCGGCAGGCGAAGCACTGCCTGGTCGTCGACGGTTCCAGTTCCGGCGTGAGCGCCGTGCGGTAGTCGAACACGAAGCAGTCGCCTTGATAGTGCGTGCCGCCCACGTCCTCGAAATACTTCAGAATGCCGCCGTCGAGCTGGTACGTATGCTCCAGGCCGATGTCGCGCATATAGATCGCGGCCTTTTCGCACCGGATGCCGCCCGTGCAGAACGAGACGATGGTCTTGCCCTCGAAGTCTGCGCGATGGGCGGCGATGACGTCCGGGAATTCCGAGAACTTCGTCAGACGGTAATCGACAGCGTTATCGAACGTGCCGACATCCACCTCGAAGTCGTTGCGCGTATCGAGCATCACGACCGGACGGCCTTCATCGTCCTGGCCGGCATCGAGCCAGCGCTTGAGCGTGGCGGGATCGACGCCGGGCGCACGACCGTCTGCCGGCTTGATAACCGGCATCTTCATCGTAATGATCTCTTTCTTCTGACGCACCAGCATGCGGCGGAACGGCTGATCGTCGGAGAGGCTCTCCTTGACGGTCAGGTCGGCGAAACGAGCGTCGGCGCGCAGGCCCCCGAGGAAGGCATCGATGGCGTTGCGCGCGCCCGCCAGGAACAGGTTGATGCCTTCCGGCGCGAGCAGGATGGTGCCCTTCAGGTCGAGCGCGTGACAGCGTTCGAGCAGGGCCGGACGCAGGGTCGCGATGTCGTCGAGCGTGACGAACTTGTACGCAGCGATATTGACGATAGACATGGCAACGGAAATTCGCAAAAGCGTGAAGCAGGAAAGCGCCATTATCGCCGATTCGGCCGGGAAGGACCTTGATTTCACCCCGGATTTCGTCAAATCGGACGGCACGCCGGTTTTGCCTCGGAAAATTCCGAGTGCCCGGCTGGCGGTATCCGAAAAGCGCGCCAGCGTCCGGACGTTTCGTGAAGCAAGGCGCTGAAATTGGAGGCGGCGCGTTACAATACGGCCCATGTCAGAACCTCGCTTCGTTCACCTCCGTCTCCATTCCGAATACTCGATCGCCGATGGCATCGTGCGGCTCGACGACGTCGTCAAGGCCGCCGCCAAGGACGGTCAGGGCGCGCTCGCGCTGACCGACCTCGCGAACATGTTCGGCGCCATCCGTTTCTATAAGGAAGCCCGCGGCAAGGGCGTCAAGCCGATCATCGGCTGCGACGCCTGGATCACGAATCCGGCCGACCGCGACAAGCCATCACGGCTGCTGCTGCTCGCGCGCGATCGCGAAGGCTATCTGAACCTGTGTCAGTTGCTGTCCAGGGCCTGGCTCGGCAATCAGTACCGTGGACGTGCGGAGATCGAACCGTCGTGGCTTCAGGCCGACGGCCTCGCCCGCGGCCTGCTCGCGCTCTCCGGGGCACAGATGGGCGACGTCGGTGCCGCACTGGCGGCGGGCAACCCGGATCTGGCGCTGCAGTGCGCGCAGCACTGGGCGAGCGTTTTCCCTGGTGCGTTCTACATCGAGCTGCAACGTACCGGCCAGCAAGGCATGGAGACGTACGTCCAGCAGGCGGTGCAGTTGGCCGCGAAGGCCGGGTTGCCGGTCGTCGCCACGCACCCGATCCAGTTCATGACCTCCGACGATTTCACCGCGCACGAAGCGCGCGTGTGTATCTCGGAAGGCGAAATGCTCGGCAACGCGCGCCGTGTGCGTCGTTTCACGCAGGATCAGAGCTTCCGCACGCAGGACGACATGATCGCCGCGTTCGAAGACGTGCCTTCCGCGTTGGCCAATACTGTCGAGATCGCCAAGCGCTGCAACCTGACGCTCGAACTCGGCAAGCCGAAGCTGCCGCTGTTCCCCACGCCGGACGGCATGTCGCTCGACGACTACCTCGTGCATCTGTCCAAGGAAGGGCTGGAAACGCGTCTCGCGCAACTCTTCCCGGACGAGGCGGAGCGCGACAAGCGGCGTCCCGAGTATTACCAGCGTCTCGACTTCGAGACGGGCACGATCATCAAGATGGGCTTCCCGGGCTACTTCCTGATCGTGGCCGACTTCATTCAGTGGGCGAAGAATAACGGCGTGCCGGTC
Organism: Pandoraea sp. NPDC087047; assembly: GCF_044745225.1. NCBI lineage: Bacteria > Pseudomonadati > Pseudomonadota > Betaproteobacteria > Burkholderiales > Burkholderiaceae > Pandoraea > Pandoraea sp. NPDC087047. The sequence continues at coordinate 376,062 of NZ_JBIUZU010000005.1, forward strand.
GGTCCGGGCCGTGGCTCGGGTGCCGGCTCGCTTGTCGCTTACGCGCTGGGTATTACCGATCTCGACCCGCTCAAGTACAACCTGCTGTTCGAGCGCTTCCTGAATCCGGAGCGCGTCTCGATGCCTGACTTCGATATCGACTTCTGCCAGGACGGTCGCGATCGCGTCATTCAGTACGTGAAGGAAAAGTACGGCGCCGACGCCGTCTCGCAGATCGCAACCTTTGGCTCGATGGCGGCCAAGGCAGCGGTGCGCGACGTCGGCCGTGTGCTGGACCTGGGCTACAACTTCGTCGACGGCATCTCCAAGCTGATCCCGTTCAAGCCGGGCAAGCACGTCACCATCGACGACGCGCTCAAGGAGGAGCCCCAACTCGCCGAGCGTTTCCAGACGGAAGACGAGGTCAAGCAGCTCATCGAGCTGGCGCAGCGGGTGGAAGGGCTCACACGTAACGTCGGTATGCACGCGGGCGGTGTGTTGATCGCGCCGGGCAAGCTGACCGACTTCTGCCCGTTGTACACGCAGGGCAGCGGTGAAGACGCGAGCGGCGTGGTGAGCCAGTACGACAAGGACGATGTGGAAGCCGTCGGCCTGGTGAAGTTCGACTTCTTGGGCCTGACCACGCTCACGATCCTGAACTGGGCCGAGCGCTACATCAAGCGTCTGCATCCGGAAATGGCGGACTGGTCGCTCGACCAGGTATCGCTCACCGATCCGGCGGCGTTCAGCATTCTCAAGAAGGCCAATACGGTCGCGGTGTTCCAGCTGGAAAGCCGCGGCATGCAGGGCATGTTGAAGGATGCGCAGCCCGACCGCTTCGAGGACATCATCGCGCTGGTGGCGTTGTATCGTCCGGGCCCGATGGATCTGATTCCGAGTTTCTGCGCTCGTAAGCACGGCCGCGAGAAGACGGAATATCCGGATCCGCGCGTCGAGCCGGTGCTCCAGGAGACCTACGGCATCATGGTCTACCAGGAGCAGGTGATGCAGATGGCGCAGATCATCGGCGGTTACTCGCTCGGTGGCGCCGACTTGTTGCGTCGCGCGATGGGTAAGAAGAAGGCCGAGGAAATGGCCGAGCATCGCGAGATTTTCGCGAAGGGGGCGGCCGAAAATGGCCTCACGCGCGAGAAGTCGGACGAAATCTTCGACTTGATGGAGAAGTTCGCAGGCTACGGTTTCAATAAGTCGCACGCCGCTGCGTACGCGCTGCTCGCGTATTACACCGCGTGGCTGAAGGCGCACCATCCCGCAGAATTCATGGCCGCCAACATGAGCTTGGCCATGGACGACACGGACAAGGTCAAGATTCTCTACGAAGACTGCCTGTCCAGTGCCAACGGTCTGGGCGTGCTGCCGCCGGACGTCAACGTTTCCGCCTATCGTTTCGAGCCGGCCGATTCGAAGACCGTGCGCTACGGTCTGGGCGCCATCAAGGGCAGCGGTCAGTCGGCCATCGAAGAAATTCTGCGCGCCCGGGAGAGCGGACCGTTCACCGATCTGTTCGACTTCTGCGCCCGTATCGACCGCCGGGTGGTCAATCGCCGCACGATCGAAGCACTGATTCGCGCAGGCGCTTTCGATTCGATTCACGCCAACCGGGCGCAGTTGATGGCGTCGGTGCCGATGGCGATGGAAGCCGCCGAACAAGCGAGCGCGGCAGCCAATCAGGTCAGCCTCTTCGATCTGGGTGACGAAAGTCTGCAAGCCCCGCTCGAACTGGCGGACGAGCCGGCATGGACCGATAAGCGCAAGTTGCAGGAAGAGAAGCAGGCACTGGGCTTCTATCTGTCCGGCCACATGTTCGATTCGTACTCGGAAGAGGTGCGGCGCTTCGTGCGCACGCGCATCCGCGATCTGTCGGAAGGGCGTGACAGGCTCGTCGCCGGTGTGATTTCCAGTATGCGCACGATGATGACCCAGCGCGGCAAGATGCTGATCGTCCAGCTCGACGACGGCACCTCCACGCTCGAAGTGACGATCTTCAACGAGCAATTCGAGGCGAACAAGCATCTCTTCAAGGAAGACGAACTGCTGATCGTGCAGGGCAACGCGCGTCCCGACAGCTTCACGGGCGGTTTGCGCTTCACCACGGAAAGCATGATGGACCTCGGCCGTGCGCGGGCGCGCTTCGCTCGCGCGCTCAAACTGTCGTTCAACGGCAATGCCGACTGGACGCGTCTGCGTGCCACGCTGCAACCGCACTGCACGATGTACCGTGTGACGGCGACGGCCGGTGCGGGCGGCGGCGGCTTCAGCGGCGGTGGCGGGTTTAACGGCGGTGGCGGTAGTGGCGGCTTCGGCAGACGCAACGGGAACGGTGACGGCGATGCCGACAAGCAGAACGGCTTGCCTGTCCACATCGTATATCGCCGTCCCGACGCCGAATGCGAGTCGCGCCTCGGCGACGACTGGAAGGTGCAGCCCGGCGACGAATTGCTGGGCGAGCTTCGCCAATGGCTTACGACCGATTCGGTACAAATCGTCTATTGATGCATCGATGCGGATGCGGTGACGCTGCAGGGTGACGTCGCCGCGTTCTGCTGTTCGACACGACAAGGAAATCCGGATGTTCTCCATCATCGTTCCGACCTGGAACAACCTCGCTTTGCTGCAACTTTGTGTGCGCAGCATCCGCCAGAATTCGAGCCAGCCGCACCAGATCATCGTGCACATCAACGATGGTTCCGACGGTTCGCTCGACTGGGTGCGAGCCGAGGGGATCGAGCATACGGCCTCTCCCGATAACATCGGTATCTGCTACGCCGTGAATCAGGCGGCGGCGCTTGCGCGTGAGAAATACATCGTCTATCTGAACGACGACATGTATTGCTGCCCCGGTTGGGATCGCGCCCTCATCGAGCGTGCAGAAGCCATGCCGGACAAGGCGTTCATGCTCTCGGGCACGATGATCGAGCCGGTCGATACGGGCAACCCGTGTGTGTTGGTTCACGACTTCGGTCGTGACGTCGACACGTTCGACGAGGCGGCGCTGCTCGCTGCGGTACCAACCTACCGGAAGCCCGATTGGTTCGGCGCGACGTGGCCGCCGACGCTGGTGCATCGCGACTGGTGGTTCCTCGTTGGCGGCTACAGCACGGAACTGAGCCCGGGCATGAGCAGCGACAACGACTTCTCGATGAAGATGTGGGCGGCGGGTGCGCGGCGCTTCGTTGGCGTGGGCGCCAGTCTCGTGTATCACTTCCAGTGCAAGAGCACGGGCAAAGTCGTGAAGAACGACGGCCGCACCCAGTTCCTGCGCAAGTGGGGCATGACGCAGTCGATTTTTGATCGCTACTACCTGCGTCGTGGCAAGCCGGTGCCAGCGGGTAGCGATGGCCGTCTGGCCGAGCCGGTCGACGATGGCAAGTTGCGTTGGCAGTTGTTCCGTTCACGTATCAAGCGAGCGCTCGCGAAGTAACGGCGCAATGAATACGAAGGACGCATAAGACAACGGACGCCATTGGCGTCCGTTTTGCTTTGGCGGCGAGCCGATGCGGGGGCGGCTCGGCGGTGTTGTCAGGGCCACTCGCGATAGCTTGGATGCGCGAGCCTGTCCGTGTGTATTTCAGAAATTCATTGCCGGCGTTCATCCGTGCAAGTACGGCACTGGGGGGGCTTCGATGCCTCAGACATCACCGCGGCGCAGCAGCGCGGACTTCAGAAATGCGCCGCACGCGTTCATCTGTGCACGGGCGGCACTCAGGTGATTTCGATGCCTCAGACATCTGCGCGGCGCAGCAGTGCGTACTTCAGGAATGCGCTGCGAGCGTTCATCCGGGCAATGGCGGCACCGGTCGCGCCATCGAGAAAGCCGCGGCGCAGCACATAGGTGCGAACGAAAGCCCATCCGCCGTTGATCCAGGGCTTGAGCGGCGAGACACGCTTGCCGCGCAGCGCCATCTCCTTCGCCCCGGCGCGGGCGTAGCGCTGCACTTTGTCCTCGACTTGGCGCGCTTCCGTGTAGCTGTAATGCAGAAGATGATTCGTGAGCGTGCCGATCTCGCCGTCGACGATCACGCGTTCGTGCACGAGGTTGTCGGAGAAGCGTCCGGCCTCGCGGCGAAACAGGCGCAGCACGTAATCGGGATACCAGCCGCAGTGCTTCACCCAATGACCGAGGAACTGCGACAGACGCGGCATGCGATAGCCCGCGTACGTGCCTTGTGCGATGGCGGCGGCAATGTCCGCAGCCAGCGCCGGTGTGACGCGCTCATCGGCATCGAGTGAAAGCACCCAGGGTTGCGTAGCGTGCGACAAGGCACGATTCTTCTGCGGACCGAAGCCGGGCCAGTCGGGCGTGACGTGAACTTCGGCACCAGCGGCGCGCGCAATATCGGCAGTGCCGTCCGCGCTGGCGTTATCCACCACGACGATCTGGGACGCAAACGCTTTTACCGATGCGATGCACTCGGCAATGTTGTGGCGTTCGTTGCGCGTGAGAATCGTCACCGAGAGCGGCAGAAGCGCCGTGTCGGCTGCGGGGCCGGAAGCGGTGGAAGCGCCAGGTGTGGCGGGCAAGGCGGACGGTAGGGCTTCAGTCATGAGCATTCACGAAATGGCGGCGTCAAACTCGCGGCCGCGCACGATCGATAATCGACGACGACCGGGGCACGCATTGGTCGAGCCACCGGTCGGTGATTGAACCCTGCGTCGCCCTCAGGCGGACTCTCAGGCATTGAGCAACTCGACGAGCGCCTCGCCGTAGCGTTCGATCTTCGCTTCGCCAAGTCCGGTGATGTCGGTCAGACCCTCGCGGTGGCGCGGACGGCGCTGAGCGAGCTCTCGCAGTGTGCGGTCGTGCAGGATAACGTAGGCGGGCACCGCCTGCGTCTTGGCCATCTCCTGCCGCCACGCGCGGAGCTTTTCGAACAACTGCTGATCGGCGGTATCCAGTTCAATGGCCTGCGACGACGCATACCCGGCAAAGCGGCTCTTCCTGCCGGCGCTGGGCCGCTGACGTCGCAACGACACCGTCGTCTCGCCTTTGAGCACCGGACGCGCCGCCGCGTTGAGCGTGAGCGCCCCGTACTGACTGCTGTCGGGCTCGATGATGCCATGCGCGATCAACTGGCGAAACACCGCGCGCCACCCCTGATCGTCCATCTCGCCGCCGACGCCGAATGTCGGCAACTGCTCGTGACCGAACTGGCGAATCTTGTCGGTGCTGCGCCCGCGCAGCAGATCGACCAGATGCCCGGCGCCGAAGCGCTGGCCGGTGCGAAGTATGGCGGAGAGGGCTTTTTGCGCGGCGATGGTGCCGTCGAACACTTCGGGCGGATTGAGGCAGACGTCGCAGTTGCCGCAGGGCTCGCTCGTCTCGCCGAAATACGACAGCAGCACGGTGCGGCGGCAGCGCGGCGCCTCGCAATAGCCGAGCAGCGCGTCGAGCTTCTGGCGCTCGATACGCTTTTGCAGGTCAGGCGCGTTCGATTCGTCGATGCGGCTGCGATGCACCACGACGTCGTTCAGCCCGTATGTCATCCAGGCTTCGGCGGGTTCGCCGTCACGTCCGGCCCGGCCCGTCTCCTGATAGTAGGCTTCGAGGCTCTTGGGCAAGTCCAGATGCGCGACAAAGCGTACGTCCGGCTTGTCGATGCCCATGCCGAAGGCGACGGTCGCCGACATGACCAGCCCCTCTTCGCGCAGGAACCGCTGCTGGTGGGTGCGGCGTACCTCCGCGTCGAGCCCGGCGTGATAAGGCAGGGCGGGAATGCCTTGCGCCTCAAGCCACGCGGCGGTTTCTTCCACTTTCTTGCGCGACAGGCAGTACACGATGCCCGCCTCGCCGCGGTGGCGTCCCAAAAAGGCCAGCAACTGCTTGCGAGGATTGTCGCGGTCGACGATCTCGTAGCGGATATTCGGCCGGTCGAAGCTGGAGACGAACAGACGCGCCTCGGTCAGGCCGAGCCGCGTCTGGATATCCTCGCGCGTTGCGGCGTCTGCCGTAGCAGTCAGCGCGATGCGCGGCACGCGCGCATAGCGTTCGTGCAGCGTCGAGAGCTGAATGTATTCGGGACGGAAGTCGTGACCCCATTGCGAGACGCAGTGGGCCTCGTCGATGGCGAACAGCGCCAGTTCCCCGCGCTCGTCGAGCCGGTCGAGCAGATTGAGAAAGCGCTCGGTGAGCAGCCGCTCGGGCGCGACGTAGAGCAGGTCGAGCTCGCCCCGGGCCGCGCGGCGCTCGATATCGACCGCTTCGTCGAAGGCAAGGCTGGAATTTAGATAGGCGGCGCGCACCCCGGCTTGCAGCAAGGCGTCGACCTGATCCTGCATGAGGGCGATGAGCGGGGAGACGACAATGCCGACGCCCGGCCGCAGCAGCGCAGGGATCTGGTAGCACAGCGACTTGCCGCCGCCCGTGGGCATGAGGACGAGCGCGTCGCCCCCCTCGGCCACATGGTCGACGATCGCGGCCTGATCGCCACGGAATGCGTTATAGCCGAATACGGTACGGAGAACTTCGAGTGCGCTTGCCATGGCCGGGAGTATACCGGTTCCACCCCGGCTCCGGCGTGCCGCCGAGGTGGGATAACGGGCATTGTGGAGATTTTTGCGGTGGCGTCCGAGTCCGGCTCGGACACGTCCCGGCGGGAGCGGCCCGTACGTTAGAATAGCGGTTTTCCCGCCGTCCCCGACTTACATGAGCGCACCGCACAAGCCCACCGGACCGATTCTGCGACGTCTGCTGGGCTATCTCCAGCCATATTGGCACATGGGCCTGCTGGCCGTTCTCGCCATGGCGCTGGTGGCGGCGACCGAAGCGGCCATTCCGGCAGTCCTCAAGCCGGTGCTCGACAAGGGCTTCTCGGGCGGCGACCCGTGGAAGCTGTGGTACGTCCCGGCCGCCGTAATCGGTCTGGCCGTCATTCGGGGGCTGGCGCAGTATGCCGCCAACTACATGCTTTCGTGGGTCTCGAACCGCGTGCTGCTCGATCTGCGTGTGCGCATGTTCGAGCGTCTGCTGCACGCGCCGGCGGCCTACTTCCAGCGCGAGACGACCAGCACGCTCATCAACGCCATCGTCTACGAAGTCAATCAGGTGCTCGGCGTGCTCACTACGGTGCTCATCACGCTCGTGCGCGATTCGCTCACCGTCATCGGTCTGCTGGGCTATCTGTTCTATCTGAACTGGCGCCTGACGCTCGTCGTGGCCGTCATTCTGCCGTTCATCGGCTGGCTGGTCGGCAAGATCAACCGCCGCCTGCGTCGCCTGAACCGCGAGCAGCAGACGCTGACCAACGCGTTGTCGTACGTCGTCGAAGAGGCGGTGGGCGGCTACAAGGTCGTGAAGATTCACAACGGCGAAGAGTACGAGAAAAACCGCTTCGACAAGATGACCGGCAAGCTGCGTGGCTACGCCATGCGCGTGACGGTCTCGGGCGGTCTGGCGCAGCCGGTCACGCAGGCACTCGCGTCGCTGGCGCTGGCCATCGTCATTACGGTGGCGATGATCGAGTCGTCGTCGGGCGAGATGACCGTGGGCGGCTTCACGGCATTCGTCACTGCGTTGTTGCTCGTCGTCTCCCCGCTCAAGCATCTGATGGACGTCAACCAGCCGTTGCAGCGTGGCGTGACGGCCGCCGAGCTGATCTTCGAAGTCATGGACGTCGAAGTCGAGCCGGTTGGCGGCGAGCGCACGCTCGAGCGCGCGAAGGGCCGCGTGACGTTCGATCAGGTGAGCTTCAATTACGGGGCGAGCGAGCGTCCGACGCTCGACAAGATCTCGCTGGACGTTGCGCCGGGCGAAATGGTGGCGCTGGTCGGCCCCTCGGGCAGCGGCAAGACGACGTTGGTCAACCTCGTGCCGCGCTTCTTCGACGCGACCGGCGGCCGTATCCTGCTCGACGGTATTCCGCTCGACGAGCTGCGCCTGGCCGACCTGCGCAGTCAGATCGCGTTCGTGAGTCAGGACGTGGTGCTGTTCAACGACACCATCGCCGCGAACGTCGCCTACGGTCAGGAAATCGACGCCGAGCGGGTGCAGGCTGCCTTGCGCGCCGCCAATCTGATCGACGCGGTGAAGGCGATGCCCGATGGCGTCGAAACGCTCGTGGGCGACAACGGCATGCGCCTGTCGGGCGGTCAGCGTCAGCGTCTGGCGATTGCCCGCGCGATCTACAAGAACGCTCCGATCCTGATTCTGGACGAAGCGACGTCGGCGCTGGATTCGGAGTCCGAGCGTCACGTGCAGGCGGCGCTGGAAGTCTTGATGGAAGGCCGCACCACGCTCGTGATCGCGCACCGCCTCTCGACCATCGAGCGCGCCGACCGTATCGTCGTGCTCGAGCATGGCCGTATCGCGGAGCAGGGCTCGCACCAGGAGCTGGTGGCGCATAATGGCCTTTACGCCCATTTGCACCGCATTCAGTACGCACAGCAGCAGGAAGCCTGACGTCCGTCATTCGAGAGCATTCGCGACGTCAGACCCGATCAGCATGCCTTTGAGGACTTCATGATGAGCCAGCCGCCGATCAGCCGTTTTCCCGTGCCGGATCTCGCCTCGTTGCCGAGCGACATCCGGGCGCGTATCGACGATGTCCAGGAAAAGGCCGGCTTCATCCCGAATGTCTTTCTCACGCTGGCGCATCGGCCCGATGAATTCCGCGCCTTTTTCGCGTATCACGACGCGCTAATGCTCAAAGAGGGCAACCTCAGCAAAGGCGAGCGCGAGATGATCGTAGTGGCGACCAGCGCGGTGAATCAGTGCCTGTACTGTGTGGTGGCCCACGGGGCGCTGGTGCGCATTTACGAAAAGCAGCCGCTGCTGGCCGATCAGGTGGCCGTCAACTATCTGAAGGCGGATCTGACCGAGCGCCAGAAGGCGATTCTGGCGTATGCACTGAAGGTGTGCGAGCGCTCGCAGGACGTGAGCGACGAGGATTACGCGACGCTTCGTCGCCATGGTCTGAACGACGAGGACATCTGGGACATTGCCGCAATCACGGCGTTCTTCGGGATGTCCAATCGCATTGCCAATGCCATTTCGATGCGGCCCAATGAAGAATTCTTCTTGATGGGGCGTGTGCCTCGCACCCGCTAAATCTCCTTTTCACAACACTTCGATACTTATGATCTTCGTGACCGGTGGCGCCGGATTCATCGGTGCAAATTTCGTTCTCGACTGGCTTGCGCAACACGACGAACCCGTTGTGACCATCGACAAGCTCACCTATGCCGGTAATCTGGCGAATCTGGCGAGTCTGGAGCGCGATTCCCGTCACCATTTTGCGCAGGTCGATATCTGCGATCGCGCAGCGCTGGATACCCTTTACGCACAGTATCGTCCACGCGCCGTGCTGCATTTCGCGGCGGAAAGCCACGTCGATCGTTCCATTCACGGCCCTGGCGATTTCGTGCAGACGAACATCGTCGGCACCTTCACGATGCTCGAAGCGGCGCGCGCCTATTGGGGAACGCTCGAAGGCGACGCACGCGACAACTTCCGTTTCCTGCATGTGTCGACGGACGAGGTCTACGGTTCGCTGAGCCCGACGGCCCCGGCATTTACCGAGACCACGCCGTACGCGCCCAATAGCCCGTATTCGGCGTCCAAGGCCGGCTCCGACCACCTGGTGCGTGCGTACCACCACACCTATGGTTTGCCGGTCCTGACGACCAACTGCTCGAACAACTACGGGCCGTACCAGTTCCCCGAGAAGCTGATTCCGCTGGTGATTGCCAACGCGCTCGCGGGCAAACCGCTGCCGATCTATGGCGACGGCAGCAACGTGCGCGACTGGTTGTACGTCGGCGATCACTGCTCGGCCATTCGCGAAGTGCTGGCCAAGGGCAAGGCGGGCGAGGTCTATAACGTGGGTGGCTGGAACGAGCAGAACAACCTGTCGGTCGTGAAGCATCTGTGCACGCTGCTCAACGAGCTCTCGCCGCGTGCCGACGGAAAATCGTACGTCGATCAGATCACGTTCGTCACCGACCGCCCGGGGCATGACCGCCGTTACGCCATCGACGCCCGCAAGCTCGAGCGCGAACTGGGATGGCGTCCTGCCGAGACCTTCGAGACCGGTATGCGCAAGACGGTCCAGTGGTACCTCGCCAACGGCGAATGGGTGCGCCAGGTGCAGTCGGGCGAGTACCAGCGCTGGATCGAAACGCATTATCAAAAGAACGATTGAGGCACGCATGAGTATCAAACGCAAGGGCATCATCCTGGCCGGAGGATCGGGCACGCGCCTGTATCCGGCGACGCTGGCCGTCTCCAAGCAATTGCTGCCGGTCTACGACAAGCCGATGATCTACTATCCGCTGACCACGCTGATGCTCGCGGGTATTCGGGACGTGCTCATCATCTCGACACCGCAGGACACGCCGCGCTTCGAGCAACTGCTGGGCGACGGCAGCCAATGGGGCCTGAATCTGCAATACGCAGTGCAGCCGTCGCCGGACGGTCTTGCTCAGGCGTTCCTGATCGGTGCCGACTTCATCGGTAACGATCCGTGTGCCCTGGTGCTCGGCGACAACCTGTTCTACGGAAACGATTTCGCCAAACTGCTCTCCGCCGCGAATGCCCAGACCGACGGTGCCTCCGTGTTTGCGTATCCGGTGCACGATCCGGAGCGCTATGGCGTGGTGACGTTCGACGAAACCGGCAAGGCCGTCGAGCTCGTTGAGAAGCCGAAGGAGCCGAAGTCGCGTTACGCGGTGACGGGGCTGTACTTCTGCGATAACGACGTCATCGAGATTGCACGCTCGATCAAGCCGTCGGCCCGCGGCGAGCTGGAAATCACCGACGTCAACAACGAGTACCTGAAGCGCGGCAAGCTCAACGTGCAGATCATGGGGCGCGGCTACGCGTGGCTCGATACCGGCACGCATGAGTCGATGCTCGAAGCGAGCACGTTCATTCAGACCATCGAAAGCCGTCAGGGCCTGAAGGTCGCGTGCCCGGAAGAGATCGCCTATCGCCGTGGCTGGATCGACGCCGCCGCTATCGAGGCGTTGGCGCAACCGCTCGCCAAAACGGGGTACGGCCAGTACCTGCTGACGATGCTGCGCGAACGCGTATTTTGATGGATCCCAAGTCATGCAATTGATTTCTGCCGCTATTCCCGACATCAAGGTTATTGAACCCAAAGTGTTTGGTGACTCGCGGGGCTATTTCTTCGAGAGCTTCAACCAGCGCAACTTCGACGACGCGCTCGGCGAGACGCTCACGTTCGTGCAGGACAACCAGTCGCGCTCGGCGCGCGGTGTGCTGCGCGGTCTGCACTATCAGGTCCGGCAGCCGCAGGGCAAGCTGGTGCGCGTGTTGCAAGGCGAGATCTACGATGTCGCTGTCGATATCCGTGAAGGCTCGCCAACGTTCGGCAAGTGGGTGGCGGAAGTGCTGAGCGCCGCGAACAACAAACAGTTGTGGATTCCGGCAGGCTTCGCTCACGGTTTCATGGTGACGTCGGAGACGGCCGAGGTGCTGTACAAGACCACGGACTATTGGGCGCCGCAATTCGAGCGCTGCATTCGATGGGACGATCCGACGCTGGCGATTCCCTGGCCGCTCGACGGCATTACGCCGATCGTCTCGGACAAGGACAAGCAGGGCATGCTGTTCTCCGAGTACCGGCACGAGGACTGAGACACGCATCCGGACATACGGGCATACGAACGCCGAGGCGGCGCGCAGCAGCGTTTAGCCGGGCCTCACGTCATCTCGCCAGCCAAGTGCTTCATGGCCGCCGTGGTCCTTTCGTCGTCAGACGGAAGGCCCGGCGGCCGATGTTTTTGCGGCGTCGTGCGTGGCATCGTCGGCGGCATTGCCCTCGCCCTCGCCCTCGCCCTCGGTCGAGGTGGCCGATGTCACCGATGCCGCGGACGTTTCTCCCGTCACCCGCAGCACACGGACGTACCGCAGTCCCAGCGGTTTGAAGCGGGCAGTGAGGCCGTCGGCAACGGTCTGAGAGGGCGTTTCCATGCCGCCTTCGCCACGGCCGTGCGCACCGGTATGCCCCGGCTCGTTCAGCGCTTCGACGATCGCGTCGGCTTCCAGCCCGTTGTCGAGATAGTGCAGTTTGACGTCGCGCAACGCGAGCGCATTCGCCCGGCACAGCACTTCGGCGGCGCCGACCATCACGGCACGCGCGGGCCACTGCTGTAACGCGGTGCCCTTGGTGTCGCTCTCCGGGTCGACGTGCACCAGAACGTCGAGAATCTGCGGCTCGCGCATGACCGCCGCGCGCGCCTGTTCGGCGAGGTAATGACCTTCGGAGACGGACAGACGAGCGTCGACGAGAATGTGCACGTCGACCACGATTTCGTCGCCCATACGCCGCGTGCGCAGCATGTCGATGGCACGCACGCCGGGTGTGGCGAGCAGACGCTCGCGAATGGTGACGGTGGTGGCATCGTCCACGCCGCGATCGATGAGATCCTGCAAGGCGTTCCAGCCGAACTTCCAGCCCGTGCGTCCGATCATCAGCCCCACGAGTGCCGCGGCGAGCGGATCGAGGATGCGATAGCCCGCGAGGTTACCCAGAATGCCGCACGCCACGACAAGCGACGACAGCGCGTCGGAGCGCGCGTGCCACGCATTGGCAACGAGCATGGCCGAGCGCACCCGCTGCGCCGCGCGCAGCATGTAGCGAAAGAGGCCCTCCTTGCTGACGAGCACGACAACCGCGACGATCAGCGCGATGAGATGCACCTCGGGAATCTCCTCCGGATGCAGCAGACGCTCGATCCCGCGCCACAGCATGCCGGCCCCGACCACGAGCAGAATCACCCCCAGAAACAGCGACGCCGCATTCTCGTAGCGGCTATGACCGTAGGGGTGATCGGCGTCCGGCGCGCGGGCACTGCCGCGGGCGGCGGCCAGCACCACGAAGTCGGAGACGATGTCCGAGAGCGAGTGAATACCGTCGGCAATCAACGCTTGCGAACGCGCGAAGATCCCGACGATGATCTGCGCTGTCGTCAGCACGACATTGACCCAGATACTGACCCAGGTCGAATGGCGTGCAACGGCATGTTTGTCGAGCGCCTCGCTCGATGCCGCCAGATTGTCGTAGTTCGAGTAGGGCATGACGTCGGGGCGCGCGGGGTTGAGAGAGGGTTACATCAGAATGATGTCGTACTGCTCTTGATGGAACGACGATTCGACCTGAAGCGAAATCGGCTTGCCGATGAAATCGATCAGCATCGCCAGATGCTGCGACTCTTCTTCGAGGAACAGATCGACGACTTCCTGCGACGCAATCAGACGGAATTCGCGCGGATTGAACTGCCGCGATTCACGCAGAATCTCGCGCAGGATGTCGTAACACAGCGTGCGCGGCGTCTTGACCTCGCCCTTGCCCTGGCAGACGGCGCACGGCTCGCACAACACGTGCGCGAGCGATTCGCGCGTGCGCTTGCGGGTCATCTCCACCAGCCCGAGCTGTGAGAAGCCGTTCACGGTGATGCGCGTGCGGTCACGCGCGAGCGCCTTCTTGAGCTCGGTCAGCACGGAGTCGCGATGCTCGGCGCTCTCCATGTCGATGAAGTCGATGATGATAATCCCGCCCAGATTGCGCAGTCGCAACTGGCGCGCGATCATCAGCGCCGCTTCGAGGTTGGTCTTGAAGATCGTGTCGTCGAAGTTGCGCGCACCGACGTAACCGCCGGTGTTCACGTCGATGGTCGTCATCGCCTCGGTCTGATCGATCATCAGATACCCGCCGGACTTCAGATCGACGCGACGCGACAGCGCCCGCTCGATCTCCGTCTCCACGTTGTACAGATCGAACAGCGGACGCTCGCCTGTGTAATGCGTGAGCTTGCCGAGCACGGCCGGCGTGTAGACCGTCGCGAATTCGGCCAGCTTCTGATACGTCTCGCGCGAGTCGACGAGAATCTTGCCCGTCTCCTCATGCACGAAGTCGCGCAACACCCGCTGGGCGAGATTCAGATCCTGATACAGCAGCGCCGGGGCCGGCACCCGCGTGCTCTGCTCGCCAATGGTCTGCCACGACTTGCGCAGATAGGCGATGTCGTTGGCCAACTCGGCATCGGCGGCATCTTCCGCAATGGTGCGCACGATGAAGCCGCCTTTCTCGTCGGCCGGCACAAGCGCCTGAATCTTGCTGCGCAGCGCCTCGCGTTCGGCTTCGCTCTCGATACGCTGGGAGATGCCGATGTGCGGCTCCTGCGGCAGATAGACGAGCGTGCGCCCGGCGATGCTGACCTGCGTCGACAGACGCGCGCCCTTGGTGCCGATCGGGTCTTTGATGACCTGCACCATCAGCGTCTGCCCTTCGAAAACCGTTTTCTCGATGGGCGGTTGCGGGTGCGGCACGGACGTATCGTTGCTCGTGCGCGGATGCCAGATATCGGCCACATGCAGGAACGCCGCGCGCTCCAGCCCGATATCGATGAACGCCGATTGCATGCCCGGGAGCACGCGCACGACCTTGCCGAGATAGATATTGCCGACCAGCCCGCGCGAGAGCGTGCGCTCGATATGCAGTTCCTGCACCGCACCGAGCTGCATGAGCGCCACGCGGGTTTCCTGCGGCGTAATATTGACCAGAATGTCTTCGTTCATAAAGTGTCGACCGGACTCGAAATGCTTGGGCATCGGTATGCGTCAGAAGTCGACGCCCGCCTGACGCAATAGCGCGGCGGTCTCGCACAGCGGCAGCCCCATGATGCCTGAGTAACTGCCGTCGATGCGCATGACAAATTCGGCGGCCTTACCCTGAATGCCGTACGCGCCTGCCTTGCCCTTGGGCTCACCCGAGGCGACATAGCGCTCGATCTCCTCGCGGCGCAGCGGCCGGAACCAGACGTGCGAGATGTTGACCGCCTGATGGATCTGGCCGTCCGCACATACCGCCACGGCGGTCAGCACCCGATGGCGCGTGCCCGACAGGCGTGCGAGCACGGCTTGCGCGTCGGCGTCGTCGAACGGCTTGCCGAGGATGGTGCCGTCCAGGCAGACCGTCGTGTCGGCGGCGAGAATGGGGGCGCCCGGCAAACCGGCGCGAGCCAGACGGGCAACAGCCGCTTCGGCCTTGGCGCGCGTGACGCGCTGCACATAGTCGTCAGGCGGCTCCCCCGGCAGCACGGCTTCGAGTGCTTCGGCGTCCTCGTCGGCATGGGGCAACAGCAGTTCGAAACGAACGCCGAGCTGTTGCAGCAGTTCCTGACGGCGGGGGCTTTGCGAAGCGAGATAGATGTACGGCATGGCGGCTTGGCTTGAATTCGTCCAGCCCGGCACACGACATTGCATGAGTTTGCAGCGCGCGCACCGGGCCGCGGGATGGGCTGGGCGAGGGGAAGCCCTATTATGCCGCCTTGCGCCCGCCCCCGCCAGCATGCGGCGGGGGCGGGGAGTGCCGTTTTTTGCTTAGGCGCTGTTCGCGAGGAAGTCCTCGCCGATCAGGTCGATGCGGTCGGTGCAGATGGCGTCCACGCCCCACGCCGCCAGTTCGCGTGCGCGCGCCGGCTCGTTGACCGTGTAGACAAGCATATGCAGGCCCGCCGCCTTGATTTCGGCGACCTGCGGGCCGTCGAGATGCTTGTGGCTCGCATGCAGGGTGACGGTGCCGAGCTTGCGGGCGTCGTCGCGCCAATGCGCGGGCACGGCTTCGTACAGCATGCCGCGCGGCAGTTCCGGCACGGCGAGGGCTGCGGCTTCGAGCGCCTCATAGGAGAACGAGGACAGCAGCGGCTGCTGGGCCTGACCGGCCCACAGCGCCTTGACCGCCTCGGCTACCCGTTTGCCGGTCTCGGCCTCGCGGCCCGGGCACGGCTTGATCTCGACGTTCGCCGACAGCCCAAGCGCCAGGCAGCGCTCGGCCACCTGGGCGAGGGTCGGCATCACCTGACCGGCGAAACGCCCGTCTGCGCCGAACCAGCTACCCGCGTCGAGCGTCTCGATCTCGGCGTAAGTCATCTGCGCGGCCGGGCCGTGGCCGTTGCTGGTGCGATCGACGGTGTCGTCGTGCAACAGAAAAACGACGTTATCGGCCGAGAGCTTCGCGTCGAACTCGACCATGCGAAGGCCCAGCGACGCGCCCATCTCGAAAGCGGCCAGCGTGTTTTCCGGCGCAAGCTTGCCGCCGCCACGATGTGAGACGATGCGCGGATACGGCCAGTCGCGCCACAAATGGGCAGATGGCGAGGTATCGCTCATGCTTCGACTCGCTTGCCCGTGGACGGATCGAACAGGTGCAGCGCCTTGGCCGAGATGGCCAGCGGCACGACCGTTCCGGCGGCCGGACGCAGTTCGTGCGGCAGACGCACCGTCACGTGCTGCTCGCCCCAACGGCCGTGCAGCAGGTTGTCGGCGCCGAGCAGTTCGAGCTGATCGACGTGGATGCTGGTCTGCGCGGCGAACGCGCCCAGGCCGTTGTGCTGCTCGGCGGGCACCAGATGCTCGGGACGCACGCCGAGCACGAGCTCGCGCCCGGCGTGGGCCATGCTCGTGGGCGGCAAACGCAGGGCAGGGCCGCCCTCGATCTCGAAGGTGCGGCCTTCCGAGTCGACCCGGCCTTTGAGCAGGTTCATCGCCGGCGAGCCCATAAAACTCGCCACGAACAGCGAGGCCGGGCGCTCGTAGACGTCCGATGGCGTGCCGATCTGCTCGGCGTAGCCCTTGTTCATGACGATCACGCGATCGGCCAGCGTCATCGCTTCGACCTGATCGTGCGTGACGTACAGGCTCGTCGTCTTCAGGCGTTTGTGCAGGCGCTGAATTTCCAGACGCATCTGAACGCGCAGCTTGGCGTCGAGGTTCGAGAGCGGTTCGTCGAACAGGAACACCGCCGGCTCACGCACGATGGCGCGGCCCATGGCCACGCGCTGACGCTGACCGCCCGAGAGTTCGCGCGGCTTGCGCGCGAGTAGCGGCTCCAGTTCCAGAATGCGCGCAGCAGCGAGCACACGCGCTTCGACGGTCTTCTTGTCGATGCCGCGAATCTTCAGGCCGTACGACATGTTCTGACGCACGTCCATGTGCGGATACAGGGCGTAGTTCTGGAACACCATCGCAATGTTGCGATCCTTCGGCTCCAGTTGATTGACGACCTGCGAGCCGATCAGAATGCTGCCTTCGCTCACCGATTCGAGGCCCGCGACCATGCGCAGCAGCGTCGACTTGCCGCAGCCCGACGGGCCGACGATGACCACGAACTCGCCGTCTTCGATGTCGATGTCGACGCCGTGAAGAACGTAGCTGTTCTGGTCGTAGGTTTTCTTGACGCTATGGAGTTTGAGATTTGCCATGATTACTTTTCCGAATCGACCAGACCGCGCACGAACCAACGCTGCATCAGCAGAACCACCGCGAGCGGCGGCAGCATGGCGAGCAGTGTGGCGCTCATGACGAGTTGCCATTGGGTCGCGGTGTCGCCACTGCCGATCATGCTCTTGATGCCCACCACGGCTGTCGTCATCGACGGGGCGTTGGTCACCAGAATCGGCCACAGGTACTGATTCCAGCCATAGATGAAGGTGATGACGAACAGCGCGGCGATGTTTGTCTTCGACAGCGGCAGCACCACGTCGAAGAAGAATCGCATCGGACCGGCGCCGTCGATGCGCGCGGCTTCGACGAGTTCGTCGGGCAGTGTCATGAAGAACTGCCGGAACAGGAACGTGGCTGTTGCCGAGGCGATCAGCGGCACCGTCAGACCGGCGTAGCTGTTGATGAGCCCGAGGCTCGAAATCACCTGCACCGTCGGGAAAATCCGCACTTCGACCGGCAACATCAACGTCACGAAGATGAGCCAGAAGAACAGATTGCGCAGCGGGAAGCGGAAGTAGACGATGGCAAAGGCCGAGAGAATCGACACGGAAATCTTGCCGATCGTGACGACCAGTGCCATGAACAGGCTGTTGCCGAGCATCAGGCCGAACGGCATGGCCGCATTGCCGGTGCCCGAGCCCCACACGGTGGCGAGATTCTCCAGCAGATGCGAGCTCGGAATGAGCGACAGGGGAACGTTGAAGACTTCGCTCTCGTTCATGGTGGCGGCGACGAACGCCACATAGAGCGGGAAGACTACCAGCAACACGCCGACGATCAGCATGACGTGGCAGAAGATATCCAGGCCGCGACGGTTCTCGATCATGCGTATTGCACCTTGCGTTCGATGAAGCGGAACTGCACGACCGTGAGTACGATGACGATGACCATCAGTACCACCGACTGGGCAGCCGAGCTGCCGAGGTCGAGCCCCTTGAAGCCTTCCGAATAGATCTTGTAGATCAGCGTCATGGTCGACTGGCCCGGCCCGCCGCCGGTCGCGGCGTCGATCACCGGGAAGGTGTCGAAGAACGAGTACACGAGGTTGACCACGAGCAGGAAGAACGTCGTTGGCGAAATCAGCGGCAACACCAGCCCGAAGAAGCGCCGGATCGGCCCTGCACCGTCAATCGCAGCAGCTTCCACGAGCGAGCGCGGAATTGCCTGCAAACCGGCGTAGAAGAACAGGAAGTTGTAGCTGATCTGCTTCCAGATCGAGGCGAGCACGACGAGGAACATCGCCTGTCCGCCGTTCAGCGCATGGTTCCACTCAACGCCGAACTTCGCCAGCCCATAGGTGACCAGGCCGATACTCGGATTGAAGAGGAAGGCCCACAGCACGGCCGCAATGGCAGGTGCCACGGCGTACGGCCAGATGAGCAGCGTCTGGTACAGGCGCTTGCCGCGCGTGACCCGATCGGCCATGGCCGCGAGCAGCAACGAGATGACCAGTCCGCAGACGGTGACGAGTCCGCTGAAGATCATCGTCGTGCGAAACGATGCGAGATAGAGCGGGTCGCCCCATAGCGAAGTGAAGTTGTCGAGGCCGACGAACTCGCTGGACAGCCCGAAGGCGTCTTGCATCGATGTCGATTGCCACAGGGCCTCGCCCGCAGGCCAGAGGAAGAAGACGACAGTGATGAGCAGCTGCGGGGCTACAAGAGCGTAGGGCAGCCAGCCGGTGCCGAAGCGAGGGCGTTCTCTGGAGTTATGCGCCATAACGTAGTGACCAAAAAAAAACCAACCCGGCTCGCATTTCAGGCGAGCCGGGGTGGTGTCATTGTAACGTCACGATTCTCATCGCAAATGCAGGAAAAGCACCCGCATTTTGTCGGGTATCGTGCGTTGGGGGCCGCTTAGCTGCCCTGCTTCTCGAAGCGGCGCAGCAGTTCGTCGCCACGCGACACCGCCTTGTCGAGTGCGGCTTTAGGCGTTTGCTTGCCGTTCCACACGCCTTCGAGTTCCTCGTCGATCACCGTACGGATCTGCGGCATATTGCCCAGACGCAGACCACGGGTGTACGGCAGCGGTGCCTTGTTGAGCATCTGCTTGATGGCCACGTCGGAACCCGGGTTCTTCGCGTAGAAGCCTTGCTTCTCGGTCAGTTCGTAGGCGGCCTTGGTCACCGGCAGGTAGCCGGTGTCCTGATGCCACTTCGCGGCCACGGCTGGCGAGGCGAGGTAGTTCAGGAACTTGGCCACGCCCTTGTACTCGGCCGACGACTTGCCGGCGAGCACCCACAGGCTGGCGCCACCGATGATGGCGTTCTGCGGCGCGCCCTTCACGTCGGCATCGTACGGCATCATGCCCACGCCATAGCTGAACTTGGCGTACTTGGCGATGTTGGCCAGTGCACCCGAGGTCGTCATGGCGATACCGCAATCGCCGCTGTAGAACTTCGAGGTCACTTCATCCTTGCGGCCCACATACGTGAACGTGCCGTCCTTGGCCATGTCGGCCAGGAACTGGATGTGCTTGGTTTGTTGGGGGCCGTTGAACTCCAGCTTGGCGTCGAGGCCGTCAAAGCCGTTGTTCTTCGTGGCGAACGGCAGGCCGTGCCAGGCGCTGTAGTTCTCGAGCTGCGTCCAGCTCTGCCAGCCCATCGTGAAGCCGCACGACAGCCCCGAAGCCTTGAGCTTCGCGGCGTCGGCCTTCACGTCGGCCCAGGTCTTGGGCGGGGTGTTGGGGTCGAGGCCCGCCTTCTTGAAGGCGTCCTTGTTGTAGTACAGCACCGGGGTCGAGCTGTTGAACGGCATCGACATAAGGTGGTTGGTCTTGCTGTCGGCGTAGTAGCCAGCGATCGCCGGCACGAAAGCCTTCTCGTCGAACGGCTCGCCGGCGTCCTTCATGACTTGCCACACGGGCTTCACGGCCTTCTTGGCCTGAATCATCGTGGCGGTGCCGACTTCGTACACCTGGAGGATGGCCGGGGCGTTACCTGCGCGGAAAGCGGCAATCCCGGCTGCCAGACCCTGCTCGTAGTTGCCCTTGTAGATCGGGACAATCTTGTAGTCGCTTTGCGATGCGTTGAAATCGGCGGCGATCTGGTTGACGCGTTCGCCAAGGGCAGATTCCATCGAATGCCAGAATTGGATCTCCGTCGCGGCCAGGGCCGACGTGCTCATGCCGAGCGCCAATGCAGCGCCAACGCCGGCCAGGGCGAATTTGCGCAGGGAAGGTTGCTTCATGCCAATCTCCGGGGGTTCACGAGAAGTCAAGGGTCTTTTGTGAGCAGAACCCTTCTTGTTCGCGGTGCGAACTGTGTAGCGCCGCGTAGACTAACACGTCGTTGTGTTTTTTCCACTCGCAGCGCACAACGCGTGTTGCACAGCGGCCTCTATCGGGGGTTGACGCCCCTTCCAGCCGCCCGTCAGGCAAGGCATTCCGGTGCGTTTTCAGCACGGCACAACGTTGCGTTGCGCCGCACAAAGTGTAGTGACTTATGGCTGACTTATTTTTTTGTCATACAGAGAAACGCGTCGTCATACCGTCACTTGCGCTTATGTACGCGATCACACGCGGTGATAGGGGTGATTGGCATTGATGCTCCACGCGCGGTAGAGCTGTTCGGCGAGCAGTACGCGCACCATGCCGTGCGGCAAGGTGAGGCTCGAGAGGCGGATGAGGGTGTCGGCGCGTGCCTTGAGGGACGGGTCGAGCCCGTCGGCGCCGCCGATCACGAAGGCCACGTCGCGTGCGTCCTGTTGCCAGACGGTGAGCGACTGGGCCAGACGCATGGTGGTGAGATCCTGCCCGCGCTCATCCAGACATACGAGACGGCAGCCACGCGGCAGGGCAGCGTCAATGCGCTGCGCCTCGGCGGCCATGACCGTCTCGGCCGTGCGGGAGTGGGAGCGCTGCTCCGGCTTGATTTCCTTGAGTTCGATGCGTAGCTCGGGTGGCATACGCTTGGCGTACTCGGCGAAGGCGGTTTCGATCCAGCCGGGCATTTTGTGCCCGACTGCAAGAATGAACAGACGCATGTCGGCAGGATCGTGCGCGGCGTCTTACTTGGCTTTGCGGCGAGCGGGCGCCGGGGCTGCTTCGTCCGCTTCTTCTTCGTCGTCGTCTTGTGCACTGGCCTTGGCACCGGCCTTGGTGCCGGCAGCCTTCAGACGCACGGGCTTTTCGCCCCAGATTTCTTCGAGGTTGTAATACTGGCGCAGGGCCGGCTGCATGATGTGCACGATGGCGTCGCCGGTATCGACGAGCACCCATTCGCCCACGTCTTCGCCTTCCATGCTGATGACGTCGCCGCCGGCGGCCTTGACCTTGTCGCGCACGCTTGCGGCGAGTGCCTTGGTCTGGCGGTTGGACGTACCGCTCGCGATGATCACGCGCTCGAACAGGGCGGTGAGATGTTCGGTGTTGAACACCTTGATGTCCTGGGCCTTGACGTCTTCGAGGGCATCGACGATCAGGCGCTGAAGTTTACGAATTTCCATAGTGCGTCTTTTTGGTGAAACAGGGGGGCGCGAAGTCGAGGCCCGCTAAGGGCCGTCAGGCGCGATACAGGTGTTGCGTGCGGATGTACTGCCACACGGGGTCGGGCAGGTTTGCCGGGGGCGTGGCCGCGTCTCGCGCGTGCGCCATCGTGGCGCGCAACTCGGTGGCGGATATGTCGACGGCCAGTGAGTCGTCGATCAGGATGCCGCCGCATGGCGTGGATTGTACCCCGAGCGCGGACTTTTCCCTTTCTGCGAAGACTTGACGCAGTTGCGCAGAGGCGCCGTCGCGGCTGAAACCGGGTCTGGCCGCCGCGCAGATATGCGCGTAATCGAACAATTCACGCCACGCGTGCCAGGTGTCGAGCCGCACCAATTGGTCGGAGCCAATGAGCAGCGAGAGCGACGCAAGCGGGCCGGCGTCACGGCGCATGTCGCGCAGCGTATCGACGGTATAGCTCGGGCCTGCCCGCTCGATTTCGCGGGTGCTGACGATGACCTGCGTGGACGGATGCGTGAGGGCCAGTTCCTCGGCGAGGCCCTGCGCGGCAAGACGCGTCATGGCCAGCCGGTGCCCGGCGGCGGTGCTGCCTTGCTTTTGCGGCTGCTGGCCGGCCGGCATCAGCACCAGTTCGTCGAGCGCGAGCGTGCGGGCGAACAGGGCGCCCAGCGCGAGGTGGCCGGTATGAATGGGGTCGAACGTGCCGCCCAGAACGCCAATGCGGCGGATGGCGGTGCCGGGCTTGCCGGGCGTATCGGGCGTACCGGAGGTATGCGGTGCAGAAGAGGAGACAGTCATGCGTGGCTGGCCCTCACACCCACTCGCGTCGCACGAGGAAGTCGGTGTACAGCTTCGCTTCCGGCGTATCCGGCGTGGGTTTCCAGTCGTAGTGCCATTTCACGATCGGCGGCATCGACATCAGAATCGACTCGGTGCGCCCGCCCGATTGCAGGCCGAAGTGGGTACCTCGGTCCCAGACCAGATTGAATTCGACGTAGCGACCGCGGCGATGTGCCTGAAAGTCGCGCTCGCGCTCGCCAAACGGCATGCCGCGACGGCGCTCGACGATGGGCACATAGGCGTCGAGGAACGCGTCGCCCACGCTTTTCATGACGGCGAAGCCCGTCTCGAAGCCGCCACCGGAGAAATCGTCGAAGAAAATGCCGCCGATGCCGCGCGGCTCCTGACGATGCTTCAGATAGAAGTACTCGTCGCACCAGGCCTTGAAGCGCGGATACCACGTGGTGTCGAACGGATCGAGGGCATCCTTGCAGGTCTGATGGAAGTGCTTGCAGTCTTGCTCGTACGCATAGTACGGCGTGAGATCCATGCCGCCGCCAAACCAGAAGGCGGGGAGCTCGCCGGGGGCTGTGGCGATCAGAATGCGCACGTTGAAGTGCACGGTCGGGCAATACGGATTGCGCGGATGCAGCACCAGCGAGACGCCGAGGGCTTCGAAGCCGCGTCCGGCCAGTTCAGGCCGTGAGGCGCTGGCCGAGGCGGGCAGCTTGTCGCCGATCACATGAGAGAAGTTCACGCCGCCGCGCTCGAAGAAGTCGCCATCGTCGAGCACGCGGGTACGGCCGTCACCGCGCAGAGGGCTGTCGGCCGGACGTTGCCAGTCGTCGACAAAGAAGCGTTTGCCGTCGAGGCGCTCCAGCGTTTCGACAATGCGGTTCTGAAGTCCGAGCAGATATGTGCGTACCGCGCCCGTATCCGGCGCGGGTGCGGCGTCTTGCGCTGTCATTCTGTGACGTCCCTATGCGTGGTAATTAGCGGTATTCACCGCGATTGTACCGGCACGGGGGCGCACGCGGGCGGCTCGCGCGACTGCCGATGCTGCCCGAATGACCTGTATCAAGTGCCGGCGCTTGGCAGGGGCCCCGACGGTGCCGTGCCGGCCGCGCCAGGGATCGGCGGCACCGCGCTGGAGACACCGCTCGGGGTCCCCGGCGGGGGCATCAGGATCTGACGCGTCGCCGGAACCGGCCAGTGAGCCGTGCCGCCAACTTCGGAAATTGCCTTATTGGTATCGAAGTACACCTGCCAATAGTCGCGGTTGTGGCAGTACGGACGCACCGCCAGCACTGGCCCGGACGGATTGAACTCCAGAATGACGACGTCGACCGGCGGCTTGTCCACCACGTTCGGAATCTGCGCGATGCGAGCTTTCAGACGCGCAATCGCGTCCTGCACGTCGACCGTATGGGCGAGCTGCGCCGTGAGGTCCACGCGGCGAAAGGCGTTGGCGTCGTACACGACGATGTTGTCGCCGAAGACTTTCGTGTTGCCGACGTACACGCGCAGGTTGTCGGCCGTCGTGAGGGTGGTGACGAACAGGCCGATCTCGTCGACCACGCCCGTCACACCGCCCGCGCTGATCATGTCGCCGGTTTTGAACGGACGCAGCACGATGAGGAAGATGCCCGAGGCGAAATTCGACAGCAGTCCGGACCATGCCGCACCGATGGCGATGCCGACGGCCGCGAGCAGGGCAGCGAATGAGGTCGTCTCGATGCCGCAGACACTGAGGATGGACAGAATGAGCGCGATACGCAGGGCAATGCGCAGCGACGACTCGGTGTAGCGAACGAGGGTGGGATCGATGTTCCGGCGGGTCATCGCGGCACGTACGAGCCGTGCTACCAGATTGATGACGATGCCGCCGATGATCCAGATGACGATGGCCATCACAATCTTCAGGCCGAACGGCACCAGATAATTGTTGACCAGCTTGTTGAGGTCGAACATGTGAGTCTCCGTCGAGCGAGGGTCTGTCGGGAAAACTGCATCCATTCCGCCGGAGCTGGCCGGACGCGCGCACTGGCGGTCGTTCCTCCATGGTCACGCGACGCCAGCGTGCCAATTTGGCCTGCGCTTGTCAATCGCGGCGGGCGGTGCTTGGGACGCCGCCCAAACGACAACGGCCCGGGTGGACTTGACGTCCCCCGGGCCGAGCCGAGCGGTTCAGCGCATCGCGGCGGCAGTGTCTGGCACCGCCCCGTCGCGAGGCAACGACCGCGAATTTACTCCGGCTTGCGCGCGAGCGCGCGGTTACCGATGTCGTGGCGATACTGCATGCCGTCGAAATTGATCTGATTGACGGTCTGGTAAGCCACGCTCTGCGCCCCGCGCACGGTATCGGACAGGCCGACCACGCACAGCACACGTCCGCCGGTGACCTTGAGCACGTCGTTCTCGAGCTGGGTGCCCGCGTGGAACGTCACGCATTCGCTGGTCTCTGCCGGGATTTCCGAGATACGGTCGCCCTTGCGCGGCGTGTCCGGATAGCCGTGCGCGGCGAGCACCACGCCCAGCGCATAACGGCGATCCCAGTCGAGCTCGACCTTGTCGAGCGTGCCGGCAATCGCGTGCTCGACGACCACCGAGAAGTCGCCCTTCAGACGCGCCATGATCGGCTGCGTTTCGGGGTCGCCCATGCGGCAGTTGAATTCGAGCGTCTTGACGTTGCCGTCCGCGTCGATCATCAGGCCGGCGTACAGGAAGCCGGTGAAGCGAATGCCGTCGGTCTCCATGCCGCGCACGGTCGGCATGATGATTTCGCGCATCACACGTGCGTGAATCTGCGGCGTGACGATCGGTGCGGGCGAGTAGGCGCCCATGCCGCCCGTGTTCGGGCCCTGATCGTTATCGAGCAAACGCTTGTGATCCTGCGACGTGGCGAGCGGCAGCACGTTCTTGCCGTCGACCATCACGATGAAGCTCGCTTCCTCGCCTTGCAGGAACTCTTCGATCACCACGCGGGCGCCGGCGTCGCCGAGCTTGTTGTCCGCGAGCATCATGTCGACGGCGTTGTGCGCTTCTTCGAGCGACATCGCCACGACCACGCCCTTGCCGGCAGCCAGACCGTCGGCCTTGACGACGATCGGCGCACCCTTGGCGTCGATATAGGCGTGTGCAGCGCCGGCGTCGGCGAACGTCTCGTAATCGGCGGTCGGAATGCCGTGACGCTTCATGAACGCCTTGGCGAAGTCCTTCGACGATTCGAGTTGCGCCGCTTCCTTCGTCGGACCGAAGATCTTCAGGCCACGGGCGCGGAAGATATTGACGATGCCGGCGGCGAGGGGCGTTTCCGGGCCGACGACCGTCAGCGCGATGCCTTCGCGCGAGGCGAATTCGGCGAGCACGTTCGGATCGCTGATCGGCACGTTGCGCAGACGCTCGTCGAGCGCCGTGCCACCGTTACCCGGTGCCACGTAGACCAGTTGAATGCGCGGTGATTGGGCGAGCTTCCACGCGAGCGCGTGTTCGCGGCCGCCCGAGCCGACAACCAGAATCTTCATCTTATTCCCCGATGACGGCGTTGGTGAACACTTCCTGCACGTCGTCGAGGTTTTCGAGCGCGTCGAGCAGCTTTTGCATCTTTACGGCGTCTTCGCCGGTGAATTCCACTTCGGTCTGCGGCTTCATCGTGACTTCCGCGACTTCGGCCTTCAGGCCGGCCGCTTCGAGCTTGCTCTTCACGGCCTGGAAGTCGTTGGGCGGGCAAATCACTTCAAAGCTGCCGTCTTCGTTGGTGATGACGTCCTTCGCACCGGCGTCGAGCGCCACTTCCATGAGCTGGTCTTCCGGGGTGTCCGGCGAGAACAGGAACTGGCCGCAATGATCGAAGAGGAACGCGACCGAACCGTCGGTGCCCATATTGCCGCCGAATTTGGAGAAGGCGTGACGCACTTCCGCGACCGTACGCACACGGTTGTCCGTCATGGTGTCGACGATCACGGCTGCGCCGTTGATGCCATAGCCTTCGTAGCGGATTTCTTCGTAGCTGGCGCCGTTCAGACCGCCAACGCCGCGATCGATGGCGCGCTTGACGTTGTCCTTGGGCATGTTGGCGTCTTCGGCCTTTTCCACGGCCAGACGCAGACGCGGGTTGCTGTCGGTGTCACCGCCGCCGAGGCGGGCGGCCACCGTGATTTCCTTGATCAGGCGTGTCCAGACTTTACCGCGCTTGGCATCTGCCGCAGCCTTCTTGTGTTTGATGTTGGCCCATTTGGAATGACCCGCCATGAATTTCTCCGTCGTGCCGCGCTTTGCGGCGAAGTATGCTCTGCCGGCCCGCGCGGTGCGGCGCGGCCAACCGTTGAAACGGGAGCGCCCGCCACCACCGGGGTCGCGGGCGCCGATTGTCCAGTCGCCCTGTTACCTTGCACGGATCGTGAGGAGCCGCGGGTATTTCGGGGCGGTGCAGTCCGAGCGGCAACCGGTGCCGCTATAATCGGAGGCAATTTTATCATGCCGCCGCACCGTGCCACGGGTGTTTGCTGCGCCGTGTCACGAGCCACGCCGCGTCTACCCGCCGAGGTCTTTCATGCCCAAGAAGCCCGTGCCGTCGCAAGCGTCGCCCACCGCGACTCCCCCCACCACGCCTGTCGCAATCGCAAGTTCTGCTCACGAACCCGGTGAACAGCTCGTCATCGCGCGCAACGCAGCGCATGTTTTAGGACTGCTGCCCGCCATGGGCAACCGTCACGGGCTGATTACCGGGGCCACGGGCACCGGCAAGACAGTCACGCTCCAGGTCATCGCGCAGGCCTTCTCCGACATCGGTGTGCCCGTCTTCCTGGCAGACGTCAAAGGCGATCTGACCGGGATCACGCAACCGGGCGTGGAGACCCCCAAACTCAAGGAGCGCATCGCCAATCTCGGCTTCGACACGCCCGACTGGCACGGCAGTCCCGCCACGCTCTGGGACGTCTTCGGCGAGCAGGGCCACCCGGTGCGCGCGACCGTCTCCGATCTCGGGCCGCTTCTGCTCGCGCGCCTGCTCGGCCTGAACGAGACGCAAAGCGGCGTGCTCAACCTCGTCTTCAAGATTGCGGACGACAACGGCCTGCTGCTGCTCGATAGCAAAGACCTGCGCGCCATGCTCCAGCACGTGGGAGAGAATGCGTCGACCTTCACCTCGCAGTACGGCAACATCTCGGCGGCGTCCGTGGGGGCGATCCAGCGCGGGCTGCTCACGCTGGAGCAGCAAGGGGCCGACAAGTTCTTCGGCGAGCCGATGCTCAATATCGAAGACTTCATGCAGACGGACGCGCAGGGGCGCGGCATCGTCAACATTCTCGCGGCGGACAAACTGCTCGCCGCGCCGCGCATCTACGCCACATTCCTGCTCTGGCTGCTCGCCGAACTGTTCGAGCGGCTGCCGGAAGTCGGCGACCCCGAAAAGCCCAAACTCGTCTTCTTCTTTGACGAAGCGCACCTGCTCTTCAACGAAGCGCCAAAGCCGTTGCTCGAACGGATCGAACAGATGGTGCGGTTGATTCGCTCGAAGGGTGTCGGCGTGTACTTCGTCACGCAGAACCCGGTCGATGTGCCCGACACCGTGCTCGGCCAGTTGGGCAATCGCGTGCAGCACGCGCTGCGGGCCTACTCGCCGCGCGACCAGAAGGCGGTGAAGGTGGCGGCGCAGACGATGCGCGCCAATCCGTCGCTCGATATCGAAACGGCGATTGGCGAGCTGGGCGTGGGCGAGGCGCTGGTCTCGCTGCTCGACGAGAAGGGGCGTCCGGCCGTGACCGAGCGCGCGTATATCACGCCGCCGGCATCGCGCATTGGTCCGATCACCCCGCAGGAGCGCGCCGCATTGATGGCGAACTCGCTGGTCGCCGGTGTGTACGAAAACGCCATCGATCGCGAGTCGGCTTACGAAATACTCGTTGGACGCACGCAGGTGCGGCAGCCGGAAGGCTCGCCGGCGCCGGGCGGTACCCGCGGCGCACCCGGCGAATCAGGCGGTGGTGGTCTGCTCGACGCCGTGAAGGGCTCGCTGGGTGGCCTGCTGGGTGGCTCGGGCGGCTCGCGCAGCAAGGACACGGCTGTCGAAGCCATGGTCAAGAGCACGATGCGCACCGTCGGCAGCCAGTTGGGGCGCGAGATCGTGCGCGGCGTGCTGGGCAGCATTCTGGGCGGCAACAAGCGCCGGTGAGCCGAGAGCGTCCGCGCGCGCCGGGTAATCCGCCACACAACAAAACGAACCTCACTCGCCGATGTCCCTGAAATCTTCGCTGGAGCCGGTGCGTACCGGCGTTGCGCACGATCCGCTGTGGCTGCGTGTCGCGCCGCTCATCTTTCTGTTCCTGTGGTCGGTCGGGTTTACCGTCGCC
Source organism: Pandoraea sp. NPDC087047 (assembly GCF_044745225.1). Taxonomy (NCBI): domain Bacteria; kingdom Pseudomonadati; phylum Pseudomonadota; class Betaproteobacteria; order Burkholderiales; family Burkholderiaceae; genus Pandoraea; species Pandoraea sp. NPDC087047. The sequence goes on from NZ_JBIUZU010000005.1 coordinate 404,880, forward strand.
AAGATCGGTCTGACCTACGCCGATCCGCTGACCTTCCTTGCGTTGCGCTACGGCCTCGTGCTTGTGTTGCTCGCGCCGCTGGCGCTGGTCATGCGTCCGCCCTTGCCGAAGACGGCCGCCGCGTGGGGGCATCTCGTCGTCATCGGTCTGCTGATTCAGGCGTTGTATTTCAGCATGACGTATCTGGCGCTGCGCCTGGGGGTGTCGGCGGGCAGTGTGGCATTGATTACGTCGCTGCAACCGATTCTCGTGGCACTCGCCGTGCCGTATCTGGTGGGCGAGCGTGTGAGCGGATTGAACTGGATCGGCCTCGGCCTGGGACTGGCGGGGGCCGCGCTCGTCATCGTGGCGCGCTCGGCGGTCGAGGCGACGTCCGCGCTGGGGCTGCTGCTAACGTTCGTGGCGCTCGGTGCGATCACCTGCGGCACGTTGTACGAAAAGCGCTTCGGCGTGGGGCAACACCCCGTGACGTCGAATCTGGTGCAGTACGCCGTGGGTTTCGCGGCGACGCTGCCGCTCGCGTGGTGGCTCGAACCGATGCGCGTCGACTGGACGTGGCAGTTGGGCCTGTCGCTCGTCTATCTCGTGATCGGCAATTCGATCATCGCGATCTCGTTGCTGCTCGCGATGATCCGGCGTGGCGAGGCGTCGCGCGTGTCGGCGCTGTTCTTCCTTGTGCCGCCCTCGGCGGCGCTCGCCGCATGGCTCATGGTCGGCGAGCACATGCCGCCGCTGGCGTGGGGCGGGATGGTGCTGGCGGCCATCGGGGTGGCCATGGCCACGCGCCGCAGGGGGCCATAAAGCAGAAGCCCCGGGGGTACCGGGGCTCCTCATCATTTCGTCAGCGCATCAAGTCCATCAGTTCTTGGTGCCGAACAGACGGTCGCCCGCGTCGCCAAGACCCGGGATGATGTAGGCGTGATCGTCCAGACGCTCGTCGAGCGACGCGACATACAGCTTCACGCCCGGATGCGCGTCATGCAGCACCTTCACGCCCTCGGGCGCGGCCACCAGCGCGAGGAACGCAATGTTCTCTTCCGACACGCCGCGCTTGACCAGCACGTCCACCGCATGCACGGCCGAGTAGCCCGTCGCGACCATCGGATCGCACAGAATGAAGCGGCGGTCGGCCACGTCCGGCAGACGCACGAGGTATTCGACCGGGCGATGCTGCTCGTCGCGATACACGCCGATATGACCGACGCGTGCCGACGGCACCAGATCGAGCAGGCCGTCGCTCATGCCGACACCGGCGCGCAGCACCGGCACGATGGCGAGCTTCTTGCCCGCGATGACGGGGGCGTCCATTTTCACCATCGGCGTATCGATGCGCTCGGTCGTGAGCGGCAGATCGCGGGTGATTTCGTAGCCCATGAGCAGGGTGATCTCGCGCAGCAGGCCGCGGAATGTGCGCGTCGACGTTTCCTTGTCGCGCATGTGCGAGAGCTTGTGCTGAATCAGCGGGTGATCGCAGATGAAGAGATTCGGGAAGCGGGTGTCTTGTTTCATGGCAGGCAATTTGAGGCTGGGCCGCCGGATCGGCATGGCCCGCATGGCCGCGATTTTAGCCGATGCAGGCGCTGGCGGTCCGGGTTTCGATCCCGGCGGCTCGAAATTGGCCGGTCACAGCGGCGCGCGCACGATTCCCTTAGAATCGCTGCAAGACGGCTGCGCAGCAGCATTTGACCAATGCATCACTTGTCTTGAAGGCTGAACATGGATCTGGGAATCAAAGGTCGCACCGCGCTGGTGTGCGGCGCGAGCAAGGGACTGGGACGCGCGTGTGCACAGGCGCTGGCCGAGGCAGGCGTGAATGTCGTGATCGTCGCGCGCACCGCCGAGGCGCTCAACGCCGCAGCCGACGACATTCGCGCGGCAACGGGCGTGAGCGTCACCGCCGTGGCCTGCGACATCACCACCCCCGAGGGACGCGCCCAGGCGCTCGCCGCCTGCCCGCAGCCCGACATCCTCGTGACCAACGCAGGCGGGCCGCCCCCGGGCGACTTCCGCGACTGGCAGCGCGACGACTGGGTTCGCGCGCTCGACGCCAACATGCTCACGCCCATCGAGCTGATCAAGGCGACGGTGGACCACATGATCGCCCGTGGCTTCGGACGCATCGTCAACATCACGTCGTCCGCCGTGAAGGCGCCCATCGACATTCTCGGGCTGTCCAACGGCGCGCGCTCGGGCCTGACGGGCTTCGTAGCCGGCCTCTCGCGCACGACTGTCGCGCATAACGTCACCATCAATAACCTGCTGCCGGGCGCGTTCGACACCGATCGTCTGACGGCGACCATGAAGGCATCGGCGGCCAAAACCGGCCAGTCGATCGACGACGCGCGCACCAGGCGAGCTGCCGCGATTCCGGCGCGCCGCTTCGGCCAGCCGGACGAATTCGGCGCGACCTGCGCCTTCCTGTGCAGCGCGCAGGCGGGTTACATCACCGGACAGAACGTGCTGATCGACGGTGGCGCGTATCCGGGAACGTTCTGAGCGGGCACCCTGGCGCGGGATCACGCGCGTTCATCAACGCATCACCATTCAGGATCGCATCAATGACGGTTTCGACGTTACCGAGAGTCCGGATCGCGCTCATCGCGCACGACGGGAAAAAGGACGAAATACTGGCGCTTGCCCGCGACTATGTCGACGTGCTTCGCCAATGCCAGCTTGTCGCGACGGGCACCACCGGCGGGCGTATTGCCGCCGAGCTGGGGCTCGATGTCGAGCGCATGCTCTCCGGGCCGCATGGCGGCGATCTTCAGATCGGCGCGCAACTCTCGGAGGGACGCGTCGACATGGTGCTGTTCCTGCGTGACCCGATGACGCCGCAACCGCACGAGCCGGATATTAACGCGCTGGTGCGTGCCAGCGACGTGCACAACGTGCCGTGCGCGACCAATAGCGCCACGGCGCGTTTGCTGCTGGAGCAGTTGATCGTGCAACTGGCGGCGCAACCGTCGGCCTGATCGATAAATCGGATCGACAACTCGGTAAGTCGGCAAGGCCCGGCGATCTGCCATACAGAACCCGTCAAGGGGAGGAGCTAGGATGACCAAAGCAATTCGTATCGAACAGAACGGTGGCCCGGAAGTGATGCAGTGGGTTGACGTCGAGGTGGGCGAGCCGGGACCGGGCGAGGCGCGCGTGCGCCACAACGCGGTGGGGCTGAACTACATCGACGTGTATTTCCGCACCGGTCTGTACCCGCAGCCGCTGCCCGCCGGTCTGGGCATGGAAGCGGCGGGCGTTGTCGAGGCGGTCGGCGAAGGCGTGACACACGTGAAGCCGGGCGACCGAGTGGCCTATGCGAGCCGTCCGTGCGGCGCTTACTCGCAGGCCCGCGTCATGCCGGCCGCTCCGCTCGTGCGCCTGCCGGACGCCATCAGCGACGATCAGGCGGCCGCCATGATGCTGCAAGGCATGACGGCGCAATACCTGCTGCGTCGCACGTACGCGGTCAAGGCGGGCGACACCATTCTGATTCACGCGGCAGCCGGCGGCGTGGGGCTCATCGTGTGCCAGTGGGCCAAGGCGCTCGGCGCGACGGTGATCGGCACGGTCGGTTCCGACGAGAAGGCGGCGCTCGTGCGTCAGCACGGCTGCGATCACCCGATCGTCTACACGCGTGAAAATTTCGTCGAGCGCGTGAAGGACATCACGGGAGGCGAGGGCGTGCCGGTGGTCTACGATTCGATCGGCAAAGACACGTTCATCGGCTCGCTCGATTGCCTGCGTCCGCTTGGCACGATGGTGAATTTCGGCAGCGCGTCCGGCCCCGTCACGCAGATCAATACGTCGGACCTCGTGTCGCGCGGATCGCTGTTCTTCACGCGTCCGACGCTCTTCAACTACACCGCCAAGCGCGCCGATCTGGAAGCCACGGCGAACGCGTTGTTCGATGTGGTCGCCAAGGGCTCCGTCAAGATCGAAGTCAATCAGCGTTATGCGCTGGCCGATGTCGCGCAGGCGCACCGGGATCTCGAAGCCCGCAAGACCACGGGGTCGACGCTGCTGATGCCTTGAGCCTCCTGGACGAGGGTCAAGCAAAGCGAAAGGGACGCCTCGGTGAACGGCGTCCCTTGTTGTTTCTGACGATGCCGAGCAGCGCGATCAGGCGCGCTGCGTGATGACGTGGGCGCGCGCGTCCTCGCGCACGTCGACCGGCAGGCGCTTGATGAGCCAATGGATGACCATGCCGATCACGATCACGTCGTCGAGCAAGCCGAATACCGGCACGAAGTCGGGAATCAGATCGATGGGGCTGAGCAGATAGATCACGAGCAGCACCATGGCGGGCAGCAGCCAGCGCGGACGGCGCGGATCGCGAGCCGCGTGCCAGAGGACGCGGAAATCGTGGCGCGCGATTTGCCACAGACGAAGAAAACGCTTCACTTGCAGACTCCTGGTACCGATATGGCCGCCGCAGGCCAGACTGGCGCGGCGGGAATGTCACGTCATCGACGCTGGATCGATAGGGAATGGATATCAACGTCGCTCAATATCGAAGGAATATCGCGTAACGTCTTGGGATTATACGCAACGATTGCATGACATGCCGAGGCCGGAACAAGGTGCCCGAAGCGCACTCGATGCGTGACATCGAAATTGGACAACCGCAAGGCCGGGCGGTTTCATCGCGGGTTTCCCTGCCGATTTCACGATGGGTCTGATCGCTGGTTTGATCTGCGAAACGGACGTGTTTTTCCACCACGTCAGTGGGCTCGACGGCACTTCTGAGCGCCCGGTTGCGGCAGGATGGTGGCGGCGGGATAATTCCCCGGCCGAAGTGGTCAATCCATTTTTCCCCCTTCGTCCAACTTTTCGGACGCATTTCAAACGCCACCATGACCGACGCTCAAGATCCGAAATCGCCGCAGCAGCCGTCCAAGCCCGAATCCGATACGGGCAAGAGCGCGACGTCGCCGACACCGTTGGCACCCGAATCCGCAGCGGCATCGCCTGCACAGGGTTCGTCTGATTACGTGGAGCCTGCGACACCCGCGACACCGCACCCGACGGGCAAGCCTGTCGGCGGCACGGCCGAGGGCTCGGCGGATATGCCACCCAATCCCGATACGCTCACGCGTCCCAAGCCGCCGTCCGACCCCTCCGCGTCAGCCGATGCGCACGCGCAGCGCACCGCCCCTGCGGCCAAAGCCGTGGCACCGGTGACGGCCGCGGAAATCGCCTCCGACAGCAATCCGATCGGCGCATCCATGCCGAAGACGGGTGCCGACGTCAAAGCGGCGGGCGTTGGTAGCGCTGGCGGCAACATCGGAGAATCGGGGGCGACGGCCGGCGCCGGTGGGCCTGGCAGTGCTGGCGGCGCCGGCACACCGGGCGGCGGCGGAGGCGGTGGCCACGAACCGCCGCACGAGCCGGCGTTCGGCGCTGGCGCACCGCGTCCGGGCAGTCCGGCGTCGATGGGCGGCCAGCCGTCGTATTTGCGCGCGGGCGACTCGCCGTGGTCGGTGCTGCGTCGCATTACGTCCGCGCGCTTGCGTGCCTGGTACGACCGTGCGGGGCAGCGCCTCACGCAGCGCACGCTGAAGATTGGCATTTCGGCGCGTATCTTTCACCCGGAGCCGGGTTCCAAGGGGCTGCGCAGCAAGACGTTGCAATACCTCGAAGAGTCGATCGCTCACTGGGTGATGTCGCGCGACGTGCTGGTGTTCATGATCCCCACCGTCGACACGCAGGGCCTGCTGCACCCGAGCCATATCCGTCTGCACGACTACGCGAAGCACCTCGACGGGTTGGTCCTGCAAGGCGGCGCCGACGTTTCGCCGCTGACCTATTCGGAAGTGGCGACACGCCACGAATGGCAGGGCGATCGCATGCGCGATATGTACGAACTCGAGTTGCTGCATGAGTTCGTCGAGCAGGGCAAGCCGATCCTCGGCGTTTGCCGTGGTTGTCAACTGATCAACGTGGCGTTCGGCGGCACGCTGCATCAGGACATTGCGACGGATTTGCCCGAGGCCATTCCGCATGTGACCGAAACCTACGAGCACAACCGTCACACGCTGACGTTCCCGGAAGGTTCATCGCTCGGGCAGATGCTCGGCCCGGTCGACGTGCCCATCGTCAACTCGATTCATCACCAGTCGGTGAAAACGTTGGGGCGTGATCTGAGCGTGGAAGCGTTCTGTGCGGAAGATGGCGTGGTGGAAGCCATTCGCTATCGCAAGGCGCCGTTCGTGATGGGCTTGCAGTGGCACCCGGAATTTCACCGGGCAGGCGGGCCGGAGTTCCTCGATTGCACGCCGGTGCTCGATAACTTCCTGCGCGCCGCGCGCGAGACGCGCTTCTGATGCGCTTCTGATGCGCCTCTGATGCGCCTTTGACGTGATGCACATCGTCAGCGCAAACGTCTGAAAGGGTTTGCGCCGACACCATAGAAAATGGCAGCCCAAAGGCTGCCATTTTCATGTCAGGAGCACCGCGATGTTGCCCTCGGTGCTCACGCCGCCTGGATTAGAAGCGGTGACGGATACCCGTGCCGACGACGGTTTGCGAGCTGGTCGACGACATACCGCCGGCAGCGCCGATACCGGCTTGCAGGCCCGTACCTTCGTTGTCGGAGATGTGCTGGTACGAACCCGTCAGGTACACATCGGTGCGCTTCGACAGACGGTAGTCAGCTTGCAGCGTAACGGTGTGGAACTTCGGCTTCTGGCCCGTCGAATCTTCCTTGGCCATCGTGTACGTGTAAGCAGCCGCCAGCGAAACAGCCGGGGTCAGCATGTAACGACCGTTGACTTCGATGTTGTCGAAGCGCAGGCCGTCGTTGTTGAACGACGTCGTTTGGCTGTTGTACAGGGCGCTCGTCAGGCCTTGCAGTTGCGTGTGGGTCCACACCAGGCCGACCGTTGCCGGGCCGAAGGCGTAGTTACCACCGATACCCCAGACGCGTTGCTTCGAAGCGTTGAACACGGAATCGCCGTTGTTGGCGGTCGTGTCGACAGCACCGGCGGTGTTGTTAGCCCCCGGGTTGCCTTGACGCTCCAAGTAAGCGGCACCAACCGTCAGCGGGCCGTTGGCGTAGTTCACGCCGGCGCTGTATGCACGGTTGTTGGCGAAGTCGCCAGCCTTGTTCGAGAAGCCATACAGGCCGCCGAACGTCAGGCCGTTGTAGTTGGCGCTCGAGTACTTGACCGAGTTGTTAACACGGAACGAGTTGTTCGTGTTGTCGTTGTCGTACGGGTGCGAAGCGATCGTGCCGCCGAACGACGAACCGTTCAGGGTCAGCGGTGCCAGGTAATCGACGACGGAGTCATACTGACGACCGATCGTGACCGAGCCGTACTTGTCGTTTTGCAGGCCGACGAAGGCTTGACGACCGAACATGCGGTTGTTTTGCAGCGACGAACCGTTGGCGATCGAGAAACCGTTTTCCAACACGAAGATGGCCTTGTTACCGCCACCCAGGTCTTCCGCGCCCTTCAGGCCCCAACGGCTGCCGTTGACCAGGCCGCTCGTTGCACGGAAGTTCTTCGAACCCGAAGCACCTGCCGTGGTCGTGGAGTTGCTCGTGTAAGCAACGCCGGCGTCGATCAAGCCGTACAGGGTGACGCTGCTTTGAGCGTGCGCGGTCATCGAGAACGCGCCGACTACGGCCGCGGCAAGAAGAGTTTTTTTCATGGTTTAAGCTCCAGTAACGTGACACGAATCGCAGAATTCGCGTGAAAACAGAACGCGGCGAAACAGAACATGTCGAGGTGACGGTTTGTCATTCGCGGACCCGATCAGGTATCGGCACTGCTCTGCTGACAGGGGGCAGTGTATGAGTCGCTGCTACTCCCGCCTATTTCAGAATCCGCAAGAATCTATTTCAGATATGAAAAGAATCCTTCGTACACGTCCTAAAGCTTTGCCTGACAAGGGATTGGCTTGATTAAGACTAGGCGAGAAACGGCAATGCAAGCGACGTGTGTTGCGCTCGGGACACAGTGTGGCGGGCACGCGAGCGCACGCGCGAAGCATTGCCAGCGCTGGTTTTGCGCGAGACATGCGTGGTTGAATTTAGTTCCGTCGCTGCACGAACGTCTCGCGAAGACGATTTGCGCAAGTAATGCATTGAATGAAACGACATCGTCGATGACGGTGAAGTGCGATGCGCGATGCATCGCCTCCTGTTACTCATATAGCGGCGTATTCATCTGCGCGTCAGGTGGCTGCCATGTCGCTGTCATGACGTCTGCGTACCACGCGCGTGACGAGATGAATCCGAATCGTTGGCAAGCGCATGAAATCAACGCGTGCCAAAAAGTCCTTTATTTATGGGGTTTTACAGACTATTGCGGGTCGCCAAATAATGCATTGCGCCGAATGATGAGAATGATTTCGGGGCGCAGACCTATACTACGTTCCGCGAGAAGTAGACTTTTGCGTTGAGTGAAAAGTCTCCAAACCTTGGCGCGGCCTGACTGGCCGCGCTTTTTTTTGCCTGCAATTTTTCGCGATGCCGAACTACGCGTAGTGCCCTGCGCTAAGGGCTTCGCCGCAGTCGCGCACATGCGGAATGCTCAACTGCTTGAGCTTCCTATATAGCGATGCGCGACAGAAGCCTAGCGTGCGAGCTGCCGCAGAGATGTTCCAGCGATGTTGTGCGAGCGCTTGCAGAATGCGTTCGCGTTCGCGTTCGTGCGGCGTATCTTGCGCACGCTGCTCGGCGAGCGGCAGGGACGAAGGGGACGAAGGGGACGACGGGGACGACAGCGACGACGTCACACCGCCCGATTCCGCGGATCGCACCTCGACGCAACGAGTATTCGACGTGTGCGCCGGTCGCGACTGCACGAGTTCCGGAGGCAAATCATTCGCGTACAACATATCCCCGCTCATCACGGCACACGCATAACGTAGTGCGGCCCGCAGTTGACGCAGATTCCCCGGCCACGAATGCGTGAGCAGGCACGCGAGTGCGTCCGACGACACGCGCGCGAGGGCCTGATCGACACGCAGTCCGGGCCATTCGTCACACAGCATGCGAGCGATCAGCTCGGTCTTGTCGTCGCGCTCGCGCAGCGTGGGCAACGTCAGCACGCCCACGGCAATCCGGTAATAGAGATCTTCTCGGAACGTGCCTTGTGCTACGGCGCTCGCGAGATCCTGATGCGTAGCGCAGATGAGTTGCACATCCACCGGTACAGCCTGGCTCGCGCCGAGCGGCGTGACTTCACGCTCCGATAGCGCCCGCAGCAGGCGTGTTTGCAGCGCGTAAGGCATGTCGCCGATCTCGTCGAGGAACAGCGTGCCGCCGTCGGCCTGTTGCAACTTCCCTTTCATCCCGCCGGGCAACGCGCCCGAAAATGCCCCGCGTTGATAGCCGAACAACTCGCTCTCGATGAGATGCTCCGGCAGCGATGCCGTATTGATCGCGACGAACGACTGCGCGCGTCGTTCGCTGTAGGCATGTAACGCCCGCGCCAGAAACTCCTTGCCCGTGCCGGTCTCGCCGAGGATCAACACCGGCAGGCCGCGATCGACGAAGCGTTTGCCGCGCGCGAGCAAGTCGCGCATGCGGGCGTCGGTGCCGCTCAGGTCGTCGATGGCAAGGTAGTCGGGGCGAAGCTGGCGAGCGAGGGGCACAACGGGGGCGATGGTGGCTGCGGGGGTAGCGGCCGGCACACGCACGATGCGCGCGGCCTGGGCGGCGATGTTGTTGAAAGCGGTGTTGGGATAGGCGGCGCCGAGGGGGCTGGCGTGGCCGACAGGTCGAGCGGGGGCGTGCGCTACAGCGAGGTGAGCGGGCATGACTTGTCTCCTTCTCGTATCGGTACGAAAGGGCGCCGTCGGTGGCTTGTGGCCTGGCGTTTCCTGACGTCTCTTTTTTGTCGCAGCCGGCTCGGATGGCCAACCGCCAAGGCAGGATACGTCCGCACAGTCATAACATCCAATACAATATTGATGCGCTATTAATACCTTTGGGGTATCAAATGATCGAGTTGCGCCATTTCCAGTACTTCGTCGTGCTCGCGCAGACGCTTCACTTCGGCCGCGCCGCCCAGCAATTGCACATCTCCCAGCCGCCGCTATCGCGTCAGATCGCGTTGATGGAGGCGGAGCTGGGCGTGCAGTTGTTCGAGCGAACGAATCGCAGCGTGCGTCTCACGCGCGCCGGCACGCGTTTCTATCAGGACGCGGTGGACATCCTCAACGCAGTCGATCGCGCGCGGCGCAATGTCGTGGCGGCGAGCCGGGGCGAGGACGGGGCGATTACGGTCGGCTTCATGATGTCCTCGGCGTACAACATCCTCCCAGCGCTGACACGGACCTATGCGGCCGCGTATTCGCGCGTCGATATGAAGCTCGGGGAGACGTTGCCCAATCTGCTTGCCGAAGCCGTGCGCGCCGGGCAGACCGACGTGGGCATCATGTATCGCCCGGAGGATCTCACCGGGCTCGATACGGCGACCGTCTTTCGTGAGGAGATGGTCGCGGTGATACCGCGCACGCACGCGCTGGCGAAAGTGCGCGTGCTCGACGCAGCGCAGCTCGCCGAAGAATCGTTCGTGAGCATTCCCCGCGAGATCGCGCCGCTCGTCTACGACCTGATCGTGACGCACTGTCGCCGCGCGGGGTTCTCGCCGCACATTCGGCTCGAGACCAATTTGCAGCAGACGATCATCAATTTAGTGGGGGAGGGGCTCGGCGTGGCGATGGTGCCGATGTCGATGAGCAGCGCGAGCGCGTCCGGCAACGCGGTGTTCAAGCCGCTGCGCAACGCGCCGGTGGCGGAGGTGGCGCTGCTCTGGAGCCGGGATAACCACAACCCCTGCGTTGCAACGTTCGTGGAGAATGCGCGCAACGTGTGGCGCGAGATGCAGCGCGCGCCGGGGGCGCGGCTGGTGCCCGATCTGCCGGACACCAGCCTGCGCTGAGCGCGGGGGGGAATGACGGAAACGACGCGAGCGCGCCGTCAGATTTCCAGAATGCCGGCAGCCACGAAGCCGCCGTCGACCGGGAGAATGTGGCCGGTCACATACGAGGCGTCGTCCGACGCGAGGAAGCTGACGGCACCGGCAATCTCGCGCGGCTGGCCGTAGCGCCCGAGCGGGGTCGTCTCGGTGTAGTGGCGGCGCGAGACCTCCGAATGCAGCACCTGCGTGAGCGGCGTGTCGATAGGCCCCGGCGCCACGGCGTTGGCGGTAATGCCCAGCGGAGCGAGCTCGATCGCCATCTGACGCGTCAGTCCGATCACGGCTGCTTTGGAGGTGCCGTAAGCCGTGCGTCCGCCGCTGGCCAGAATGCCCGCCACCGACGCCAGATTGACGATCCGTCCCCAGTGCTGCTCGCGCATGAGCCGCGCGGCGTGCTGTGCGCACAGCAGCGTGCCCGTGACGTTCACGGCCATGACCTGATGCCAGTGACCGAGCGGATAGTCGAGAAACGGAAACGTCTTGGCGATCCCCGCATTGTTGACAAGCACATCGCAGCGGCCATGCCGTTGCGCGATCTGTGCAAAGCCCCCGGCAATCGATGCCTCGTCGCCCACGTTCATGGCGAGCGCCCACGCGTTGCCACCGGACGCGCTCAATGCTGCCGCCGTTTCTATTGCCGCACCTTCATTCAGATCGGCAACGACCACGGTCATGCCGTCCTTCACCAACCGTTCACAGATGGCCGCACCAATGCCCATGCCGCCGCCTGTCACTACTGCAACTTTCTCCATCATGCTATGGACTCCTAAATTTACAGATTTCTACAGCTCGGGCTCCGCCGCCAGCAGCGCGGTGGAGCCCGTCGGTGATATCGCTAAACCGTCAGGGGCTTTGCGTTACTTCAGGAAACCGATCGAGATCCAGGGGATGAATACGACGACGAGCAGCGCGACGAGCAACGCGCCCATGTACGTCCACATCCGGTTGAACACCTTGTCAGGCGATGTCTTGCCGATGGCGCAAGCGGCGTAGAAACCGACACCGAGCGGCGGCGCGAACAGGCCCATGCCCATCGACAGGATCACGACCATTGCGTAATGCACGTCGTGAATCCCCAGCGAGCGCGCGACCGGGAACAGCAGCGGCCCGAACAGCACAATGGCCGGAATGCCTTCGAGCACGCTGCCGAGCACGATGAACACGACCATCGAGATGAGCAGGAAGCCCACTTGCCCGCCGGGCACGCCGTGCATCAGACCGACGAGCTTGGCCGAGAAGCCGGACTGCGTGAGCGCCCACGCCATGGCCGTGGCCATACCGATGATGAGCAGGATCGCGCCCGAGAGCGCCGCGGTTTCCGTGAGCAGCGGGTAAAGGCGTTTGAAGTTCAGATGCTTTTTGAAGGCATGGACGACCAGACCGATCACGATCGTGTAAGCGATGCCGATGGTCGACACTTCGGTAGCCGTCGCTGCGCCTTCGATGACGGCCGTGCGGATGAGGATCGGCAGCGCGAGCGCGGGCAGCGCCACGATAAAGGTCTTGCCGATGACGCCCCAGGGCGCGCGACGCGCGGCGCTCGGCGCTTCTTTGCGCGAGCGGGCGAAGCACACCACGACGATGGCGAGCGTGGCGATCACGGCGGGCAACAAACCGCCGACGAAGAGCGCGGTGATCGACACACCGCACACGGCCCCAATGGTGATGAGTACGAGACTCGGCGGAATCGTCTCCGTCATCGCGCCGGTGGCCGACAGCAACGCAACGAGGTCTTCCTGCTTCGAGCCCCGTCGTTGCATCTCAGGAAAGAGCGCGGGGGCGACGGCCGCCATATCGGCCGCCTTCGAGCCAGAGATGCCCGACACCAGGAACATGGCCCCGAGCAGCACGTATTGCAGGCCGCCGCGCACGTGTCCGAGCAGCGAGGCCATGAATTCGATCAGGCTGCGCGCGAGCCCGCTCATTTCGATGAGGGCGCCGAGCAGCACGAACAGCGGCACCGACAGCAGCACGAGGCCGGACATGCCCTCGTCCATGCGGCTGACGACGATCTGCAACGGCGCATCGGTCACGAGCGCCAGATACGCCAGCGTTGCCGTACCGAAGGCAAAGGCAATCGGAATGCCGCCCGCCACGCACGCGCCCACGATCAGCACGAAGAAGATCAGCAGGTTGTAGTTGCCCATCGCAATGAGCGCGGGACGCCCGAGCCAGAGGGCAGCGCCCAGCGCGGCGACGAACAGCACGCCCAGGCCGAACTGACGCAGGCTGGAGCAGCGCGCCATGCGCGAAATAGCGGCAATGAGCATGAGTGCGGCGCCCACCGGCAGGGCGGCGGCGCGCAGCCCGTCCGGAATTTCGAGCGCCGGCGTGGTGATGTCCATCTGTTCGATGGCATGCGTGTACGCGGGCATGATGATGAGCGCGACGAACACACAGACCGTGAGCGCGGCCATGGTCTGGAACCAGTCGCGCCACGCGGCGGGAAGTTTGTTGACGATGGCGGACAAGCGCATGTGCTCGCCCCGGTCGAGGGCGAGCACGGCGCCCAGCATCGAGAGCCAGATGAACAGAATCTGCGCGAGCTCGTCCGACCAGGTGAGGGGATTGTCGAACCCGTAACGCGAGATCACGCCCGCGAGCAGGATGAGAGTCTCCGCCACCACCAGCAGCACGGCAGCCGCTTCGGTGACTTTCATCACCGCGCGGTTGACATGGCAGAAGAGGCGGGCGAGCGCGTGCGTGGGCTCGGCCGTCATCGTCAACGTTTCCATTTACGCGAGCTTCCCGGTGTACTTTTCCAACATGGCCCATGCCTCGTCGCCGAACTTCTTGTGCCACTCGGCGTAGAAGCCTGCGGAGCGCAGCTTGTCGCGGAACTGCTCGTTGTTCGGTGCGTTGAACACGAGACCTTTCTGCTTGAGCTCGGCCGTCACGCCGTCGTTGAGCTTTCGCACGTCGTCGCGTTGCGCCACGGCGGCGGCGTTCACGTTGGCGGTGACGATGTCCTGCAGGTCGCGGGGCAGCTTGTCCCACTTCTGCTTGTTGGCGAGGAACCAGAAGCCGTCCCACATATGGTTCGTCATCGACACGTACTTCTGCACTTCGTAGAGCTTCGCCGTGGTCAGCAACGCCAGCGGGTTTTCCTGCGCTTCCACAATATGCGTTTGCAGCGCCGAATACACTTCTGCGAAGTTGATCGACGTGGGCGACGAATCGAACGCACGGAACATCGACGTCCACAGCGGGCTCGTCGGCACGCGAATCTTCAGGCCCTTCAGATCGGCCGGCGAATTGATCGGACGGCTGCTCGTCGTGATCTGGCGATAGCCGTTCTCCCAGATCTTGTCGAAGGCGAACACCGTCGTCTTCGCGATCTGCGCGCGCACGTGAGCACCGAGATCGCCGTCCATGGCCGACCACACCTGGCTGTAATCCTTGAACGCGAAGCCCACGCCCGAGATCTGCGCCGACGGCACGAGCGTGCCGAGAATCAGCGGTGAGAGCGTGAAGTAATCGATGGCGCCCGAGCGGATCTGACTCAGCATGTCGCTGTCGGAGCCGAGCTGATTGTTCGGGTAGATCTGGAAGTCGACGCGGCCTTTCGATTGCTCTGCGATCTTCTGCGCCATCTCCTTGGCGCGAATGTTCATCGGATGACTGACCGGGAGGTTGTTGGCGAACTTCAGCGTGAATTCGGCAGCGTGGGCTTGCGTCTGATACAAGCCGGTCGCGGCGGCGGCCGATGTGGCGGCCACAACCTTGATGAAGTGGCGGCGATCCATGGTGCTCATACTGCATGTCTCCTGTTTATAAGTTTGGTGACTGCGTCTGAAGCGCGAGACATGCACGCGTGTTGCCGTGCAACGTCCCGGCCAACTCGGAAGGCAATGCGCGAGGTTCGCGCGCTGTGCCGGTAGTGCGGCTCGCAAGTGGCTGGATCATCTTACGCAAATCGAATGCCAGTTCGGGGCCCGAACGGGAAAACCCTTACGTTGTTAAGCATTAGTGAAATCCCGTGCTTCTTGCCGGCATGGCCGCGCCATGCGTTATCAGGTGGAACAAGCCTCCTGCCGCGGCGCACGGCACGCGGCGTGCTTTGCTGCACATGCGATGGAGCTGCAACGGGGGGGCAGACCCCCTGTGACACCTGTCGCATTTCGGGTTCGCCTTGCGACACCTGTCGCATCCTCATGCGCGAGACATGCGACAGGTGTCGCACGCGCTCACGTCGCCGAATTTTTGCTGCGGCACAGCAAACTTGCCGCCTCCGATCTCGCTTCCCTTGCCGCCGAATTCACTTGATGCAGCGGTGAATCCCGCTTTACGCTTACGTCAATTGCGAACGCGCCACAAGCGCGAGGTGTGGATGGAACGCGCAATGACGACTGAATGAGCTGTCGACGTGACAGACGTGGCTTGTGTCTCGGTCTGGCATCGAAATTGCTCACCGGAGTCTGGATGACCCCATTTTTCCGGAGACACTTCATGGTTGCTGCATGCCTTACCGGCTGGGCCCACTCCCAGTTCGGCAAACTCGATAACGTCGATGCCGAAGTCTTGCTGGCCGACGTCGCTCAAGCTGCACTCGACGACGCGGGCCTCGCGCCCGAGCAGATCGATTCCATTCACGTTGGCACTTTCAATGGCGGTTTCCTGTATCAGGACTTTCCGTCGTCGCTCGTCTTCAACCGGATTCCCGGTCTGCGCTTCAAGCCCGCCACGCGCTACGAAAATGCGTGTGCGACGGGATCCGCCGCCGTGCATGGCGGGCTGCAATCCATCGAAGCGGGCAAGGCCACGCATGTGCTCGTGATCGGCTTCGAGAAGATGACCGAACTCGCGACGCCGCAGGTCGGCGAAGTTCTGCTCAAGTGTTCGTATGCGCGCGAGGAGGCCGGCATTCCCGGAGGCTTCGCAGGTGTATTCGGCACCATCGCGCAGGCGTACTTCGAGCGGTATGGCGACCAATCCGACGCACTGGCACGCATCGCCGCGAAAAATCACCGCAATGGCTCGGTGAATCCGTACGCCCATATGCGCCGCGACTTCGGTTATGACTTCTGCCGCAACGTCTCCGAGAAGAACCCGTTCGTGGCCGGCCCGCTCAAGCGCACCGATTGCTCGATGGTGTCCGACGGTGCGGCGGCACTCGTGATTTCGAAGGCCGACGTGGCGCGCACGATGCCCAAGGCCGTCGGCTTTCGCGCGGCGGTGCAGGTCAATGATTACCTGCCGCTCTCGCGTCGTGATCCGCTGGCGTTCGAAGGCGGGCAGCACGCCTGGCGTCAGGCGTTGGGTGTCGCGGGCGTGTCGTTGAAAGACTTGTCGCTGGTTGAGACGCACGACTGCTTCACCATTGCAGAACTGATCGAGTACGAGGCGATGGGACTTGCCAAGCCCGGGCAGGGCGCGAACCTGCTGGCCGAGGGATTGACCGAGAAGAACGGTTTGCTGCCGGTCAATCCGTCGGGAGGCCTGAAGGCGAAGGGGCACCCGGTGGGCGCGACGGGCGTGTCGATGCACGTCATGGCGGCAATGCAACTCACGGGCACTGCGGGTGAGATGCAGATCCCCGGCGCGAAACTCGCGGGCGTCTTCAATATGGGCGGCGCGGCGGTGGCGAACTACGTGAGCATTCTCGAAGCGCGCTAAGCGCACCAAGGAGATCGCAGACATGCTCAAGAAGGTCATGAATCTCGGCCGCCTGCTGGCCGACGTTGCACGTCGTCATCCGAACGAACCCGGCGTGATCGTCGGCGACAGGATCCACACATGGGGCGAGATCGACGCCCGCGTGAACGCCGCCGTCGACGCCCTGCGCAAGCTCGGCGTAGGAAAGGGCGACAAACTGCTGGTGCACTCGCGCAACAACCTGCCGATTTTCGAGAGTGCGTGGATCGCCTTTCGACTCGGCGCTGTCTGGGTACCGACGAACTTTCGCATCACCGCGCCCGAGGCCGCCTATCTGGGCCAGTCGAGCGGCGCCAGCGTCATGATCTACGACGCAGGCTTCGCGGGCCATGTCGACGCCGTGCGCGCGGCGTCCCCGGCCTTGCGCCATGTGATTGCGCTGGGCGCGCCGCGCGCGGGCGAATTGCATTACGAGACGGTGGTGGCCGAACATGCGGGCGCGCCGTCTTATGAAGCGGAAGTCGAGTACGAGGATCCCTTGTGGTTCTTCTACACGTCGGGCACGACCGGGCATCCGAAGGCAGGGGTGCTCTCGCACGGGCAGATGGCGTTCGTTGTGACCAACCATCTTGCGGATCTGATGCCCGGCATCACATATCGCAGCCGCTCGATGGTCGTGGCTCCGCTCTCGCACGGTGCGGGCATTCACGCCATCGTCAACACTGCGCGCGGTGCGGCGAGTGTGCTGCTGCCCGGCGAGAAGATGGATGCGCAACAGGTCTGGCAGGCCATCGAGCGTCATCGCGTGGACAACATGTTCACGGTGCCGACCATCGTCAAGATGCTGGTCGAAGATCCGGCTGTCGATCAATACGACCACAGTTCGCTGCGGTTCGTGATCTATGCCGGTGCGCCGATGTACCGCGCCGATCAGAAGTACGCCCTGCAAAAACTCGGGCGCGTGCTGGTGCAGTACTACGGGCTGGGCGAGGTGACGGGCAACATCACGGTGCTGCCGCCGTGGCTGCATGGCGAGGACGACGACGCACCCGATGCGCGCATCGGCACCTGCGGGCTGCCACGCACCGGCATGGAGGTGGCGATCCTTGACGAGCAGGGCGCGCGTCAGCCAGCATTCGCCTCGGGCGAGATCTGCGTGCGCGGTCCGGCCGTCTTCATGGGCTATCACAACAACCCGGACGCCAACGCCCGCGCATTCAAGGACGACTGGTTCCACACCGGCGATCTCGGGCATGTGGATGCGCAGGGTTTCCTGTACATCACGGGCCGTGCGTCGGATATGTACATCTCGGGCGGCTCGAACGTCTATCCGCGCGAGATCGAAGAAGCGTTGCTCACGCACCCGTGTGTATCCGAGTGCGCAGTGCTTGGCGTGCCCGACCCCAAGTGGGGCGAGAGCGGGCTCGCAGTGGTGGTGGCCCGGGAAGGCATGGCCGCACAGGCCGACGAACTGCTCGGACATCTCGAAGCGCGTATTGCCCGCTACAAGTGGCCGCGTCGCTTCGTGTTCTGGAGTGCCATGCCCAAGTCGGGCTACGGCAAGATCGTGAAGAAGCAAATCAAGACGATGCTCGAAGAGCAAGGAGACTATCGACTATGAAACCTGCGCTTTCACGGGTCTATCGACATGCAGGCGCCCCCACGTTACCCCGTGTGGAAGACTGCGTGTTGAGCGGGCAGCACGAACTGCGCGTGACGATCCGGTCTGGTGCGAATCTCGGCGAGTCCTTACGCGCGGCGTTATCCCGCTATGCGTACGGTGGCGGCGTCGGGCGGTTTTGCGCGGGTACCGCGCGAGGCCTGCGGTATCACCTGATCGAGAACACGACAGATGCGCAGCGCCCCTTCGGGTATGGGGCGCCACTCGACGAGACACGCGAGGTCGACCTCATCGGCGGCGCGATCACGGTGGGCCGCACGGCCGACGGGGCCACGCTGCTGCACTGCCATGCGGGGTTTTCCGATCCGTCGGGTGAGCTGCACGGCGGTCATCTCATCCTCGATCACACATGGGCCGGCGACGAGCCCGTGGTAATTCGCCTGTGCCTGTTCGCACACGGCGGCTACGTGACCGGAGACGATGAGGAAACGCGGTTTCATCTGTTGCGTCCCGTTGCCGGAGGTGTCGCATGAGCACCGCGCTGGATGTGCCCATCGCCATCGAGAACGGCACCCTCGGCAGGCTGGTCGTGGCCCGTCTCAAACCGAATCAGGACCTGACGGAAAGCATCGAAGCGCTGTGCGCCGAGCATGCGATCTCGCGCGCCATCGTGCGAGGCGCGGTCGGCAGTCTGATCGATGCGCGGCTGGCCTTCCGCGCGGGAGACGGTTGGCGAGAACAACGGGTAAGCGGCCCCGGCGTGGAGATCCTCAACGTGTTCGGTGAAGTCGATGCACGGTCGCAAGCGACTAACGCGCGGCCGATGCTGCACGGCATGGTGGCGGACACGGGCGGGCGCATGTACGCCGGCCGCTTCGTGCGCGGCGGCAATCTCTCGTTCATCACCATTGAGGTGACGTTGCAGGAGTGGTTGCCGGCATAGCGATTACCCACCATTCATTGCAAGACAAACGGGGAGCCTGCGGGCTCCCTGTTGCTTTTGGATCGCGCCGAGTCGATATCGAAAGCGAAGGTTCCGGGAGGGAAATGGGTTGTATCCCATTGCGGCTTGGGGGATTTCATAGGGCGAATTTATTAAGGATTGCATAGGATAAAGCGTGGCGCCGCCATCGGTGTAACGGCGGAAGCTACCAACGGCGACGGGTACGACGAGTCGCTAAAGATGGGTGAGGTCGTCTCACCACAACCTGCCGGATCAGAGGTGTCTTGCCGGCCGCCTTTAATTAATCTGCTTAAGAGGGAAACATCATGATGAATGCAGTCAAGAAGTCCGCCTGCGTATTCGCTGTGCTTGCAACTACCTCCACTGTGGTAATGGCCCAGAGCGTTGATTTGAAGGTTATCGGCACGATCGCGCCGACCGCATGTACTCCTACCCTGAGTGGGGGAGGGGTGGTCGATTACGGTGTCATTTCTGCTGCATCGTTAAAGAAAGACGCCTATAAGGAGCTTGAGAAGAGAGTGCTGGACATCGCCATCACCTGTGATGCGCCCGCAAAGGTGGCGTTATATGCCATTAACGGTCGTCCCGCTTCGGCTGCAGGTACCACTGAAAGCGGAGGGTTTGGCGGGCGGATACCTGTTGGTGTTTCTGCCGAGCAGGGAAACTGGGTTGTCGGTCTGGGATTGGATGGTGCGAGACGGATCGGCGGGTACAACATGCACATCCGTGACGTGACGCTCGATTCCAAGCCCGGTCGGTTCCTGTACCAACCGGACGGTAGTGTGGCGTGGTTCGACAACGGCACTGGTGTGGTGTGGGACCGAAAGCATATGATCAGTTTTGGAGAAGAGGGCTCATCGGAGCCTACGGCCTTTACCAATATGGCCGGCAAACTGAACGTCCAGGCCTACATCAACAAGTCCTCCGAGCTTGATACCAATAAGGCCATCAAATTCGGTGGTCAGATGACCATGGAGTTGTTTTACCTGTAACGAACCTGTCGACCGGGCCTTGCGCCCGGTCATTTTTTTCGTCGAGGCAGGTCGTTTGATTTCTTCCACTTACGACAGGCATGGATGATTTCTCGCATAAGCCTCTGTGCTTCTTGCGCTGCCTTCCCGAATCAACCTGCGCGAAAGGGACAGATCATGATGAATTCCGTCAAGAATTCTGTCGGCGCACTGTCGGCGTACTGGTGGTGCTGGCGGTGCTGGTGACCACCTCTTCCGTTGCATGGACTCAGAGCGTTGACATGACGGTCGTTGGCACCATCGCCCCGACCGGCTGTAAGCCTGCCCTGACCGATGGCGGGGCCACTGACTACGGGGTGATTCTGCCCGGATCCTTAAAGAGAGATTCCATCAACCCGCTTGAGAAGAGACAGTTGGAATTGACCATCACCTGCAATGGTCCTGTAAAGGTGGCATTGCGCGCCATTAATGGTCGCCCCAGTCCGGCTGGTAGCACCACCGAGGGTATGTCGGGGGATCACGCCAAATATGTCGTTGGCCTGGGCGGCGATGGCTCAAGAAAGGTCGGGGGATACAACATGAATCTGCGTGACGTAACGCTCGATTCCCAGCCTGCCGAGTATCTGCTTCAAAGAAGCGGAAGTACGACTTGGGAAGCCGGTTCCCCCGCCTTGACGCGAAATGAGCCGTTTTTACTCGGATTCGGATTGCCCGGCGCCCTGGAGCCGGCTGCCTTCACCACCCTGACCGGCAAGCTGAATGTTCAGGTGTACATCAACAAGGCCTCGGAGCTTGGCCTAACCAAACCTCTCAAACTCGATGGCCTGATTATCCTGGAGTTGCTCTTCCTGTAATGCGCCTGTCGCCCGGGCTTCGCGCGTGGCCAGTCCGCTTCCATTCGCCTTCAGACACGGATGAATTCTCGTATGCGCCTCTATGCTTTTTGCTTGGTTGCTGTTGCCGCTTTGTCGTTGCTGTCTGCCGGGGTTCGAGCTACGGGCGTGGTGCCCGAGTCCTCAGTGGTTATCGTCGAGGAAGGAGATGGTGACGGGGCTATCAATGTGCGGAACACCGATGCCTTCCCGGTCCTGTTGCTAACGACACTCCAGGATATTGAGCAGGATACCGAAAAATTACTCATCGCCACCCCGCCTGTCGCCCGTGTCGAGCCGGGCAAGACCCAGCGCGTGCGCTTTATGATGGCGTCGAAAACGCCGCTCAAGACCGAGCGCTTCAAACGTGTGGTGTTCGAAGGCGTGCCTCCACAGGAAAAGAACAGGAACATAGTGCGCACGACCGTGCGTCAGAACTTGCCGGTCATTATTCGACCGGACGGCCTGGCCCGCGATGAGGCGCCGTGGAAACGCCTGGAATGGTCGCTCAAAGCCAGAGAACTGATCGTCAACAACCCCTCTCCCTACGTTGTGCGTCTCGGGCAGGGGGTGACCACCTTGCCCGACCGTTCAGCCTGGATGTTGCCGCACGCCTACGTTCTGCCGGGACAGCGGCTGACGCTGACCCTCGATGCGAAGCACTTCGACGGTACCTCGAGCAGCGTGCGCATCTCTCCCGCCACTACCTGGGGCTTTACCGTAGAGAGCTACGAAGCGCCGCTGGCGCGGTAAAGGACGTCATCACGCGTGCCGATCTGCCACCATCGACGGCGGCGTCGTCTGCTTTCACGATTGGTTGTGGCCAGTTTTGCGGCCTTCGTCACGGGGGAAGTCGTCAGTGACGAACGGGCGAGCGACAACGTGGTCTTCGATACCGGCGTGCTGAGCGGGCGTGGCGTCGACCCCGCCATCGCCGCACTGTTTCGTGATGCGCCACGTTTCGTGCCGGGCGAAAGTACCGTGCTGCTCACCGTGAACGGAAATACGCGGGGACGGGGTAAGGTGCGGTTCGACGAGGCGGGCACGCTGTGCGCCGACCATGCCTTTCAGCGCTATGCGGGACTGGCGCCACTGCCTGACGAGGCCGACGATGTTGCCTGTTTCGACCTGCGTCGTGCCTGGCCGCAGGCTGAGGTGCGGCCCGAACCGGGCGAAGGCAAGGTCTACCTGGTCGTTCCCTCGGAAGCGGTCAATGCGCAAGGAAGCGATCGCAGCAACTGGCAACACGGCGGCGTGGCCGGCATGCTCAACTATCAGGCGCAATACCTGAACTCGTTCGGTGGCGCTAGCCGGCTCAACTTCAGCCAGCTCGGCACCGAGGCCGGATTCAATGCGGGTGGCTGGATCGTGCGCAGTCGCCAGACGTTTACCCGCATGCGCGGCGAGGGGCGCATCGATCATCAGGCCGTCTATGCGCAGCGCAGCTTCGTCGGCATCGAAAAAGTCTTGCAGGCCGGTCAGGTCAGTCTTTCCAACTCGCTGTTCGGCACCGGTCAGGTACTGGGGTTCCAGATGTTTCCCGAGTCGGCGCTGGCGTCTGATCAGGGCGGTGCCGGATGGGTGGAAGGCGTCGCGCAGACACAGTCCGTGGTCGAGGTACGCCAGTCCGGCGTATTGATTTACAGCACCGTTGTGCCGACCGGGCCCTTCCGGCTGCGAGGATTCTCCCTGCTCAACACCCACACCGATCTGGAGGTGTCCATGACCGGCAGCGACGCTCAGGTACGACAATTTGTCGTGCCTGCCGCCACGTTGCTGGCACGTGCACCCGTGGTCTCCCCGGGGCTGTCGTTCGGTGTCGGCCGCCTCCAGCAACAGCACGGCAAGTCTCCTCTGGTGGGGACGGTGGCCTCCGGCTGGCAACTCAACAAGCACACCAGCCTGAATGCGGGCGTACTGGGGTCAGCCCTTTATCGCGCCGCGGGGGTGAATCTGGAAACCCGGTGGTTCGACCCGAGCCGCCTCAGCCTGCAAGGCACCCTGGCGCAGGATGCGGGCCACGGCAATACAGGCATCCTGCTATCTGCCATGCTCAGTCACAGCGTGAGCGATCGTCTGGGCGTCTACGTCAACCTACGGCAGCAGACGTCGGGTTATCGTGAGCTGAGCGATGCCTTGCAACGCCAGTCGATGGACACCGTCGACAAATTGAGCCGCAGTCGCCAGCAGTGGGGGAGTGGCATCAACTGGTCGACGTACGCGTTGGGCAGCCTGTCGCTCTCCTGGGCGCGCAGCACCACTTTCGCGGGCAACCACGCGCATTACCTGCGCTGTGGCTGGACTCGCCAGTTCGGCCGCGCTTATCTGGGCGTCAGCCTCGAGCGCAATACCGGCGGCCCCAATGGGCAGGCGGATAACCGTCTGTATGTCTCGTTCAGCATGCCGCTCGGTGAGCAGCGTGATATCGGCAGCTACCTGAATCGGGCCAAACGCAGCGCACGCGCCGGCATTCGCTACAGTGACCGCACTCACCCGGATCGCGGCTGGGGCATCGCCGCCGACCGAGACATGCGCAACCGCTACACGTCGGCCACCGCCAACGCGAACGTCCTGACGTCGATCAGCCAGCTCAGCGCCGACGTCAGTCATGACTCCAGCAATTTCACCAGCTGGTCGGCACGCGCCAGCGGAGGTGCCGTGCTCCACGGCAGTGGTATCACGCTTTCTCCCTACCGCGTGTCGGACACCTTCGGCATTGCCCAGGTGGGGACAGAGTCTGGCGTGCGGCTGGATACGCCGGCCGGGCCGGTATGGACGGACGGCCGAGGGTATGCGGTACTGCCGGCGCTGAACGGCTATCGGCGCTCGGGCATTCAGGTCGATACCCGCAGCCTGGCAAAGCATGTCGACGTCGGCAATGCCTGGCAGGAAGCCGAAATGGCGCGGGGCGCCGTCGGTCGTGTGGACTTTGACGTCATACGCACCCGTCGCGTGCTGGTGGCGGCGGCGATGGCGGACGGTGCGCGCTTGCCGTACGGTGCGAGCGTGTTTGACGACGCGGGCAAACTGGTGACCGTGGTGGCCGGAGACGGCGAGGTGTTCGTGCCGGACGCGTCCCCCGGCATGACGCTGGAGGTACAGAGCTTCGGCAAGACGATATGCAAGATGCAACTTGAGCTGACGCAGACAACCGGCCTGTACGAGAGTGCATCGGCGGTCTGCCGATAAGGAGAACGACATGAACGCGTTGTGTGGACGGTGGCTAACGGCCCTGTTGATAGGCGTGACGGGGGCCAGTGCCGCCGCGCCCCTTAGGCCCCCTGGTGCAGAAAAAGGCGGCTCTCCGATCCCATCGCCGGCCCTGCCGCCGGATTCCCGGTGCCGTCTGTCTATCAGCAATCCGGTAGTCGATTACGGGGTGATGTCCCGCTGGCAGTTGCAGACCGTTGCGGGTGGGCGCGTCTCGCCGGGTACCCGGTCGCTGACGCTGACTGTGGCCTGTCCGTACCCCCGCGCCATGAAACTGTTGGTAGAGGGCGAAGGCGGGGCGCAGGGCGGGCTGCGCTACGGCGAGCGAGGCCTTACCCACCTGCGTCTGCTCAATGCACAGCTTGACGGCAATGCGGTGGAGTTGCGCGCATTGACGCAGGCAGGAACACTCGCCAAACACAGCGGCCAGGCGATTGCGCTGAACGCCGGGCAGCAGGTCGCGTTAGTGGTACAGGGCCGACTGGCTGAGGGCAAGACGTTGACGGCGCAGTTGGAGGTGAAGCCGGTGCTGACGGAAGAGAGCGCGCGCGTCAGCCGCCGGCGGCGCAGCGAGTCGATGTTCAGGCTGACGCTGCTCGACTGAGGCCTCAAGACCGCTCGGTCGATCCATTCTCGTCGCGAAGAAACGATTCGATGGCGGCCACCAGCGCGAGCGGCGTCTCGTTCATCGGATAGTGACCCGCGTTGCGAATGACCTCGACGCTCGCGTGCGCATAGCGTTGCAAGTAAGTGCGTTGCATCAGTTCGGCATCGAACACGGGGTCATGTTCGCCAACGAGTACCTTGACGTGTGCCGCCGCGTGCAGGCCATCGCTGAAGTCCGTATCCGCCCACGCGTGGAAGTAATTGGCGAAGGCCTGTGGGGTCGCGTGCGCGGCCGAGTATTGCGCTTTCCAATCGATCCATGACGACGGCAGACGGTTGCCGGTGCTGCGCGCGATGATCGTCTTGCGGTCGTCCGGCGATGTCGCGGCGCGCTCGAATAGTGTTTGGGCGATGCGCCAAGCGGGTATCTGGCAGGCGCGCGCGGGGCGCAGAGGTCGATCTCATCCTGAGTCTCGCCATGATCTGACGCAGGAAAAGCATCGGGGCGCACTCGTCAGAGGCGCCCCGATGCTTTTTGCGGATACGTCTCTATGGCTTATGCAACGCTCGGCTGCACCAGACCGTCTTCACGGAACATGTGCTTGATACCGCGCACCGCCTGACGAATACGCGATTCGTTTTCGATCAGAGCGAAGCGCACGTACTCGTCGCCGTACTCCCCGAAGCCGATGCCCGGCGAGACCGAGACCTTGGCCTGCGCGAGCAGCTTCTTGGCGAATTCGAGCGAGCCGAGCGCGCGATACGGTTCCGGAATGCGCGCCCAGATGTACATCGATGCGCGCGGCAGATCGACGGCCCAGCCCGCTTCCGTCAAGCCTTTGTAGAGCACGTCGCGGCGGCGCTGGTATTGCTCGCGAATTTCCTCGACGCACGTCTGATCGCCTTCGAGCGCGGCAATGGCGGCGACTTGCACCGGCGTGAACGTGCCGTAGTCGTGATAGCTCTTGATGCGTGCGAGGGCGGCGACGAGTTCCGGATTGCCGACCATGAAACCGATACGCCAGCCGGCCATGTTGTAGCTCTTCGACAGCGTGAAGAACTCGACGGCGACGTCTTGTGCGCCGGGCACCTGCATAATCGAGGGCGCCTGGTAACCGTCATAGACGATGTCGGCGTAGGCCAGATCGTGCACCACGAGAATGTCGTGCTTGCGCGCGAGATCGATAACCCGTTCGAAGAATTCAAGCTCGACGCATTGCGCCGTGGGGTTCGACGGGAAGCCGAGAATCACCATCTTCGGCTTCGGATGACTCTCGCGAATGCCGCGTTCGAGTTCGGTGAAAAAGTCGATGCCGGGCGTCATCGGCACGGAGCGGATGTTCGCGCCCGCGATGACCGCGCCATAGATGTGAATCGGGTACGACGGATTCGGCACGAGCACCGTGTCGCCCTGATCCAGCGTGGCGAGCATCAGGTGAGCGAGGCCTTCCTTCGAGCCGATGGTGACGATGGCTTCGCGCTCGGGATCGAGCTCGACGTCATAGCGATCCTTGTACCAGCGCGTGATGGCGCGGCGCAGGCGAGGGATACCGCGCGAGGTCGAGTAACCATGCGTGTCCGGGCGTTGCGCGACTTCGACGAGCTTGCTGACGATATGCGGCGGTGTGGCCCCGTCGGGGTTGCCCATCGAGAGATCGATGATGTCCTCGCCACGGCGGCGCGCTGCCATCTTCAGCTCGGCGGTGATGTTGAAAACGTACGGGGGAAGACGATTGATGCGCGCAAAGCTGCGCGAGCCCTGAGAGCTGGACATGAGAAATCCTGGAACGTAAGCGCCCGGAACCGTCCGAGCGACGCCAGTGTGCTGGCCACACCGTGACGGCGACTGTAGCGCGGCGCGATGCGCTTAGGCAAGCGATTTTTACGCAACTCGCGTGGGTCATGCGGGTAAGTTGCCGGGACGCGTCGGGTATGATGGCGGCCGTGAATTCGAGCCGGTTTGGGCAAAAGGAGAGGCGATGGCGTATCTGTATCTGCTGGTGGCGATCGTGGCGGAGGTGATTGCGACGTCGGCGCTCAAGGCGTCGGAGGGCTTCACGCGAGTCGGACCGGTGGCGCTTGTCGCGGTGGGCTACGGCATCGCGTTCTACATGCTCTCGCTGACCCTGCGCACGATTCCCGTGGGCATCGCGTATGCGATGTGGTCGGGCCTGGGCATTGTGCTCATCTCGATCGCGTCGCGCGTGTTGTTTGGGCAAAAGCTCGACGCCCCTGCGCTGTTTGGCATGGCGCTCATCATTGCCGGCGTTCTGGTGATGAACTTGTGGTCGAAGTCGTCGGCGCATTGAGCGCCGGGGCGCTCAGGCGCGGCTTTGCGCTTCGGCCAGTACCGCTTTGAGGGCAGAGATGCAGGTGTCGATCTCGCTGCGCCCGATGACCAGCGGCGGCGCCAGACGCAGCACCGTGGAACGTGTTTCCTTCGCGAGTACGTGACGGTGCAGCATGCGCATCGACAGATCGTGCGCGTCCGCCAGCGCCGGGTCGATTTCAATGCCGGCCCAGAGGCCGCGTCCGCGCACTTCGCGAATGAGCGGCGAGTGAATCGCGTGCAGGCGCGAGAGCAGATATTCGCCCATTTCCGCACTTCTTCCCGGCAGGTCTTCGTCGGCCATGACATCGAGCGCTTCGAGCGCAACGGCGGCGGCGAGCGCATTGCCGCCGAAGGTCGAACCGTGGCTGCCCGGGTCGAACAGGTCGATGATGTCGCGCCGCGCGACGAAGGCCGACACCGGGAGCAGGCCACCGCCGAGGGCTTTGCCGAGCATGATGCCGTCGGGCACGATGTTCTCGTGCTGATAGGCGAACCAGCGGCCCGTGCGCCCGAGGCCCGACTGAATCTCGTCGAGCAGCATGAGGACGTTTTTCCCGGTACAGAGCTCTCGCAGCGCGCGCAGGAATCCGTCGGGTGGTACGACGATGCCGGCTTCGCCCTGAATCGTCTCGAAGAGGACCGCGCAGGTGTTGGGTGTGATGGCGGCGCGTACGGCGTCGATGTCCCCGAAAGGCACGCGCACGAAGCCGGGGGAAAACGGCCCGAAGTCGGCGCGATAGGCGGGTTCGGAGGAGAAGCCCACGAGGGTCGTGGTACGGCCGTGGAAGTTGCCGTCGGCGACGATGATCTCGGCTTTATTGGCGGGAATGCGTTTGACGCTGTAGCCCCAGCGGCGCGCGGCCTTGATGGCCGTTTCGACGGCTTCGGCGCCGGTGTTCATGGGGAGGGCGCCGCCGAGCGTCGTGAGGTCGCACAGGCGTTCGAGCAAGGCGCCGAGCCGATCGGTGTAAAAGGCCCGGGAGACGACGGCAAGCCGTTGCGCCTGCGTGGTGAGCGCGGCGACCAGACGAGGGTGCGCGTGCCCGTGACTGACGGCGGAATAGGCACTCATCATGTCGAGATAGCGATTGCCCTCGACGTCCCAGACCCACACACCGCTGGCGTGCGAGAGCACGACGGGCAGCGGTGAGTAGTTGTGCGCACCAAAGCGCTGTTCGCGTTCGATCTCGTTCATGCGCGCGTACCTCCACTTGTGGAGTCTAGATGCGAACGGTGCGGCACGCAAAGGGGACAAGTCCTGAAATGGCGTCGATGAAATTGGCATGCACGTGCGCTATAATCATCGATTACTCGGATGTGACGCACCGCTTCGCCCCGAGTCTCTCCGGCAGCGGCATCAGGCCGCCGCCACGCGCACTGCCCATAGCTCAGTTGGATAGAGCATCGGCCTTCTAAGCCGACGGTCGGGGGTTCGAATCCCTCTGGGCAGGCCAGCTTTCGTGGAACAACGATCATGCAAGTCCTAGTCGACGCCGACGCCTGTCCCTTCGCAGTCAAAGAGATCCTGTTTCGCGCAGCCAAGCGTGAAGAGATGCCGGTAACGCTCGTCGCGAACCAATTCCTGCGCACGCCGCCATCGCCGTTCATCAAGTCGATTCAGGTGCCACCGGGGTTCGACGTGGCCGATACCCGCATCGTCGAACTGGTCGAATCCGGGGATCTCGTGATTACGGCGGATATCCCGCTTGCCGCTGCGGTGATCGACAAGGGCGGGAATGCGCTCGATCCGCGCGGGAACTGGTTCACGCCGGAGAACATCAGGGAGCGGCTGTCCGTGCGCGACATGATGGAACAACTGCGCAATGCGGGCATCGAGACGGGCGGCCCGGCGCCCTACAGCGCACGTGACAGCAAGGCGTTTGCCGGAGAACTGGACCGCTTTCTCGCGCGTCAGCGAAAATCGTTGCGCTAAGGTCGATAAGTAGGTGAATGCCAATTCATAAGCGTGCGCGAACAATGCGCGGCGCATTATCGCCGACGTAGCGTCGTCAATCGCCAAAACATTCCCAATACATCAACGAGTTGCCGCGAATCCTGGGTTCGTGGCAACTCGTTGCGGCTGCGTGGCGCATAACCATATGCCAAATCACGTGTTATCCGCGTGAACGCCGATTGCTAACCTCCACCCCATTCTTTTTGGGCGCCAATCTCTGGCGTCCGCACTCATGACATCGGGGGGTGTTCATCATGCGTCGAGTGGCAATGGCGACAGCGTTGCTGTGGCTGGCACCGGTAGTTCATGCGCAGGGGTTCTTCGACGACAGCAAAGTGGATCTGGATACCCGGCTGCTGTCTTACAACCGGGATTGGCGAAGTGGCTCGGGCCAGTCGTTCGGCCGGGAGACGGCATCGCTTACACAACTGCGGTTCATTTCCGGCTTCACGCCCGGGCCGATCGGCTTCGGCTTCGATCTGGCGGCAATGGCCGCGCTCCGGCTGGATTCCTCTGCGGGACACGCTGGCGTGCTCCTGCGCACGGATGCGCAATCGAACGCGTACCAATTCTCCGGGAAGATTCTGCCGACGTTCAAGGCCAAGGCTGCCAACACGCTGCTCGAAGTCGGCAGCGTCATCAGCTACCTGCCGGTGCTTCAGTACGACGGCGCAGTACTGCCCCAGGCGTTCCGTGGGGCCCGCATCACATCGACCGATGTCGGCAATCTGACGCTCAGCGCCGGCCGCTTTATCGATGTCATGAATCGCAGCGGTGTGTCATACGTGCCGATTCAGATCGGTCCGGGCTCGCCATCTTTCAAGACGGTCACGGGCAATCACGCATTTGACTACGCAGGCGGCGACTACAACGCGGCAGCGTGGCGCACCCGGGCGTCGTACTACTTTGCACGATTCGAGGACGTCTACGACCAGCATTATCTCGGCGCGCTCAACGATCTGTCGTTGCCACAGGGCAGTCTGCGCTCGGATGTCCGCGTGTTCAGCAGCCGGGATCAGGGGCAGGCCGCGGCCGGACGGATCGATAACTTCCTGTACAGCGTTCTGCTCTCCTATTCGGTCGGGGCGCACAAGCTGAGCGCTTCCTATCAGAAATCCAACGGCGGATCGGCGTTTCCCTATATCTCCGGCACCGATCCGTATCTCGTCAACTATCAGTTGGTGGGCACCTTCAGCGGCAAGAGCGAATCGTCGTGGAAAGTGCAGTACGAATACAACTTCAAGGACTTCGGCATTCCGGAGCTGACGGTATCCAATCTGTACGTTAAGGGCACGGGCATTGCTACGGCGTCGGGCACCGGCTACGAATGGGAAAGAAACACCGACGTCACCTATGTCTTTGACAAGAACGGCCCACTCAAAAACCTTCGATTGAAATGGCGCAACGGGACCTATCGAACGAATTACACCCGAAACGTCGACGAAAACCGTGTGCTCCTGATCTATACCCTGGCCCTCAAATGAAGCAGAACCTCGTGAAGCTCTCAGGCCTCATTGCGTGCGCCGTGACGATTTTCGGCGTGGCGATCAATGCCGATGCCGCAGAACTGCGCATCGGCCTGTCGAAGTCCATCTCGTCCGTCGATCCTATGTTCTACGTGGGCGGGGGCAATAGTGCGCTCGCGCGCAGCATCTTCGACTCGCTCGTCATTCAGTCGGAGAGCCAGACATTGATCCCGGGTCTGGCGGTGTCCTGGCGCGCTATCGGAGATCGCGAGTGGGAATTCAAGCTGCGTCCTCACGTGAAGTTTCACGACGGCAGTGCGTTCGGTGCGCAGGATGTCGCCGCATCGATTCGGCGCGTGGCGCAGGTCAGCGTGGGCAGCCCCAGCTCGTTTCTGCCTTACGTGAAGGACATCGTCGGCATCGACGTCATCGATGATCTGACGATTCGTTTTCGCACGAAAGCGCCCGCACCGCTGCTCCCGAGCAACCTGAGCCGGATCAGCATCCTGCCACGTGCCGACGAATCCCTGCGTTCGAGCGACCTCAACGAAGGACGAGGTGTCATTGGCACCGGTCCTTTCAAATTCGTCGAGTGGAGACGCGACGACGCGCTCGTTCTTCAGCGAAATCCGGACTACTGGGCTGGCCCCGCGCAATGGGACAAGGTCACGCTGCGATTCATGCCGACCGATGGCTCCCGTGTCGCGGGGTTTCTGGGGCGCGATGTCGATGTCATCGAAGACGTTCCGACGCCTGACGTCAAACGTTTGCAACGCGACGCGAACGTCCAGTTGGTCACGGCGCCCAGCAATCGCGTGCTTTACCTTCATCCGGATCAGGATCGCCTCAAATCACCGTTCGCGAGCGCGCCTGACGGCACCAACCCGTTGCGGTTACTCGCCGTGCGGCGTGCGATGGCGCTGGCCATCAACAAACGCGCGTTGATCGACCGGATCTCCGACGGCCAGGGTGTGATCGCGGACCAACTGGTGCCGAAAGGCTATTTCGGCTGGTCGCCGTCGGTAAAGGCGATTCCATACGATCCCGATGCGGCGCGAGCGTTGCTGAAAAGCGTCGGGCTCGAAGGAAAGATGACGCTTACCTTCCACGCGTCGAACGACCGCTATCCCAACGATGCCGCCATCGCACAAGCGCTCGGTCAGATGTGGGCCAAGGTGGGTATCCGGACGCAGATCGTCACCCTGCCAGGCAACGTGTACTTCTCGCGCGCTGCCAAGCGCGACTTCAGTCTGATCATGGGCGGTGCGGCCATAGAAACCGGAGAAGCCTCCGGGGTGCTCGGGCCGTTGCTGGCCACCTATGGCCCGGATCGCGGGCAGGGTAACCGGGGGCGGTACGCCAATCCCGCGTTCGATCGGGCATTGAACGAAGCGCTTGTCACCATCGATACGCCCAAGCGCGAGCGCCTGTTGCAGTCCGCGATGGAGATCGGCATGAACGACCTGGGCGTCATACCGCTGTTCTTCCTGACGAACAACTGGGCCTTGCGCAAAGGGCTGACGTATGTCGGTCGCGCGGATGGCTACACGCTGCCTTATTACGTTCGTTCGAGCCATTAACTCACTTGATTTGCGGAATCGAAAATGTCATCGGAAAATTTTCACGGCGTCTTTCCCTATCTGGTTTCCCCGGTAGACAGCGAGGGACGTGTCAAACACGAGGTGCTGGCGCGTCTGGTCGAGCACCTCATCGACAAAGGCGTTCATGGCCTCGCCCCTTTGGGGAGCACGGGCGAGTTCGCCTATCTGTCGTTCGAGCAACGCATCGAGATTGTCAAAACGGTGGTCGCGGCCGCGCGCGGACGCGTTCCGGTCATCGCGGGTGTCGCGGCCCTGACCACCCGAGACGCGAGGATCCAGGCCGAAACGATGCAAGCGCTGGGCGTGCAAGGCATTCTGGCCATCATGGAGTCGTACTTTTCGGTCGATGACGTGGGAACCGAGTCGTATTTCCGGGCCATCGCCGAGGCGGTCACGCTGCCGGTGGTGCTATACACCAATCCCCAGTTTCAACGCTCCGATCTCTCGATTCCCGTGATTCGCCGACTCGCGGAAGTCGACAATATCGCGTACATCAAAGACGCCTCGACGAACACCGGCCGCCTGCTCTCCGTCCTCAATCAGACCGAGGGGAAACTACAGATTTTCTCCGCCTCGGCGCACATTCCTGCTGCCGTCATGCTCATCGGCGGCGTGGGCTGGATGGCTGGGCCGGCCTGTCTGATACCGGAGCAAAGCGTGCGGCTGTACGACCTGGCCGTTCAACAGCGTTGGGCAGACGTCGTGGCGCTGCAGCGCGAACTCTGGCGAGTGAACGAAGTGTTTGCCAGGTATTCGCTGGCGGCCTGCATCAAGGCCGGACTCACGCTTCAGGGCTTCGACGTCGGTGATCCCATTGCCCCGCAGCCGGTCCTGTCCGACGAAGCCCTCACGCAGGTTCGATCGGTGCTTCAACGGGTCGGCGCGCTCTGAGGTGACCATGAGCGTCAAGAAAATCATCATCGATACCGATCCCGGCGTGGACGACGCGGTCGCGATCTTGCTCGCGCTGGCGAGCCCGGAGTTGCGCGTGCTGGGCATCACCACCGTGGCGGGCAATGTCGAGGCGGCCGAGACAGCGGCAAATGCCTGCCGTGTGTGCGAACTGGCGGGCCGCGAAGACGTTCCGGTCTATCGTGGTGCGGCCGGGCCACTGCTGCGGGAGCAGATTTTCGGCAAGTACACCGAGCATGGCGGTTTGGGGGAGGGTGTCCTGCCCCGTGCCAGCAAGGTCGCGGAGCAGGAGCATGCCGTCGCTTTCCTTTTGCGGCAAGCCGAGGAGGCGCGCGCCGACGGGAAAAAGATCACGCTCTGCACGTTGGGGCCACTGACCAATATTGCGCTGGCGCTCGCGCTTGACCCTCACTTCGCCGATGCCATCGAAGAGTTGGTGATGATGGGCGGCGCTTTCACCGCGTTAGGCAATCGCACGCCGTGGGCCGAATTCAACGTGCTGGCCGATCCGCACGCGGTGCATCGCGTGCTCGGGTCGCGTTTGCGCATTCGTATGGTGCCGTTGGACCTGACCCTCCAGGTGCTTGTCACCAGCGACAGGTTGTCGCGTCTGTCGGCGCTCCAGAACCGGGTCGCGCAGAAGGTCATCGGCTTGCTCACGGCCTATGACCGTAACGATCTCGATCGTCTGGGATGTGAAGGCGGCCCCTTGCACGACCCGGTGGTCATTGCTGCGGTGCTATGGCCAGACCTGATGCGCGAGCGCAGCGCGTTCGTCGGCGTGGAAGTGCAGAGCCCCACGACACTGGGGCATACCTATGCAGACTTCTACGGGAAACTGGATCACCCCAGCAATGTGCGCGTGCAGATCGGGATTCACGTCGAAACCTTCTTCGAGCGGCTGATCGAGCGTCTTGGCCGATACGCCGCGCTGGAGTCGTTGCACTGAGGTCATCGAACTGCGGTCATCACACGGATTGCGCACGTGTCTGGCCGCGGAGTGCGCGGGTTCGCGTCGGCCGGAGTCGCGTCTTGATCAATTCGAAGGCATGCCTGACGAACGGATTGACCGAATTCGGTCGAATCCACAGGTAGTAGGTGATGGAGGGCAGTGGCGGAAGGCCGTCTGCCTGGGTGAGAATGCGCATGCCGCTCGTGCGCGACTCGACCCCGCGCGCGGTGACGCCGAGCCCCGCCTGGACAGCCGACTTGATCGCGACGAGATTCGACGACAGAAACGCCTGCCGCCACGGAATCTGATTGTCTTCCAGCGCGACCAGCGCGTGCTTGGCGAACAGGCTCGGCCCGTCGGCGAGGATCAGCGGTAGCGTGGCGCGACGATCGTGCCGGTACTGTTCGGCGCACAGCCACACGATGGGGGATTCTCGAAGCACAAACCCATCGAGATTCTTATCCTCACGCGTGGAAATGATCATGTCGATCTCCCCGCGATGCAGCGATTCCATGAGCATCGGACTGTGATCGATCGTGATCTGCGCGTCTACGTGGGGAATTTCCTTGGCGATGCGCGTAAGCAGCAGCGGCAGGATCGAGTCCGACACATCGTAAGGCGCACCGATACGGAGGTGTCCGAAAGGGCTGGCATCCTGAACCGAGCGAACGACTTCGTCATGCAGTGACAACAGCGCATACGCCTGTTTGAGCAACTTTTGTCCAGACACGGACAGCGTCTTGCTTCGACCCAAGCGTTCGAACAAGGCGATGCCGAGTTGTTGCTCCAGGCGTTGCATCTGCTGCGTGACAGCCGATTGCGTCTTGCTCAGGCGGTGGCCCGCGGCCAGGAATGTCGAGCTTTCGGAAACCGCCACGAAGGTGCGTAAAAGACCGATGTCGATATCTTTTTTTGCCAGATGGGGACGGGTGACTTCTACGGACGCGGACATGCTTCAGGCTCAACGTAATGACTGTTTCTCGCGCCTATGGCGCCGAGGTACTCGCCTGTCGACGGCGTCGAGCGGTAGGGTCGCGCCGCGCATTTGGCATCTCTGCGATCATATTGGCCATCGCGTCATGGCCAAAGTGACCATTTTGCGCAAGCATATGACGGATTGACGGCGCGCCTGCTTCGGTCCCTTCAGGCGAAACGGGCGTCGGGTTATCGTGTCAGACCGTGATCGTCCGTCGTCGTTTTCAATCTGCTGAATCGTTCGATGCTTGCCAGATGCGCGGGCGCCGATGGGCAAGCACGGGCGGCGCTTCGCCGTCACGCCATTTGACGACGTCGACCAGCGCCGTGAGCGCGCTGGGCGCTTGCGCCAGCTTCGATGTGCCGATATCGAGCGTCAGAACGTTTGGATTCCCGTGCCGCTCGAGACGCGCATCCTGCGGATCGAACCAGGCGCCCGTGGGCATGATGACCACGCTGGGTTGCATGTTCTCGTCGAGCACCGCACCGCCCAGGCACGCGCCTCTTTCGTTGAAGACTTTGACCACATCTCCCGCGCCGATGCCGCGCGCTTTCGCGTCGTGCGGGTGCATCCACACCGGCGCGCGGCCGTTGACCTTGCCCGCGACCGAGACGCTGCCGGCGTCGAGTTGCGAATGCAATTTATCCGCGGGCTGATTGGTCACGAGATGCAACGGCCACTGCGCCGCCAGCGACGACCCGAGCCATTCCGCCGGTGGCATCCAGCTCGCGTGGGGCGGGCAGTCGTCGTAGCCGAATGCCGCCACCGCATCGGAGAAGATCTGAATCCTGCCCGACGGCGTGGCCAACGGGTGACGTTGCGGATCTGCGCGAAACGCGTCGAATAACACGAAGTCCTTCTCCGGCGCGGGATACTCCAGATGGCCCGCCTGCCAGAATTCGTCGAACGCCGGGGTGCTCACGCCGCGCTGTGCGCAGCCGTTCCTGATGCCCTGGTAGATGCGATGCAGCCAACCTGTCTCGTCGAGCCCATCGGTAAAGGTCTGCTCGTGACCGCCAAGGGCCGCCAGCGCGCGATAGATGTCGAAGTCGTTGCGCGATTCGCCAATCGGCGCAATCGCCTGGTGCATCGCCAGCACGAAGCGATCGCGTGACGAGCCGCCGATGTCGTTGCGCTCAAGCGTTGTCGTGGCGGGCAGAACGATGTCCGCGCGGCGGGCTGTCGGCGTCCACCACGATTCGTGCACGACGATCGTCTCGGGCACCTGCCACGCCCGCATCAACCGGTTCAGATCCTGATGATGATGGAACGGATTCCCCCCGGCCCAATACACCAGACGAATCTCGGGATACGTCAGCGTCTTGCCGTTGAACGCGAAAGTCTCGCCCGGCGCGAGCAACATGTCGGTCAGGCGCGCACACGGAATGCCGCGTCCGATCGGATTCTTTCCCGCCGACATTTCCGGACCGGGAAGATCGCCGCGCGGGTTGCCCACGCCATTCATCGAGCCGTGGCCGAACGCGAATCCGCCGCCCGGTAAGCCGATCTGCCCCAGCATCGCCGCTAGCGTCACGGCCGCCCAGTAGGGTTGCTCGCCGTGATGCCCGCGTTGCAGCGACCACGCCACGGTAATCATGGTGCGTGTCGACGCCGCACGGCGCGCGAGCGCCTCGATCGTCTCGCGCGGCACTCCGGTGAGTGTCTGCGCCCACTGCGCGCTTTTTGCGACACCGTCCGGCTTGCCGAGCAGGTAGTCTGCGAAAACGTCGAAGCCCACGCAGTGGCTGCTCAGAAATGCCGCGTCGTGCAATTCCGCCACCAGCAAGGTATGCGCCATGGCGAGCATCAGCGCGGTGTCCGTGTTTGGGCGAATCCCGACCCATTGGGCATTGATGAACGCCGGGGCGTCGGCGCGCGTCGGGCTGATCGAGACGAAGTCGATGCCGGCAGTCACCGAGCGCTCCAGCCAGCGTCCCATCGAGTGCTCACCCGCGCCGCCCGAGGTGATGTCACCGTTCTTGAGCGCGAGTCCGCCGAACGCGATGATCAGGCGTGTATGGGCAATGATGCTCTGCCAATCCGTCACCCGGCCGCTGACGGGCGCGTAGGTGCCGATGACGTGCGGCAACAGGAACTGCGCTGCCCCCCAACTGTAATTGCCCTGCTGATCGATGCAGCCACCGCCCGAATAGAGAAAGCGATGCGTTAGCGTGCGCGCATGATGCAAACGTCCGGCCGACGACCAGCCATAGGAGCCGCCGAAGATACTCTGCGACCCGTACAAGGAACGCACACGCTGCAGTTCTTCTGCGACCAACCCCAACGCCGTCTCCCAGGACACCTCGACATACTCGTCGCTACCGCGGCACGTACGATCCGCCGCCTCGCGCTTGTCCAGCCAGCCGCGGCGCACGGCGGGGCGACGCACACGCAACGGCGAGTAGATCTGCTCGACCATGGCGTCGAGAATGCGCGACGGCGCCGGGTCTTTGGCGAACGGCTCGCAACGAATCAGCCGGCCGTCGTGCACCACCGCCTCGAACGCCCCCCAATGCGAGAGCGAAGGAACGCGATGCGTCCCGCGAGAGATGTCGGATGGCTGGCGGGCAGGCGGTCGGGCGGAAATCATGGTCGGACGTGCGGGTTAGGGCAGCAGCGTGGGGCAAAGGATCGGGACATGGAGAGGCAAACGCGCCGCCATCGGAAAGCCCCGAGGCGGCGCACCGACGTCAGAACGAATGCGAGATGCCGATTTTCAACGCGGTCTGATTGGCCGTGCTCGACGCGCTGAGCAGGTTCAGGTTCGCCACGGCCTTCTGTCCGAGCGAGTTGGTGCCTGCGGCGTGTTGCCAGGCGCCGATGGCGTACAGGCCGGTGCGCTTGGAGAGGAAGTACTGCGCGCCGAGGCTGACCTGCTGGTAACGCGCGGTGTCGGCCTTCGTGTAGGCATACGACGACGCCAGCGACACGTTCGGCGTGAGCATGAACTTGTAGACGAGTTCTGCGCTCGTGAGCACCGGGTTGATGCCGCCCAGCGGCGTGGTCGATGTCTTCTTCACATCGTTGAACTGCGAACGCGTGACGCTGGCGGCGAACGTGGAGCGGCCCCAGAGGTACGATCCGCCGAGCGCATAGGTCTCGAGACTCGTCGCCGACGTATAGCCTCTGAAAATCGGGTTCGATACGGGATTGGCGAATGTAGTGTTGGCAACGGCGCCGGCCGCTGCGTCGAAATAGGTGACGGCCGGGTTGTTGACGCGACGGTACGCCGCGCCGAGCGACAGCGCGCCGTACGCGTAGCGTGCGCCGAGGCCCCAGGTCTGATTGCGGCCGGCCGCGCCCGCCACGCCGCCCACCGCATACAGTGCGCCGAAGCTGAAGCCGCCGAAACTCTCGCTGGTCAGGCGAATCGTGTTGTCCAGCTTGTAGTCGGCAAAGCCGTTATCCAGATCGCCTGCGCGCGAGGCGAGCGAGCCACCGAACAGCACCGACGCGCCGTAACCGCCCACATAGGTGACCATGACGTCGTCTTGCCGGCCGACCGTGAGCGAGCCATACCGGTTTTTCAGGCCGACGAACGCGAGTCGTCCGAACTCGCGCGAGTTCTGCAGGCTGGTTCCGGTCGCGAGGTTGAACCCATTTTCCAACTGGAAGATGGCTGCGGTGCCGCCGCCGAGATCCTCCTGCCCCTTGAAGCCCCAGCGGCTGCTGCCTCGGCCGCCGCTGCCGACTTGCACGGCACTCGCCCCGCCCGAATTGTTCGTGTATGTGAGGCCGGCGTCCGCAATACCGTATAGCGTGACGTTGCTCTGCGCATGCGCGTGCATGGCAATCACGGAGATGGCGCTTGTCACGCCGAGACGCAATACCGCGTGCGTGGTGCGTCGCGAAAGGGGCGCGCCGAAGCGGGGGCGAGAAGTATTTTTCAATTTCATTTATTAGTAATCCTATGTATCAGATATGATTTGCGAGGAATTTTCTGCCATGTGAGGCGAGGGCGGGCGGTGGCGTCGACAAGCGATCGCCGCCCGCCGGTTCAGGAGTCCTTTGTCACGCCGCGTGTTCCAGATGCCGGTAGCGGGCAAGAAATGCGCGGGTCCGGGCATCGGAGGGGCGCTCGAGAACATCGCGCGCCGTGCCGGTTTCCACAATGGCGCCGTCGCGCATGAAGACCACCTGATCGGCGAGCTCACGCGCGAAGTCCATTTCGTGTGTGACGAGCAGCATCGTCATGCCGTCGTCGGCAAGACCGCGAATGACGCCCAGCACCTCGCCCACCAGTTCCGGATCGAGTGCAGAGGTGGCTTCGTCGAACAGCATGACCGCGGGACGCATGGCCAATGCGCGCGCAATCGCCACGCGCTGTTTCTGCCCGCCCGAGAGCACCTGGGGTAATTGGTTGGCCTTGTCTGCCAGTCCGACTTTTTCCAGCAGCGCCATTGCCTGATCCTGTGCCTCGCGGCGCGGCGCGCCGAGCACACCCAACGGGCCTTCCATCACATTGCGCAATACGCTCAGGTGAGCAAACAGATTGAAGTGCTGGAACACCATGCCGGTGCGCGACCGGAATGCGGAGAGTTGTTTGTCGTTGGGCAGGCGTGTGCGCGTGCCGTCGAAGGTGTGGACCGACGTCCCCACGCGAATCGTGCCGGCGTCGGGCACGCTCAGCAGGTTGATGCTGCGAAGCAGCGTCGACTTGCCCGATCCCGACGGGCCGATCAGGGCGACCACGCCGCCTTTTTCGACGTCGAGCGAGACATCGCGCAGCACCTGATGCTGGCCGAATGCCTTGCTCACGCCGGTGACTTCAATCATCTTGGTCATCGCATTTTCCTCACGATTGCGCCGCATCAGGCGGGGCGGCCGGTGCCGGTGTGCGCTTCGAGCCGGCGCACGACGAACGTTGCAGGCAGCAGCAACGCGAAATACACCAGCGCGACCACGGAATATGTCTCGAGCGGACGAAA
Source organism: Pandoraea sp. NPDC087047 (assembly GCF_044745225.1). Classification (NCBI taxonomy): domain Bacteria; kingdom Pseudomonadati; phylum Pseudomonadota; class Betaproteobacteria; order Burkholderiales; family Burkholderiaceae; genus Pandoraea; species Pandoraea sp. NPDC087047. Next base: position 444,771 of record NZ_JBIUZU010000005.1, read on the forward strand.
GGTTTCATGCGCAATGGTCTGGCCCTGATACAGCACATCGGGCAATGCGAGCACCGAGAGCAGCGACGTGTTCTTCAATTGCAAGATCGATTGGTTCATCAGCGCGGGCACCATGCGCCGGAACGCCTGCGGCAGCACAATGCGCCACATCACGCGAAAACGGCGCATACCCAGTGCACGCGCGGCCTCCGCTTGTCCGGGATCGATGGAGACGATGCCGCCGCGAATCAGCTCGGAGTAGAACGCGCCGCCGTACAACGTCAGAGCGAGTACGGACGCCGCCTCGGCAGACATCTGAATGCCGGTGAGCACCGGCAGCGCGTAGTAAAACCAGATCAGTTGAACCAGCACCGGCGAGCATCGGAAGAGCTCGACGTAGGCGCGCAGCGGCACGGTGAGCCACTTCGTGTGCGCGAGACGGCCGAGCCCGACGACGAGACCCAGCGTCATGCCCGTTGCAATGGTGATGGCCGTAAAGCGCAGCGTGTACCCGATGCCAGTCAGGAAGAGCTGCCAGTAGGGGGCAATGTCCGCAAAATTCCACGAATACACGATGCGTTCCTCGACTCAGAAACTGACTTGCGGCGGGATATCGGACGCTTTCACACCCACGAGCTTGTCCAGATTCGCGAGCATGATCCTGCGAATCTTTCCGCTGCGCTCCATGCCCTGGAGCCACTGGTCGAAATACGTCACCCAGGCGGTGCTTTCCTCTTTGGGCAGCGCCGCGTTGGTGGTGGTCGAGGCCAGGGGCAACGGTACGATGAGGTGGCCGATGGATGGATTCTTCTTGAGCATCGTGAGGCCGAGAATGATCACGGTGACCTGGCAGTCGGCGCGTCCGGCCTGCACGGCGAGCGTGGCGTCGTTCGTCTTGTCGAAACGCAGGATGGTCGCCTCGGGGCAGGTGCGGGTTACCAGCGCGTCATAAGACGATCCCAGGTCGACGGCGATGCGCACGCCCTTCCTGTTTAGGTCCGACCACTGGGTCGGATTGAACCCGTTGCGCGCGACCAGCGAGTTGGCGTTATGGAACAGCGGTGCGGAAAACGTGGCTGCATTGCGACGTTGCTCCGTCGGGAACAGGCCGAAGAAGGCATCGATCTTGCCGGACTGGATGTCGAGCACCGAGTTGCCCCAGGTCGTTTCCTGAATGTCGAGGCGCGCGCCGAGCGATTGTGCGAGATCGGTCGCCATGTCGATCATGCAGCCTTCCCACTGGTTCGTGGCGATGTTCTTGAAGTAGTAAGGCGTGCCGCCGCGCACTGCGCCGATGCGAAGCACGCGTGTCTTCTGAACGCGTTCAAGCGTATTCGCATAAGTGCCTTGCGAGCGTGCTTCGTGGCTGAGCAGTCCTGCGCCGAGCAGGGCGCCCGATTGCAATAGGAAGGAACGGCGAGTTGTCATGCTGATACCTCAATGTGAAACAGTGGGCGCCGCCACACGGGGGCTTTCGATCCTGCGCAGCGGAGCGTGGCGACGTCGAGTCGTGACGTCGCGGGGTGACATCAATACGTGCCGGGGTAACTCCCTCCGTCGATAAGCAGGTTCTGGCCGGTGACGAAACCGGCGTTGGCCGAGCAGAGGAACGCGCAGTACTGACCGATTTCCTCAGGACGGCCGAACCGGCGGGCAGGATTGCCGTTCTGCCGCGCGAGCCATACGTCGTTGAAGGTTTCGTCGGTCACACCCGGCATGTGGCGAATGTGGCGCACCTGCGCGTCGGTCGCGAAAATGCCGGGCAGCAGGTTGTTGATCGTCACGTTGTGCGCCACGGTCTGACGGGACAAACCGGCCACGAAACCAACGAGCCCCGAGCGCGCGCCATTGGACAGGCCCAGGTCGCTCTGTGCGATTTTGACGCTGCGCGACACGATGTTTACGATGCGGCCGAACTTGCGCTCGATCATGCCGTCGACGGTGCGCCGGATCATCTCGATAGGCGCGACCATCATCTGGTCGAGCGCGGCAATCCAGTCGTCACGACGCCAATCACGAAAGTCGCCCGGCAGCGGCCCGTCCCCGTTGTTCACGAGAATATCCGGGGCGGGGCACGCGGCGAGCACGGCATCGCGGCCGGCTTCGGTGGCGATGTCCGCGACGACATAGTCGACCGGCTGAGCGCTCAGCGCCGATATCTCGGCCGCACTTTGTTCCAGGGTTTCGCGCGTGCGTGCCACGATCGTCACCTGCACGCCTTCAAGCGCTAGTTGCTGCGCGCAGGCGCGTCCCATCCCGCGGCTCGCGCCGATAACAAGGGCTCGCCGCCCGCCGATTTGAAGATCCATCACCGCCTCCGGTAAGTGCTTGTTGGGCTCAGGCGTCGAGTGCGCGCATCGGGAAGCCGTACTTCTTGTCCAGGCCCAGCTCGCGCACTGCGCGCAGGCCACGTTCGAGCGCCTCGCCTTCGAGGCCGCGAAGCGGGCGGCGCAGGTCGCCAGCGGGCAGACCGACAGCCTTCATCAGGCACTTCACCGCCACCGGGTTGATCGCGGAGTACGTGTAATGCAGCACAGGCAGCATGCGCAGATAGGTTTCGCGGAAGATCCCGGCCTGTTCCGGCGTTTTCCACGGCGTGGAGAGGGCGGCGATTTCCGCCGGCGCGATGTTGCCGGTCATGTTGGCCGTACCGTGACCGCCGAGGCTCATCGTCGGCACGACGAGACCCAGATTAGGCGAGTCGCAGCACATGATCGACACGTTCGTGTTGGCGGCCAGCATCTGCGCGACCTGACCCACGCGGGTCGTCGATTCCTTGTGGATCACGTAGTTGGGGTGCTTGAAGATACGGATCAGGCTGTCCCAGTGAAGGTCGGTCTTCACGCGCGGCGGGTTGTTGTAAATGCCCAGTGGCAGATCCGTGGCGTCGGCGACGTCGAGGAAGAAGGACTCGGCATCCGATTCCGACGCGCAGATGTAAGCCGGCGCGGCAAGAATGGCGCCGTCAGCGCCGGCATCACGTGCGTACTTCACGTTGGCGATGGTGATGTCGGTGTTGCTCCCTGTGCAACCGTAGAAGAACGCCATCTTGCCGGTCTTCATCTTGGCCGTTTCGGTGATGAGTTGCTTGCGCTCGTCGGGCGTGAGCATCGACGACTCGCCGGTCGAGCCCATGAACAAAATCGCCTTCGTGCCGTTGTCCTCCTGGAACTTGAGCAGGGTGCGGAACGCTTCAAAGTCGATCGAGCCGTCGCGGTTGAACGGCGTGATCAGTGCCACGAACGAGCCTTCGATGTTTTGTCTTGCCATGGTCAATACCTCTTGGGTGATGTTGATGTTTTTGTGCAGCGAGCAGGGAAGTGGCGCGCTGCAACGAGATGCCGGTCTGCGGCAAACCGTGGTGCCTCATCGATTCGATGGTTAGTTAATTTGATAGGATTCCTAATCAAATGATGTGACGAATCGGCGATGACGCGAGATCGCAGTGAACGAGAGAATTTTCAGGAGATGGCAATGCCGTAGCGATCGGGCGTCGCCATGAAAGGCGCCGGCACCGGAAGGCGTGGGATCGCATACGCTTAGGGGATTGGGCGTTGCACGTCCACGAGGAAATACCTGTGCGGACTATGGCAAATGCTCAGCAGCGTCGTGACACAAAACCTGGGATACCACCATCGTCAAACTGCCCTGACGACACTTGCCGAAACGCCGGGTATCGTGAGGCACTTGCCTCACACCGGGATTCGACGTCTGGCGCAGCGACACCACTGGCCATCTTCTCTGCGTCGTCAAGGATTCGTATGATCCGGTATTTTCTTGCGATCGCTAACCAACCATTCTTCATTCGCATATTCGATTGAGGAATTTGCGGTGAGCGGATGCACGCCGGGTTAGTCGCGACCGATGCGGTATCCCGCCAGTCCCGCACCGGCCATTCCCCAATGGCCGGGGGGGCGCACAGCAAGACCGCATCGTGTGACGCGATACGACCGGCATGCCCAAAATCGGTGCAGATGCCGGTGCGGCGGCCAAGCCCCTTCACATGTCCGCGATTGAAGTATTGACAGGTCACTTTGTTTCGGCAAGCATGCATTTCGAGATTTCAATTACGTTTGGTAATCGTGAACCTGGACGACATTCGCTACTTCCTCGCTGTTGCGGACACGGGACTCATGCATCGTGCCGCTGCGGAAGTGGGAATGAGTCAGCCCACGCTCACCAAAGGCATTCGCCGTCTGGAGGCGGAGCTGAACGTCACGCTGTTCGACCGCACGCCCAAAGGCATGCGTCTTACCGAGTTCGGTGTCGCGTTTCGTCAGCACGCCGTGCGCCTGAGCACGGAATTCCGCGACTCGCTCAACACATTGGACGAGATGCACGCGGGGCAGCTCGCCAAGGTGCGGGTGGGGGCGGCGCCCGCGGCCGAGCCGTTGGTGGGGCGCGCGTTTCTCTCGCTGTTGCGCCGGCGTCCGGCGATGCGTCTGGACATCAAGGTGCAGCTCTCCGATGCGTTGCTCACATCGCTGCTCGATTGCGACATCGACGTTGCCGTCTCGCCGATGCCGAGCCAGTTGCCGCCCGAGATCCACGCCCGTCTCCTGTTCGACGAACCGACGTCCATCGTCTGCCGCCACTCGCACCCGCTGCTCGCCGACGGGGCGGCCGTCACGCCGCAGTCGCTGGGGCGGTGCGCGTGGATCCTGCCGTCCTCGGGCGTCTCTGCGCGTCAGCGCATCGATGCGTATTTCCGCGAGCATGGCGTGGCGGGGCCGAATGTTCAGGTCGAGAGCACCTATAGTTCGGCCAACGGCGTGTTCTCGCTAATCGCGGAGAGCGATCTGATTGGCGTGTGCAGCGCGCAACATCGTCCGATCGCCGCTTATCTGGATCTGGCCGTTCTGCCCGTGCGAGACCTTCAGTGGACGCGCCCGATTGCCTGCCTCGTGCGCGAAGGCAGCCGGCTTTCGCCCCTCACGCAATCGTTCGTCGAGCATATCGAGGCGGAGGCGAGGGGATTGCGAAACGACCTTGTGGGCGCACCGTCGCGCTGAGCGGAGCGCCGTATTGATTGTTTTCCCGAGCTTTCGCGGCGGTCCCGCTGCGCACGTCGTGCCGTCATGTTCGCGCTTATCGGCCTTCAGCAGGTCTGCGCATCAGCCGTATCCAGATGCCGTTTTCCGAGCGGATGGTGACACGTCCGACCGGTTTGGGCACGCGCTCGGCTACCGGCGCCAGCGTGAAGCGACGTACCACGCTGGCGAGAATCAGCATGGCCTCCTGCGACGCGAAGGCCGCGCCGGGGCATACTCGCGGGCCGGCGCTAAACGGGATATACGCGCACTTGAGCGACGCCTTGCCCGCAGGCGTGCCGAACCGGTCGGGATCGAACTCGTTGGGGCGTTCCCATAACGACTGATGGCGATGGATCAGCCACGGCGAAATCAGCAGCGGCGAGCCTTTCGGCACGGTCTTGTTGCGCATGCAGTGGGTCTGCAAGGCTTCGCGAACGAAAAAGCCGACCGGAGGATACAGACGGAGCGCCTCGCGAAAGACATCGCGGGTGAGCTCCAACGCCTTCGGGTCGCCATACTCGAACGGGCGCGCGCCGACTTCGGTATCGATTTCCGCGAGCATGCGCGACTGCATGTGCCCGCACTGCGCCGTCAGATAGAGCGACCAACCCAGCGCGCTTGCCGATGTCTCATGTCCCGCAAGAAACAGCATGCAGACCTGATCGACGAGCTCCTCGTAACCGAAGCCGTCCCCCGTATGCGGATCGCGCGCCGCGATCAGTGCCGACAGAATGTCCTCCGGTTGTTCCGGCGCATTGCGCTTTTCGAAGCGCTGCGCGATGAGTCTCGCCAGTACGGCGCGGATTTTCACCGCGCTGCGTGCGCTTGCCCGGCGAGGCAGGAATGACGGTAGTCGATACATGCTCAGCATCATCGAGCGCTGCGCGTGATGCTGGAATTCCACGAACGCTTCGTAGATCGTGGCGGCGTCGGTACTGCTCAGCTTTTCCGAAAGAATGGTCCGGAAGATGATGTCCGCGGTGACGTAGGTCATCTCGGCGTCGATGTCGAACGGCTCGCCGTCGGCCTTCGTGTCCATGCGCGAGAGCATGTCGTCGACGCAGTCGCGCATCAGCGGAAATACCCGCTTGAGCCGCGCATGTCCCAGCGCCTGATCGACCAGCCGGCGCTGACGTGCCCAGACCTCGCCGTTCGTCGTGAAGATGCTCGAACCCAGTAGCGGTTCGAGCATGCGGTGCATCAACTCGTGTTTGGGATAGTCGGGGGCGTTGCCGACGAGGATCCGGCGCACCCATTGGGGTTCGTTCACCATGAAGATGTTGAACCCGGGCTGCCAGATCTCGCCCATCTTCATGCGATAGCTGCGCTCGAAAAGCACATCGATCCAGGAGCGCCAGCCGCGTAGGAACCGGCGCACGAATGAACTCTTGTTCTTGTGCGGGGGGGGGAAAGGGGGGGTAAATCGCATCGCAGGGAGTCAGGTCTGAAGCGGGTCCGGCCCTGCCGTCAGACGGAAGTAATCGTATTCGCCGGGCAGGTCGGCGGCCATGAGGTACTGGAAGTGCAGTCGCATCTTGTCGCGTTGCAACGCGCGATAGCGTGTCGGCGAAAAGAGCTTGAAGAACTTGGCGATGACCTGTCGCGGGCGATGGGGCAGGGCGATGCCGCAAGCCGCCAGCGGATGCATGCGCGCGAAGCACAGCGGGTCCGCTTGCGCGGCAACGTCCACCCACGGATACACGCACGAGTGGCCAACGGTGCGCAGATCGCAACGAAATGCCTGCGCGCTGCGCAGTCGGCTCAACAACGGAATACAGCCACCGAGCGTCACCAGTTTTAGATTCGGTATGCCCTCCGGGGCTGCGCGAAGCAACCGGGCCACAACGCCCACGAGCACCATCGTTCCCACACTGTGGCCAACGACCAGGATTTCGTCGGCGGGATACTGACGGCATTCTTTTGCAATACGCGCCGCCATTTCGTCCATGCGCGCATCCAGCGTGGGTAGCGAGCGACATCCCCATCGATGGGCGAACCGGTAAATCCTCAACAGCCACAGCACGCCGATCCGATCGAACCAGGACATGCCCGCCCATAGCAGCACGAGACTGGTGAGAACGGCACCGCCGATCGCGTGCCATCCACGAAATCCCGCATACCATGCGAGCTGTGCCGCGAGTCCACCGAGGAGGACGGCAGCGATCGCCAGCAATATGACGCTGGCAAACGGAAAGGTAGCGCTCAGGAAGGGACCCCGGTTGGCCCTGCGCAAGCCATGGAAGAAGCCTTGTCGCACAAACGCGGCCAGTCCGATGAAGCTCTGCACGACGAGGCACAGGTGACTTCCCCGCCAATGCTCGCGGACCACGTCGTCCCAGCCGAGGAAGATGTAATCGGTCGTGACCTCATGCCGGCCCCAGCGGGACGCGACCTGCCACGAGGCGGAGTGATGCCGACGCCGTCGCGATCCGGTGACGATTTGCACGCCGAGCATGTGGGCCTGCTTTGCCGCCTCGTCGCGATAAAGGCGATGGTAGTGCGCGGCCCCGCGCGGGTCGAAACCGCTCAGGTAGTAGACGCGGCGACGCTTCACCGTGCCTCGCTCCGGTCCATGCAGGTTCGAATCGAATGCGGTCATAGCGTGGCCCTGTGAAGTCCCTTCTTGAGCATCAGATCGACGATTGGCTGCTCGCGCTTGTTGGCGCGCTGGCAATGGTCGCGTTGAAACCTGTCGGTGATCCAGATGATGGCTCTCGCCCAGCGACGGTCCCGCGCGCGCCAGGCGTGCGAGGACAACGACTCCCAGGCGTATCCGTTGAAGAGCGTGGCGTTGACGAAGTGATCCAGCGCGCGCACCCCGGCGCGCGCGCGCGACGAATGTCCACTGAAACCGACCGTCACGATCAGGAGGTAGCCGAGCAGCGCGCAAGGCACGAGCACCGTCATCAGCAGGAAGCCGGCGGCGCGCTCTTGTAACGAAATGGATGTCACGACACCTGCTCCCCGCTTGCCGATATCGACGAACGCGAATGGCCGTAATCCCCTGCACCGGGCACCGTATTGATGATGGATGTGTGCGCATCCTGTGCGCGCATCCACGGCGAATCGCCGTAGAAGCTTCCGTTGTGTTGCGTCATGCTGAGCAAATAAGTCTTGAGCTGGCTGACGCGCTGTCGATCCACCGGCGCTGGCGAGCGCCAAAAGACGGCGAGCGGCATTTGCGACGTCAGTCCGGGCAGATCGAAGAACGCGCGGCCCGCGACATACACCGGGCAGCCATGATTGAGAGCGGACAAGCCGGTCGTGCTGTTGATCGTGACAACGCCCCTGGACTTCGTGATGAGGCTCGGGACATGCGCGTCGTGAAGGTAATGAATTCGTCCGCTGAGCCCATGCGTGCGCGTGAGCGACGCAATCCACCGGCGGTAGTCACGATGACCGCGATCCATCGGGTGATGCTTGATGACGAGATGTGTTTCCCGCGGTGCATGCCGTGCGAACGACACGATGACGTCCTCGATGAAGTCCCTGACGTCCTCGAACGGGCTGTGATGCCGGATCTGGCTGTCATTGAAGACCTGCAACGGCACGAGGAAATAACGGCCGGCGATGTCCCTGGACACGAAGCGCCGCAGAGCGGCTTCCCGCACCCGGAACCATTGCTTGCGAAGGGCGGAGCGCACCCAGCAGACGATCTCCGGGAACGGCGAGAATTCCTTGTGATGGCGATAGTGCGGAAAGCGGTGGCGCCAGATGAGCCCGGCACCGTAATACGTCATGGCCGCCCAGGCCATTCTGCGGAACCGGTAGCCGGTCGGCTGGCGAGGCGCCGGTCGCACACGAGGTTCGTCCCCTGCGTGGGGAAGGGCCACGGCGTCGCAGGCGAGCGACGAGTAGCCGTTCGCCCCGTCGAGCTCCAGCGTGATGTAGTCCGGGCGGCGAACATAACCCTCTTCGAACACATAAAAGGGCAAGCCGTGCTCTTTCGCAACTCGCCGGCCGATCCGATGGTACTCGCGGCAGTCCCCGAAACAGACCACGGCATCGATACGGTGCGTCGCGACATAGACGATCAGCCAGTCGTCGAAATCGCCGAGCGTGCCGGTGTAATCGACCGTGTTCGGGCCACGATGGAACCACCGGTCGCCGCCATTGAAATTGATCTTGAAGACGGTTGCACCGTGCTGCGTCAGCCATTGACGCAGTCGATTGAAGAAATGCCCCATCGGCCCCTGGAGAAGCAGCACACGGCGGTGCGTCTTGAGCATGTCGGACGAGGCGCGGGCAGCAAGCGGCATAGTGAGCATTTCAACGACGCAAAAGCAGGGCGTTCCACAGCCCGCGCAGCGTGCATAGGGCTCGGGCGGGCAGCGATCGGGGAATACACCTCGTCTTCGGATGGAAGGGCATGCGTTCAATGCCGTCGAGTACCGCTTCCACGCGTGCGAAGCCGGCAACGCCGGGGATCCGGTATCGCGGGTAATCGATCAGCGCGGCGTGAACGAGTTCGTCCAACGACAATTGACGACCCGTGCTGGGCGCACCGAGACAATGGTCTTCGGTGAGGCCCCAGCCTGCGTAAAAGGGATGCCCGTAGCAATGCACCGTTTTGCCTCGGAGCAGGGCTTCGAAGCCGGTGAGCGACGTCATCGTATGAACTTCGTCCGCGACATCCAGGCATGAGGCGATGTCGGCAGCGCTCGAAATCTGGTTGGCAAACTGCTTGATCCTGTCGATGGGGATGCGGCCGGGCCGGCTCCCGGACACCACATCCGGATGCGGTTTGTAGACGATCCAGGCGTCCGGTCGCGCTTGCCGAACCGCTTCGAGCAGCGCAAGGTTGGTTCGCACGCGGGTGGTGCCGAATTGCAGCGACGTGTCCGTCTCGACTTGCCCGGGCACCAGCACGATGGGGCGCTCGCCGGCCGCGTCGCTCGGTCGGAATTCGCCGCCGAGGTTGTACTTGGTCACGCGCTTGGCAACGAGCTGTTCGCGCAGCCGCGCGGCCCGAGCGCGTTCGTCGTCGGTGAGCGTGATCGTCGCCAGTCTGCGATGCAGGGCGCTGAGGTATCGCGGGGCGTAGTGCAAGCCGAACGCGTCGACTACCAGCGACCAGGGACGATGCAAGTGAACGCCGAGGCCATGCGAGCGCACGAAGCCATCTTCGATCCGAACGAGCGGAAGGCCCCTGCGATCGGCCATCGCCGCCAGTTCAGAGGACGGCATTCCCCACACCACGAGGCGGCTGCGCGCCGGCAGGACGGCGGGAAGCGCGCGTGCGTTGCGCGGAAATCGGAGGGTGTTTGCGCCGGTATCGAGAAAGGGGCGCACCATGGCGCGCTTCCATAGACCCATGCCGATGCAGAAGTCCGTGCCTGACGACGCGCGACGCAGGTCACGATTGAGCCGGATCCACTCGGCGACATCGAAGAACGTGCCCGGCCGTCCGGTTTCGGGCGCGATATAGCGCGCGTATTTCAGATAAGCGGCGGCGAAGAGTTCAACCAGCGTCTTTGGATGGGGACGTCGTTCGCGCAGTTTGCTTATCTCGGGGTGGCGATCGTCGGTCTGCCCCCATCCGGCATACCAGGGTTGTCCGAAACACACGACCTTGGCGCCGGCCACGAGGGCTTCGAAGCCGAAATGCGACGTGGCCGTGTAGACGACGTCGACGGATTCGCTCAGGGCGTACGGGCACATGCCTTTGGGCACATATCGCGCATAGGACGGCAGCATCGGCAGGTATCCCTGTTTCCTGCCTTGCACGACGTCCGGATGCGTCTTGACCCAGACTTCGGCGCCGGGGTGTTCATCGAGCGCGACGTCGAGCATTTGCGCAAACGTTCTTTCATCTGCGCCACCGAGCTTGACCGACGTATCGCCGAAGGTCTGATCGACGATCAGCACGCGCGGGCGGCCCGTGCGCTGGGGCAGCGTAGCGGCGGTGCTCTGGTTGTACTTCGTCAGACGATGACGGCGTAGCAGCGCGAGGCCGTGTTCGGCCTCCTCGCGCGCGCTCACGTCATCCAGCGAAATTTCGCGGATGAGTGTCTCTAGCCGCGACGGCCCCGTCGCATCGTAGTAAATTCCCAGATCGTCGACGACCAGCGATAACGGCGGCGTGCCCTCGACCCCGAGACCCAGCGAGCGCAGGAAGCCGTCTTCCAGGGCGAGGTAGGGGATGCCGAAACGCTGGGCGTAGGCGTACACCCGCGCGGACGAGCGGTGTCGTCCCCATCCAACGATGGCACTCACGGGTCTTATCGGACGGTGCCTGGGCGTATACCGGAGTCGACGATAAGGTTCACCGAGAAGGGCGTCCAGGTGGGGAATTTTGGCGATGCCTGAGGAGCGGACGAGAATCAACGACGGGCTCCGGCAGGGTCCTGGATTTGTCTCTCGACCGATAACGACGCGCTTGCAGTGTCCCCACGGCGCCAGTGCGCAGCCATCATCGCTCGAACTCGTTCAAGGCATTGCGGCGTGTCGACACCCGGTGCGGTGGGGGCGACACCGAACATCTGCATGCGAACGCCCGCGTGGAGCAGACGAAGCTGCTCAAGCATCTCTGCACGTTCCGTCATGGGAGATGCCAGGGTGCCATACCGCTCAAGTGTGGCGCGGCGGTAGGCGTATACCCCCACGTGCTTGAGGTAGCTCGCGCTGCCGGGTGCGCGTTCGAACGGAATCGGGGAGCGGCTGAAGTACATGGCCTGTCCCTTGTCATCGAGCACGACCTTGACCGCGTTGATGTTCCGGGCTTCGGCGGCGTCGATGGCGTGGCAAAGCGAGCCGACATCGACGTCGGGGCGAGCGTGCATGCCGTCGATCAGACGCGTGACGTCTTCCGGGCGAATCAGGGGTTCGTCACCTTGCAGATTCACATAGAGGTCGGCGTGAATCTGCGACATGACTTCCACGAGCCTGTCGGTGCCTGACGCGTGATCGACGGACGTCATGATCGCTTCACCGCCGAAATCGCGAACCGTGGAGGCGACACGCGAGTCGTCGGTCGCAACGACAACGCGATGGGCATTGACGACCTGCTGTGCGCGCTCCACGACGTGCTGAATCATCGGTTTGCCGAGGATATCGACCAGCGGCTTTCCCGGGAGACGGGTGGAGCCGTAGCGGGCAGGAATCACAATGGTGGTTTTCATGCTTCGTCGGCGTTAGCGATCTGGTAAATCGCCTTGAGCTGTCGGAGCAACTTCGGCAGTGCGGAGAAGGGCACCATGTTGGGGCCGTCGCAGGGCGCCTTGTCGGGGTCCGGATGGGTCTCGAGAAATATTCCGGAAACCGCTCCCGTCGCCATCGCTGCGCGCGCCAGATGCGGAACATATTCACGCTGCCCGCCGCTACTCGTGCCCTGCGCGCCCGGAAGCTGCACCGAATGCGTGGCGTCGAAAATCACCGGACATCCGGTGGTCTGCGCCATGACCTGAAGGCCGCGCATATCGACGACAAGGTTGCCGTATCCGAACGACGTGCCGCGCTCGCACACATAGAACTGATCGTCCCGCACGCCCGCTTCGCGCGCCGCCTCCTTCGCCTTCTCGACGACATTCTTCATCTCCCACGGCGAAAGGAACTGGCCCTTCTTGATGTTCACCGGCTTGCCGCTTTGGGCTACCGTGCGAATGAAGTCTGTCTGACGGCAAAGGAAGGCCGGCGTCTGAAGGATGTCGACGACTTCGGCTACCGGTTTGACTTGGGATGCTTCGTGGACATCGGTGATGACGGGAATATTCAGCTTCGATCGAATATCCGAAAGAACGGAAAGTCCTGCATCCATCCCGATTCCGCGGAAGGATGTCCTGGCGCTTCGATTCGCTTTGTCAAATGAAGATTTATAAACAAAATCAATTTTCTCTTCGTTGAATATTCTCCTTAATTCAGTTGCGGCATCCATCGAGAAATCCCTTGACTCTATAACGCAAGGGCCAGCAAAAATAATAGGAACGTTGGGTTTGTTTTTCACGGATATATCCTGTTTTTTGGTGTTTCTCGTCCCGGATTTTTGGAGAATTATCTGGTCTGGAGTCTCTTCAGTAAGAAATCTTTGAAGAATAGAGTGGGTGATTTTCTAAATTTTCTGAATTTTCGCGAAAACTTTCCAGGGCCCGGGTGAGGTGCTTGCATTGATTTCGTGTCGGGTTTTTTTCGAACTTCCTGGGAGGGATCGATTTTTCTTGGTTCGGAATGTTTTTCGAGAAGAATGCTTGATCTGAAATAGTCAAAATGGCGCGTATTTTTTGATAAAGAAACTTTTCTTCTCGGTAAGAATGTGTACTCCAGTGCGCCGGGAATTAGGATTTTTGAAAATTCAATTTCTGCTGCGGAACTCGTTGTGCTGCCTGTATGAGTGTTTCTCGTTTCCCGGTACTGCGCTTTTCCGTGTGTATAAAATCTGAACCACAAATAATGAATGAATTTTTCCACGCGGTTCCGGTCCGGCTGAATGAGATTGTCTTTCTCCCTGTTGAATGAAATGACATTGTCTAAATTAACCGAAAGACCCGGGTGGGAATAAAATGCACGACCGACATTAAACGTCGGTTTTCCGAGCATTAGGGAGTAAATTCCGACGCCGGAGTTGATCGTGAGAACGGCGTCGCTGGCAGAAATTGCGTCATAGAAATGAGTTTCAGAATTCAGTGTTGTTATGTTCGTTGTGCCAAAATCAGGAAGCGCTGGCTCCAGTGGGTGTTGTTTTACAAGGATGTGCCATCCAGAGTCGGATATTGAGCTCGCAAGTTTTTTGATCTCCGACGTGAAGTTGTCAATGCTGTTGTCTTCTCCCGCCAAGTACCGAATCACCGAGTCGTCGGGACGTTGCATTGGGATAAACAAAACTTTTTTTCGTCGGAGGTGGTGCTTTCTTACGAAATTATCAAATCCGATGCGCAGTGGATTCTTCTCCAGTGCATCGTCCATATTGAGTACGGATGTGATGTACTCTGAAACTTCTTCTCGCTCCTCTGGCGTGAGTTCTCTTTCCCAATGATTTTCGTCGTAGGACGTGCTGTCAGCGTTGAATCCATTAGGATCGATGAACCAAGAATCCGGAAGAGCACCTCTGTCGAAATTTAAAGTTTGCAAACCTAATTGTTTGCATTTTCTGTAAAGTTTTAGTCTGAAATGATTTCCAAATGAGTTGAAGAAGAAAACTCTGGTTATCTTGTTTTTGGTTAGGTATTTTGAGAATTCATCGGTTGTTTTGAATGTGTCTTCGTCGACAAAATCCGTCGCGCCAAGATGTGGGATTAATTGGCGAACTGAGTTTGCTGTTTTTCCTTCCCGGTGCACGAGAACAAGCGTAGTTCCCGTTAATGAAGTTGAAGCGCCAGATAATGCCGGTGGTAAACTTCCGGTTTTGTCGAAGTCTCTGATGTGGCGTTCAAAAAGACGCCTGTTTGCAGAGTTTTTTTCCGAATATGACCGGTCTTCTCCCGTTGGATGCCATAAATGTACAAAGAAAATCCTTTCGTTCATGAGGGCGCGCCCGAACATTGAAAAGAAAGTTCTGTAGCCCCTGTACAGTGGGGAATCGTATTTGTAGAGATGGTTGTAATAATCGGAAGATCTGGTGTATTTCATTGAAAGACACGCCAGTCTGTTCAGGCATTCAAAGTCTTCGTATCCATGACCGTGATACGATTCACGATTGCCGCCGATTTCAAGGAAATAGTTTCTTCGCACCAGAATCGAAGATGATGTTGGTGCATATAATGAAATTGATTTTCCGCTATCCAGATATTCCGAGTATGCGGATTTGTGTGATTCTTCTGGATCTCCGGAGATGTATTCTTTCGAGTAATCTTCGCTTAGGTATAGGCAAGGAATGACTTCTATGTCATTGAAGTATTTGCTATTTTTAAGCCTATTAAGAATGCTTTTGTAAAATGATGGTGGCGCGAAAAGATCAATGTCTTGAAATGTGATGAATTCCGTTGTAGATGCCTGAACCCCTGAATTTCGACAAATCCCAATTGAAAATGGTTGGCCAAAGCGATTCAATCTGATGTAGCGTATGCCTTTGCTTTCCGATCTGCGCTGAAATTGATCGCTCAAATTCGGGGCACTTCCAAAGTCGACGATAATTCGGCTTATTTCGGGGGTCGGCTCGCACGTATCGATAAAGCTTATGGTTCTTTCGAATAGGTATGAGGATTTGTTTGTGCAATTAACTGGTGTGATGATGGTAAGCATGTTGACGTAGATAACTTAAAGTCCCAATACAACCTTCGCCGCGACCGCAATCTGATAAAGAATTTGCGTAATCCCGCGAGTGACTTCGACATGCTTCGTTTGGACCTTCGGAAGCACCATGATTTCGTCGCCCGCATCGATGAGGGTGCGACTCGACATCGACACAACCTCGCCGTTCTGCCGAATGACGACGACGCGCGATTTGCTTTCGCCTTGCAAATAACCGCCCGAGCGCTCGATGTAGTCGTTCGCGTTATCGCCGTCTTGCCAACTGACGGCGTTCGGGAAGATGACTTCTCCGTGCACCATCACGAGCGAGCTTTTCTCGGGGATGCGGATGATGTCGCCGTCCTCCAGCAGGGTCGAGCCGATGTTGTCTTGCGACAAAACCACCTGACCTCTCGGTTCGATCTGCTTTGCCTGTGCGATAAACCGCGCAAGGAGATCGGCCTCCTTGACGCGCAGACTCGCTTCCTCGTTCGTCGATGACGTGGCCGACAACGAGCTCTGCTGAAGTTTCTGAAGCGAGACGTCCAGCATTTCCTTCTGACGCACGGCGACGGATTTTCGATACAACTGAAGCGCGTCCACACGAGACATGCTGGTGGCGTTGATCTTGGTCAGGACGTCGGCCATCGTGGCGCCATACGGCAGCACCATCGCGTGTTCGCCGGAGTGAGCGCCTTCGATACGCACCTGAATCGTTCCCGCATATCGATCGGCCGTGACGATCAACTTGTCACCGTCCTGAAGCACGACGTCATGTCCGTGCGCGATCGCGTAATACTCCGTTCGCTTCTGTGTGCCTTGCCTGCGCACAACGCTCACATGTGTGGCGCCCGGTTTGACGCGCGCAACTTCCAGCGCGCGGGCGAGCGTGAGCGTCGACTGTTCAAACTCGAAGTCGTAGGCATTGAAGACCTCGCCCTCGACGCTGAACGTGTGCTGACGCGGACCCACGACGACGACATCGCCTTCGTGCAAAGGCAGTGCGGCAAGGTGGCCGTTGAGCAGAAAGTCGTACAGGTTCATCCGGCCGATCTGCGCGCCGGCGCGATTGACCACGACATCCACGTAACTTCCGCGCTCGGGGTCGACACCGCCTGCACGGTCGAGATAGGACAAAACGGAGTCCGTGCCGGTGCCCCCGTACAGACCGGGTTGCTTCACAAACCCCGTGACGAATACTTTCACCGGCTGCGCGGTGGCCAGAGAGGCGTAGACGCCGACATTCGCGCGATAGACGCTGCGGACCTTGCTTTCTACGAAGGCGTTGAGATTGGCGTTGGGTGTGCCGGCAATGGCGATGGGGCCGACGTTGGGCAGGAAAACGTTCCCCTTGGGGTCCACGGTCAACAGGCCATCGAACGTGAATGCGCCCCACATGCGAACCTGAATCCGGTCGCCGACTTCCACGCGGTGGTTCGGATTGAAGCCGGCACCGGCGGAATTGCGGAACGCGCCGTTGAAGAGTTGCGCGCCGAACATCGTGGACGCGACTTTCACGCTCGACCGTCCCCCGGGCCGACCCAATACACCGGTATCCGGCTCGGAGGACATTGCCGGATCGATATAGGGTGCGGGCTGGGACGAAGCCCCGGGGTCACCGGATTCACCGGCGACGGGGTTAAGGAAGTTGAGCGTGTCCATCGCCGCGCTGGCGTTGCAGACGACGCACGCTGTCAGCAATGGGATCAGTAAGGTCTTCATATCAAACGTGTGCGGAACTCAGTCTTTGTGGTCGTGGACGATCTTCACCACGAGTTGCGTCGCGCCATAAAGCAGGCCCAGGCAAAGCGCCAATGACGCGAGGACGTACCAGGTTCTCGGATGGGTCGCGTCCTCGGCCAGTTGAGGCGACGCGACAACGACAAGGTTCTTGAGCTTGCGGGCGGCTTCGACACGCGTTTTTTCTGCGCTTGTGATCGCCAATTGGTAGAGCTTCGTGTGGAATTCGTAATCGCTTTTCAGCGCGAGGAATTCGGCGGCCTGCCGGTTGAGCTTGCTGCCGCCAAGCGAGGCAACCTTGTGCTTCTCAGCCACGATTTGCGCTTTCAGCGCCCGGATGGCGCTCGTGCCGGCCACGGCCTGCGGGGCTGTGGGATTGAGGAACGCCAGCAGGTTGGTCTGTTCCGCTTCGAGCACCGCGAGCTTGCCTTCGAGCTCGGCAATCAGGCGTGCAGTGGCCTCGGCGGACGCCACGGGATCGAGCATGCCGTGCGCGTTCTGATACGCCAGCAGCTTCTCCTCGCTCTCGCGCAGGCGGCGCTGCGCCTCGGTGATTTCGGTTTGTGCGTACCGCGTCTGCTCGCGCGCCACGCTGTGCGAGACCTCGTTGATGAACGATTCGGCGTTCGTCAGAATGGCCCGGCTCAGCGATAGGGCAAGCGCCGGCGTGAAACCTTCCGTGCGCACATTGAGCAGGCCGGAGCGCTCATCGAAGGCGGCATTGACGCGCGCGCGGTAGTACTCCAGAAACGTTTCACGCGATGCACCGGACGGCAGGCGATAGATGATATCGGCGCGAGGTGCTTCAAATGCGGCGCGCAGATCGAGTGCTTCGTCGAGCAAGTTCAGCATGTCGGCCGACAGGATGTATTCGCGCAGATACATGGCGTCTTCGCGCGACGAGGCATTCCCCACGCCGGTGAGAAGCGACAAGCCGAACTGCGCGCCGTCGGGTTCCGTCGAGCGCTTGATCGCGACGGAGGTGTCGCTCACGTATCGCGACGCAGCGAATACGCCGAGATACATGGCGGTGATGAGCAGCGGTAGCGTAAATAACGCCGGCAAGCGCCAATGACGCGGGAAGCGTCGTGCGTGCCGACATCCTTTAGCGAGTGTCGTGGCTGCGGTAGAGATGAATGGCTTCATCGATATCCTCAAATACTTTGGCGCCCTCGGGGGCAAGCCATAAACCAATGTCGCAGTACTTCTTGAGCGAGGTGACCTGATGCGAGACCATCAGAAAATTCGCGTTGGCGCGCTTGCGCTCGATGTGCTCGGCACACTTGTGCTGAAAGGCGGCGTCGCCCACGGCAGTCACTTCGTCGAGCAGGTAGTAGTCGAAGTCGAATGCCAGCGACAACCCGAACCCGAGGCGCGAACGCATGCCGGAGGAATAGGTGCCGATGGGCATGTCGAAATATTTGCCGATGCCCGCGAACTCCCTGACGAACTCGACTTTTTGTGCGATGTCGTCCGGGCGCGAATACAGGCGGCAAACGAACTTGACGTTGTCGCGCCCCGACAGTCGGTTCAGAAATCCGCCCGACAGTCCGACCGGCCATGAGATGCTTCCCTGTGTGCTGACGCGGCCCCGATCCGGACGATCGATCCCGCCGATGATGCGCAGAAGCGTTGATTTCCCCGCGCCATTGGGACCCAACACGCCGATGCTCTTGCCTGGCGGCAGCGTCAGAGACAGATCGCGGAAGACGTAATGACGTCCGGTGGGCGTCCGGTACGATTTGGTCAGCCCATCGAGTGCGATCACGACGTCAGCATGGCGCTCTCGCGCCCGCGATACAGCGCTAAGCCGAACGCACAGCTCGCCAGTGCCGCGAACGCGAGATACGCCAGACTGACGTCATCGGCCGGATAGTCGGGGAAGGCGGCATGCCGTGCCAGCTCGATCGCATGCAGCAGTGGATTCCACAGCAGGTATTGCCGATATTCGATGGGGACGACGTTGATTGAAAACATCACGCCGCTCGCGAAATACAGGGGCTTGAGCACCAGCGGCACAATCTTCTCCGCTTCGCCGAACGACGCACCAACGACCATGAGCATCAACCCGATTCCCGCGGAGAAGGCGGCGAGAAGCGCCCAGACCATGAGCAACGCGGGCACATGATCGATGCTGACTTGCTCTCCGAATACGGCCAGTCCGGCCAGAATCAGGCAGTAGACCGAACCGTAAATCAGGCATTCGAGTAGGGCACGCGCGAGCAGCGTGTCGATCGGCTTGACCGGACGGTAGTTGAACAGTCCTTTGTTCGCCTCCACGGCCGAGAGCGAGCGCAGCGCGATTCCGGAGAACAGGAACCACGGCAACACACCGTTCACGAGAAATGCCGGGAAGGAGATGTCAGGCATCGAGCGGTGCGAGATGACACCGAAGATCGCCATGAACAGCAGCACGTGTGCCACGGGCTCGATCGGCGCCCAGAAATAGAGCAGTCGGTACTTGCCGAATCGAGTGCGTAGTTCTCGGAGAAATAGGGCGGACACGCTGGCGCGCATCACTTCCAAACCGGTGCGCATGATCACGTGTCGAAAAGCGAGATGATGCCGACGGCGGCATTGCCGGCGTCGAGCGCGACCAGCGTCGAGATCTTGCGGGTGACCATGAGCGTTTCCGCTTCGGCGAACGGCGCGTTCGCACTGATGGTGACCGGATGTGCGGTCATCATGTCGCGGGCCGTGATTTCACGTACGTCGCTGCCATGGGAAATGGCGCGCCGAAGGTCGCCGTCGGTGACGATGCCGCAGAGTTCGCGTTCGTCGCCAAGCACCAATACGGCACCGGTGCGGCCTCGCGTAATCGCTTCGACCACGGAGAGAAATGGGGTGCTCATTTGTACGCTGACGGGCGCGCAGTGCATGAGATCGGACACGCGGCTGAGCAGGCGCCGGCCTAACGTCCCGCCGGGGTGGAAGGTGGCGAAATCGGTGGGCTTGAATCGCCGGCGTTCCATCAGGGCGACGGCCAGCGCGTCTCCCATCACGAGTGCCGCCGTCGTGGAGGTAGTTGGGGCGAGATTGTGCAGGCAGGCTTCGCGCTCGACCGTGACGGCCAGATGGACCCGGGTCTGCCCGGCGAGCGTCGATGTGGAGTCGCCGGTGATGGAGATCGTCGGCACGCCGACGTGGCGAATATACGGCAGCAGCTTCAGGACTTCGTCGGTTTCACCGCTATTGGAGATCAACAGGACGGAATCGTCGGCGCCGATCATGCCCAGATCGCCGTGAAAGGCTTCCGCCGGATGGACGAAGAAACTCGACGTGCCGGTCGACGCGAGGGTGGCGGCGATCTTGCGACCGATGATTCCCGACTTCCCCATGCCCGAGACGACGACTTTTCCGCGCGTATTCAGTAATAGCTCGACGGCGTCGCCGAAGGCGTCCGACAACATCTTGCCTTGTGCGGCGAGGGCACTCGCCTGCTGCGCAAACACCTGTGCACCGATGGCGACGGTGGCCTGAAGGCTTGCTGTATCCATAATGCCGGATCTCCAATGAAAACGGCCTCGCCACGTCGCGTGGCATCTTGCCGCCGACGATTGATGAGGCGTGAAGCTGTTTTGATCAGGCCCCCTAAGGCGGGGAGCGGGAGATGACGAGGGTCATCCCAAAAGACAGGGCGCGGCGGCACATGCGGACGCCATGGACTGTCAACGTTTCCTGCGTGACGATCTCTCGGGGGGCAACAGGTCGTCTACAAAAGATCTCGAGAGTCGAATCGCATCCGTTCCGGTATCGCCCATGGGGTGCCGATGGATGACTGAGGCGGTGCATCTGACCAGACCAGTCTGAAATCAGGCGTAATGAAGCGCCGGAAGTCTGCGGGTAACTACAGCGAACGAGCGAAATTCTGCTTTGCATTTCAGCGGAATTCACGCCATTTCACATTGACTTGGGAATTGACTTGCTGCAAATGCGAGGTTTGGGGAATTGCCCTGGCACCTATGTGTAAAGGGGCTTGGGGTCGAGTCCGCGAGTTGCGAGAGGGCTGGGTGAACCGGAGCGCATGTGAAAGAACGCCATCGTCCGATCCGACCCGGTCAGGGGGAGGTGGAGACGGCGTTTTTCGGTGGGACGTCGGTCGTTGTCCCTGGGATTTATGCTTGCGGCGAACTTGCCCGCAGCAGTTCGGCAAATCGGGCTTCGCACCAGCGCATGACATCGTTGGGCTCGCGCCCGAAGCGCCACAGCATGCGCACCGGCAACTGTGGCAAGCCAAGATCGTCGCAACGCAGTTCGTGAAGATCCTCGTACTCGGCGATATCGATGGGCAGCACTGCCCAGCCGAGTTTGTCGACGACCATGCTGGCGATCACGTACGAACTATCCGCGCGCCAGATGGACGGACTGAGTTGCAACGGCGTGAAATCGCCCATTTGCAGCAGGATCTGCCGGTATTTCGCGAGATCGCCTCGCGTGACTTGATCGCGGTACGCAAGCGGATGGTCACCCGCGACGAACACCCCTTGCACGGCCGAGCCGACGTATTTATGCCCCAGCGCCGATGAAATTGCGCCACGATCCACGTGAAAGCCGATATCCGCGCGCTGCTTCTCCACGTACTCGGCCACTTCGGTGGAGGTGCCGTTGAGCAGCGTGAGTTCCAGATAGGCGAACTGGTAGGCGAGGTCACGCACCAGTTCGCTGACGGCCTGATAGGGCAATGCCTCGTCCAGCGCCAGCGACAACTGAGGCTGCTCGCCGAACGCCAACGCGTTCGCGCGGTGGTTCAGCCCCTCCGCCTGACGCAGCAACTCCTTGGCTTCGAGCAGCATTACCTCGCCCTGATCGGTGAGACGCGCATTTCGGCGGCTACGGTCAAATAGTTCAAATCCCATGTCGGCTTCGAGCAACGAAATCGCCGTGCTCACCGCCGACTGAGCTTTCCCCAGACGACGGGCGGCAGCGGATATCGAGCCCTCTTCCGCGGCCGCCACAAAGTAGCGCAATTGTTCTATGGTCCAGTTCATTTATCCATTTTATAGATAGGTTCCAACTTTTTCTAACACGATTTTCACGGCAGAATCGCGCTTCTCCAATATGAAACGCCAGATTGAAACGCCAGCATAGGCGAGGCGGCAGACGACCGGATCCCCCGGTCCGGTGGTCTCAGGCATAGACCTCCTTCGCGCAACGCGCACCTGTCACCTGTGGCGCCCCTGGAGAGATGCGGGTCCTCCGGCCCCCCATCGCTGGTGCAGTCACTGCCAGCCCATCGCTCGACGCCGCGCACCGAACGCGGTCTCGACACCCTTGACCGGATGTCGCAAATCCAACGTTCTTACATGTCATCGAAAAACGATTACCGAACCCGCTTCGGAACGCTAACGGGCGTGTCCGCCAGCCTGATCGCCTGCGTCCTGTTACTCGCAGCCTGCTCGGACCGCAGCAAGAAAGACGAGGCGGACGCCACGCCCGAAGCGGTCGTGCGCACCGTCGAGCGTCGTGCCGAGCCCCTCGCCACCGAGCAGCCGGGACGCCTCGCGGCATTCCGCAGCGCCGACGTGCGTGCGCGTGCGGGTGGCGTCGTCATCGAGCGCAAATATCAGGAAGGCCAGAAGGTCGCCAAGGGCGACGTGCTGTTCCGCATCGATCCGCAGCCGCTGTCTGCCGCGCTGGACGCCGCGCGTGGTGCGCTCGCGAAGGCGCAGGCCGAACACGATTCCGCGCGCGATAAGATCGAGCGTTATCGTGGCCTGCTCGAAGAGCGTGCCATCAGCGCCCGTGAAGACGCCGAATCCCGTGCCGCAGAAGCCCGCGCGCGTGCCGAGGTGCTGGCCGCGCGTGCCGAAGTTCGCAAGGCGGAGCTCAATCTCGGCTACACCAGCGTCGTCTCGCCGATCGCGGGACGTGTGCGTCGTGCCGAAGTCACCGAGGGCGCGCTGGTCGGCCTTGACTCGGCCACGCTGCTCACGCGCGTGGAGCAGATCGACCCGATCTACGTGAACTTCTCGCAACCGGCCGCCGAGGTCTACGCCATGACGCGCGACTTGCGCACGGGCAAGCTGCAGCACGGCAACGAGGCGTCTGCACCGCAGGTGCATGTGACACTGCCCGACGGACGCGAGTACACGCTGCCCGGCAAGCTGCTCTTCACGGATCTTGCGGTCGATCCGGGGACGGACACCATCGCCATGCGCGCGCTGCTGCCCAACCCGGACGGCGTGCTGCTGCCCGGCGCGTTCGTGCAGGTGCGCATGCAAGGCGCCGTGAATCCGAACATCGTACGGGTGCCGCGCGAGTCGCTGACGCGTACTACCGACGGCGCCATCGTTCGCGTGGTCGACGCGCAGGGCAAGGTGCACGACACGAAAGTGCACGCCGAAGCGATCGACGGTCGCGACTGGCTGGTGACGGACGGCCTCAAGGGCGGCGAGAAGGTCATCGTGCAGAACGTCGCGCAGTTCTCCGACGGCATGCAAGTCAAGATCAAGGCCGATGCAACTGACGCTGCCGGCGCCGCCGCAAAGTCGGCCACAGTCGTCACAGCCGCTGACGCCAAGCCGCAAGACAACACCGCACCGGTAGCGCCCGCGCGCGCCGGTCCGGCCTCCAAAGCGGAGACGCAATAACCATGGCTCGTTTCTTTATCGATCGCCCGGTTTTTGCCTGGGTGATCTCCCTGATGATTACGCTCGTGGGCGTGCTCGCGATCCGGGCATTGCCCGTCGCGCAGTACCCCGACATCGCTCCGCCGATGGTCAGCGTGTGGAGCAGCTATCCGGGCGCGTCGGCGAAGGTCGTCGAAGACTCGGTGACCGCCATCATCGAGCGCCAGATGAACGGTGCGCCGGGGCTGATGTACACGTCCGCCACGAGCGGTAACGGCGAGTCGTCCGTCAACCTGACGTTCCGCCAGGGCACCAGCCTCGATCTGGCGGCCGTGGAAGTGCAGAACCGGCTCAAGACGGTCGAGTCGCGCTTGCCGGAAGTCGTGCGTCGTTACGGTGTGAAGGTCGAGCGCGCTGCCGATAACATCCAGATGGTCGTGACGCTGTCGTCGCGCAATCCCGCGATCAACCAGTTCGATCTGGGCGAGATCGCGGCGTCGCAGGTGGTGAACCAGCTCAAGCGCGTGCCCGGTGTCGGTCAAGTGCAGTTCTGGGGCACGGAGAAGGCCATTCGCATCTGGCCCGATCCGGCGAAACTCGTGGCGCTCGATCTCACGGCTTCGGACATCGTCTCGAAGGTGCGCGCCTATAACGCCCGGGTAACGATCGGCGATATCGGCTCGGGTGGGGCACCCACGTCGGCGCCGATCAATGCGAACATCGTGTCCGACAGCGCGTTGTCCACGCCTGAGGCGTTTGCGAACATTCCGCTGCGCGTGCGGGCGGACGGCTCGGCGATCAAGCTGAGCGACGTCGCGCGCGTGGAGCTGGGCGCATCGGACTACAACTACTCGGCGCGTGTCGACGGACTGCCGGCCACGGCCATGGGTATCAAGCTCGCGGCCGGATCGAATGCCGTTGAAGTCATGAAGGCCGTTCGTCAGGTGATGGACGAGGAGGCGAAGCTGTTCCCGGCGGGCGTTGAGTATCAGATGCCCTACGAGACGGCGTCGTTCGTGAAGGTGTCGATCCAGAAGGTCGTCAAGACGCTGCTCGAAGCTATCGTGCTCGTGTTCCTGGTGATGTATCTGTTCATGCAGAACTTGCGCGCCACGCTGATTCCGACGCTCGTCGTGCCGGTCGCGCTGCTGGGCACCTTCGGTGTGCTGCTGGGGCTCGGCTACTCGATCAATACGCTGACGATGTTCGGCATGGTGCTGGCCATCGGTATTCTGGTGGACGACGCCATCGTCGTGGTCGAGAACACCGAGCGGATCATGGTCGAGGAGGGGCTGTCGCCTTACGCGGCCACGGTTAAGGCGATGCAGCAGATCAGCGGCGCCATCGTGGGGATAACGGTGGTGCTCGTGACGGTGTTCGTGCCGATGGCGTTCTTCTCGGGCGCGGTAGGTAACATCTACCGGCAGTTCGCGGTCACGCTCGCCGTGTCGATCGGCTTCTCGGCGTTCCTCGCACTCTCGCTCACGCCCGCGCTGTGCGCCACGTTGTTGCGCCCGATTTCGAGCGATCACCACGACAAGCGCGGCTTCTTCGGCTGGTTCAACCGCACGTTTGCGATGGGCACGGAGCGTTACACGCGCAGTATCGACAAGTCGCTGCGCCGTCCGTGGCGCGCGATGCTCGTCTATGGTGTCGTGCTGATCGCGGTGCCGCTGGCGTTCATGCGTCTGCCTTCGGCTTTCATTCCCGACGAAGACACCGGCAGCTTCATGGTGATGGCGTCGGAGCCGCAGGGGGCAACGTTGTCCGAAGCGATGACTGCGCTCAAGCGCATCGAGAGCTATCTGATGAAGGAGGAGCCGATCAAGCACGTGTTCGTGCTGGGCGGCTGGAACGAGTTCGGCTCGGGGCCCGGCGGCGGCATGCTGTTCGTCACGCTCAAGGACTGGCACGAACGCACGTCGAAACACGACGGCGTGAATGCCATCGTCGATCGCGTCAACCAGAAGTTCGCCGGCCAGCCCGATCGCATGATGGTCGCGATGAACAGCCCGGCGTTGCCGGAACTGGGATCGTCGAACGGCTTCAATCTGCGCTTGCAGGATCGCGCCGGTGTGGGCCGTGACGTCTTCAACGCCGCGCGTGACGACCTGCTTCGCAAGGCCGCACAGGATCCGGTGCTCAAGAACGTGATCTTTGCCGGTCAGGGCGACGTGCCGCAGGTGGACGTGAGCATCGACCGTCGCAAGATGGAAGCGCTCAAGGTCAACATGGACGACGTGAGCACGACGCTCGCGACGATGTTCGGCTCGGACTACGTGGGCGACTTTATGCTGGGTGCGGAGAATCGCCGCGTGATCGTGCAGTCGGATGGACGCTGGCGTGTGTCGCCGGAAGACATCGGCAATCTGCGCGTGCGCAACGACAACGGCGAGATGGTGCCGCTCTCGGCATTCGTTACGCTCAAATGGAAGCTCGGCTCGCCGCAGCTCAAGCGCTACAACGGCTATCCGTCGTTCACGATTCAGGGCGAATCGGCGCCGGGCAAGAGCAGCGGCGAAGCGATGGCGCGCATGGAGCAGTTGATGGCCGAGATGCCCGCGGGCATTGGTCACGAGTGGAGCGGTCAGTCGCTCGAAGAGCGTGCCTCGGGCGCACAGGCGCCGATCCTGTTCGCGTTGTCGGTGCTGGTGGTGTTCCTCGCGCTCGCCGCGCTCTACGAGAGCTGGGCGATTCCGGCGGCGGTCATCATGGTGGTGCCGCTTGGGGTGATCGGTGCGCTCGGCGCGGTGAGTCTGCTGGGCATGCCCAACGACATCTACTTCAAGGTGGGGCTGATCGCGACCATCGGTCTGTCGGCGAAGAACGCCATTCTGATCGTGGAAGTTGCCAACGATCTGACGAAGCAGGGCGTGGCGTGGCTCGATGCCGCGGTGCAGGCGGCGCGTCTGCGTCTGCGTCCGATCGTGATGACGTCGCTGGCGTTCGGCTTCGGCGTGGTGCCGCTGGCGATTGCGTCGGGCCCGGCGTCGGGTGCGCAGCGCGCTATCGGGGTAGCGGTGCTCGGCGGGATCGTGACGGCCACCGTGCTGGCGATCTTCCTGGTGCCCTTGTTTTTCCTGTGGGTCGGCCGCTTCGTGCGCCGGCCGCATGCAGACGCTCAGGGCGCGCCGCGTGATGTGACACCGGCCGCGCCGTCCGTCGAGGGGAAGGTATGACGACGTTTCGACCCCGCTTGCGCGGGATATCCATGGCTGGGGTGTGCCTGTTTGCACTGCTTGGCGGATGCACGCTGGCGCCGACCTATGAGCGTCCCGCGGCACCGATGCCGACGACGTACGAGGTGGCACCGTCGAGCACCGACGCCCGCTTTGGGCTCGCCGAGCCGCTTGCGGCCGACGCCGATTGGGCTCAGGTCTTCACCGATCCGGGCTTGCAGGCGCTGATTCACAAGGCGTTGGCGCAGAATCGCGACCTGCGCCTGGCATCGCTACGCGTGCAGGAAGCGCGCGCGCTGTACGGCATCGAGGCCGCCAATCTTCTGCCGAGCGTGCGGGCGGGGGGCGAGTTCTCCCGTCAACGCTACTCGGGCTCGGCCGGACAGCCCGATGGCGGCAGCAGCATGCCCGGCGGCTATGTCGCGAACGATGTCCGGGCGACGCTCGGCGTGAGTGCGTTCGAGCTCGACTTCTTCGGACGCGTGCGCAGCCTGCGCGATGCCGCTTTGCAGGAGTACCTGTCGAGCGAGGAAGCGCAGCGCGCGGCACAGGTGAGTCTCGTCGCGGAAGTGGCCACGTCCTACATCGGACTGGTCGCCGCAAGCGAGCAGATTGCCTATGCGCGCGAGGTGCTCGCGGCGCGTGAAGAGGGCATTCGCGTGATTCGTCTGCGCGCCGAACGCGGGCTGGTCGACGACCTCGACCTGAACACGGAGACGACGCAGGTCGAAGTGGCGCGGGCGGCGCTGGCCGAGCGTGAGCGCCAGCGCAGCGAGATCGTGCACGCGTTGCAGGTGCTCACCGGCGACGTTGGCACGAAGCCGGTCGCGGGCGCCTCGCTCGACAGCGCGTTTGTCGTGCCGGTTGCGGCGGGACTGCCGTCGTCGCTGCTGATGCGTCGGCCCGACATTCGTCAGGCCGAGGCGCAACTGCGCGGCGCCAATGCGAACATCGGTGCGGCGCGTGCGGCGTTCTTCCCGTCGATCCGGCTCACGACGGACATCGGCACGGCCAGTTCGCGTTTTGCCGATCTGTTCGGCGCGGGCACCGGCGTGTGGTCGTTCATGCCGCAGATTACCGTGCCGATCTTCGATGGCGGGCGCAACATTCAGGGGTTGAATCTGGCGAACGTGCGCAAGGAGATGGCGATCGTCTCGTACGAGCGTGTCATTCAGACGGCCTTCGCGGAAGTCGACGATGCGCTCACGGCGCAGCAATGGCTGGCGCGTCAGTTTCAGGCGCAAAAGCGCGTGTCCGATGGCGAGCGCGAGCGGCTGCGGCTGGCCAAACGTCGCTATGTGAACGGCGTGGCGAGCTATCTTGAATTGCTCGACGCGCAGCGCAGCGAGTTTCAGGCCGCGCAGTTGTTGATCGACGTGAAGCAGCGCGTGCTCGTCAATCACGTGGCGCTGTATCGCGCGTTGGGCGGCGGCTGGGCACCCGATACCGGGGCTTCCTGACGCCCGGGCGCGCCCGACGCTAAACAAAACCCCGCCGGATCGCGAGACCCGGCGGGGTTTTTCTTACGTGGGCACAGTGCACGGCAACCGCGGCTTTCGCGCCCGAACGCCGCGCGTGTCAGACCACGTCAGAATGCGAAGCGGCCTTCCGAGGCGATCTTGGCCAGCGGCTCGCGCGGGCTCGGGACTTCGCGAGCGCGCAGGCCTTCCGGCAGCGAAGCGGGATCGCCGCCAGGACGTCCGATGGCGATGGCGGCTTCGATCTTGTACTTCGGCGACAGGTCGAGTTCGTTGCGGATCTTGTCGTGCTCGATCCCGGCCAGACCGTGCGTTGCCCAGCCCGCGAGCGAGGCTTGCAGCGCGAGGTAGCCCCATGCGGCACCGGCGTCGAAGGTATGTGTGGAGGCCGGCACTTCCTTGTCGCTGCCCGGGGGCGTCAGCGTCGACTTCGAGATCACGATGACGATGGCGGCAGCGTGCTTGGCCCAGCTCTGGTTGAATTCGTTGAGAAAGCCGACGAACTGATCCCAGTGCGGCGTGCCACGTCGCGCGTAGACGAAGCGCCACGGTTGCGCGTTGTACGCCGACGGCGCCCAACGGGCCGCTTCGAAGAACGACAGCAGGGTGCCTTCGGGCAGCGTTTCATCCTTGAACGCGCGCGGCGACCAGCGGGCGACGAATTGCGGGTCGATGGGATGGTCGGCTTGGCGGGAGGGGGTATCGGTCATACGGATATCTCGTCGGCAATAAAAAGCGGTCAGGAGAGTCTGATCGGGCCGCTAGGATACCGCGCGTGCCTGCCGATCCCAACCAATATCGCCGCACGTGCATATATCATCTCGTTTCATGAACACATTAAAGAGTATGCGGATTTTTGTGCGCGTGGCCGACGCGGCAAGTTTTGCCGGCGCGGCGCGTTCGCTCGACATGACCACGCCGCAAGTGTCGAAGGTCATCTCCGAGCTGGAAGCCCACCTTCGCACGCGCCTGCTGCATCGCACGACCCGCAAGCTTGCGCTCACTGACGCGGGCCTGCGCTACCTCGCTCGCTGCCGCGACATCATTGCGTTGGTCGACGTCTCGGAAGCCGAGGCGGGCGCGGCGAGCGCTGCGCCCAGCGGCACGCTGCGTCTGCACGCCCCGGCGAGCTTCGGGCAGGTGTTCGTCGTGCCGGCACTGGCGCGATTCCTTGAGCAGTACCCGGACGTCGAGGCCGATCTGCGGCTGTCCTCGCGCGTGCCCGATCTGCTGGAGGAGAACATCGACGTCTCGTTACGGCTGGCGATGTCTCAACTCCCCGATTCAGGCCTCGTGTCGACGCAGATCTGCCGCATGGCGTCGGTGTTGTGCGCGGCCCCGCAATACCTCGCCGCCCACGGCGCGCCGCGCTCGCTGGACGAACTGGCGCAGCACACCCGGGTGCGTCTTAACGCGCCGCATTACGCCGTCGAACATTGGCGCTTCGACGGCCCCGACGGCAGCGTGACGTTGCCGGTGCCCTTGGGCCGGCTGCGGGTGAACACGGCCGATTCGCTGGCGGCGGCGCTTATCAGCGGTTGCGGGGTCGGGCCGGTGCCGTTGCTCTCGGCGCTGCCTGCGTTGCGCAGCGGTTCGCTGGTGCGCGTGCTGCCCGAGTACGAGTTGCAGGGCACGAACGTCTACGCGGTCTATGCGTCGCGGCTGTACCTCGATGCGAAGGTCAGAACGTGGATCGACTTTCTTCGCACGTTTGTGGAGCAGGCGCTAGCGGCGCCAGACGCCGCAGCGATAGTGCCGCACCTGCGATCAGCAGGCCGATAACCAGCGAGACCCGGAGAATCGCGGTGTCGCCCCAGTGCTCGCGCGCCACCGAGTAGCCCCACGGGGCCACGGCCGACAGGGCGAACGCCGGTGTGAGCAAGACACCTAGCGCTCGCGCATAAGCGTCGTGTGAGAAGAGTTCGAGCGGCAGGCTGGCGCGCAGCAGGGTCGCCAGACCATTCAGCGCGCCGTAGACGAAGATGAACACGCCGGCCGCGAATACCGACGACATTCCGGCCAGCCCCAGCGCGAAGCACAGCGGCAAGCCGTAGCCGACCACGAGGTTGAGCTTGACGGCACTGGCCTGCCGCGGCTGAAGCCATTCCAGCGTTCGCGCACATACTTGCCCGAGCCCCCACAGGGCGGCGAGTCCGACCGGCAAGCCCCGAGCGCCCAACAGCGACGTGAGGTGAGCCGCCAATCCCGAGGACAGGATCGACACGAGCGCCATGATCGTGCCGTAGAGCAGGGCGGGCGGCAGTGGCAACGGCGCGCGGGCCTTGTGCGCCGCGCCGGTCGTGAGCGTGCGGACAGGCGTCGGCGGCAGGCTGCGCAGCAACGCCCATGCGATCAGGCCAAAGCCTCCGTAGACAAGCACGCCGGTGCGCCATCCCCAGGTATCCCCCAGCCAGTTCCCGAGCGGCCAGAAGACGGTCGTGGCCAGCCCGCCCATGAGCGTGATCTGCGTCATCGGACGGCGCGCGGCGCTGCCATAGAGAGCGGCGAGCGTGGCGAATGCCGCGTCGTAAAGCGAGAGGCGCATGCCGATGCCCAGCAGGCACCAGGCGGCATAGAACTGCACGAGCGTGGTGCTGGTGGCGAGCGTGAGGCAGCCGGCCGTGCAGACGAGTGTGCCGGCGCACATGACGCGGCGCCCGCCCATGTGCTCGAGCCAGCGACCGGACAGTGGGGAGACCGCCGCCATGACCAGCATCGCGAGCGACGGCCCCGCAAATACCCACGGCTGCGCCCACCCGGTGTCGCGGGCGATGCGCCACGCGAAGGCGCCCGGCAGATAGAAGCTCACGCCCCAATTGATGAGTTGCGCGAGGCCGAGCGTTAGGACGATAGGCATGTCGGGAAGCGGGACGGTAGTCGTGGACGGCGCAATAACGGCGGCGAGTGTGACAGGCCAGGGCGGACCGGGTGCCAGACACTGAGCGCATGGTGCGCTTGCCTCATCTCTTGGTAAAGTCTTGGCATCTTATCCGGTTCATAAGGAAAACTTTGAGATGCGACGCCTGAATCTGGATCAGCTTCATACGTTTTCCGAAGTGGTCGACGCCGGGAGTTTCTCGGCGGCGGCCGCTCGTCTCGAGCTGTCGCAACCCGCCGTGAGTCTCCAGGTTCGCCAGTTGGAACAGCGATTGAACGTCAGACTCATCGAACGTGTCGGCAAGCGGCTCAAGCCGACCTCCGCCGGCGCGACGCTGCTCGAACACGCGCGTCGCATCGATGCCGCCGTCGAAGATGCGATGCAGGCGCTGTCGAGCCATGCGCGAGGTGTCGCCGGAGAGGTGGCGATCGGGACCGGCGCGACAGCCTGCATTCACCTGCTGCCGCCGATGCTGCGGGCGATGCGCAAGCGTCACCCCATGCTCGATATCCGGGTGAGCACGGGCAATACCGACGATGTCCTCGCCGCGGTGACGGAGAACCGGCTCGACATCGGCCTCGTGACATTGCCTGCCGCCGGGCGCAGCCTGCATATCACCCCGGTGCTGCGCGACGCGTTCGTGGTTATCGCACCGACTGGCGATCACGAATGGGCGCAGGCGTCGACACCCCAAGCCCTGGCCGCTGCCCCGATGGTTGCCTTCGAGTCCGGGAGCAGTACCCGATTGCTGATCGACGAGTGGTTTCTGCAAGCAGGCATTCGCGTGCGCCCCGTGATGGCGCTCGGCAGTATCGAGGCCATCAAGGAAATAGTCTCGGCGGGATTGGGGTACAGCATCGTGCCGCGCATGTCGGTGAGCGCGGCGCACCACCGGCGCGGCTTGCGTGTTGCGCCACTCACGCCCGAACTCTCGAGAACGCTGGCCATTGTGGTGCGACAGGATAAACCGCTGACACCGGGCTTGCGAAAAGTGATTTCGGCGCTGGAGGCATTGGGCAGCGTGGCATAAATTTCAATGGGGAAATGATTCGCACTCCACGTCAAATAACATTCTTGTTTTAATGGTCAAAATTACTGCCCGCAAAATGCAAAGCTCGGACTACAATGCGCGAATATCGGCAATTCACTGGCCATTATTGAGAACGTGCAACTTGCAATGCATCACAATCTTTATCGATATGAGGGGCTGCTGGGTGCCCGTTCGGTCGAAGCGCTAGACGCCGAATTTCAGAAGCTGACGCAAACGCTGGAATACGATGCGTTGTTTTATGCACCGTTATTGCCGCGTCGCGAACGAGAGGCCGCGGCATTTCAGATAGACGATCAGTTCATTACCGCGCAGGGAATGCCGAGCCGCCATATCTTTACGACATTTCCGGTGGCGTGGCTCGAGCGATATCAAACGGCGGGATATGCGGAAGTCGATCCGGTACTCGTCGCCGCCAATTTGTCGCCGCTGCCGATTCTCTGGCGAACGTTTCTCGCCCACAAGCGGCCTCACCCGATCTTCGCTGACGCACGCGCCCACGGGCTGGCTTGCGGCGTGTCGATTCCGATCTACGGGGCGGCCGGCGAGCGGGCGATCTTCAGCGCAGCCACGGCGAAGTCGCCCGAAGAGTCGGCCGAGCTCGAAGCGCGCATGGTGGGCGAGATCTATCTGACGGCGGTGTACTTCCATCAGGCGATTCAGCAGCTCGACACGCAATGGGTGGCGAGCCGCAGTACCGGCAAGCTCAGCCCGCGCGAGATCGAAAGTCTGCTGTGGGCGGCGCGCGGCAAAACGGCCTGGGAAATCGGATTGATTCTGAAGATATCCGAGCACACCGTGACGTTTCATATCAATAACGCCAAGCGCAAACTCGGTGCCGTGAACCGGCATCAGGCGATTGCGGCCGCGATCAGCGCCGGTCTGATTTCTCCCTGACTTTTTCGCAATTCATCTATTTCTCGTGAGCGCCATTTCCGGTGCTCACGCTGCCGTTTCGGCGCATTTCCTTTGTCTGTATTTTTCTACAGACACTCCCCCGTTATTTTTCATTCGGCGAAATAGTGCGATTTTCGAGAGATCGCCGCGTTTTCCTCATTGGTATTCAGTCGATTTCGGGACATTTATTTGCCATTTTCGAGTCATTCGGACGTCGAATTCGACTGATTTCACACTTTTTCCGAAACAGTGTGTTGTCGCTTTGCGGCTGGCTCTATCGTAGGGGAAAACTATAATTTACTGAGGACGGAAACTAATTGGTTGACGGTTTTCGCGTCCTTGAGCGAGGTAAAACGATAAAAGGAGTTTTCCATGAAAAAGAGCCTGTTGAGCGCCGTTGCGCTGGTCAGCCTGGCCATGGCGGCCGGTTCGGCATTTGCTGCCGATCAGTCCAGCGGTGTGACCCGTGAGCATGTACGTGCCGAACTGCAAGCCGCTCGTGAGCTGGGGCTTTCGCCGGTGACGGAATTCAACTTCCCGTACACCTTCGAGCAGTCGGTGCAATTGCAAAAGCGTACGGCCGAAATTGAAGCTGCGCACGCTGCGATGCCGCAAGCGCCGGTTGCCAATTGAGATGTGACGAGACAGCCTGGACGGTTGTCGACGCAGTACTCGAGTCGTTCTTGAGCAGTACCTGAGCAGTACTTAAGCAGTTCCCGCATTCGCTGACGGCCCGCCCGATTCGCCATCGAGCTTTGCCCGTGCCGCGCGAATCGTTCCCAGGACGCCATGGCGCGTCATTTACCACAGCCCCGCCCGAGGATTCGTTCCCGACGGGGCTTGTGTGTTTTTAGCGCCATCCACCGCCCAGCGCCAGGAACAGATTGACCTGATCCATCGCGACCTGGGTCTCGGACGCCGCCAGTGCGGCTTCGGCGTTCGCGTGAGTGCGTTCGGCGTCGAGGCTCGTGAGATAGGGCGCGCGGCCCGCCTGATAAAGCCTGTGGTTCTGCTCGGCGGCGGCACGCGACTTGTCGCGGGCGTCGCGCAGCGCGTCGTCGCGTTGTAACTCGCGTGTGTAAGCGGAGAGCGACGTCTGCGTCTCCTGCAATGCCCCCAGCACCACGCCGTCGAAATGGGCGAGGGCGGCGTCGGCGCCGGCTTCCATGCCCTTGATGTGGGCTCGCACGCCATTGGTCGGCAGCGACCAGGTGATCATCGGTCCCACGGTCCATTGTTCCGTGCGGCCTTGTCCGAAGTGTTCGAGCACGCCATTCGCGCCGATCGACGCACCGAAGCGGATCGACGGATAGAGGTCAGCCGTCGCCACACCGATCTTGGCCGTTGCCGACGCCAGTTCGCGCTCGGCCTGACGCACATCGGGGCGGCGCCTGAGCAGCGCCGTGCCGTCGCCGACTGGCAGTGCCTGCGTGAGCTGCGGGATGCGACGACATTGCGTCACGCTCGCGTCCAGCGTGCCGGGCACTTTGCCGAGCATCACGGCCAGCCGATAGGTCGCCGCTTCGTTTTGCGCCTGGAAATGCGGCAGCGCGGCGCGCAACGTGTCGGCCTGCGCCTGTGCACGCAGCAGATCGGTCGGCTGATCGCGACCGGCGTCCACGAGCTTGCGGGTAATGGCGACGCTGCGCTCCTGCAAGCGCAGTTGTTCGTTGGCGATGTCGTATTCGTGGTTGGCCGCGCAGCCCTGCACGTAAGCGCGCACTGTCTCGGCCACCACACTCACGCGCGCTACGTCGAGCGCAGCCTGACTGGCTTCGGCGGCGGCGAGTGCGGCTTCGTCCGCACGGGCCAGCTTGCCGAAGAAGTCGATCTGGTACGAGACGCCAAGCGTGGCGACGGCGATATTCACTACCGGCAGCTTCTCTTCCTTGAGAAAACTCTCACCCGAGATCTGGGCGCGAGCCGCTTCGGCCTGCACACCGCCCTGCGGCAGATTCTCCGATTCGACTTCGTGATATGTCGCAACAGCACGCTGCACGTTCGCCACGGCCACACGAACGTTCGTGTTGGCGGCGAGCGCTGCCTTGACGAGCGCGTCGAGCTTGGGATCGTCGTAGAGTTGCCACCAGTCGTCGGGCACGGCCGCGATGGAGACCGCGCGTTGCGACGGGTTCGCGAGAGGGCCGTTCGCCTCGGGCGAGCGCATCACCGAATTCTCCGGCAGGCGATAGTCCGGGCCGACCGTCGTGCATCCGGCGACGAGTGCCGCGGCGGCGGCCACGGCGCTCATCAGAACGAAACGCGCATTCATTGCTGTCCCCGCTGTCCCCGCTTTCACTGGCGCGCTCCCATGCGGGCGCCGTTTTGGGGGACGGCAGCCAGCGAAGTGGCCGTGGTGCTATCGGGCTGCGCGGCCTGTTTCGGCTGACCTGACTTGTCCTGACCTTGCACGACCGTCACCGTGGCGGTGCGCCCGGCGACCAGTCGCATGTCCTTGGGCACGTCGTCGAGCGCAATGCGCACCGGAATGCGCTGGGCGAGACGCACCCAGTTGAACGTCGGGTTGATGTTCGGCAGCATCGACGCGCCACTGGTGCGGTCGCGATCCTCGATCCCGGCCACGATGCTTTGCACGTGACCGTGCAGCACATGGTGCTCGCCCATCAGACGAATCTCGACCTTGTCGCCGATATGGATGCCGCGCATCTTGGTTTCTTCGAAGTAGCCTTCCACGTGCAGCGAATTGGCGTCGACCATCGAGAGCACCGGGCGGCCCGTGCTCACGTAATCGCCCACGCGCGGCAGACGGTCGTTCAGATAGCCGTCGGCGGGCGCGAGCACGCGCGTGCGATCGAGATTGAGTTTCGCGAGCCGCACGGCGGCGTCGGCTTGCGCGACGGCCGCTTCACCGGCCTCGACCTTGGCCTGACCGGCTTCGACGACTTCTTTGGCGACGACTTCCGTCAACTGATGATTGCGCGCGTTCTCGCGGCGTGCCTGCGCGAGCGTGGCGCGTTGAGCGGCGGCGGTGGCTTCGGCCTGTTGCAAGGCGAGCGTGTAACGGTCGCGGTCGATCACGAACAGCAGATCGCCACGGTGCACCTGCTGGTTGTCTTTGACTTCGACGTCGGTGATGAGGCCCGAGACATCGGGGGCCACCTGCACGATGTCGGCGCGAATCCGGCCGTCACGCGTCCACGGGGCGACGGTGTAGTAGTCCCACAGATGCAGCAGCACGAAGATCGCGACGCAGGATACCGCGAGCGTCAGGACGACGGGGCCGAGAGAGCGAAGTTTCAGTTTCATGGTTGGCAGGCGCGCGCGATGGCGACAATGCCGCCCAGCGCGATGATGTACACAGCAAGGTTGAATAACGAACGGTGCCAGACGAGCTTGTAAAAGCCGATGCGTGCGAGCACGAAGCGCAGCGCGCCCGTCAGCACGAAGGCCACGACCATCAGGGCCAGCAGCATCGGCACGAACACGCCGTAGATATCGATCTCTGCGCTCATTGGGCACTCCCGGGTTTCGTGGCGGGGAACAGCGCGATATGGATGTCCATGAGCGAGGCGCGTGCGCTGCGCGAGGCCTGATCGCCATGGGCTACCAGCGAGCGCACGGCCCCCAGCAGTTTGTCTTGCAACGTGAGGTCGGGGCGGCTCACCAGGTCGTCGAGTCGCGCCTGATAGAAGCGCGCCACGTCGGTGAGCGCGGCCTCGACGGCATGGCGCTGCGTTGGATTCAGATGCGGCAACTCACGCTGCAAGGCGAGCGCCGAGAGCTCGATGCGCACTTCGGTGAAGCCGTCGCTCGATGTCTCGCTTTCGCTCGCCGCCAGCCGCGGCACGAGTTGCCCCAGCCGGTCGAGCAGGCGCGAGCGCAGGCGGTTGTGCTCGCTCACGGAGCGTCCGACTGCGTTTTTCGCGATATCGCGCCAGCTCGAATGAATCAGCCGGCGCATGGCCACGCGTGTGCCGAAGGGGCGCGTCTGCAAGGTCCAGAGCAAGGCGAACAGCACGCCCGCCAGACCCGCGATATTGCTATTGAAGAACGCCGGGAAGTCGGCGCTGTAGCCGCCCTGAATCCCGACGAAACTCGCCGTGTTCACGGCCACGAGCATGGCCACCATCGTGAAGCGCGGTTGCGCGATGAGCGTGCCGAGCAGCAGGTACGGAACGGCAAACATCGCCATGAGCAGCCCGAAGTCGTGCGCATTCGTCAGGATGAAGAACACGTACACGGCCGCGAACACCACGCACACGGCCGTCGCCCAGAAGAACGAGCGGATGAAGGGCGCCGGTTCGTCCATCGCCGCGAAGAAGCAACACGCGACGGCGCCGAGCGAGACACCGGCGGCGCCGTCGTTCCAGCCGGTGTAAATCCACGCCATGCCCATGAGGAACGTGCACAGCGCGGCGGAGACGGTCGAGAACAGCAGCAGGCCGTGATCGTAGTGACGTGCGCCACCCAGCTCCCAGTGCGGGAAGGCGGGGGTCCATTCGGGGGCGTCGTCATGCTGGCTGAAACGGCGCTGCAACGAGGCGCAGTCCTGCCAGAGCTGCACGAGCGAGCGCAGACGATCTTCCGTTGCCGCCACCAGAGCGCCGTACCAGTCCGACGCCTCACCAGCCGACTGTGGCGGCTTGAGCAAATGGGCGGGCGCGGGCGAGGGGGCGCCGCGTCGCAGCCAGGCCACGACTTCGGCCATCTTCGCTTCGAGTGCTTCGGGCGCACCGTTCGGATGCCGGCGCAACGCCTGCACGAGCGACGCCACCGTCGAGAGCACAGGCATCATCATCGTCATGCGGCCGCGCAATTCCTGCGCGTCGCGCACGCGCTCCGAGGTGTCGGCGTCGTAGGAAAGCTGGCTGATCAACTGGTCGAGCGCCAGAATGTCTGCCGCCATGCGGTGCCGGCTCATGTGGCGCGTCGCCCGGCCGTCAGGGTCGGCCGACAGCATGTCGGCGGTCCAGCGGGCGGCGTCGGTGAGCCAGCGCGTCGAGCGATCGTGCAGCACTTTCGCCACGCTGGTGGGCAGAATCACGGCGCCTACCACGCTCGCGCAAACGATGCCGAGAATGATCTCTTCGGAGCGCGCAATCGCGATATCGAAGATGCCGGACGGCGTATTCACGGCGGGCAGTGCAATAAGCGGCAGCGTGTACGACGCGAGCAAAAACACGTAGCTGCGCGGCGAGCGATGCAGCAGCGAGATATAGAGCAGCGTGCCGGTCCACAGCCCGATGGCCGCCATCAGTAACTCGGGGGTATCGACGAGCGCGGGGACGAAGGCGATGGACGCGGCCGCGCCCAGCAACGTGCCGAGCACGCGGTACAGCGCTTTGGAGCGCGTGGCGCCAGTGAGTGGGTGCGAGACGATATAGACCGAGGCCATCGCCCAGTACGGGCGCGGCAGACCGAGCGCGAGCGCGATGTAGAGCGCCAGCATCGAGGCGACGAACGCCTTGATCGAGAAAATCCAGTCGCGTGAGGATGGCCAGGTGAACACGGTTTACTTCTTGGGGGGCTCCATCGCGAGGATGGCACCGTTCGGGCCGGCCGCGCGGTTGAGCGTTTCGAACACACGCAACACCGCTTCGAAATCTTCTCGGGGGATGTCTGCGAACACCTTCGCGCGCAACTGGCTGAGTTCGATTTCGAGCTTTTCGGCGAGCGCTTCGCCAGCCTCCGTGAGCCGCAGCGCATTGGCGCGCCTGTCGCTGGCATCGACTTCGCGCAGCACGAGACCCGCGGCGCACAACTGATCGAGCAGTCGCACGAGAGACGCACCTTCGAGCCCGACGTATTCCGCGAGCTCGACCTGCCGCACCCCCTGTCCGAGGCGGCGGATGAACAGCAACGGGCCTGCGCTCGCCGCGGAAATACCGTATTCGACGATCGCGCCCTGCGATAACTGGCGCCACTGTTTGCCGGCCAGCAGCAGATGGCTGGTGAAGGCAAAGCGGAGCGATTCTAGGGAGGTCATGGCGATAGATTATATGTTAACTAATAATTAGGATGCTAGCTAATAGGGTGTTGCGCCAGACGAAGGAATCGTGGGAAGGCTCGCGGGAAATGACGGCGCAGCCACGCGTGGCGCGCCTCGCGGGGGCGTGCGCGGGTAAGATAGCCGCATTCGAATGAGACACGCGAAAGTGTTACGGCATATTTCAAAGGAAGGGCGATGACATCGAAAGGACTGGATAACGAATCGTTCGAGTTGCTGCTCGCGGCGGTGCAACGCTTCATCCGCGAGCGGCTGGTGCCCGCCGAGAACGAGGTGGAAGCGCACGATGAGGTGCCCGCGTCCATCGTCGACGAGATGAAGGCGATGGGCCTGTTCGGCCTGTCGATTCCCGAGGAATTCGGTGGCATCGGCTTGTCAATGGTGCAGGAAGTGCGCGTGGCCTACGAATTCGGGCAGACATCGCTGGCGTTTCGTTCAGTGTTCGGCACCAATGTGGGCATTGGCTCGCAAGGCATTCTGATGGACGGCACCGACGCGCAGAAGCGCGATCTGCTGCCGCGCGTGGCGCGCGGCGATCTGATCATGTCGTTCGCGCTTACCGAACCGGACGCGGGCTCGGACCCCGCCGCGCTCAAGACACGTGCCGTGCTCGACGGCGACACCTATGTGATCGATGGCGTGAAGCGCTTCATTACCAATGCGCCGCGCGCGGGCGCGTTCACGCTGATGGCGCGCACCGGCGGCGGCGGCGCGGGCGGCATCTCGGCGTTCATCGTGCCGGCCGATACGCCAGGGCTGTCGCTCGGCAAGCCCGACAAGAAGATGGGCCAGCGCGGCACCAAGACCTGCGACGTCGTGCTGCAAGGCGCACGTGTTCCGGCGGCGAACATCATCGGCGGCGAGGCGGGCAAGGGGTTCAAGACGGCCATGAAGGTGCTCGACCGGGGACGCCTGCACGTGGCGGCGCTCGCCTGCGGCATGGCGCAGCGCATTCTCGCCGAGTCCGTGGCCTATGCGCGCGAACGCAAGCAATTCGGTCAGCGTATCGGCGACTTCCAGCTCGTGCAGGCGATGCTCGCGGACAGTCAGGCCGAACGCTATGCGGGCTGGTCGATGGTGCAGGACTGCGCGGCGCGTTACGACGCGAAACCCGCGGGCAAGCGCGATGCCGATGTGAGCACCCTAGCGTCGTGCGCCAAGCTGTTCTGCACGGAGATGGTCGGACGCGTGGCCGATCGCGGCGTGCAGGTGCACGGCGGCGCAGGCTACATCAACGAGTACAAGGTCGAGCGCTTTTATCGCGACGTGCGACTGCTGCGTCTGTATGAAGGCACCACGCAGATTCAGCAACTGATCATCGGGCGCGCTCTGATGCAGGACGATTGAAGCTGAACGGCTGAACAGCCCGATCGCTGCGCCGCAACACAAGACTCAAGACTGGCGGCGCTCAATCTCCGGCAGCGGCGGCGCGGCGGTTGTAATACACTCGCTGGCGTTCGCTGCCCCCGAGAGCCGTCGTGTCCGAACCGTCCCCGTCGCATCAGTCGTCCCCTGCATCGCCCCAGCCCGCGCCGCCCGGTGCGACGACTGCGCTGACGGCGTCTCAGACTGCGTTGCCATTGCTCGTGGCGTCGACGTTCTTCATGGAGAACCTCGACGCGACCATCATCACCACCTCGATACCCGCGATGGCCGCAGACTTCGGCGTCGCGCCATCGCAGCTCTCGATCGGTTTATCGGCTTATCTGGTGGCGCTCGCCGCGTTCATTCCGGCGAGCGGCTGGCTGGCGGACCGGCTTGGCCCGCGCCGCGTTTTCCCCTCGGCGATTGCGCTGTTCACGCTGGCTTCGGTGCTGTGCGCGATGAGTACGAGTCTCGACATGTTCACCCTGTGCCGCGTGCTGCAAGGACTGGCGGGCGCGATGATGGTGCCCGTCGGCCGGCTGGTCGTGTTGCGCAATACGCCGAAGCCTACGCTGGTGCGCGCCATCGCCACGATCACCTGGCCGGGACTGGCCGCGCCGGTGCTCGGCCCGGCGCTCGGCGGCTTCATTTCGTCGACATGGAGCTGGCACTGGATCTTCCTCATCAACGTGCCGCTGGGCATTGCCGCGTTCGTGGCGGCGCTGTGGCTGGTCAAGCCGTCGCCGGGACAGCGCAAGCCGTTCGACCTGTCGGGGTTCATCGCCAGCGGCGTCGGAGCCAGTCTGCTGATGTTCGGCGTCGAGCTTGCCAGCCGCACACCTGCCGACTGGCCGATGGTGATCGCGTGTCTGGCCGTCGGACTGCTGGCGATGGCGTGGTCGATTCGCCACTTCGTGCGCACGCCCCATCCGCTCATCAATCTCGGTGCGCTGCGCGTGCAGACCTTTGCTGTGACGGTGTGGGGCGGTTCGCTCTTTCGCATCGCCATCGGCAGCGCACCGTTTCTGCTGCCGCTGATGTTCCAACTGGCGTTCGGCATGAGTGCGGTGACGTCCGGGTTGCTGATGCTCGCGCTCTTCGCGGGCAACCTCGGTA
This sequence comes from Pandoraea sp. NPDC087047, assembly GCF_044745225.1. Taxonomy (NCBI): domain Bacteria; kingdom Pseudomonadati; phylum Pseudomonadota; class Betaproteobacteria; order Burkholderiales; family Burkholderiaceae; genus Pandoraea; species Pandoraea sp. NPDC087047. The sequence goes on from NZ_JBIUZU010000005.1 coordinate 486,182, forward strand.
TCAAGCCTGCGACCACGCCGATCCTGCGACGCTTCGGCTTTCGCGGCGTGCTGCTCGGCAACGGCGTGCTGGTGGCCGTGGGATTCGCCATGTGCGCGTTGCTCTCGCCAGCGACCCCGTTGTGGGTCATCGCGCTGGTGCTGCTCTTCGGCGGCATCTGCCGGTCGGTGCAATTCACCACGCTCGCGACGATGGGCTTTGCCGACGTACCGCCCAGCGACATGAGTGGCGCGAGCACCCTGTTTTCCGCGCTCCAGCAGATGACGACCGGGATGGGCATCGCCCTCGGCGCGCTCGTGCTCAAGATCACCGAAGTCGCTGGGGCGACGCCGTTCGGCACCGCCAGTTTCCGGTGGACGTTCGTCGTCATGGGCGCGATCGCACTGCTCGCGCTGATCGATGGCGTGCGTCTGCCTGCCGATGCGGGCGCGCAGGTGAGCGGGCACAAGCCGTCGATGCCGTCGACGTCGCGCTGATCGCCCCGGCGCGGCGCATCATCGTGGTGCATATGCGTCGGGCGGCGCACCGCGACGCACTGGTGCGGTGCAATAGATTCCGCCAGCTTTTCGGGCGTTTCCCATAGACAACCCGCCTTCTTCTCCTTATCCGGCAACGCTTTGCCGATGATGATGTCCGGCCTGGCACGCTTGTTGCGTTAGCTATAACGCCAGCGGCAAAGGCGTCGCCGGCAATGAATTCAGGGGCGACGTCAGGCGGGACAGCCGGCGAGAACCCCACAGGACAACGGCGTCCCTCTGTGCTCCGGCACGGATGGACGCCGTTTTGTTTTTCGGGCGCTCAAGGCGCTGCAACAGGAGAAGACCCCATGCGCAAACCTCGTCTGGTCGTCATCGGCAATGGCATGGCGGGCATTCGCACGCTCGAGGAGCTGCTGGAGATCGCCCCGCAGCAGTACGACATCACCGTGTTCGGGGCCGAGCCGCATCCGAACTACAACCGCATCCTGCTCTCTCCGGTGCTCGCAGGCGAACAGGCGTTCAAGGACATCGTGCTCAATTCGCTGGAGTGGTATGCCGAGAAGGGCATCACGCTGCATCTGGGCAAGGAAGTCACGCAGATCGACCGTCCGCGCCGCGTGGTGCGCTGTGCCGACGGCACCGAAGCGCCTTACGATCGGCTGCTCATCGCCACGGGCTCCAGCCCGTTCATCCTGCCGGTGCCGGGCAAGGATCTCGACGGCGTAATCAGCTACCGCGACATTCGCGACACCGAGATCATGATCGAGACGGCGCAGCTCAAGCGCCATGCGGTCGTGATCGGCGGCGGCCTGCTCGGGCTGGAAGCCGCCAACGGGCTCAAGCTGCGCGGCATGAACGTTACCGTGGTGCATCTGGCCGAGACGCTGCTCGAGCGTCAGCTCGACAGCACGGCGGGCAAGCTGCTGCAACAGTCGCTCGAAGCGCGCGGCCTCGCGTTCCGTTTGTCGCATCAGACGTCCGAAATTCTCGACGACGGCCACGGCAGCGTGCGCGCCGTGAAGTTCAGCAACGGTGACGAGATCGCCGCCGACCTCGTCGTGATGGCCGCGGGCATCCGCCCGAATACCACGCTGGCCGAAGCCGCGGGGCTGCATTGCTCGCGTGGCATCGTTGTGTCCGACACCCTGCAAACTTACGATCCGCGAATCTACGCCGTGGGCGAATGCGTGAGCCACCGTGGCGTGGCGTACGGTCTCGTCGCGCCGTTGTTCGAGCAGGCCAAAGTTTGTGCGAATCACCTCGCCCTCATGGGCATCGGCAGTTATCGCGGCTCGGTGCTCTCGACGAAGCTCAAGGTCACGGGCATCGATCTGTTCTCGGCAGGTGACTTTCTCGGTGGCGAAGGCACCGAAGAAATCGTGCTGTCGGACCCGGCAAGCGGCGTCTACAAGAAGCTCGTGATTCGCGACGACAAGCTCGTGGGCGCGTGTCTGTATGGCGACACGGCCGACGGTGCGTGGTACTTCAAGCTGCTGCGCGAAGGGCGCGCGCTGGGCGAGTTGCGCAGCAGCATCATGTTTGGCGAGTCGAGTGTGGGCGACGTGGGCACGCAAGGGCAGAGCCGAGCGGCTGCGATGGCCGACACCGACGAGGTCTGCGGCTGCAATGGCGTGTGCAAGGGCACCATCGTCAAGGCCATCACCGAGAAGGGCCTGTTCACGCTCGACGAGGTGAAGAAGCACACCAAGGCCGCCAGTTCGTGCGGCTCCTGCGCCGGGCTGTGCGAACAGATTCTGATGAGCACGCTGGGCTCGACGTACGACGCCGCCCCGAAGCAAAAGGCCGTGTGCGGTTGCACGGACCTCTCGCATGCCGACGTGCGCCGCGCCGTGCGCGAGCATCGTCTCACCACGCACCGCGCCGCCTTCGACTTCCTCGAATGGCGCACACCCAACGGATGCGCGACGTGCCGTCCCGCGCTGAACTACTACATGCTCAGCACGTGGCCGAAAGAGGCGGTGGACGATCCGCAAAGCCGCTTCGTCAACGAGCGCGTGCACGCCAACATCCAGAAGGACAACACGTTCTCCGTCATCCCGCAGATGAAGGGCGGTGTCACCAACGCGAGCGAGTTGCGCCGCATTGCCGACGTGGCGGACAAGTACCAGATTCCGATGGTCAAGGTCACGGGCGGTCAGCGCATCGACTTGCTGGGCGTGAAGAAGGACGATCTGGTGAATGTCTGGCGCGATCTGGGCATGCCGTCGGGGCACGCGTACGGCAAGTCGATCCGCACGGTGAAGACGTGCGTGGGCAGTGAATTCTGCCGCTTCGGCACGCAGAACAGCACGCAGATGGGCATCGATCTGGAGACGATGCTCGCGAACATGTGGTCTCCGCACAAAGTGAAGCTGGCCGTCTCGGGCTGCCCGCGCAATTGCGCCGAAGCCGGGATCAAGGACGTGGGCGTGATCGCCGTCGATTCGGGCTGGGAGCTTTATGTGGGCGGCAACGGCGGCATCAAGACCGAAGTCGCGCAGTTCCTCGTCAAGGTGAAGACGGCCGAGGAGGTCAAGGAGTACACCGGCGCGTTCCTTCAGTTGTATCGCGAGGAGGCTTACTACCTCGATCGCACGGTGCATTACATCGACCGTGTCGGTCTCGACTATGTGAAGCAGCGCGTAGTCGAGGACGCCGCCAACCGTCGCACCCTCTATGAGCGGCTGCTGTTCTCGCTCGACGGCCTGCCCGATCCGTGGCAAGCGCGCATCGACGGCGCGCAAGCCAGCGAGTACCGGCCGCTCACCCCGCTGGCCCCGCTGGCGGCGCCGGCGACCGAAGCGGCGACCGAAGCGGCGAATACCTAAGGAGATCACCATGACCCAATCCCAACCGATCTGGCTGCATGTGTGCGACGTCAACGCGATTCCGCGTCTGGGCACGCGGGTGTTGGCGCATCCGAGCGGCGATATCGCCCTCTTTCGTACCGAGAGCGATAACGTCTTCGCGTTGCGCGACAAGTGTCCGCACAAGGGCGGCGCGCTCTCGCAAGGCATCGTGCACGGCGAAAAGGTCACCTGTCCGCTGCACGCCTGGAACATCGATCTGACGACGGGTGAAGCCTGCGCGCCCGATGTGGGTTGCGCACAGCGGTTCCCCGTGCGGGTCGACGCGGGCGAGGTGTATCTGTCGTTTGACGAGACAGTGAGTGCCGACGCCGCCGAGACGGTCGCGGCCTGATCTCTCTGGACTTCCCGAGCGCCGGAGCCCCCCATGACAACCATCACGCAAACTACCTGCTGCTATTGCGGTGTCGGTTGCGGCATGCTCGTCGAGAGCGACGGCGAGCGCATCGTCGGTGTGCAGGGCGACCCCGCGCATCCGGCGAATTACGGGCGTCTGTGCAGCAAGGGCATGACGCTGCCACTCACCGCTCAGTCGCTCGCCGGGCGCGTGCTGATGCCTGAGTTGCGCAGCGCACGCGATGCCGCACGCGCACCCGCGACGTGGGACACCGCGCTGGAGACGGTGGCGTCGCGCTTTGCCGACGTCATCCGCCGCCACGGACCGGACGCCGTGGCGTTCTACGTCTCGGGCCAGTTGCTCACGGAAGACTATTACGTCTTCAACAAGCTCGCGAAAGGGCTGGTGCGCACCAACAACATCGATACGAACTCGCGGCTCTGCATGTCGAGTGCGGTGAGCGCCTACAAGATGGCGCTCGGCGCAGACGGCCCGCCCACCTGCTACGACGACCTCGAAGCCGCTCGCACGGTGATCTTTGCGGGCAGCAACATGGCGTATGCGCATCCGGTGCTGTTCCGGCGTTTGGAAGCGGCGAAGGCGGCCGATCCGTCGATTCGCTGGATCGTGGTCGATCCGCGCCGCACCGACACGGCGGCGATGGCCGATCTGCATCTGCCCATCGTGCCGGGCACCGACGTGGCGCTGTTTCACGGCATGCTGCATCACCTGATCTGGGAAGGACGCATCGACCGCCGCTACATCGACGCCCATACCGAGGGGTTCGACGCGCTCAAGCAAGTGCTGCGCGCTTATCCGCCGCAACTCGTCGCGGACATCTGCGGAATCGAGGCGTCGGCGTTGCGTCAGGCGGCCGACTGGTTCGGCGAAAGCCCGGCGGCGCTCTCGCTTTATTGCATGGGCCTGAATCAGTCGAGCCACGGCACCGAGAAGAATCTGGCGCTCATTCATCTGCACCTGGCCACCGGCCAGATCGGGCGCGCCGGGGCGGGACCGTTCTCGCTCACCGGTCAGCCCAACGCCATGGGCGGGCGCGAAGTCGGCGGCCTCGCCACCATGCTCGCGGCGCATCGCGATATCGGCAATGCGGTGCATCGCGCGGAAGTCGAGCAGTTGTGGGGCGTGCAAGGGCTGTCCGACCGGGCGGGGCTGCCCGCGGTGGAGATGTTCGACGCCGTGCGCGACGGCCGCATCAAGGCGGTCTGGATTGCCTGCACGAATCCCGTGCATTCGATGCCCGACAGTGCGCGCGTGCGCGAGGCGCTGGCAACGGCGGAGTTTGTTGTGGTGCAGGAGGCCTTTCATCAGACGGACACCGTGCCCTTCGCCGACGTGCTGCTGCCCGCCACCAGTTGGGGCGAGAAGGCGGGCACGGTCACGAACTCGGAGCGTCGCATCTCTCGTGTACGGGCCGCCGTGCCAGCACCCGGCGCAGCACGCGCCGACTGGTGGATCGCGAGCGAAGTGGCGCGACGTCTCGCACTGAGGCTCGACGTGCCGCCCGAGCCATTCGTCTTCGACTCGATTGAGCGCATCTTCGACGAGCATCGCTCGCTGACGGTCGGTCGCGACCTCGACATCGGCGGCATCGATTACGACCTGCTTGAGCGGCGCGGGCCGCAACAGTGGCCGTTCCCGGCAGGTGCGGTGCAGGGATTCGCGCGCCGTTACGAGGACGGCGTGTTCGCCACGGCCGACGGCCGCGCGCGATTTCACGCGTTCGAGTATCAACCGGTCGCCGAGCCGATCAACGCGCGTCACCCGCTGCGTCTGGTTACCGGACGGCTGCGCGATCAGTGGCACGGCATGAGCCGCACCGGGCGCGTAGGGCAGTTGTTCGAGCACGCGCCCGAGCCGGCGCTGACGATGCATCCGGCGGATGCCGCGCGTCGCGGTCTGCGTGCGGGTGATTTCGTGCGGCTCTCAAGCCGTCGCGGCCAACGCGTGCTGATGCTGACGGTGAGCGACGACGTCGCCTCGGGCACCGTTTTCGTGCCGATGCACTGGAGCGGCCAGTTTCTCGGCGGCGGTGGCGTGAACGACACGACCTGCGGCGCCGTCGACAAATATTCGAAGCAGCCGGAGCTTAAACACGCGGCAGTGCGTGTCGATCCGCTCACGCTGCCTTGGCGTGTGGCCGCGGTGCGTCGTGGCAACGCGCTGCAATTGCACGCCGCCGTGCAGCCGTTGCTCGCCGAGCGGCGTTTTGCGGCGGTGCGTCTGGAGGGCGAAGACCGCATCGTCGTGACGGCTGCCGACGATCAGCCCGACGCGGACTGGCTGGAGCGCTTGCATACGGCGCTGGCGCTGCCGCGCGACGTGTCGCTGCTGGAGTATCGCGACGCGCGTCGGGCCATGACCAAGCGTGTCGCCTGGCGCGAGACGCTGATCGACGGCGTGCTGGTCGCGGGCAGCGAGGCGGACGTTGCGGCATCGACGTCGTTGCTCGCACGGGTGCGCGAGATGTCGCCGTGGACGCGGGCGCGTCATGCCGTGTTCGTCGCGGACAGCGCTCCGGCCGCGCCACGCGACCGCACGGTGTGTCAGTGCAAGTCGGTGAGCGCGTCGAGCATCAATACGGCGATTGCCGCGGGGGCGGACGTCGCACAACTCAAGGCGAAGCTCGGCTGCGGCACGGTCTGCGGCTCGTGTGTGCCGGAGTTGCAGCGCATGTGTACGGCGGCCGGGGCAGCGCGGGCGGTGGCGACGAGCGCGGCATGAGTGGCATGAATGGCAGGCGTGGCAGGAGAGAAGGTTTTCGGCGTTTTGCGACCCACGTCCATGAGGGATGGCGGGACCGAATCGGGCGACATAGGCGATCGAAATACGCGATCGAAATACGCATGCGGCATACGTGAGCGACATACAGGACATCGACGAATTGAGGGAGAACGATCATGAGAAACGGCAAAGTCACCCTGCTCAGCGCAGGGCCCGGCGCGCTCGATCTGCTCACGTTGCGCGCGGCGCGCGTGCTCGGCGAGGCCGATGTGCTGCTCGTCGACGATCTGGCGAATCCGGAGATCGCCACGCTCGCGCCGCAGGCTCGCGTGATTGCCGTGGGCAAGCGCGGCGGGTGCCGCTCGACACCGCAGGCGTTCATCGAACGGATGATGTGCCGTTTCGCGAAACGCGGCGCGCATGTGGTGCGCGTGAAGGGTGGCGACGCGCTGATGTTCGGCCGTGCGGGAGAGGAGATGACCGCGTTGCGGCGTGCGGGCGTGCCCGTCGAGATCGTGAACGGCGTGTCGGCGGCCTTCGCGGCGGCGGCCGGCCTCGGTATCTCGCTCACGCATCGCGATCATTGCGCGGGGGTGACGTTCGTCACCGCGCACCGGCAGGACGGCAGTGCGCCCAACTGGGCGGCGCTTGCCGCGACGGGCACCACGCTGGCGATTTACATGGGGCTGCATCGGGTGGAGGAACTGAGCGAGACGCTGCTGACGCATCTCGATGCCGGCACGCCGGCGGGCGCGGTGCAGTGGGCGGGCACGCCGCAAGAGCGGCGGCTGGTGACATCGCTGGGGCGTCTGGCGGCCGACGTGCGCGCCGGGGGCTTCGCCAGCCCGGCCATTCTGCTCGTGGGCGGCGCGCTCAGTGAGGCGGCAGTGGTCCCGGCGGTCCATGGGGCCGATGGCGGCGACGTCATCGCCCGGGCAGCCTGAAACGTTGTATCGTCAGTGCCTATATTGGAGCGCTGGAACTTGCCGAAAACACCGGATGCTGGGGACATCGATCCGCCGGCCGACACCCCCCGCAATGCGGCGGCTTCCGCCCCGCGTGTCACTGCCACGCGCCCTGCGGCGGTGACGGGGGCGCAGGGCATGCTGCGCGTGCTGCTCGTGACGGACACCGACAAGCCGATTGGCGAGTTGCGGGCGGCGCTGGCATGTCTGGGGTGCGAGATGCTGGCCGAAGTCGCCAAGCCGCAGGCGTTGCCTCGCGTGGTGGAGAGCGAACGCCCCGACGTGGTCATCATCGACACCGAATCGCCCTCGCGCGACACGCTGGAGCAGTTGGCGGTGATGAATGCGGCGGCGCCGCGTCCGGTGCTCATGTTTTCGGCGGACGGCAATCAGTCACTGATTCGCGCTGCGGTGGACGCCGGTGTGACGGCGTACTCCGTCGAAGGGCTCGCCGCCGACCGGCTTGCCCCGATTCTCGAAGTGGCGCTGGCGCGCTTCGCCCATGAGGAAAAACTGCGCGCGCGTCTGGCAAAGGCCGAGAGCGAACTGGCCGACCGCAAGCTGATCGACCGTGCCAAGCGCCTGCTCATGGACCGGCGCAGGATTTCCGAGCAGGACGCCTACGCCATCCTGCGCAAACGGGCGATGGATCAGGGCGAGAAGCTCGTCGAAGTGGCGCGCCAGCTCGTCTCGATTGCCGAATTATTGGGATAGACACAGCTCATGTCGACGTCATCATGGTTGGCTTCTGACGCGCATTCGCCGGACGGTGCGCCTGAGAAGCGTCATTTGCGCGTGGGGTTCATCGCGCTGTCGGACGCCGCGCCGCTGGTCGTGGCGAAGCGCCTGGAACTGGGGCACGAGCACGGGATAACGCTGGAGTTGAGTCGCGAGTCGTCGTGGGCGGCCATTCGCGACAAGTTGTTCACTGGCGAACTGGATGCCGCGCATTCGCTGTACGGATTGGTGTACGGCGTGCAACTGGGGATCGGCGGCCCGCGAGAGGACATGGCCGTGCTCATGGTGCTCAACCGCAACGGGCAGGCCGTGACGGTGACGCCGTCGCTGGCCGAGGCGCTGGCGCAAACCGGCGACTTGCGTGAGGCGCTCGCGTCACTCGGGCGCAAGCCGGTGTTTGCACAGACGTTCCCGACCGGCACGCACGCGATGTTCCTCAATTACTGGTTTGCGGCGCAGGGCATCGACCCGCTCACGGACATATCGAGTATCGTGATTCCGCCGGCGCATATGGTGGCGGCGATGGAGGAGGGCGGGCTCGACGGTTTTTGCTGCGGCGAGCCGTGGCACGCGGTGGCGCAGGCGCGCGGACTGGGGCGGACGGTCGCGGTCTCCAGCGATATCTGGCCGAATCATCCCGAGAAGGTACTTGCCAGCCGGCGCGATTTCGTTACCCGTTACCCGAAGACGGCGCAGGCGCTGGTGCGCACGCTGCTGAGCGCCTGCCGCTGGCTCGATATGCCGGGGCATCGGGCGGAAGCGGCAGGATGGCTGGCCGAGCCGGCATGGGTCGGGGCGCCGCGCGATCTGATTGCGGCCCGTTTGCTCGGCGATTTCGGGCGTCTGTCGGGACGGCACGCCTTGTTGCCCGTGAGTTTCTTCGACGAGGGCGTGGTCAACTATCCGCATCCGTCGGACGGGATGTGGTTCATCTCACAGTATCGGCGCTGGGGGATGGTCGGTGACGACGCCCTCGCCCATGCCGCGCAGACGTCGGCGGCCGTGAATCAGACGGCGCTGTTCGAAGCGGCCGCGCGGGCCGAGGGCGTACCGGCGGTGTCGTCGCCCGCGGGTGAAGTGCTTTGCGACGGCAAGGTCTGGGATGCGGCGAGTGCCGCCGATCTGGGCGGTTACGTCGACGGGTTTGCCATCCGGGCGAAGTGAGCAGCCGGGCTACGGCGTTATTGCGCCGGGATTACGCCTGGGGGGCCTGCGGAATGTAGGCGTCGCAGTTGCCCCCGCGTGCACGGCAGGCGCGCAGCGCGCGTTCGTGATGCCGGTGATGCAGGTTCAGGTGGTACACGAGGGCGAGCAGCACGACCTGACGCGACACGTTGGCGAGCATGGGTTCGAGGCCGGCGGCGCGAGCCAGTGCGCGGCGCAGGACAGGGTGCAGACAGACGAGCGCGAGGATCGCGAAGGATCCGGGCACTGCGAGAAACGCCGCTAAAGCAATCTTCTTTTTCATGGCCGTCGAGTGTGGTGAGGTCGTCTGGGGCACGTACCTGCTGGAGACGGTTGAGGTCTTAACGGAAACCGGCGCACCCCTGCGCGCCGGTTTCGTCATTTTTGCGGGCGTCTCCTCCCGTCTCACTGCATGTGAGACAGTGTAGGGATCTGCCGCATTTCGATAAATGCGTGAAAATGAAAGCCTCTCTTGCGCAAAGTGAAGAGAATCGGCGGTGAGTCCGCTGTCACCCCTTATCCGAGGAGTCTTCTGATGCCGGATACTATTGGCGCGAACTGAGCGTTACACCTTCTTCACGAATTCCGACTTGAGGCTCATGGCGCCGAAACCGTCGATCTTGCAGTCGATATCGTGGTCGCTGTCCACGAGGCGGATGTTCTTCACCTTCGTGCCGATCTTGATCGTGCCGCCGCCGCCCTTGAGCTTCAGATCCTTGATGACGCTGACCGTGTCGCCGTTTTGCAGGATCGCGCCGGTGGCGTCGCGATACACGCGCGCCGTCGTTTCCGTGGCGGCCTCCGCCTGGGCCGACCATTCGTGAGCGCATTCCGGACAGATGCACACGCCCCCGTCTTCATAGGTGAATTCGGAGTTGCATTTCGGGCAAGGGGGCAGTGCGCTCATGATGTATTCCCTGAAGTGAAGCAATGGCATTAAGAGCGCGAGAGTATAACGTTGCCGGCCATGGCATCGTTTGCGCTAGCTCAATGGCTCAATGGCTGAGAGGGGCGGCGAATGTCGGACGGTGGCGTGGCGCGGGTCGCTCCTGCACGCCGGCGCTGAAATCCCTAATGGATCGGGGACGTCACACCGGCCATACTGGACTCACAGGCTCACGCCCGTCTCGTCAATCATTGCGCTGTCCTCGTTATGGCCCCGCAGACCCAGATTCCCCTTCGCACGGAGTGCCCGCCCGGTGCCTGCACCTGTGAGCGGGAAAGCCTGATGCAAGACCCGCAGGGCGATCGTCGCATCCTGATGCTGACGCAAGCCGAGGAAAAGCGGCTGATTGCGCGGATCGAAGCCATTGAGAGCTACGACGAGTTGAAGCGCATTGCCGCGCGGATACATGCGCAATTGGGTATTCGCTTGCAGATTGGTCCCGGACCGAACGAAGTGCGCACGGTAAGCGGCTTCGATATCCATCTCGAAGCGCATCCGGGGCTCTGCCGAAAAACCAAAGCGACCATTCCCGCTGCCGTTCGCCGGTGTCTGAAGGAGCGTCCGGAAATTGCTTTCGCCATTCTGGACGCTCACGATCTGTTCGGAGACTGATCGCAGGCAGATCCGCCGCGTTGTTACCGTGCGCTCAGGCGGCGCGCTCTCTCGCCGTCACGGGAATGACGCTAGCGTCCTGCGTGCCGTGTGCCGTCTGAGACGCCTCCTGCGCCGCCAGCGCCGCATCCACCGAACGCGCTTCCCCCGTCCACGGCAGCAATGCGCCTTCCCACTTGGCGGTGACGGCCGTCGCTACCGCGTTGCCAACGACGTTCGTCACGGTACGCCCCATGTCGGCAAACTGATCGATGGCCAGCAACAGCACCATGCCCTCGACCGGCAGCCCGAACAGCGGCAGCGTCGCCGCGATCACCACCATTGCCGCTCGCGGCACGCCCGCGATGCCCTTGCTGGTCAGCATCATCACGAGCAACATCGAGAATTGCTGCTCCCACGTCAGCGGAATGTTGAACACCTGCGCGATGAAGATCGACGCGAACGCTTGAAACATCATCGAGCCGTCGAGATTGAACGAGTACGCCAGCGGCAGCACGAAGGCGCTGATGCGCGGACTCACGCCGAACGGGTCAGTTGCTCGATGGCCTTCGCGTACGCGGCCTCGGCGCTTGCCTCGCTTTCCATGACCGCCGCGTCAAAACGAACCGGTGCCCTTGCTCGCCTATGCGAACGAGTCGTTTCTCGGCAAGGTCACGGCGATCGTGCATGCCGAACGGGAAGCGGATTTTCCGCTGGTGCTCCGTTACGAAAGCGCGCTGGTCGAAGCGCTGAAAATGGAGGCCTTGCTGGGGGAAGGTGTCGCGTGGCTGCCCGTGGGCATGATCGATGCCGAATTAAAGGCCGGTACGCTGGGTATCGTCGGCGACGCCGCGAATGTGGCGCAACTCGATATCTGGTTGTTCGCGTCGAATACGTTCGCACTCAGTGGCGCTGGCGCCGGGTTTGCCTTCCTTCAGCACCTTCGCCGTTCCGACGCGCAGCCGGACTGACCCGATGGGGGCAGGGGAGGTTTCGGGATAAAAGCGCGTGTTTTAAACGATGAGCACGTGCCAAAAAACCGCAATAAAGGTCAGTGAAAACCCTTGGATTCACGCTGCACCCTGGGAATGAGACGAACATCGCTTGACGCCTCTTTCTCGGTTCTTTTACCCTTCGCAACGCATTCACACGACATCGTTCAGTACTAAAAAGTATTCGTAGATAGTGACTGATGCGTGAAGCAAGCGAGTGAAGCGCTTGTCCGCCGATATCGATGTGACGGGAAAAAAGAACAATGGATGCCCCGCCGGCCGACGGCGAAGGGATTCGGGGGTGAATATGAAGAGACGATTTTCACGCAGTGAGATGACATCGGCGATGCGGCCGCGTGGCCGCGTATTCATCCATCCCCCCGATGCTTTGTCGCGCCGGTCCGGCGTCGATATCTCCTAGCCTTTTCCGATTCATCGACGGCTTCGCAATACCGTGACATGCCGACACGGTATGTGCTGAATCGCACAGTCGATGGTGTGCCTTCATGCCCCCACGCGCGACGCTCCCCTGCGGGTTTGCGCCTGTTTCCGTATCAACTCGCCATGTCGCCCTGTACCCTCCCTTCACGCCGGGTGTCCGGTAATCGTGCCCGACAGCCTGCCATTTGGCTTCACACGCTACGTGTCCTGATCGCGTTGCTGATGTGGTTTTGCTTCGCCTCGTCGGCGCTGGCGCAGGGAGTACCGACGGTCACGTCGGTCTTGCCGGCAAGCGGCCCCACGGCCGGCGGCACCGCGGTGACTATCACGGGCACTCACTTCACTGGGGCGACAACCGTCCAATTCGGCGGGCTAAGCGCCACCAGCATGACGGTCGTCAGCGACACGCAGATCACGGCCGTTTCGCCGGGTGGCGCCGGTGCGGTGAACATTACCGTGATGTCGCCCGGCGGTACGAGCCTGCCCAGTGGGAATAGCCAATTTACGTATTTGAGCCCACCGACAGGCGTGTCGAGTGCGATCACGGTCGCGTTTGACAGTGCGGCTGTGCCGATCGACCTCGCCGCGTTGAATAACGTGCCCGATTTGACTAGCGTCGCGGTGGCCTCGGCACCGTCGCACGGCACCGCGACGGTCGCCAGCCGTTCGACGCTGACTTATGCGCCCGCGACCGGGTATTCGGGGAGCGATTCGTTTACGTACATCATGACGAATGCGGCCGGTACGTCGGCGCCCGCGACAATTACCGTCACCGTAGCGGCGCCAACGATTACGTTGAGCCCGTTGACACAGACATATACAGCCTCTGGTGCCGCATACCGCCAGACGGTCGTGGCAACGGGCGGCAGCGCACCCTACACCTACTCGATCTCGTCGGGCAGTTTGCCAACGGGGCTGACCCTGAACAGCGCGACGGGGACCATCGCCGGCACTGCGACGCGGGTGGGTGTCTTTTCCTTCACGTTGAAGGCTACGGACGCTTCTCAGTCTTCGGCAACCGTAGGGTTGTCCATTCAGGTCACCGTGCCGATATTGTCGCTCACGCCCGCAACGTTGGCTGACGCGTCGCTGGATGTGGCGTATTCGCAGAGCCTTTCCGGGAGTGGTGGCGTGGCGCCTTACACTTTCTCGGCGTCGGGCTTGCCGAGTGGGCTGAGCCTCGTCGGCAGCACGATCAGCGGCAGGCCGACGCAGGCGGGGGCGTTCTCCGTGACAGTGAGGATGACGGACAGCTCAACGGGAGTGGGGGCGCCGTATACCCTGGACAAGTTGATGTCGCTTACGGTGAATGCCGCACCGATGACGATCTCGCCGACAATGCTCCCCGCGCCGGTGGCCGGTCAGCACTACAGTCAGACGATAGTGGCGTCGGGCGGTATGGCGCCCTACCGTTACGCCGTGACGAGCGGCGCGCTGCCGAACGGACTCTCGCTCGATGCATCGTCCGGCGTGTTGAGCGGCACGCCCACGGCGATGGGCATGAGCAATTTCACGATCACCGCGTTTGACAGCTCCGGGCCGGGAACATCGATCAGTATTTCGCAGTCCTTTTCGTTCAATATCGCAAACCAGGTTGCCTCGGCGCCCCCAGTGCAAACGCAGACGATGTCGAATGCCCCCGTCACGATTCGGGCCACGGCCAATGCGGTGGGCGGGCCATTCACGAGCGTGGCACTCTCCAGCCCGCCGACGAGCGGCACCGCTGTCGTGCAGGGCGAGAACATCATCTACACACCGACGCCGACCACGAGCGGTGACGTGACCTTCACCTACACGCTCACCAATGCGGTCGGAACGTCCGCGCCGATCAGGGTGACGGTGACGGTGAGCGCGGTGCCCGTGACGGCTGCGCCGCTGGAGATGTCCGTGGCGGCAAACGGCACGGCGGACTTCGATATCACCGCCGGTGCGACGGGCGGACCGTTCACGGGGGCGAATGTCGTGTCGGTGTCGCCTGCCAATGCCGGTACGGTTACGCTCGTCAGTACCCCTGCGTCCGCAGCCGCAGCGGGGGGCTCGCGATTCGTGCGGGCGGCCGCCGCACCGGGCAACACATACACTTTGCGCTTCGTGCCGGCGGCGGCGTTCGCGGGCGCCGCTGTGATTGCTTACACGCTGTCCAATGCCTCTGCGACGTCGGCGCCGGGCACGGCGAGAGTCACCGTGGCGCCGCGCAAAGACCCGACGACCGACCCGGATGTGACCGGCCTTATCGGGGCGCAGGTCGAGGCCGCACGCCGCTTCGCCACCACGCAGGTCAGCAACTACAACCAGCGTCTCGAGGCGTTGCATGGCACCGGACGTGCCCCGTCGAGCAACGGTTTGAACGTGGTGCTTCCGTCCGCCGATCGCGGTAACCGCCGCGATCTGTCACGTTGTCAGGACGTCGTCGGTATCACGGATCGCGACGCTTGCCTTCGCGGCGAAGTCAGCCCGACTGCGCTGAGCAACGCCAAGCGCCTCGATGTCCGCGATAAGACCGCGGGGGGCACGGGGGGCGTGGACGGTCCCGACTTGCCGGGCGCCGGAGCGGGGGACGACAAGCGCTTCGCCTACTGGACGGCTGGCTCGGTGGACTTCGGTTTCGCCAATACGGCAGCCCAGCGCGCGGGCTTCACGTTCACGACGGGCGGCGTGACGATGGGTGCGGACTATCGCTTCTCGGATCAGTTCTCGCTGGGCGCAGGCGTGGGCTACGGCCACGACTCGACCGATGTCGGCAGTTCCGGCACGCGTAGCACGGGGGACAGCTACAGCGGCGCGTTGTACGCGAGCTTCCGGCCGATCCCGACGCTCTTCGTCGACGCCGTCGCGGGCTTTGGCACGCTGAGCTTCGACTCGCGGCGCTGGGTCGTCGATGCGAGCGACTTCGCGAGTGGCACGCGCCGCGGCCAGCAGTTCTTCGCCTCGCTCTCGGCCGGTTACGAATACCGCAGCGACGACTGGCTGTTCTCGCCGTATGGACGTCTGACGGCGTCGCGCTCCACGCTCGATCAGTACAGCGAGTCGGGCGCGGGGCTGAACGCGCTCACATATTTCAAGCAGAACGTCAACACGCTGTCGGGGACGCTGGGCGTGCGCGCGGGCTTCGCCAAGGCGACGCGCATCGGCACGTTCTCGCCCTACATCCGCGTGGAGTTGCAGCACGACTTCAACGCACAGAGTCTGGCCGGGCTGGCCTACGCGGACCTGGCTTCGGGCGGCCCGGCATACTTCGTTCCCGGCAGTCCCTACGGCAGCGATCGCGTGCAAGTCGGCGCAGGGACGAAGCTGCGCACGGGCGTGCTCGTCTTCGGGCTGGATTACAGCGTGACGACCGGCATGGGCGGGTTGCAGCAGGGCGTGAGACTGACGTTTGCCGCACCGTTCTGAGCCGAGGACGGTAGCGCGAGACGGTGCGGCCGCGATGCATCGCCCGCGCTTCGGCTCGGCGTGAGCTCGATGGCGTTTGCGCAGGGGGGGCCGGTGCTGGCGGCGGTCCGTGAGGTGATGGCGTGCCTGCCGGTCTGAAGTCCTGGCGCGTCGGCCGAGCCTCGTCGGGATGGGGGCTGATTTTGGGGTACGTCCCATGCCTCGCGACAGTGGCCGCGAGTAGACTACCGCAATGCGTTGACTTCAATCGCACAGCCAAAATCGCGGTGCCCGAAGCGCATCGTCCATCAGATTCAATCGTGCGTAGCGGCGCGTTAGTCAATCCAGTGTGCCTGGGAAAGCGCAGCACTGAAGCGTGCAGAAAATCGATCAGATCGGCAAGCAAGACGTCTCTTATTTTTTTAAGGAGAGCGCTCTGATGCAAGTCTCGAAAGATGCCGAGTATCTCCTGTCGCCGAACCTGGGTGCGCAGGCGCTACTATCGCGCGTAAAACAAGTCGACACGCGGGCGTTGGTGAAATCCCTGTGGCATGACGTTCGTCATGAAATATTCAGCCTGAACGGTGCAGCCCGTGGCGCCCGGGTACTCGCGCGGGTGCATCTTCACAGTCAGACCCTGAATCTCTATTCCAATGAATACGGTTCCATCAGTGTTTCCAGATTGCACCCGGAAACGGATGATGAACTGGTGTACGCGCCGTTTGGAAAGACCGTCTTGTTTGCAACGGGAGATGATTCTCCCTCCATTGCAAAGTTCGATATCGACGACAACGTTCTCGTCAATGAAAGACGTCTGACGATTGCCTGTGGTGTCCCCGTCAGTGTTGACCACGACCATGAGGCGTACTGCCATACGTGGGGGCCGGAAGACCGCGTTGGCCTGGTGGGCGGTGTGCATTTGAGTGGTGACCCAAGCGACATCAAGGTTTTCGATCGCCGCTCCGGAGAGAATGTGGCGTGGTTTCCGGGCGACGAGCGCGTGACGAAGTGTCTGGTTGCGCTGGAGGCATTGGCGTCCATCAACGATCCGGGAGCGCAAGAGATTTGCCGGGAGTTGATTTATCACTACCATCCGGCCGTTTGCTTTGAGGCGTTCAGGCAGCTGTATCGGTTGGCCCCGAAGGATGCCGAAAGCTTTATTCCGCTGTTGAAGTCGAGGGGAGACGAAAAGTTGTTCGCCGCAGTTCGCGATTGCATCGGGGCGGGCGATGGATCTTGACGAGTTCCTATCGAAAATCATGGCGACTGACCTGAGCGACGAATCATCCATTGAGACGTGGCTGGTAGCGCTTTCTCGAAATAAATCGCTGCTGAGCACGCATCTGAAAGGTGAAATAGAACGAAGCGGATTCAGTTTTGATGCGGCCCTTCACAACGAGTATGCGTTCGATTTGTACAGGGACGACGACATCACCGTCCGTCTGATCGTTTGGGGCGAAATTTCGAGTCACGCCGAAGCTGGCAATTTCATCTACGGCCTGCGTCATTCCCACGATTTCGAACTGCATGCGGTCGGATATAGCGGCGACGGCTATCGGACGATCAAAACAGAAATCCTCGATCCGTCACCGATCGCGCAGGGTTGCGCCCCGCATTTGGGGCGGGAAGACGAGGTGAAGCTGGGGGAGGGGAGTTATTTCCATATGCGCCCCTTTCTCGATATTCACCAGCAATTTCCGCCCGAGCGATTGTCGTCGTCCCTCAGCTTGCTCATTCACCCGAGAAACCGGTCTGAAGATTCGCGAGCCTGGTGCTTCGACGAGCGCTTCACGCCCGTCTGCTCGGAGATCGGGGGCATGGAGATGGAAGTATTTCGGGAAATCGCGTCCCTTATCGAGGGACGCGATGGGCAGTGTTCTTTCAAATCAGGAGACACGTATGAAAATCAATCCAGTCAATTGGGATCGTCTTGATCTCTTTCGCGCCAGCAAGGATGTGTTACCCGTGCATCTGGCCCGCCAACTGAAAGGGGGGATGTGCCGCGGATGCCTTCTCAGATACAACGTGGGCGACATCTACGAAATCAAGCAATTCTGGACGTCATTGTCTTCTCGGTCCCGATGAGGTCGCCGGTTATTCGGTTAGCGCGTCGCTGCTCACGCTATGCGAGTAACTGCAATGCGTCGGCGAGCGACAGCACCGTCGTTCGTGAGTCGAATGCCGTTGAGAATAAATGGTCGTGCACGATCTGATCCGGGTCGTAGCAGCAGTCCTTGACGGTGAAAAGACGGTAGTCGGCGTCGCTCGCATAGGCGACCGATGACAGCATCACGCCAGTCGACGCGATACCTGCCATGATCAGCGTATCGACGCCCCGTGCGGACAGTCGTGCCTGCAAGTCGGTGTCGAAGAACGCGCTGGCGCGATGCGCGACGATGAGCGGCTCATCTGCCTGCTGCCCGAGTTCGGGAGAAATGCTGTCGTTGACGAACAATCCCAACCGTTTCACGCCTTGCCCGTTCCGATTCATCGGGCTGACTTCCGGATAGCCGGGGCTGAAGTGAAACTTTACGAAGTAGACGGCGATCCCCGTGGCACGCGCCGCATCGCACAGCGCTCGGGTCTTGGCCAGCAGCGTGGGCGCGACCGATGGAAACAACCCAAGGATGTCGGTCTGGTAATGCATCACGATCAGTGCGGTTTTCGACGGGATGATCGCGTCGGTGAGCGCGTCGGGATGTGCTGCCGAATCGACGGATCTACGTTCAATGGGAGACGACATAGGGCTTCTCGATAGAGCGCGATGGCGCGACTCTATCATGGGCGTGGCGAGGCGCTCGTCTGCGAAGGCGGGAGGCGCGATGTATTTTCGATGGGCGTATCGCGCGGCGGAGGCTATCGAGAATGCGACGGCTGATGCCGGCGTGCTACGCGATAGCGACTAGCGACGTGAATCGCGTGATGTCAGCGCCTGGGCTTCTCGATGAACGGCGGAACGTAGTGGGACGTCGATTACGTCAGCCCTTGGCCATACCACCGGCGACGCCAGAATGACAAAAGCCCGTCGATCTTGCGATCGACGGGCTTTCGAATTTGGTTGCGGGGACAGGATTTGAACCTGTGACCTTCGGGTTATGAGCCCGACGAGCTGCCAGACTGCTCCACCCCGCGTCTGAGAAGAAGAATAATACGGGCATTCTGTGCATTGTGTCAAGCATTTATGACACTTAATTTAACGAGTACCTAAATTCCATGCGCGGCGTGTGCATTTTTTAAGCATCTTGCGCGCACGTTGACGCGTTGCGAATGCCGGCTATCCCAGCGGTGGCGGGCGTTGCACTGCGCGTTCGATCGTCGTCCGTATTGTGATTCGTCTCGTGGGGAAGTGTGGATTCGGGCGGCGCTCACCAACGGATCGTAACGCCCGCCTGCACCGAATGAGAGATCGACGCGGGATTCAGGCCGCGCTTGTAGCCGACGTCCAGATCGAGATCCTTCGTCGGACTATAGATCGCACCGACCAATGCGTAGCCGGGCTTCGTCTGCGTCGTGCGGTCGGGGTTCGTCGCGAGGCCGATGTCGGCCGCCAGGCGCCATTCTTCCGTCACGCTGAACAGTACGGCCGTCGATGCATTCCACAGACTTTGCCGGTTACCGATGGCGTTGTTGTTCCACGTATAGCCGAGGTTCGCGAGAAACGTCCAGCGATCGAGGTTGTACTGCATTAGCAGATTGGCACCGGTCGTGGCACGTCCGTTACCCAGGCCGCGGTCCTGGCTGGCGGTGGGGAGCGAGATGAACGGCTTGAGGCCGAGGCTCCATTGCTCGCCTTCGAGAAAGCGCCATTTGGCCTGCAATTGAAGATCGGTGAAGCCGCTGGTCCAGCCGTCGCCATCGGGGCGCGTGCGCTGGTATGGGGCCTGGATGGCGACGTCGAGGTTCGTCAGCACGCCATACGTCAACGTGTTGTTCCATTGCTGCTGGCGCGAGGTCGGCTGCGTCACCCATTCGCTATTGAGCTCGAGCTGCCAGTTGCCGGTGTCCTGCGTGCCGGTGTCGTCCGTCACGAGCGGGTTCGTGGCGTGTGAGGCAAGCGGTGCGAGCGTTGCGGCGAGCATCAGAAACTTCTTCATCGAAAACTCCTGCGGGGCCGTGTTCTTTCGACCTGGGTTCGTCTTGGCGCGAATGTCTGCATTCAGTCGGGCGGATCGTAAAGTCGGTATGTGACACCGTCAATCGAATCGCAGAGAAATTGCGTCGAGCGTGTCGTATTTGTTGACGATGGCGGGGCGGCGTTGCGCTTTTGCTTTCGATGTGGTGACGCGCGACTCCTGTGCCTGCGCCGTGGTCGATGCGCGGTGGTAGACTTCGGCCCCCTTTGCGTGCGGATGGGCGTGGTGCTCTCATGCGCTTTCGCCGGTTCCCGCACGCTTTCGCACATTGGCACTCGTCTCTCATGCAAGCCAGAAGTCATCTCATATTCGGTATCGGCGCCACGTGGCTGATGCATCGCACGGGGTGGGCGGCCAGCGTCCACGCGTGGCCGCTTACGCTCGTTGGTGCGCTGCTGCCCGATATCGATCATCCGAAAAGTATGCTGGGACGGCGCGTTGCGCCGCTGTCGCTCGTGATCTCCGGATTGTTCGGGCATCGCGGTATGACGCACTCGTTATTGCTACCGGTGCTCGCGATCGTCTCGTGTATTTATGGATGGGGGTATGTGCCGCCCTGGATGCTCGCGTTGTGTGCGGGGTATCTGTCGCATCTGATCGCCGATTGGCTCACGCCGTCCGGTGTGCCACTTTGCTGGCCGCTTCGCACGCGATTCCGGTCGCCGCTGTATGTCACGACGGGATCGACCGCAGAATGGTGCGTGGCTGCGGCGCTCGCATTCGCCATGTGGCGGTGGTGGTGAGGGCGAGCGCTGGGGGATTCAATGGATCTCGGTTTCACCGGATGTCCGGCTATCCGGTCTGCCGATTCGGTTTGACGGTTAGCGCCAGGTGAGCGCGGGTTCATCCATCAGCGCCACTTGCTCGCGGAGTTCGAGAATGCGGTCCTGCCAATAACGCTGTGTGTTGAACCACGGGAAAGCGGCGGGGAACGCGGGGTCGTCCCAACGGCGCGCGAGCCAGGCGCTGTAGTGAAGTAGCCGCAGCGTTCGTAGCGCTTCTGTCAGATGCAGTTCGCGTGGGTTGAAATCGGCGAAATCTTCGTAGCCGGAAAGGACTTCGTCGAGTTGGAGGGTCATCTCCTGGCGCGTGCCGGAGAGCAGCATCCATAGATCCTGCATCGCCGGGGCCATGCAGGTGTCGTCGAAATCGACGAAGTGCGGGCCGGCGTCGGTCCATAAGACGTTGCCGCTATGGCAGTCACCATGCACGCGCAATCGCTTGACGTCTCCCGCGCGCTCGTAAGCGCGGGCGATCCCGGCAAGGGACAGATCGACGATGCTGCGCCAGGCGTCGCGCAAGTCGGACGGGATGAAGTCGCTCGCCCATAGATAGTCGACGGGGGCGCGGCCGTAGGT
The DNA here is from genome assembly GCF_044745225.1 of Pandoraea sp. NPDC087047. NCBI lineage: Bacteria > Pseudomonadati > Pseudomonadota > Betaproteobacteria > Burkholderiales > Burkholderiaceae > Pandoraea > Pandoraea sp. NPDC087047. The sequence goes on from NZ_JBIUZU010000005.1 coordinate 507,328, forward strand.
GTCGATGTCCAGCGTGAGGCGGTGGCGGAACGGCTGGGTGGCGCCTTGTGCGTGGATGCGTCCGAGGAAGCGGCCGAGCCAGTTGAGCGTGTCGGGATCCTGAAGCTCGGGCGCGCGGCCGCCGCGCCGGGGGAAGAGGGCGAAGCGGAAGCCGTCGAAGTGATGCAGGGTCTTGCCTTGAATCTCCAGCGGGGCAACGACCGGGATCTCGCTTTGGGCGAGGGATTGCGTAAAAGCGTGCTCTTCCAGAATGGCTTCGTCGGTCCAGCGCTGCGGGCGGTAGAACTTTGCGATCAGCGGCGGTCCGTCTTCCATCCCTATCTGATAGACGCGGTTCTCGTAGCTGTTGAGCGCGAGCAGCCGCCCGTCGCTGTAACTGCCTAGCTGCTCGATGGCGCTGATGACGGTGTCGGGCAGCAGGGCGGCGAAGGGATGGGCGTGCCCGGGAGTGTCTTGGGGGAGATCGGTGTTCATGCGCACTATTGTGCCAAAGGCGGTGGCGCTGGCGTGGGCGACATCGAACTTCTTCTATATATAGGGAAGGGACGTGACGGAAGTGGTCGGCACCGTAGGAAAATGCACCATCTTCAAAATAGTTTCACAAAGTACTTGCGCAGTTCGGAGAAGGTGACTAATATCTCGTCTCTCGCAACGACAGCGACGCAGCGCAAGCGGCGACGGAGTTGGGGCGACGGGCTGGAAAGCCCGGTGGTTAGTGGTTTTCGAGCAGGTGAGTCGCTAAGGCGGCGAACGAAAAAAGCGAAAAAAACTGTTGACGACGACGAGAAGCTGCGACATAATCTCACTTCTCTGCTGCTGATGCAGCGACGCAGAAAACGAAGCGACGGCGCGGTAAGTGTGCGACGAAGCGAAGTCAGATGCG
>NZ_JBIUZU010000006.1:0-421864 GCF_044745225.1 Pandoraea sp. NPDC087047
TCAACGTCACGTTCTGCATGATGGCCTCCAAAATGAAAACACCCTACCGCGTTACCCGCGTGTAGGGTGGGGGTGACCATCTCATTAGCCGCCCGAAGGCGGCTTTCTCGCATCTTGAGACGTCGACCCGCGAGTGGCCGACGTGCCATCGACGTCGCTTAATGACGGCGCGTCTTCTTGGCCGGCGTCTTGACCGAACGCACGAGCTCCGAATCGGCGCTGTTCTGCTGGGCTTCCAGCGAGCGGATCTGGCCTTGCAGGTCGGTCAGGCGAATACGGGCAGCGCTACGTTCGGTTTCCAGTGCAGCAGCCTGCTCACGCACGGCTTGCTGGTTCTGGGCCAGCGCCTGCTCCTGCTGACGCTGAATCGCAAGGTCGTTCTGCACCGCGCTCAGGCGGGCTTCGCTGTCGGCCAACTGGCGCTCGATCATGGCCTTCTGGGCTTCGAGTTTGATGCGGCTGATTTCCGCATCGGCGAGCACTTGCGTCTGACGCACGAAGTCGCCATACAACGCTTCAGCCTTCTTCTCGTTGCTCAGCTTGACCACGCGCCAGAACTGGCCTTCGTGGAACAGCGCAACGTAGTAGCCCATCGTTTGCGGATAGAACAGCAAGCTCGCGCCGTAGCGACCGTTGTACGTCGTACGCAGTTCGGTGACTTCCTTGTTCTGAATGCGATCGCGCAGTTCCTGGATGGTGCCCGATGCGGCAACCGGCGCGGTGGCCGATTGCGCAGGCACTGCCGGCGCGGCGAGTTGCACGGGCGTTGCGCCGGTTACGTCGCGGACCGCGTCGGCAGCCGTCGCCGACGTTCCCCAGGCGGCCAGGCATACGACCCCCAAGCCCAACCACAACCGCCCCCGGCAATCACTGATTTTCATCTGATCTATTTTCCTGTTATCGAGCGGATCGTTTCACGACCCTTATTCGTCGCATTCATTCGCCACCCCGGACTCCGTCCCGAGGATCTGACACCTGCGTATTTGTGGAATGATAACCGCATGCTCGCAATAGCCGACAATTCTATCCATTGCGCCGCGCTCTTCCAAGCAGGGAATGCGTTATTGTGCCCGCGCCATTTCATCTGTTGATACCGCGCAACTAGGGGGCGTCGCGACTTCCTCAAAACGGAATTTGCTTGTCAGACAAATCCCGTCACGGAATGTCATATTGAGGCATCACCCACGCAAAGCGCGGGCAATGAGATGACTCACCCACCGCGCCTTGCGCTCAGCCTTCGAATTCGCTGGCCAGTTCCGAGTCGTTGCCGAGGATTTGATATTTGCGCATTTTTTCCCACAGCACCTTCCGGCTGATACCCAGCGCGTTTGCGGTGTCCTGACGCCGCCAGCCATTGGCGTCGAGCGCTGCGACGATACGCGAGCGCTCGGCGGTGTCCCAGCGCGCACGGTCGGTGAGCGCGGCGCCGCGCGACGCTTCGTCCGGGCGTGACGCCGCGCCCATCGACAGCGCGTCGAAGATCGGCCGGATGCGCTTCTCGTCCCAGCCCCCGAGTTGCCGGTAGATGATGCCGACGCGCTCGGCAATATTTCGCATCTCCCGGACATTGCCGGGGAATGTCCCACCTTCGACCAGTTCGCGCAGCCATGGCGGCACTTGTGCGCCGATCTCGCCGTCGCCGACGACCTTGCCGAGGTAAGCGGTGAAAACGGCCAGCTTATCGACCGGCCCGCGCTCCTCCAGGCTGGGGATGTGCAGCTCGATCACGGCGAGCCGGTAAAACAGGTCGGCGCGGAACAGTTCGTCGCGAACCATCGACTTCAGGTTCTTGTTGGTCGCCGCCACCAGCCGGAAGTCGAGCTTCACCGGCTGCGCCGAGCCCAGACGCGTCACCGCGCTATCCTCCAGCACCCGCAGCAGCTTGACCTGCTGATACAACGGCAGATCGCCGATTTCGTCGAGAAAAAGCGTGCCGTCGTTGGCCTGCTCGAAATATCCCTTGTGGGAATAGAGCGCGCCGGTGAACGCCCCTTTGGCATGCCCGAAGAAGTGCGACTCGAACAGGCCGTCCGGAATCGCACCGCAGTTCACCGCAACGAACGGCCCCTGTCCGTAGTGACTCTGCTTGTCGTGCAGCAGTCGCGCGATCCGCTCCTTGCCCACGCCGGTCTCGCCATGGATGAGCACATTCGAATCGCAATCGGCAAAGGCGTCCACTTCGGACAACAGCCCCAGCATGGCGCTCGACTGCGCGACCAGCGGATCGGACGGCATGGGCGCCCGGTCCGCCTCGGCAATCGCCCCCGAGAGCTTGAAGATAAGCGTGCGCAGTTCCGCGCCGGAGAAGTCGAGCGTGAGAATGTTGCTGTACTCCGGCGGGAACACACGCCCGTCGTTCTCGCGCGGCGTCGTCGCCACCCAGATCACCGGCATGCCGTGGCCGAGTTGCCATTCGTTGGCATTGGTCGCGGCGCCCTCGATGACCGACACACTCACGACGGCAATGGACGGACGCGCCTTGGTCCGCTCGCGCGACAAGTCGGTGCCATCGGCGCGAATGACTTCCATGTCGAAGCTCGCGAGGCAATGCGAGACCCGGTCGGCAATATCCGACTTACCTTCCCATACGTACACGTCGAGATCTTCACGTACTGGCTTGCTTTTCATGCTTGTCCGCTCGTTGGCGAACGCGCCCGGCGTTCGTCCTGGTGAAGTTCAGTGCGCCGGCCCGACTCCGTTGCGGGCTTCGCCGTCCGTTCGTTGTTGGATGTTGGTTGTTCCTTGTTCGCTGTCTGCTTGCCCTCGCCCCCATTGCCCCCTATTGCCCCCATTGCCCTCGCCCTCGCCATTTCGCGGCGCTAATACACCAACTGCACCATCCCGTTCTGGCAGTTGATGCTGTCCACCGTCACCGTCGTCATGCCCAGCGTGATGCCCAGCGACGACAGCAGCGTGTTGAGCAGGTTGCTCAGTGGCGTGAGCAGCGGGTTGAGCAGCGTGTAGAGAACGCTGCCGAGCACCGGCGAGATATCGGACGTACCGATCGACCCCGACACGGCATTGATACGGCATTGGTTGGCGTTGCCCGACAGATTGCAAAGCAGATCCGAGACCCCGCCGAGCAGCCCGTTCACAATGCCGCCGAGCGTATTCACCAGCCCCGTCACCAGCCCGCCCACACCGCCGGCCACCTGCGGCAGGTTGAGCGTGAGCACGCCGCCGAGCGTGGTGCCCAGCGCGTTGGTCGTCGTTTTCAGCCCTGCGGCGGCCGAGCTGAGGAACGAGTTGACCGTAGAAATGGAAGACCCCGCGAGCGCCGACGGCACGCTGCCCACCAGCCCGGTGCCGATCGTCCCTGACGTCGACGTGCCGCTCGCGCTCACGTCGAGCGACAGGCCGGTGAGCAGTGCGCTGACGATCTGGCTCAGGTTCACACTCGACCCCACCGGCCCGATCCTCTGAGGGAACGGTCCCGAGAACGTCATCGGCGCAGGTGAATTGGTCACGAGCGAGAGATTGACGTTGCCGCCAACGTTGATCAGCCCGAGCAACGTCGCGATGTTCGTGCGTTGCGTCATGAGCGTGGTGCAACTCGCGGGGTTGGTCTGGACGTTCACCCCGGTGGCGGTGCCGCCCACGCACACATTCACCAGTCCCGAGTTGACCTGCAACGTCGCCGAAGGCGTAGCGCCGCACTGCAACGCCGTGACTGTGGCCGTCGACTGCGCCACTTCGAGCACCAGCGGCAGATTCAACGTGGTGCCCAGGCCGCTGAGCAGCCCGCCGAGCGAGCCTTGCGTCGAATTGACCGTCAGGAACAGACGCACCTGCGCCGTAGTCGCCGTCGCACCAACGCCCCCGATCCCGATCTGCGGCGGCGAGATCACGCGCGCTACGACCGACACCGTCCCGCCGAGAATCGAGAGCGATGGAATCGCCACGGCGTTCGTGCCGTTCCCGCCAACGATGGCCGCGCTAATCAGGTCGGACACGCCGACATTGGCGCTCAGCGCGTTCGCGTCGCTCACGCCCGCCGCGTCGATGTTCGCGAAGACGCCCGGCGTCGTGGCCGTGCCGAACAGGTTCACCGGCAGACTCAGCGCCGAACTGCCTGCGAGCACGTTAACGAGGTTGTTCATCGCCGAAACAGACGCGGAAAGCGCGCCGTTCTGCGTGGCGAGTGCGGTATTCGTCGCACTGAGCAACGTCCCGAGCGTGAGGTTCTTCACGGCAGCCACGCCCGTGAGCGACCCCACGGTGATATCGCCTGTGACCGGCACGCCCAGCGCTTGCAGCAGCCCCTTGGGCGTGATGTTGACACCGACCAGTTGCTGCGCGGCGCCGATATACACCGTCGGCGAAACCCCGACCGCTTGCAGCAACGGCGCGAGGACAGAGTTGTTGGCATTGAGCGCCAGCAGTCCGGAATCGACCGTAAACGTCACCACCGCCGGCGCCTTGCGCGCAACGGCGCTCGCCGCAATCGTGCGCGTGCCCGCGAGCTGGAAGAACGACGGCACACCGAGCGTGAGCGTCACCGACACGGCGTTACCGCTGGCGGCATTCGCCGCCGTCGCCGCCACGAACGTGCCGGGCGTGGTCGCGGTGGCCGCAGGCGAGGTCCAGATGCCGCATGCCGTCGAGATGGTAAGGCCGGTCACGTTGCTGCCGAGGTTTGCCGTGACGTTCGCCCGCGCGACCGTGTCGTACGACGTCGCGTTGGCGCAGCCGGGCAGCGTCTGCGCACCCGCGAGCGCGGCCATGTCGGCGGTGCGTTGCAGGTCGCGTCGCTTCATGAACGCAAACCCCGCGTCGATGGCGAACGCCAGAATCAGCACGACGATCAGGAAGATGAAGGCGAGAATCGGCACCGACCCGCGCTGCCGCCGGCCAGGCCAGGACGAGCGATTCGAGCGATTCGAACCATTCGCGGCATTCGCCTCATCAGCCCGACAGGCTCGCTTCGCCGAATTCGTGGAGCGCACACGCGCACGCGCAGTCATGGCGCATTACTGGCTCGCGCCAGTCCCGGTTGATGGCGCGGCACCGCCGCCACCGTTGCTGCCGCTGCTGCTGTCGCTTTGCACCAGATTCGAATAGAACTGCGGGATGGGGTACGAGAAGCTATCGAGATAGCGTTTGTAGGCGCGAGACGCCGTGGCCCCAAGCATCGGCAATCCCCGGCCCGCCGCGAGGTTGTTGCTCTGCACCGCGAGCAGCGCCTCCGTCTCATCGCCAAGCATGCCGTCCGCAGCGGGCTCACCCACGCGCGGCGCGGTGGTGCGGCGAACGACGTTGGTCGGCATGCGGGCTTCCGGCGCAGGCGCCGAGGCCGCTGCCGTCTGCGCGACGGGCGTCTGTTCCTCGTTCGACGTGCCGACGCTCTGCTGCGCCACCTGCACCGGGGTTGGTGCAGTCAACGTTGCGGCAGACGGTGCAGCCAGGGCGCGCGCATCCGCCTCGCCCATCGATCCGGTCACCGGCGTGTTGCCTTGCGCCACGGCAAGCCCGGCCCAGAGCGTGAGCATGGCGAGTCCGAGCGGTGCAGCGTGCCACCACCGGGCGCCCGGTTTTCCCTGAAGTTTCTGGACTGCCATCATCACGTCTCCCTGATTTGCGTGACTCGCAACGTCTCGTTCTGCGCCGCCCCTCGCGACGGGTGCCAACGCGTTACTGCGAATGGGCGAAGCGATCGAGCAACGACGTCGGCATGTCGCTGCGCGCAGCATCGCCTGCGCGCGCGAGCTTGGCGTCCGACGCCGACGCCGGAGGTGCCACCTGCGCCGCCGCGCGCGCCGCGGCAGCATCCGCCGCCTGCTTGCGTGCCTTCGCCTGCGCACGGATATCGGCGGCCAGCTTGTCGATGGCGTCGCGCGTGGCCTGTGGCATCTTCGCGCTCGTCATCATGTCGTCGGCGCGCGAGCGCTCGCCCGTCACCACGAGATACACCGCCAGATTGCCGAGCACCTTGCGGCTATCGGGGCGCAACTCCGCCGCCTGCGCGAGCGGCACTCGCGCCGCGCCCGTATCGCCGTTGCGCAGCAGCGCGAAACCGAGATCGCTCAGATAGAACGCCTGCGTCGGCGCGCGCGATACGGCTTCGCGCAGGGCCTGCGCCGCCTGTGCGTAGTCCTTGCGCTGTGCCGCCACCAGCCCCACGCCGTGCCATGCCGCGGCCGCTTCGCTGCCGCCCAGCAGCGTGCGATAGGCCTGATCGGCCGCGTCCGGTTGCCCCGTCTCGCGCAAGGCGTCGGCACGCAGCAGGTCGATGTCGGGGGCGGCACCGTACTGCATGACGAACTGATCGATGTGCGCGAGCGACGCGAAGTACGCGCCCTGCTCCTGCATCTGACGAATCATCGACAGATACATCTCGCGCGTGTCGGGCTTCGCGGCCTTCGCTAGCGCTTCGTCATTCTGCTGGGCCTGCATGAGCGCGGCAGCGGACGGCGCACCATAGCCGCCCAGCGTCGGCCCACCGCATCCGGCAAGCGTTGCTGCGCACAGCGCGGCCGCGAGCGTCCCGGCGAGCCTGCGATTGGTCCGATCTGCATCGCGGGTTTGTCCGCCCGGCAGGCGACGTCTCTGGATTGGCATGGTCAATTCATGGCCTCCATGGATTTGGCCAGCGACAGCAGCGCCGGGCCCGCGACCACGAGCATCAGCGCCGGCAATAACGTGAGCATCATGGCCAGCGTCATCTTCACCGTGAGCTTGCCGATGCGCTCTTTCAAGGTCTGACGGCGCTGCTCGCGCAAGCGATCGCTGAACTGCTGCAACGGCTCCTGCACCGCACCGCCGTGCTGCTCGACCTGGACGATGAGCCGCACCAGCGCGCGCAGATCGTCGTTGTCGTACACCTCGCGCAGCCGCCCCATCGACGCCTCGCGTCCACGCCCCGAGGCGTGCTGACGGTTGGCGTTCTCGAACTCTTTGGACAGGATCGGCAGCACTTCGCGAAAATCGGACACCACCACATACAGGCTCTGGTCCATCGACAGACCCACCCCCTGCAACAGACGCAGCAAATCGATGAGCAACGGCAGCTCGTCGACCAGCTCGCGACGGCGCTGACCCGCCTTGCGTTGCACATAGAACTTCGGCGCAAGCAGGCCCGCTCCGGCCGCCCCGACCAGACGCAAGATCGTGCCGATGCCGCCGCCCCCGGGGAACCACACCCAGACGATCAACGGCAGCACCACCGCAAGCGCGACGCGCGCGAACAGGAAAAGCGATTTGGCGCGCACGCTGTCGTAGCCGCATTGCGCGAGCAGCAGGCGATCCTCCCCGGCGATCAGATGCTGACCGAGACGCGTCTCCGACCATTGCTTGCCGAGCGCCGCCGCGCGGTCGAACAGCGTGCGCCAGCCGCGTTGTCCACTCTCGCCCGACGCCGTCGACTCGTCGCCGTGCCTGGCGCGCAATCCGCCCGGCGCGCTCGCCGCACGCAACGCCGCGAGCGCCTGCTGCTGACGGCTCGCCAGCACCTGATCGATCATTCGGCCGCTGCGCCCCTGACGCAACGCGCGCAGCAAGATGGCCGACGCGGCCAGCAACAGCCCGGCCGCGACCATCAGCAGGCCAAGCATCATCCACAGGTGCGAGTCGGTCGAGAAAGACGATAGGTTCATGTCACGAGATCCGTCGCGCTTTGCGCTGGGCGCTCAAAGCGACTTGGCCAGCCGGTACAGCACGAAACCGCCGAAGACTTCCAGCCCCAGCCCGATCGCCAGCAACTTCTGGCCGGACGCCTCCTGAAACATCGGTTCGAAGAACTTCGGATTGAGCAACATCAGCACGGCGCTCACAATGATCGGCAGCGCCGCGAGCACCCAGGCCGACAAACGCGTCTCGGACGACAACGCATACAGCTCCGCCTGCGCCTGCTCGCGATCGCGCATGAAGCCCGCCATGCGCGAGAGAATCTGATCGGCGCGCCCGCCGAAGCGTGTCGAGAGATCGACCACGGAGGCGAACAGATAGATCTCGTCGACCTGATACACGCGTGCGATCTGCTTGAGCGCGACGTCGAGCTCCACGCCCGCCTGCACTTGCCGCACCGCGCGCTCCAACAACTCGCGCAGCGGCAGATCGGCATTGCCTGCGGCCGTCTGAAACGCGGCAGGCAAGCTGTTGCCGACCGTCAGCATGCGGACCATGCCGTCGAGAAACACCGGCAACTGACGCACGATGTTCCGATGACGCCGCGCCGCCTTGAACCAATAGCGCAGCACCGTCCCCACCGCGTAGACAATCAGAATGACGATGGCCGAGAGCGGTCCTTGCCAGACCCAGAAACCAACGGCCAGCAGCAAACCCGGTACAACGAGCATCGCGTAAAACGCCGTGTCGGTCTGCACGCCAGCGCGCTCGAAGAAAAACTCCCACGGCAGCGACTTGCGACGCGGCGCACGCAACTCGCCCGTCTCGTTGCCCGCATGCCGGGGCGCGTTCTGCGCGAGTTGCCGCTCGAGGAACTCGCTGGTTGCCTGCGCTCGCACGCGCTGGTGCGTGCGACGCCACAACTCCAGCCCCGCCGCCATCAGCAGCAGGGCGATGCAGGCGGCCCACAGCACAAAGGCATTCATCGGCGTCGTCCGAAGAAGCCGCCCCCGCCGCCCGAGTCAGGCGGCACGTTACCCGGCGGCGTCTGGGACGCCGCCGCAGCATTGCGCGACTGCTCCCTGTAGCGTTGCAGCTTGGGCGAATGCGGTTGAATGCCCAGCGAAACCCACTTGTCCTTCTCCTCGCCGTCCGGACCGACGATCGACTCGTGACGAAACAGTTCCTGCGTCGAAATCACCGTATCGGACACGCCGGTGACTTCGGTGATCGAGAGAATGCGTCGCCGCCCGCTCGACAAACGCCCGATCTGCACGATGAAATCGAGCGCGCTCGTGATCTGACGGCGCAGGCTGCTCTCGCTGCCCTGGAATCCGGCAAAGCCGGCGAGCATCTCCAGACGATAGAGACATTCGCGCGGCGAGTTGGCGTGAATCGTCGCCATCGAGCCTTCGTGCCCCGTGTTCATCGCCTGCATCATTTCCAGCACTTCCGAGCCGCGCACTTCGCCCACGATGATCCGGTCGGGACGCATACGCAGACTGTTGCGAATCAGATCGCGAATCGTCACCTCGCCCGAGCCGTCGAAACCGCCCTGACGCGATTCGAGCCGCACCACGTGCGGGTGATTGAGCGAGAGTTCGGCCGTGTCCTCCACCGTCACCACGCGCTCGGTCGCCGGAATGAAACTCGCCAGCGCATTGAGCAGCGACGTCTTGCCCGAGCTGGTGCCGCCGGACACGAGAATATTGCAGCGCGAGCGCACTGCCGCTTCCAGCAGGTCGTAGATCTCTTCGTTGAAGCTGCCGAGCGCGAGCAGGTCGGACGGTTTGAGCGGGTCCTTGCGGAATTTGCGAATCGAGACGACCGGGCCGTCCACAGCCAGCGGCTCGATGACGACGTTCAGACGGCCGCCATCGGGCAGACGCGCGTCAACCATCGGATTCGATTCGTCCAGACGCCGGCCGATCGGCGCGAGAATGCGGCGCACGATGCGCAGCAGATGCTGATTGTCAGAGAAGCGCAGCGCTTCGCGCGCCAGCACCCCGCGGCGCGAGACATACACGTCGTTGTAGCCGTTGATCAGAATGTCTTCCACCGTCGCGTCGGCGAGCAGATCCTCGATGGGACCGAAACCGGCGAGCTCCTTGGTGAGCGCGTCGGAAATCTGGCGCAGCTCCGATTCGTTGATCGGAATGCGGCGCAGACGCACGAAGCCGTCCATTTCGAGATCGACGAACTGCTGAATCGCGCTGCGGCTCCAGCGCCCGAATTCCGCGCCGAGTTCCTCGATGCGCGCGAGCAGATGTTCATGCGCAGCGGTCTTGATGTCCTGAAACTGCTGCGAATTGGCAAACGCGCGCTTGTCGTCGGCAAATTCGATGGAGTCGGTCATATCAGTGCTTTCCCATGAATCGGCCGAGCCAGCTCGACGACTGGCGATGGGCTGCGGCGCCCGCGTGCTGCGCGCTGAGCAAGCGCTCCACCAGCGGTTGCAGCGCGCGCACATACGGATCGCTGCGCGCAGTGTCGAGAATCAGCTTGCCCTGATTGGTCGCAGAGAGCATCGCGAGCGGACGGTCGGGCAACGTGGCGAGCAGCGGCACGTCGAAACGCTTGGCGATCTGGTCGGCCGCCATGCCGTAGCGCGGATCGTAGCGGTTGAGCACCAGATGCAGATGACTGCGCTCCACGCTCTTCTCCTCCAGATCCCGCAACATCGAGGCGAGCGAGACGATGGCGCCCACGCTCTGATCGACCACGAGCCAGACTTCGTCGGCCGCCCGCACGAGACTCGCGACGAACGCCGGGTTCGAGAAGCCGCCGAGATCGGCCACGATCAGATCGAAGAACGCACGCAGACGGTCAGTGAGCGCCAGCGCGTCGGCCGCCGCCACGCTGCGCATGTCGCCCAGATCGAGCGGCAACGGCAGCACGGCCAGCCCGCTCGGCGCATGCGAGACGGCGGTGTGCACGAGGGTTTCGTCAAACCGCCGCAGGTTCTGCACCGCCTCGGCAAAGCTGAACTGGCTTTGCGTGTTCAGGTACAGCAAGCCGTCGCCGGAGGGCAGCCCGAGATCGAGCAGTGCGACGTGGCCGAGCAACGTGCCGTCGAACTTGTCGTCCTTGTTCGCGCCGGGTTTCGTCGCTTTGGCCGCCTTCTCGGCGCGCTCCGGATTGCCGCCCACGGACATTTCCTGCCCGAGTTGCGACAAATGCGCGGCGAGCGTGCTGCATCCCACGCCGATGCGCGCGCCGAGCAGCACCACGAAGCGTCCGTGTCGCTGCGGTGTCGAGACGCTCGCAGTCGGTGTGTGATGGATGACGCGGCGAACCACGTCGAGGGCTTCCTCGTGCGTCGAATGCATGTCGATGAAGTCGTGCACGCCCGCGCGCAGGGCGGCCTTCATGCCGTCGGCGCGCACCATCGAGCCCACCGCCACGAGCGGCAGTTTGGGCGCAACGCGCTTGAGCATTTGCGCGAGCTCCACCGCTTGGGCGATGCCACCGTCGGGCGGCTCCTCGGCATGCCCCGTGGGCTCACCGGAAAAGTCGAGCAGCACGACTTGCGGATCGAGATCGCCAATGCGCTGCTGCAATTTCGCCGGACGTCCGGCCTCCTGCAGCACCACGCCCTCTTCGCGCAAAGCGGCCGAAAGCCACTGACCGTGGCCGGCGTGCGCGCTGCAAAAGAGAAAGCGATGCAACTCAGTCATGGTGTCCAGTATTCGCGTCGGTGCGTTCATTTGTGCACTCCTCACTACCCAATCCCGGCCCCCGCCAATGCCCACCCGGTCCTGCTCGGCCGTTATCGATCGCGCACGGGCATTACTTCGAGAAGCCCGGCAGTTCGCTGTCGCTTGCCACACCCATCAGATACGCCCCCCACACCGGCCCCGGCCGCTTTTCCCGGGTATCGCCCGGCAACGGCAGGCTCACGTCTCTTGCCACCGGTTTGACCAGATGCGGCGTGACGATGATGATCAGTTCCTTTTCGGCACTTTTGTACTGCAGATTGCGGAAAAACGCGCCGATGAGCGGCAGATCGCCGAGCAGCGGCACCTTGTCGACGGCGGCGGTCGTCGTGCGTGAAATCAGGCCGCCGATGATGAAGCTCTCGCCGTCGCCGAGCTCGACCGTCGTATCGGCACGGCGTGTCGTGATCGCAGGAATCTGCGTCGAGGCGATCACCACGGCATTCGTATAGTCGAGGTCCGACGCCTCAGGCGCGACCTTCAGGGCAATCCGATTCGGCGACAGAATCGTCGGCGTGACCGTCAACCCCACGCCGAACGACTTGTAGACGACAGTGGTCGTACCCAACCCGCCCGCCTGCGGCACCGGCAACTCGCCACCCGCGAGGAAGCTCGCACTCTGGCCGGACAGCGCCACCAATGTCGGTGCGGCGAGCACTCGGCCAAGGCCGTTCGATTGAATCAGGTCGATCTCCGCGCCCAGGCTGAATGCGCCCCGGGTAATCAGGCCGACGAACGAACCGAAATTCGGCACGTTGCTCGTTGCGCCGCCGCCACCGAATGCCGACGCCAGTTGCGAGTTGAAACCGAAGCCGCCCGAACTCGACTGCTTGAACGCGGTGAATTGCGCCCCCAACTGATTGAGGACGGTGCGGTTGACTTCGACGATCTTCACGTCGACCTGAACCACGCCGGTGTCGCCCACCGTCGAGCGGTCGACGACCACGCCGCCCTTGCCCGTTGCGTCGACCGCCGCCGCCTGCAGACCGCTATGCTCGATGACGGTATTCGTATGTCCCTTGATGATCGCGGCGTTGCCCCGCGCGTCGACACTGGCCGTGCCGGTGTCGCCCAGCGCGCTTTGCAAATCGCCCGTCACATGGACGTCCCAACGCGTCGGCTCGCCGCCTCGCGGCCATGTCGACACCTGCGTCGTTCCCGCCTTCTTGCCCACGACCAGCACCGAGCCGCGGCGTCCGCCCGAGCCCTTGAGCACGACGATGTCCGCAATCGCCGGGTCCGCCACCGCCACACGCTCCAGCGTGCCCGTCACCTGCAATTCGCGCTGCTCGTGTACGCCAAGCGTCAGCGAACGCGATCCGGCGCCGCCTGCACCTCCGGCAGCATCGACGGCGTCGGCCGCGTCGGCCAGCCGTACCGCGACCGTCGCGCTGCATGCGAGCAACGCGGCAAGGCACAGCAGCGCTCCCGTGACACGTCGGCTTTCCCGTCTGGCACTGCGAACCTGGCTTCTGATCATGGCGTGGCTGTATCGGTCACTGTGTCGGTTAAGTGACGCGCCGTTTCCGGCCAAACGTCACTGCATCTACGCTTCGATTCGTGCGGCTTGCTGCGTCCCTCTCGCGCGCTGTCGTTTCCATCGTTTCCGCCCTGCTGGCTTTGTCATGCTGAATGCTTAATAAGCGGCGGTGGAACGCTCTGAGCCGCGCACGACTTCGATCGTGCTACCGCCTCCCCCGTTTCCACTTCCGGGCCCGCCAGGCGCACGCGGCGCGGGCGCGGCGGGCCGGTGCGTCGGCTCGCCCGCAAGCCCGGTCGTGGCGATCCCGGCGTAGGCCCGGTTCTCCGGCGTGTCGAGCGCCGCCTTGTTCTCGCCCGTCAGCCCGGCCTTGCTCACGAGCACAGGCGGCGGCGCAGGGAACAGCGATGTGTCGGGCCGGGCGTCGTCGGCCGGATTGCGCAGTGCCAACGTGATCTTGCCCTGCTGTGTACCGAGCACCACGCGGTTGACGTCCTCCAGCGGCACCGCCACGACAGCGGACGTGGCGAGCACCGGCGGTTGTGCAGGTTGTGCATTGACGGGTTGCGGCGGCGGTGCGCTCGCGGTGGCGGTGGCGGCCGCCACGCTCGAAGCCATGCTCGGTGTGGGCGGCGGGGGTGTCACGTCGTCGAGCGAGGCGTTGCCGTAGCTGAGCACACGCACGCGCGAGGTCAGCAAACGCGCCTGCGTATCGTCGACCAGCCCCACGGTCGCGCCGGCCGGTTGATTCGTCTTCATCGTGAAGAAAACATCCACGAAATCGCCGGGACGAATGCGATTGCTCACGCCCACCGTTTCGGTCACGGGAATGGCGACGGCGCGCTCGCCGGGGGCGAGTTGCATGGCGAGGCCGCGCGCCAGCGTGTTCTGCGTCACCGGCACACCGGCGGCGAGCGCCACGAGCGGTACGCGGCCCACCACATCGGCCGGGACAGTGAAGCCGCCTACGGTCTGGCTGTCGAACTGCGTGATCTTGACGTCGTCGATACCGATCGGCTTGCCGGGGGCGAGCGCCTTGGCCGCCACCACGGCCGGGAAGCGCTGCGTGAGCGTCTGGGTGACGGTCGACGGCGTTGTGGCAGGCGCCGGCGCATTCGCCGTCCCCAGACGCAGCGCAACGAATGCCAGCACCAATCCGGCAACGACCAGCACAGCAGCGAGAATCTTGGTGGCTTTGTTCATGGCTTGGGGCCTGTCGGCCGTTCAGTCACAACTTGCGGGACGCCGGCTGACCGGCGGCATGACAACCTGACGCGACTTCACTACACCATCGCAACGCTTCACCCCTTGCCTGCGGGGCCGGACTTTCGGCGCGCCGTGCCCCCGCGCGCACGTCATTCAACTGCCGCCGATCGTCGAGGTATCCAGCGTGACCGCGGCCGTACCGACCACAGTCTGCGGTACGAGCGCACCCAGCCCGGGCCAGTTGACGGTCATCGGCTGATTCAGTGTCAGCGTCACATGAACGATGCACTGCGAGACCGCGCCCGTACCCGACGCCGGACACGGATAAGTCGCATCGGCCGGAAACGTGGCGGTCACCGCCGATGCCGACGGCCAGGTCAGCGTGGTGTTGATCGCCGTGGTGGCATAGCCCTGACGCTGCGCCATCGTGCCGGCGCGCAGCATCGCACGGCCAGCCTCGGAGGCGGCCTGCGTCAGCATCTGCCGGGCAAGAATGTTCAGGGAGAAGGCGACGGCAACATAGAAGGCGGGCAGCAGGATCATGAGGATGAGCATGAATTCGAGCGCGGCGACGCCGCGCGAATCCATCGAACGCATCGAACGCATCGAACTCAGGTGCGGCAACCCTGACCTCATTCGTGCCCCAGACTGCTCCATGACGACACTCCCCGTCGCGCACGGCGCTCTTCGGCCGTGTTTGGCGACGCATGAACCTGATCATTTGCGCGGCGTCGCCCGCGCCTCCCGTTATTACGGCGCTGCCTGTGGCAGCACGCGTCACCTCTGTAGCCTGCGTTGCACTCGGGCGGCGCCCTCACGCCATCTTGCCCAAGCTGCGTCTACCTCACGACAAGCGCCGCCGCTGCCAGATACGCCCCATAGGGCAGCCCGACGCGTCCCGCTCGCCACTGCAAAATTCGTTGCCATGCGTGCGAGGCCGCCCACCGCTCGCGCCATCGTACGAGCCACTTCCTCCGCGCGCTCAGCAGCACCAGCGCGTGCACGCCTGCGGCCACACTCGCCAGACACCAGACCGGCAGCAACACCGGATATCCCGCCACCAACCCGATCACCGCAAACAGCTTGACGTCGCCCGCAGCCATCACGCCACGCCACCAGAACGGTAGCAATACGATCAATCCGAGCAGCGCCCCGAGCCCGTGAACCCACAACACCCGAGGCCCACCGTGCCACGCCTGCCAGGCAATCCAGACCAGCGTCAGCGCGCCTACGCACAGCAGCCAGACATTCGGGATGCGCCGCGCGAGCAGGTCAGTCAGCACGATCGGCACACATAACAGCCACAGCAATGTCAGCACGGCGTGTCTCGCATCCATGTCGGCCTGAAGCCATCTCGCCACCCCTGCAACGCTCTCGTCAGCAACACCGCCTCAATGGGTAGCGGCCGAGGTCGCTGCCGATGTCACCGATCTGAAAGCGCTCGACAGGATCTCGCTCAGATTCGTGAATACCGCTGCGCCGATCACTACCGCCACGATGGCCGCGAGAATGCCGTACTCCAGCCCGGTCACGCCCTTTTGCCGCGACAGTCTGCGCTGTCGACAGGCCACTACTGCACATGTTGCTCGCATGATCCGCACCCTCGCGAATACAACATCCCACTTTCCCCAAAAGGCCGCGCGAAACGAACGCGGCCCTTCCCTTACTGCCAGCACTGTGCCTCGCGCGGATCGCACGAAACGTATGTCGGAATTTATCTTTGGGCGCTCAAAGGTGGCGCCGAACCGTTGAACGGCGATGCGCGGCCTGGGCCGCGCGTTCGTCACGCGCCTGCTGCCGTGACTGCCGATGAGATCTTGGAGAACACCTGGGTAAACGTCGTGCCCAGGCTGGTGAAAACGGTACCGCCGATCACCACCGCCACGATTGCGGCGAGGATGCCGTACTCCAATGCCGTTACACCGCGCTCGTCGCGCGCAAACAGTCGAAAACGATTACTGAGTTTCATTTCACCCTCCCTCAATAAAGGCGCCGCGCGCCCGTTGGCACACGACAAGACGTCGTTAGCCCGGGGGCCGGATGACTCGGTCCTGTTGTGTCGCTTATCAACTCTTGACTTCGGCCTCGGGTTCGTTGCGCAGAAAGGCTTTCGAACCTCTTTTACGTTGTACGCCAATATTTCCTGGGTTCTAGAAGCACCCTTTGCTTCGGCGTAATCTTTTTTCGATGCTAATTTAAAGTAATTCACAAAAACTAGAGCCGTGCCTCCAATCGCCCGGGGGGTTGCAAAAAAAATGACTCCGGGTGATTAACACAATACTAAAAAACCGGGCATTACAACACGCGCAAGGGAAAACCATGATTGGTGCGGCACCACAAGCATTAGCAATGCCGCCGAGCCATCCCTTCGTTTGCATTTAAATAACTATTCATCCTTTTATGCGACGGCATGCGGCATGCGTTTCATTCTGGTCAACACCGCACGGCTCTGCCCATTGCAACACGCATCGCCGCCAAGTCCTGCGCAGCACGGCACCAACTCAACTGTGGCACGCCCGCTTCGGGGAGCGCAACGAAAAGTGCCCGCCTGTCCATTACAAATTGTTGGTTAGCGGCGGCGCGTCGCACACCCTTCCCATTTCGTTATCCCTTCGATCACGATTTTCGTAATACGTTGCGTGCCTTTACATAAAAGTACGGCGTACGCAGCATCGATCTCGATCCGGTATTACCCGAACCGCTCGCACATCGTCATATTGCGCCGCACTTACCCGCGTTTATGACTCGACGCTTGTCTCTGGCTTGCTCCATTTCTGTTCCCTGCCTGTTCCCGTTCCGTTCCCATTTCCCTCCCCGTCACACCCGAATCGTTACGTAACGTTACCCGTAACGGGAACGGCATTTCCCTCGCCATTCGCCATTTTTCAATGGCGTTAACCCTGACTTCTCACCCATCTTCCCGAGAGAGATCTCTCGATCCAAAAGATTCTTGTTTTCCGAAACGCAAATAAATACAGGCTTTTCAGCCGATTGCCGGAAAAACTAGAACCACTATTCAAACCCTGAATTCGAGATTGGCACACCTCTTGCTGATATCCCTGCATCGCAACGCTAAAGATCACGAGGGACACCATGATCGTTGGCAATACCAAACAAACGATGTACGGCGCAGCGGCCATCTCGGCAGAGCGTCAACGCATCACGGCGAAGCAGCAAAACGCTGTGGCCGACACCGATCGTAGAGGCGCAAGCCCAGGGAGGGGCGGTGAAGAAGGCGGTGGCGTACGCGCCACCGCCACACCGGCCGACGTAGCAAGCACTCGCAGCAACGGCAATACGCATTCGGCCCAAGCGATGACGGGCCCCGATAGCGCAGTCGTCAACGCGCTTCTGTTCGCACTCATCGCACAACGCATGAACACCCGACTGGCAGCGCAAAACGTGCTCGCCTGATTACGACAAAGACCAAAGGACACCATCATGAATAACATCCATCGCAACCTTCTCGCTTCCGCCGTACTTCTCGCCGTCGTCACGATGACTGGCTGCGCCAGCTCGGGTTCGGGCGGCACCAGCGGCTCGCTCGGCGACGGTGGCGGCAGCGGCACCTCGGCCGGCACGGGCAGCGGCGGCGGCTCGGGTGCAGGCACTGTGCCCGACGGCTCGGGCAACGGTGGTAATGGGGGTAACGGCAATGGCAACGGGAATGGAAATGGAAACGGCAATGGGAACGGCAACGGTGGCACGGGCGCCGCAACCAACCCCATCGGCACCGTGGCAGGCACGGCCAGCACGGGTGTGGTAACGCAAGTCGGCAAGACGGTCAGCGATCTCGGAACGACGCTCGGCAGCACGCAAGTGCCGTTGCTCTCCTCACAAACGCAAAGCGGCCTGTCGGGCGCCGTGGTCTCCACCGGCAATGCCGTGCAAACGCTCGGCAACGGTGTCACGAACGGTCTGGGCAAGCTCGGCTCCGTCGCCGATCCGCTCAACCCGACGCTCGCGAGTGTGGGCGGGGCCGTCACGAACCTCGGTCAGGCCGGTCAGCAACTCGGTAGCGCCGTGGCAGGCCTCGGCCAGACCGGCCCGCTGGGCAACATCGCCCCGGTTGGCGGTGTGACGACGCTGCTCGGCGGTGTGGTGACCTCGGTCGGCAGCGCCGGCGTGGCACTCGGCAACGGTCTGACACAGACCATCACGAGCGCCCCGGTGCAGCAGCTGACGACCGGCATCTCGTCGGCCATCACGCCGATCACGTCTGTCGTGACCAACACCACGCAAACCGTGGGCAACGCCACGGGCCTCGGTGCCCCGGTTGCCGGTCTGCTGGCGCAAGTCGGCGGCGGTCTGGCCGGTGTCGGCACGAAGATCGGCGGGCAAATCAACAACCCGATCGCAGCAGACGTCGGCGGCATCGTCGCCGGTGTCGGCAACACGGTCGCCAGCCTGGGCGGTGTCGTTCACGGCACCCCGACCAGCAGCAACCCGCTCGCACCGCTCACCTCGGCCCTCGGCAGTTTGTCCGGCGGTCTTGGCGGCGGCACGGGCTCGGGGCCGCTCGCCCCGGTCACGAACCTGGTGTCGGGCCTGACGGGTGCCCTCGGCGGCGCCACCGGCGGTGCCTCGGGCAGGAACCCGCTCGCTCCGGTCACGAACCTGGTGTCGGGCCTGACGGGTGGCGTCGGCGGCGCCCTCTCGGCAGGCGCCGGTGCTTCGGCAGGTTCGGGCGGTGCGTCGGCGGGGGCAGGGGCAGGCGGCTCGGCCTCGGGTGGCGTACTCGCCCCGGTGACCACCCTGCTCGGCTCGGTGACGGGGGCCGTCGGCGGTGCCACTGGCTCGGGTAGCGGCAGCAACAGTGGCGGCCCGCTCGCCCCGGTGACCGGCCTGCTCGGTGGCCTGCTCGGCGGCGGCAAGAAGTAATCCGGTCCGACGAGTCGACGACTTCGTCGCCCACATCACGCACACGACGCACATCACCCATAGGCCGATCGATCATGACCCGCGCGATTCCTCCGCCCGCCTGTGACCGCCGCGATCCGGCTCTCGCCCTGATGCCCACGCATCGCACCGGGCGGGCCCTCGTGCGGCGCCCCCTGAACGCCGCACGAGGGCAACGGCATTACAGCGAGCGGCCCCGGTTTCTCAAATGGAAATAGCGGTATCCGCGGTACGAAACGGGACTAGCGGTATCGATCGATATCAGACGGTACCCAGCGGCACATAGTGACATTTAGCAGCATCCGACGACATCAAACGGCGTCACTGAGCGGTTCACCGCCAGCCAACATACAGAACGATCAAGGGAGATAGACATCATGAACAACGCACTTCAACGCACCCTCCTGGCTTCGGCCGCCATCGCAGCTATCGCCCTCGCGGGCTGCTCCAGCGGCGGCGGCGGCAGCGGCGCCTCGGCCGGCACAACGGGCACGCCGAACGCCGTCGGCACGACCGCATCGGGCGCAGGTGGTGTTGTAAGCTCTGCCGGCAACCTCGTCACCGCCGTCGGCAATCAGGTGGCCAGCACGCAGTTGCCGCTCGTCTCCTCGCAAGCGTCGCAAGGCTTCGGTGGCGCACTCGCGAGCACCGGCAACGCCGTCAGCGATCTCGGCAACGGCGTGAGCGCCGGGCTCGGTCAGACCGGTTCGTCGGCAGACACCGTAGGCACCACGCTCGCCAGTACCGGCCCTGCCCTGACCGACCTGGGCAAGGCGGGTGTGTCGCTGGGTAGCGGCATCGCCGGGGTCGGCAAGAGCGGCCCGCTCGCCGGCACGCCGGTGGACACGATCACGAGCGCCGTCGGCAATCTGGTCGGCACGGTCGGGCAGGCCGGCATCGCAGGCGGTGCCATCGCCGGGCAGGCCTTCACGGGCGGCCCCGTCACCCAGGTCACCAAGACGCTGTCCGCCGCCATCAACCCGATCACCAACGTCGTCTCCGACACCACGCGTACGGTGGGCAACACCACGGGCCTCGGCGGCCCGGTGTCGAACCTGCTCACCACGCTCGGCGGCACGGTCGGCTCGCTCGGCGCGAAGATCGGCGGCACGTCGAACAACGGCGTTGTCGTCGCGCTGGGCAATACCGTGACCGCGACCGGCAACACCGTCTCGACCCTCGGCGGCTTCGTCAACGGTTCCACGTCGACCGGCTCGTCGAACCCGTTCGGCTCTCTGCTGGGCAACCTCGGCACGACGACGGCAGGCGGCAGCGGCAATCCGCTCGGCTCGGTCACTGGCCTGCTCGGCGGTCTGGGCGGCTCCGGCGGTGGCCCGCTCGCGCCGGTCACCGGCCTGCTCGGTGGCGTGGGTGGCCTGGGCGGCGCAGCGTCCGGCGGCAGCAGCGGCAGCCCGCTCGCTCCCGTCACGAGCCTGCTCTCGGGCGTGACGAGCAGCGCAGGCGGCAGCACCGGCGGCACGGGCGGTCTGCTGGTGCTGGTCGCACCGGTGACCAACCTGCTGGGCAGTGTCGCCAGCGTCGGCAAGTAATTCGTCACTCACGCGGCATGCGGCATGTCGCACCCGGCGCGTGCCGCGCAAACCATCGATAAGGAGATGCCATGTCCCGCTTCATTTCCGACACCGGCGTTCTGATGCGCGGTCATGGCGAATCCGCCCCGCAAGTCTCCGAACCTCTGGCAATGCGCGAATCCGGCAACGGGTTCACCGCCAGCGACAGTCATCACGCGTACGGCCCCGATACCGTTGCCGCCTCGGGCGCGACATCCGCGACGGCCACGACCTCGACAGCCTCCCCGTTCAACGCAACGCACGGCACCATGAGCGACCGACACACGAACCGTAACGATCTCGTCGCCGGCATCGTCCGCTCGCTCGGACGTCGGCTCGCCGTGTACACCGCGCTCTATCATGCCGCGCTGGCCGAACAGCTCGGTCTGAACGTTACCGATCTGAACGCGCTCGATCTGATTCTCGAACTCGAATCGATCACCGCGGGACAGCTCGCCGAACTCATGGGTGTGAGCTCGGGCGGCATTACCACCGTCATCGACCGGCTGGAGCGCGCGGGCTTCGTGGAGCGCGAGAAGAACCCGCACGATCGCCGCATGGTGATGATTCACCCGATCGAAGCGCGTTGCGCGCAGATCGAACAATTCCTGTCGTCGATCTCGCGAGAACTCACGGCCGTGAGCGCGGCGTACGACCACAGCGAACTCGCCGCCATTCACGACTTTCTGGTGCAGAGTATTCGCACGCTCAAGAGCGAAACCTTTCGTCTGCGCTTCGAGGCAGATCAGGACATCGCCGGTCTGGTCTCGCACGGACGAAACGCTTCGCCCAAGACCTGAGCCCGTCGCACATCTGCACGCAAGCGAATGCAGTGACTGCCCCATCGAGGAGATACATCATGTCGAAGATGTTGCGTCCCACATTGCTCGCCGCGCTGGTGACGGGGGTGGTCGGTGTCACTGGATGTTCCAGTTCGGGCGGCGGCAGCGGCGCCACTGCGAATACGCCGACGAATCCGAATAATCCTGGCAATCCGAGTACCCCGAAGAATCCGACGAACCCCGCCACGAGCAGCAACGGTGTCGTCAGCTCGGTGGGTTCGGTGGTAAATGCTGTCGGCAATCAGGTGTCGGGCACGACGGTTCCCGGCGTATCGCCGCAAGTCATGTAAGGCCTCGGCGGTGCGCTCTCCCAGACGGGTACCGCGGTCTCCGATCCGGGCAAAGGCGTGGGCGACGGTCTCGGTCAACTCGGCACCTCCGGCGCCAATCCCGTCGGCACCACGCTCGCGAGCACGGGCGGTGTCGTCTCCGCTCTCGGTCTCGCTGCGAAGTCGCTTGGCAGTGGCGTTGCCGGAATCGGCAGCACCGGCCCGGGCAGCGCTGGGGGCGCGGGCGGCTTGCTGACGCCGGTGACAGGACTGCTCGGCGGCTTGGGTAAGTAAAGAGACTCAGGCAGCTTTAAGAGGCATTGCATTGAGAGGTGCAGGAGGCGCAGAAGCGGTTGCGTCATGACGGTTTGGCCGCATGGCGACATGACGCCACCAAGCTCCGCATCATCTACACCGAAAGATCGCGAGGGGGACCGTCGTCGGAGTACAGCCCTGATGACGGCGCAAGACGACAACGCCCGGACAGTGAAGCGACACTGCCCGGGCGTTGCCGTTTTCGTCTCCGAAAATCTTCGTATCTGCGGATGGCACAGGGCTCGGGGTACTGGCCTGTCAGTATGTCGGCGCATCAGTTCATCGCCGCATCACCGCATCACCGCGTCGCAGGTGCCCCCACACCGAGCCGAACCTGTCCACTCAAAAAGCAAAAAAGACCCGGGCGACGGTTCGCCCGAGTCTTTCGTGTGAGTCCGTGCAGAAGGGTTACTGCTCGCGAATCCAGGTCTGCGTGCGACCGATCAGCGAGATGCCGATGAAGCCGCGAACGTCGAGCTTTTTGCCGCCGTCGACGACCGTCATCTTGCACTTGTAGTCCTTACCGTTTTCCGGATCGAGGATGTAGCCGCCAGCGTACTCATCGCCGTCCTTCTTGATGCCACGGATAATCTGCATACCGAGCATCTTCTGACCCTTGCGGCCGTCCGTACATTTGTCGCAGACACGCTCAGGATCGTCGTTGGCGCCGAGGCCCTTGGTGATCACACCGACGTACTCGCCGTCCTTCTCCGAGATCGTGACGAGCGCCTTCGGCTTGCCCGTATTGTCGTCGATGGTCTTCCACACGCCGACCGGCGACAGGTCGTCGGCCATCGCGGACTTCGCCACGCCACCCAGCAGTGCCACGGCAACGAGGGCATGCGCACCCAGACGTCGCCACGACGTCGCGTTCGAAATTTGCATCATGATTGTCATCCTCCCGGATACGGAATTGATTGTCGTAGGACTCACCGTAACCGCGATGCATGCGTCACTTCGCGCGTGAGCCGTTTTGAAGATTACGCCAAAGGCGTAACGCCGTGCTGAGGAAGTCCTCTAGCCGAAAAGCGTCGCTTTGCGCGATTCCACATCGACCCATCCGCGGGGCAGACAACCGGGTGGATGACGTCACCCGACTCCCCCCGACACTCCCCCGACAGTCCCTGACGCTATTGCTCGCGAATCCAGGTCTGCGTGCGACCCAGCAAGGAGATGCCGAAATACCCTCGAACTTCGAGCTTTCTTCCGCCATCGACAACGCGCATCTTGACGCCGTATTCGCTACCGCTCTCGGGATCAAGAATTTTCCCACCGACATATTCGTCGCTCTCCGCGTCCTTGCGCAGACCGCGAATGATTTGCAGGCCTTGAAGTTTCTTCCCTTTACGCGAATCGGTGCATTCCATGCAGCGACGCTCAAGCGCGTCGGGTCTGCCAAGGCTCTTGGTCAGTGCCCCGACGACTTCGCCGTCTCTCTGTGTGATGGTGATGAGCGCCTTCGGATCGCCCGTCTCGTCGACGATGCGCCATACCCCAACGGGTGTCGACGCGTCGCCGGACGCCATCGCAACAAGCGCGTTGCCCGTCAGGATGACTGCTACACACAGGCGTCGCCATGACGCCGCGCTCAGAATCGATTTCAAGATTGCCTTCACAACCCAAACAGAATGATGTGTCGCCGAACCGGGGGCGTTAACGGAATGCGGAATGCGGAATGCGGACCGGCAATCGCTTACAACGGCGGCAAGGCGATGGCGGTCAAACGCCATTGCACCAGATTTCGACGCGTGAGCGTGAACGTCACCACACGCGCCGGCCGGTCGCTACGCGAGACGTGAACGAGGAAGTGATTGAAGTCCTGAAACTCGGTTTGCGTCGTCGTTCGCGGCCGTTTGCCATCCGGTGACCCCGACGCATCCGAGGCCCCCGACGCCGTATTATCGGCGGGCGCTGCCGGGGCCGTCTGCGATGCGCTGCTGTCCGTTTGCGGTGGCGGCGTCACATCGCGCGGTGCGGGTGCGCCCGGTGCCGGTGGCAACCCCGTGCTGTCGCCGCGCAGCATGGCAGCCACGGCTTCCGGCGTGAGGAGTGCTTCGACCACGCGATCCGACACCCAGCCGCCGAGGGCCAGCGCGAGCGCGCCAAAAGCGTTGTTGCGCTGCTTGTCCATCTGACGCGAGAGTTCGTCGTGCAGATTCGTCTTCAGGCTTTCGCGTACGGCCGGATAGTCGACGTATGACGAAAGCGTGGTGGCATCACGGGCGTTGGCGGCGTCGCGCGCACGCCACAAGGTGTAATACGGCGTGCCGAAAAGCAGACCCAGTACCACGACCAGCGCCGCGCCCACCAGGGCAATCAGGGAAAACTTACGCATTGCGAGACTCCGAGAATCGAACAGCGCATGGTAGGCGACGTATTACGACATGCCCCCACCGGCTTACATTGCTTTACAAATCATTACAGCACACCGGCCGCCACCCTCTTACTCTCGAAGCGTAGCCACAATCATCGTCGCGCGCAGGCATGCCCGCCCATTCGGCGGGAACGGTCCGCACGCTACATGCGGCCATTCAAGGCAGTTCAACCGACAAGGAGGTGGCACCATGCGTCACACCCGACTTGTCCGGATGCTGTGTTTCGCCATACTGGCCGGCGCGTCATTGGGCGCAGCGGCCCAATCCACGGGCAGTCGATTCTTCCCGGGCTGGTTCACGCAAGCGCCCGAACGTCCGCCCGGACGCAGCGACAACCGTGCCGGCGCTCGGCCGGCTCCGCCTCGTCCGCAGCAGGAAGTGCGGCCGCAGGGTGACCTGCGCGGCGACATCTACAACCATATCCGCGAACAGCGACAAGCGTCACCGCCCCCGCCATCGCCCGACCCGCGCCAGCGCGGCCGCGGAGATCGAGGGCGCTGACTACCCGAGTGCGCCGGCGCCGGATTCGTGCGACCGGACGAGCGCACTCACGCCACGCACTCACGCCATCAGCTCAGCCCATCAAGTCAGCGACGTATCCACAACACGACGCGGCGCTTCAAGGTATTCCATCGATTGCATTTCCACCAGACGCGACACCGTTCGCGTGAACTCGTTGGCGAGCGTGCCTTCCGTGTACAACTGGTCGGCCGGCACTTCGGCCGACATCAGCAGCTTGACCTTATGATCGTAGAAGACGTCGACGAGCCACGTGAATCGACGCGCCTCCGAAGCCATACGCGGCGTCATCTTCGGTACATCCGACAGCACGACGGTGTGGAACCGGTTGGCCAGTTCGAGATAGTCGTTCTGCGAGCGCGGACCGCCGCACAGCGTATGGAAGTCGAACCACACCACACCTCCCGCGCGACGCAGTGCCTTGAGCTCGCGCTGCTCGATATGCAGCAGCGGACTCTCGTCAGGCACACCGGCAATCTCGCTGAACGCCGCACGCAACGCGCGGTTCGCCTCGTTGCCGAGGGGGTAGTGGTAGACCTGCACCTGCGCCATCGTGCGACGGCGGTAATCGATACCTGCGTCGACGTTGAGCACGTCGAGCTTCTCTTCGAGCAAACGGATGGCGGGCAGCACGCGATCGCGGTGCAGGCCGTCCGGATACAGCGTGTCGGGGCGGTAGTTCGACGTCATCACGAACTGCACGCCGTTCTTGAACAACTCGGAGAGTAGACGGTGCAGGATCATGGCGTCGGCCACGTCGGAGACGTGAAACTCGTCGAAGCAGATCAGGCGATAACGCCTGGCAATACGCCTGGCGAGTTCATCCAGCGGATCGGGCAGCCCCTTGAGCGCCTGCAACTGGTGATGAACTTCGCGCATGAACTCGTGGAAGTGCAGACGCGTCTTGCGCTGCAACGGCACCACCGAGTAGAAGCTGTCCATCAGGAAACTCTTGCCACGCCCCACCCCGCCCCAGAGATACACGCCCTTGGGCAGATCGGGATGCACGAGCCACTTCTTGAGCGTATTCGAGCGCTTGGCCTTGTAAGCGGCCCATTCGTCGTAGCATTTCTGCAGACGCTCGACGGCGCGCTCCTGCGCCTCATCGGACTTGTAGCCGCGCGCGGCCAATTCTTGTCGGTAGTATTCGCGAACGTTCATGCAGTGCGGCGAGGGACCCGCGCCGGGGGGCAAAGGAAATCGGGAAAAAACAAAGGCGAGTTGCCTCGCCTTTGTTCATGCAGGTAAGCGTAAAACGGCTTACTTGTTCAGTGCGCGCTTCTCGACATCGAGGGCGGCTTCACGCATCACTTCCGACAGCGACGGGTGCGGATGGCAAATGCGGCCGATGTCTTCCGACGCCGCCTTGAACTCCATCGCCACCACGGCTTCGGCGATCAGGTCCGAAGCGTTCAGGCCGATCACGTGCACGCCGAGGATCTCGTCGGTCTTGGCATCGGCCAGCACCTTCACGAAACCGTCCGACGAGCCCATGCCCAGCGCACGGCCATTGGCCGCGAACGGGAACTGACCCGGCTTGAACTCGCGGCCTTCGGCCTTGAGTTGCTGCTCGGTCTTGCCGACCCATGCGATTTCCGGTGAGGTGTAGATCACCCACGGAATGCAGTTGTAGTCGATGTGCGGCTTCTGACCGGCGATGACTTCGGCAACCAGCACGCCTTCGTCTTCGGCCTTGTGCGCGAGCATCGGGCCACGCACCACGTCACCGATCGCGAACACGTTCGGCAGCTTGGTACGGCAGTGGTCGTCCACCGGAATGAAGCCGCGCTCGTCGGTCGCCAGACCGATATTGCCCAGACCCAGACCGTCGGTGTTCGGCACGCGACCGACCGACACGATCAGGCGATCGACGTCGAGCGTATGCTCCTTGCCGTCCTTGTCCGTGTAGTTGATCGTGACGTTGTCCTTACCGGTCTTCACTTCGCCGACCTTCACGCCGACGTTGATGTCCAGACCCTGCTTCTTGAACTGCTTGGCGGCTTCCTTGGCCACGCCGGCATCGGCGGCAGCCAGGAATTCCGGCATGGCTTCGAGCACGGTGACTTCGGCACCCAGACGGCGCCACACCGAACCCAGTTCCAGACCGATCACGCCAGCGCCGATCACACCCAACTTCTTCGGCACGGTGTCGAACGAGAGCGCACCTTCGTTATCCGAGATGAGCTTGTTGTCGACCGGCATGCCCGGCAGATGGCGAGCCTTCGAGCCCGTGGCGATGATGACGTTCCTGGCCGTGACCGACGCTTTCTCGCCGTCTTTCACCGGGCTCACGTCGATCTGGTAGCCGCCATCGTTCTTGGCCTTGAGCTCACCGTGGCCCTTGAGCCACGTGATCTTGTTCTTCTTGAACAGGAACTCGATACCGCCCGTCATCTTGTCGACAATGCCTTGCTTGCGCTTGAGCATCTGTGCGATGTCGATCTTGACGTCCGACGTGCTGATACCGTGATCGGCCAGGTGATGACCGACCTTTTCAAATTCTTCCGACGAGGCGAGCAGTGCCTTCGACGGAATGCAACCAACGTTCAGGCAAGTGCCACCGAGGACCATCTTGTCGGCCGGGTTGACCCACTTCTCCACGCAAGCGACGGAGAAGCCGAGTTGAGCGGCGCGAATCGCGGCGACATAACCGCCGGGGCCGGCGCCGATAACGACTACATCAAATTCTTTGTTTGCCATTTTGAGACTCAGTGAAGGTTGACGGCAGGAAGTGGCGCGGTGCGCCGGCCCCATAACGCCTATCGCGCTTGGCCGGCAACACCGCGCAGTGCGCGCTAACGCTTACAGGTCGAGCAGCAGGCGGGCCGGATCTTCCAGCGCTTCCTTCATGGCGACGAGGCTCAGCACAGCTTCGCGACCGTCGATGATGCGGTGGTCGTAGCTCATGGCGAGGTAGTTCATCGGACGGATGACGATCTCGCCGTTTTCCACGACGGCGCGGTCCTTCGTGGCGTGCACGCCCAGAATGGCCGACTGCGGCGGGTTGATGATCGGGGTCGACAGCATCGAGCCGAACACACCGCCGTTCGAGATCGAGAACGTACCGCCGGTCATTTCTTCGATCGACAGCTTGCCGTCGGCGGCCTTCTTGCCGTACTCGGCGATCTTCTTCTCGATGTCAGCCAGGCTCATCTGGTCGGCATTGCGCAGGATCGGCACCACCAGACCACGCGGCGAGCCGACAGCGATACCGATGTCGAAGTAGCCGTGGTAGACGATGTCGTTACCGTCGATCGAGGCGTTCACGGCCGGGTACTTCTTGAGCGCGTGGACAGCGGCCTTGACGAAGAACGACATGAAACCCAGCTTCACGCCGTGTTCCTTCTCGAACTTGTCCTTGTACTTGTTGCGCAGATCCATCACCGGCTTCATGTTGACCTCGTTGAACGTGGTCAGAATGGCGTTGGTCTGTTGCGATTGCAGCAGGCGCTCGGCGATACGGGCGCGCAGGCGCGACATCGGCACGCGCTGTTCCGGACGGCCTTCGAGCGACGTGTCGCGACCCACCGAAGCGGACACCGACGGCAGTGCGGCACGTTGTGCCGGTGCCGGGATCGACGAAGCGGCAACGGCGGGCTTGGCGCCAGCGGCCAGGGCGTCGCCCTTGGTCACGCGGCCATCGCGGCCCGAGCCGGCAACGTCGGTTGCCGACAGGTTCTTCTCGGCCAGCACCTTGGCAGCGGCCGGGCTGGCGATAGCACCCGAAGCACCACCGGCGGCGGGGGCCGCGGCCGGGGCAGCAGCGGCAGCCGGCGCAGCGGCTTCTGCCGGCTTGGCGGCGACCGGCGCAGCAGCGCCTGCCTTGGCTTCGGTATCAATCTTGGCGATGATCTGTTCCGACGTCACGGTGTCGCCAGCGGCGGCGCTCACTTCGACGAGAACGCCGGCGGCGGGGGCCGGCACTTCGAGCACGACCTTGTCGGTCTCGACTTCGATCACGGTTTCATCTTGGGCGATGGCTTCGCCGACTTTCTTCTTCCAGTCGAGCAGCGTGCCTTCGGAAACCGACTCGGAAAACTGGGGGACTTTGACTTCAACAATGGCCATTTCTGGATCCTGGATTCGATAAACGTTCAATTCGGAAATACGGCAGCGGCCGTCCCTGGGGGAGGACGACCGCTGTAAGACCTAACCGGTTACTGCACCACGGTCGCGCCCTTGAGGCGACCGAAAGCCGTATCGAGCAGCGACTTGAGCTGTTCGTAGTGCTTGGCGTAGTAGCCCACGGCAGGCGAAGCCGAAGCTGCGCGGCCCGCGTAGGCCAGCTTCTGACCGGCGCTCATGCCGTCGATCAGGTGGTGTTCGATGTAGAACCACGGACCCTGGTTTTGCGGCTCGTCCTGGGCCCACACCACTTCGGTGAGGTTTTCGTACTTCTTCAGCTCGCTCTCGAACGCCTTGTGCGGGAACGGATAGAGCTGTTCCACGCGGATGATCGCGACGTCGGTCGACTTCTCTTCGCGACGGCGGGCGATCAGGTCGTAGTACAGGCGGCCCGAGCAGGCGATCACGCGCTTGACCTTCTTCGCGTCGATCGAAGCATCGGTTTCGCCGATGATCGTCTGGAAAGCGCCCTTGGCGAGTTCCGACAGATCGCTCACGGCTTCCTTGTGACGCAGCAGCGACTTCGGCGTGAACACGATCAGCGGCTTGCGCAGCTGGCGAACCATCTGACGACGCAGCACGTGGAAGATCTGTGCCGGCGTGGTCGGCTGAACCACTTGCATGTTCTGGTCGGCGCACAGTTGCAGGTAGCGTTCGATACGTGCCGACGAGTGCTCCGGACCTTGGCCTTCGTAGCCGTGCGGCAGCAACATCGTCAGGCCCGAGACGCGGCCCCACTTCACTTCACCGCTCGAGATGAACTGGTCGACCACGACCTGTGCACCGTTGGCGAAGTCGCCGAACTGGCCTTCCCACAACACCATCGTGTTCGGCTCGGCAGTCGAGTAACCGTATTCGAAGCCCAGCACGGCCTCTTCGGACAGCACCGAGTCGATCACCGTGAAGGTGGCCTGACCGTCTGCCACGTGTTGCAGCGGCGTGAACGTACCGTCGTTCCAGCGCTCACGGTTCTGGTCGTGCAGCACGGCGTGGCGGTGCGTGAACGTACCGCGGCCCGAGTCCTGACCGGTCAGGCGAACAGCGAAGCCCGACGAGACCAGCGATGCAAACGCCAGGTGCTCACCCATACCCCAGTCGAGCGGCTGCTCGCCCGCACCCATCTTGCGACGGTCGTTGATGACCTTCTCGACGAGCGGGTGAACCTTGAAGTTCTGCGGGATCGTGGTGATGCGCTCGGCCAGACGCTTGAGTTCAGCGATAGGCACGGCGGTGTCGCCGGCATCCGTCCACTTCTTGTTCAGGAACGGCACCCAGTCGACCGCGTACTTGCTCTTGTAGTTCGAGAGCACCGGATCGATGGTGTGGTGACCGTCGTCCATGGCCGAACGGTAGGCCTTGATGAATCCGTCGCCTTCCTCGGCCGTGATCACGCCTTGCGTGACCAGCTTCTCGACGTACAGCGCGCGCGTGCCCGGGTGTTGGGCAATCTTCTTGTACATCAGCGGCTGCGTGACAGCCGGGGTGTCCTGCTCGTTGTGGCCGAGTTTGCGGAAGCAAACGATGTCCACGACAGCATCCTTCTTGAATTCCTGACGGAATTCGAGGGCCAGTTGCATGGCCAGCACGACCGCTTCCGGATCGTCGCCATTCACGTGCAGCACCGGCGCTTCGATCATCTTGACCACGTCCGAGCAGTACGTCGTCGAGCGCGCGTCACGCGGGTCCGACGTGGTAAAGCCGATCTGGTTGTTGATGACGATGTGCACCGTGCCGTGCGTGCCGTAACCACGCGTTTGCGCGAGGTTCAGCGTTTCCATCACGACGCCCTGACCCGCGAAGGCGGCGTCGCCGTGAACTTGCACCGCCAGCACGCTGGCCGCGTCGGCTTCGCCGCGACGGTCCATACGGGCCTTGGCCGAGCCTTCGACCACCGGGTTCACGATTTCAAGGTGCGACGGGTTGAACGCCAGCGACAGGTGGACCGGGCCGCCCGTCGTCGAGACGTCGCTCGAGAAACCCTTGTGGTACTTCACGTCACCTGCCGGCAGGTCGTCGACGTGCTTGCCTTCGAATTCGGCGAACAGGTCCGACGGCATCTTGCCGAGGGTGTTGACCAGCACGTTCAGACGGCCACGGTGGGCCATGCCGATCACGATTTCCTGCACGCCCTTGCCACCGGCGTGGTGGACGAGCTCGTCCATCGCCACGATGAACGATTCGCCGCCTTCGAGCGAGAAGCGCTTCTGGCCGACGAACTTGGTATGCAGATAACGCTCGAGGCCTTCAGCGGCCGTCAGGCGTTCGAGAATGTGCTTCTTCTTTTCAGCGGTGAAGTTGGGCGTCGCACGCACCTTCTCCAGACGCTCTTGCCACCAGCGCTTTTGCACCGGATCGCTGATGTACATGTACTCGGCGCCGATCGAGCCGCAGTACGTGTCGCGCAGCGCCTTGAGCAGGTCGCGCAGGCTGGCCTGTTCAAAACCGAAGTACGTGTTCTCTGCCGAGTACACGCTGTCCATGTCGGCTTCGGTCAGGTCGTAGAAAGCGGGTTCCAGTTCCGGAATCGCCGGACGTTCCTGACGCTTGAGCGGGTCCAGATTGGCCCAGCGTGCGCCGAGGAAGCGGTAGGCGGCGACCAGCGACTGCACGTGCACCTGCTTGCGGGCAACGGCCAGGTCGGAAGCACCGGCATGCGACACGAAGGCATTGGCCTTGGCGCGCTGGGCGAACGACTCCACGATCGGGGCGTGAGCCACGTCGTTGGCGTTGGAACCATCAACAGCGGGAACGTTTTGCAGCGCGTCGAAATACTGGCGCCAATTGTCCGGCACGGAAGCCGGATTATCTAGATACGATTCGTACAGTTCTTCGACGTAGGGGGCATTGCCGCCGAAGAGGTACGAGTTCGCTTGGAATTGTTCCATCAAACTCATTTTGCGCTCACCTTTTCTACGAGTGTCTCGAGAAATAGCGGGTTACGAAACCTTCCGCGACACGGCCTGACCGATTAGCGGATTGCGAGAATCAAGTGGTGCTTGGAAGGACCTGATCAATCACGGCGAGGAGCATAGCACGTTTTCCCGGCAGTCACCGCCCCGGAAAGCCGTCACACGGGGACTTGCGGGGTGCCCGCCGCATACGTCCCGCCGCCCTCTTCTCGTCGCGTCGAACGGTCATTCGCGCCGCCGCGATCGTGCGCACATCCGACCCCGATTTCGCATCACCTGCCCCCGAACCCACCACGAACATGCCGTCATCGCGCATACGTCCCCCACGCGCCGGGCGCATGCCTTTGGGTTGGCGCCTTATGTTCATATGGAAAATCGATATATAAGAATAAAATTTTATTATTTTAATTTCTAAAGTCCGGACGATATGGTGTGAATATCCCCTTGCCGGTCCCTCTGGGGGGACGCTTGACGGGCCCGCCCCGCCGCAGCGTCCTCGCTGGCCGGCCTCTGGAGCCGGACGGACATGCAAGACACCACGCCGCTTACCTCCCAGCAAGCCCAGTTGCTCAGCCAACTGGTCGACGGCCTCTCCACCGAGCAACTCGCCTGGGTGCGGGGTTTTCTGGCCGGGATCAATCATTCGGTACGTCACGCCAACGCCCAGGCACCGGTCACGGCAGCGACCAGCGCCGCCGCTTCGCTGACGATCCTCTACGGTTCGCAGACTGGCCACGCGCAAGACGTCGCCGAGCAGGCCAAGGCGCGCGCCGTGGCG
This sequence comes from Pandoraea sp. NPDC087047, assembly GCF_044745225.1. NCBI lineage: Bacteria > Pseudomonadati > Pseudomonadota > Betaproteobacteria > Burkholderiales > Burkholderiaceae > Pandoraea > Pandoraea sp. NPDC087047. Next base: position 32,568 of record NZ_JBIUZU010000006.1, read on the forward strand.
GCAGGCTTCAAGGTCGATCTGTTTGCGATGGGGGACTACAAGGCCTCGCGTCTGAAGCACGACAAGCTGCTGCTCGTTACCGTGTCGACGCAAGGCGAAGGCGAGCCGCCGGACGACGCCCGCGATTTCTACGATTTCCTCCACGGCGAGAAGGCCCCGAAGCTCGACGGCACGCGATTTGCCGTGCTCGGGCTGGGCGATTCGAGCTACGAGAAGTTCTGCCAGGCCGGCAAAGACTTCGATGCCCGTTTGGCGGCATTGGGCGCCGAGCGTCTCGTGACGCGGGTGGATAGCGACATCGACTACGACGCCCCGGCCGAGCGCTGGATCGACGACGCCATCGAGGCCCTGCAACGTGTAGCGGCAGTTGCCGCGCCGACGGCCACATCCGGTGCCACCGCCACCGACAATTTCATGCTCGCCGCGCTGGCAGGCAGTGTCGCCCCCGCAGCAACGCAGAGCCCGTACACCCGCAAGCACCCATTCAACGCCACGGTGCTCGAGAACATCACCTTGTCCGGGCGCGGCTCCTCAAAAGAAGTCCATCACGTAGAACTGTCGCTCGAAGGCGCTGGGCTGACGTACGAGCCCGGCGACGCGCTGGGCATTGTGGCCACAAACGACGACCGGCTCGTCGACGCCCTCATCGATACGCTCGCGCTCGACCCGCAGGCCACGACGACCACGCAAGACAGCACGCTGTCCCTGCGCGACGCCTTCCTGCGCGCCTACGACATCACCACACTCTCACGCGCGTTCCTGGAAAAGTACGCCGCACTCGCCGAATCGACCGAACTCCGGGCGCTGCTCGGCGCAGGCAACGAGACAGCACTGCGCGACTATCTCTACGGGCGCGACGTACTCGACGTCGTGCGCCAGTTCCCCGCACGCAAAGTGAAGGCGGCCGAGTTCGTCGGCACGCTGCGCGCGCTGCAACCGCGCCTGTACTCGATTGCGTCGAGTCTCGCTGCGAACCCCGACGCCGTGCACATCACCGTGGGGGCGGTTCGCTACGACAGCCACGGACGTGCGCGTCGCGGCGTGGCGTCGACCTATCTGGCCGACATCGCCCGCCAAGGCGAGACGGTGCCGATCTACATCGAGGCGAATCGCCACTTCAAGCTGCCGCCGGACACCAACGCGCCGGTCATCATGATCGGTCCGGGCACCGGCATCGCGCCGTTCCGCGCATTTGTGGAAGAGCGTCAGGCGCTCGACGCCCCCGGCAAAAACTGGCTCTTCTTCGGCGAGCGCAACTTCCGCACCGATTTCCTGTACCAGCGCGAGTGGCAACGCTACGTAAAAGACGGTGCACTCACGAAGATCGACCTCGCGTTCTCGCGCGACACCGACGACAAAGTGTACGTCCAGGACCGTATGCGCGAACGAGGCAAGGACCTGTATGCCTGGTTACAGGAAGGCGCGCATCTCTATGTATGCGGCAACGCCGACCGGATGGCGCGCGACGTGAACACCGCACTGACCGATGTCATCGCGACGCACGGCGGCCTCGCACCGGACGCCGCAGCCGAATACGTGAAGACGCTGCAACGTGAAAAGCGTTATCAGCGCGACGTTTACTGAGCGCCATTCCGTGTCAGCCGGTTCCTCCAGACAACTCTCGCGCGGCCGGATCAGCCACTACCGCCCCCGCCCGCGCGCACCGAGACAGCCGCCACATGACGAAATCCACGCAAGCTCACTCCGCACCGTCAGCCCCATCGGCCCCGCGTTCCGAGGTCGAGAAGCTCAAGGACGTCAGCCACTATCTGCGCGGCACGATTGCCGAGGGGCTGGCCGATCCGCTCACGGGCGCGATCTTCGAGAAAGACGCGCAACTGCTCAAGTTCCATGGCGCCTACATGCAGGACGACCGCGATCTGCGCAGCGAACGTCAGAAGCAAAAACTGGAACCGGCGTATCAGTTCATGATCCGTCTGCGTATGCCGGGCGGCGTCTGCACGCCGGGGCAATGGCTCAAGCTCGACGAGCTCGCGCAAAAATACGGCGGCAACACGATTCGCCTGACGACGCGCCAGACGGTGCAGTATCACAACGTCCTCAAACATCAGTTGCGCCCGCTCATCCGGGGCATCGACGAAGTGGCGATGACGAGCATTGCCGCGTGCGGCGACGTCAACCGCAACACGCTGGTGTCGAACAACCCTCACCTCTCGCCCGCGCACGCCGAAGCGCTCGACTGGTGCCTGAAGATCGATCGACACCTGTTGCCGCAGACGAGCGCTTATCGCGAGATCTGGCTGGGCGAGAAGCGTCTGGGCGCTGACAAGGAAGACCACGAGCCGATCTACGGCAAGCACTACCTGCCGCGCAAATTCAAGATCGCCATCGCCATCCCGCCGAACAACGACGTCGATCTCTACGCCAACGATCTGGGCTTCATCGCCATCGTGGGCAACGACGGCAAGCTCGAAGGTTTCAACGTGTCGGTCGGCGGCGGCATGGGCATGACGCATGGCGACGCCGCGACGTATCCGCGCACGGGCGCGGTCATCGGTTACATCCCCGCAGATCGCATTGTCGACGTCTCGGAGAAGGTGCTGCTCGTACAGCGCGACTTCGGCGACCGGACGAACCGCAAGCATGCTCGTCTGAAATACACCATCGACGACCGCGGTGTGGCGTGGTTCAAGGAAGCACTCAATAGCTATCTGGGCTGGGATCTGGCCCCCGCGCGCGCGTTCCGCTTCACGACCAACGGCGATCAGTACGGCTGGCTCAGGGGCGCGGACGACCTCTGGCATCTCACCCTATTCATCCAGAACGGACGGGTAAAGGATTGGGACGATTACCGTCTGATGACGGGCCTGCGCGAGATCGCCAAAATCCACGACGGCGACTTTCGCATCACCGGCAATCAGAACCTGATCGTCGGTCGCGTGAGCGAGGCGAAGAAGCCGCAGATCGAAACACTGGTGGCATCGTTCGGCTTGCTCGACGGCAAGCATCAGAGCGCGCTGCGCGTCAACTCGATGGCGTGCGTGGGTTTCCCGACATGCGGTCTGGCGCTGGCCGAGAGCGAGCGCGCGCTGCCCGGCCTCGTCACGCGACTGGAGACAGTGCTGGAAGACGCGGGACTCGCAGGCGAGCCGATCACCATTCGCATGACCGGCTGCCCGAACGGTTGCGCCCGGCCTTACATCGCGGAAATCGGTCTGGTGGGCAAATCGGCGGGGAAGTACAACCTGTACCTCGGCGCGGGCTTTCATGGGGAGCGTCTGAATAAGTTGTACAAGGAGTCGGTCAGCGAAGACCAGATCGTTGCTGCGCTCACGCCGCTCTTCCAGCAGTACGCCAGGGCGCGCGAGCCGGGTGAAAAATTCGGCGACTTCCTCGTTCGTCAGGGCGTGGTCAAGGAAGTGATCGAAGCCCGCGAGGACTTCCATGCGTAAGCAAGTTGCGTGCATGCGAGCCTGCGTCTGCAGACGGCCCCCGCGCCCCCTCTCTACGATTCGCACACAGACCCCGAAGAACACGGTCGAAACACCGAACACGAGAAACCACACGTCGTTTTCGTTTTTGTGATTTCGCTTCTTTTTTCCGCGCGCTATCGAATAGTGCGGGACAAATAGCAAAGCCGAATGAAGTTACCTCACTGAGAATCCCGGGCTTCAGCGCCGCTGCATCGATTGACGATAGACGTGAATCGATTGCCGGCCGTTTTCAGTGAGGTACGTCAATGCGAAAGAAGCAGTCCGGCATCTTTCTGGTTTCCGCGGCCATCGCGGTAGCGATCGTCGGCACCGTGGTCACATTCTGGGGCATCAATTATGCGAGGCAGATGCGCACCGAACGGGCGGAGCGCGTCGGCGAAGCGCTCAAGGTTGTCGGCAACGCGGTCGATACGTTCGCCGTGAAGTATCACCGTGAAATTTCGGAGGTGCTCGCCGATCCCAACAAGCGCCCGAGCTTCACCGTCCAGGGGATTACTTTCAGGAAGAAAGACAGCTCATTTGACGGCAAGGTGGCTTATCTGGATAACCTCTCGGCCGAGAATGTCATCCGGGCGCTCAAACTGCCCGGCGTGAGTCGCACGCCGCCGCCCGGCCTCGGAAAATATGCGATCCAGATCTCTCGCACCTGCGATGTCCCGCAATTACCGGAGACCTGCCGCCTCGACTCCCTCACGTACCTCACGGAACCGATGAAACGAAGCTATTCGTCGGCGCCGGATTTCAGTCTCGCGGCAATTGCGGCGCGCAAGATCGGGGCTTTGGGCGGCATTTCCACGAAAGACGACCCGGCACACTTTCGCTTCATCGATGGCCCCGATACGACGATCGCCGTGGGCAATCCCGCAGGCCTGCCCGGGCTTATTGCGGTGCGCGGCGGCGCACTGACCGACGCCATCGACATCGACGTGCGGCGCGACGGTTCGTTACCCATGACCGGCAAGCTGGACATGAAAAGCACCGGCCCCGGCGGGGAGAAAAGAAACGACATCGTCGGCGTAGGGAAATTCGACACGCAGAGCATTATTGTCGCCGGCGAGGGCACGATCCATGGCGGCCTGACGCTCGGGCACGACCTGAATCTGGCGAGCACCAAGAAGAAAAGCAACATCGTCGGCGCTGGCAACATCGAAGGATCGGGCAAGCTCTCCATGAACTCGCTCGACGTGCAAAGCGCAGACGTCGGCGCGCTGAAGGCGTCGGAGAGCGTCGCCATCAGCAAGAACGCCACCATCGACGGCACGCTGATGGTCGGGAGCGAGACCAAACGCGCGTCGAAGCAATCCGCGACCATCGTCACGGGAGATTCGGTGCAGGCGAATTCGCTCAAATCCGGGTCGGGCATTGTCGAACTCAAAGACGCCGTCACGCCGGGAACGACATGCAATGTGTGGGGAATCTCGCGGGACTCCGCCGGCAGAGTGATGTCGTGTCAGGAAGTCAATAATAAATGGGTGTGGAAGCTCTCGGCGCCGCGGAACAAGGACGAGGTGCCCAAGGAGATCATCAAAGAGATTACCGACACCGTCTACCGGGACGCGCGATGGACGATCACGGAATTCGACCTGATGACCTACGCCTGGATCAGGATATTGACCAGGGGCTCGACGAAGTATGTGCTCACCGGGGCAGGGGGCGTTGTCTTCTGCACGCTCGACTCACAAGGAAAGCCGGTCGTCGACGGTGTAACCATCGATTACAAGAGCGGCACCTATACCGTCTCCGGCCCCACCCGGCGTCGCGTGGTATGTCTGGCAAACGGCAACAACGGCAGGCATATGGTCATGAAACAGACCTCCGAGACTCCCTATTATTCCAGCATCGAAATTCGTCCCGCCGCTGTCATCTCGAATCCCGGCGAGGTCAACCGGCGGCTCGAACGTCTCGCGATGCCCACGGCATTGCCCGGCCCCGTCACAGCACAAACCATGCTGGGCGGCCTCGGCGGCGGAGGTGGGGATACGACCACACGGATTGAAGGAGCGACGTCCTGCACAGTGGACTGGACACGCTCCAGCATGGGCGGTAACGGCGGCAATTATCGATTCGCGGCGGTCTTCGAAGCCGATACGGACGGAACGCCCATGCTCAGATATTCGAGCATGGATCGGATCTGGGTATCGTGCAATTTCAGGACCGTTGCGGACGCCCGGCGAATCGGGTTCCAACTGTAGCCGACAAACGTGCGCCGTACGCCGCTTCGCTGGCCGCCAAAAGCAGAAAAGCCCCGGTGCGAACACACCGGGGCTTGATATTTACGACTCGCTCACGCTTTAGTCGTTGCTGCCCGAATACGGCACCATGCAGCGTTTGACGATATTTTCGTAGTCGCGCGGCAGGTTGCTGCCGGGGATTTCAACGTACTGCACACGCGCACCGAACCCGCCTTGCATGATGTCGACGTACGGGTTGTAGACGGCGTTGCCATCCTTATCCTGCGAGCGATACACACGCACGCGGTCCGCGCCCTGACGGGCATACGACGTCGAATCGACGTTCGGCGCCAGTTCGCGCCAGCCGTTGTAAATGCAATTGAGCACCATGAAACGATCGGCACTGGTTCCCTGATCGATCAGTCGTCCCGAAGCCGGATCGGGCCGGCTCATGCGGTTGATCGGGCCACATCCCGCCACCAAGCCGGCAAGCACTGCCACCGTCGCCATCAGCGCCACTCGCTTCATACTTCGACACCCTCAACTGAGCAAAAGATGGGCAATGTTACCCGGTTCGGCCCGCCGCCGCCATGAACACGGCCCACCAATGCGCCGTTAGCGCCCTTCACCGACTTACCGGCCTGCACCTCTCATGCGGCCAACGACAGCGTCGCGCCGCCGACCGCATGCAGGGCCGGACGTCTCGCGCCGCCCGGTGCCTGCCCTTCGTCGCCCAGCCGGAAGCGCGCCATCTCCTCGCGAAGCGCATTCGTCTGATCCTCCAGCGACGCCGCCGCTGCCGCCGCCTGCTCCACGAGCGCCGCGTTCTGCTGCGTGACGGTATCCATTTGCGTGACGGCCTGATTCACCTGCTCGATACCGCCGCTCTGCTCGTCGGAGGCCGCAGAGATCTCGCCCATGATGTCGGTCACGCGCTGCACGGCTTGCAGAATATCGTCCATCGTGCGCCCGGCTTCGCTCACCAGCGACGACCCGTCGGAGACCTTCTGCGCAGACGCCTCGATGAGCGCCTTGATCTCGCGCGCCGCCGTGGCACTGCGTTGCGCAAGCGTGCGCACTTCGCCCGCCACCACCGCAAAGCCCCGTCCCTGCTCACCCGCACGCGCGGCTTCGACCGCCGCGTTGAGCGCGAGAATGTTTGTCTGGAACGCAATGCCGTCGATCACGGCAATGATGTCCACGACCTGCGACGAACTCGCCGAGATGCCCTGCATCGTGTCGACCACACGCGCCACGACCTGACCGCCCCGCGCCGCAATATCCGAGGCATTGACGGCCAACTGGCTCGCTTGACGCGCGTTATCGGCATTCTGCTTGACGGTGGCCGTCAACTCTTCCATCGACGAGGCCGTCTCCTCGAGCGACGCCGCCTGCTGCTCCGTGCGCGCCGACAGATCGGTATTGCCTGCCGAGATTTCGGCGGTGGCCGTCGCCATGGCATCGCAACTGCGGCGCACCCCCCGAATCGTGTCCGCCAGACGCGACTGCATGGCCTCGAGCCCGCGCATGAGCATCGACATTTCGTCCTTGCCGCGCACATGCACCGGATTGTCGAGCTGGCCCGCCGAGATATGTTCGAAGTGCGCGAGCGCTTCGCCGAGCGGGCGCATGATCGCGCCGCGCAACGAGAAATAGCAGGCGATGGCCAGGAGCACGCCCAGCGCCGTCGCCCCGATGCTCAGCCAGCGAAACGCCATGAGTTCCGTCATCGACGCTTCGTACGTGTCGTGCCCGAGCTTCATCTTGTAGGTCGCCAGCGCGTCGCTCGCGGTGGTGAGCGTGGCGTAGTGCTTGGGCAGCACGTTCATCGTGAGCTCGTCCATCGCTGTGCGATCGCGGGCGTCGATGGCGGCGAGCATCGGATCCATGCCCTTGTCGAAGAACGTCGCACGGCTGGCCGCAACGTTATCCGCCAGCCGCTGCTCCTCGGCCCCGTGCGGCAGTGCCTGATACGTCGCCCATGCGGCGTTGGCGTCTTTGATCATGCTTCGCGCGCGAGCGGCCACCTTGTCGGCATCGGGCGATTCGGGATGCAACACCACGCGGTCGAGAATCGCACGGGTGCGTGCGAGCGTGGCGTTGTCTTTACCCAGCGCCACCGTGGCGGCCAGGTGATTGGCGTAAGTCTCGCGAAGCGCATCGCCGGTTCGCGTCATACCGGCCATGCCCAGCGCGCCCAACAGAATCAATAAAACAGCCAACAGCGCCATCGTCATGCCCAGGCGCGCCTTGATCGAAAAGCTCCGAAACATGCTGTCGTCTCCGTCTTCGTGGTGGGTATCTCACCCCTTGTCCGGCCTCTTTCGGGCCAGTGATACTTGTCACATCGGCGTATCGCACGCCAGACTTGAGCATCCTGCGGGTTTACGTGCCCACGCGCCAGGACTCGGGAGCGCGTCCGATTGATGCAAATCAACTGCCCCGCGCCCGATCCGGCACGTGCCCAGCGTCTCGCAGATCGAAACGAACGGCACCGCACGTGCGAAGCGTGAAAAGGCAACGAAAGACACGGAGAAACGACGCAATGCCACGTGTGACCGGGGTACCGGCGTGATCTTATTACGTTTTTTATATATTTAGACGATATATTCAAATCATGATCGAAGGACTCGAAAAACTGTTGGCCGCAGGCAAGGACAATGCCTTGCTGCGCTTTGGCCTCGGCAAGGCTTATCTGGATGCGCAGAACTTTGCAGTGGCCGCCGACCATCTGACCCATTGCGTGGCCTTCGACCCCGCTTACACGGCAGCGTGGAAGCTGCTGGGCAAGGCGCGTCAGGGCGCAGGCGACGTGGATGGCGCGCGCGACGCGTGGACACGCGGCATCGCCTCGGCGCAGGCGCATGGCGACCGGCAGGCCGAGAAGGAGATGACGGTTTTTCTCAAACGGCTGGGCTGAATTCGCACCGTGTGACCGCTCGGTTTCATTCCAGCGGCGTGTACGTCATGTGCGTGGTATCTTGCAGCTTGCCCTTTCGAGACGTTTTCAGACGCGCCCCCACAATGCCTACGCTCTCCACCTGGCTGGCCTTCGCCCTGGTCGCCATCGGTATGTCCCTGACGCCGGGACCCAACATGATGTACTTGGTCTCTCGCTCGCTGTGCCAGGGGCCGGCCGCTGGCTTGGTCTCGCTCGGCGGCGTGGCACTTGGTCTCGTTTTTTATATGGTGTGCGCGGCCTTCGGCCTCACCGCCCTGCTCTTCGCGGTGCCCTATGCGTACGATGTGCTGCGCTTCGGCGGTGCGATTTACCTGCTCTGGCTTGCATGGCAGGCGCTCAAGCCGGGGGGGCGTTCGCCGTTCGAGGTGCGTCCACTGGAGAAAGACAGTAACCATCGTCTGTTCCTGATGGGCCTGCTTACCTCTGCGCTCAATCCGAAAATTGCCATGATCTATCTGGCGCTGCTGCCTCAGTTCGTTCACCCGGAACACGGCAGCGTGCTAACCCAGTCGCTGGTACTGGGCACCACGCAGATCACCGCCAGCTTGGTGGTGAATGCGTCTGTCGTCCTGTCGGCAGGTACCATCTCCCGGTTTCTCGGCCAACGCCCGGCATGGCTGCGCATTCAGCGCTGGCTCATGGGCGGGGTGCTCGGCGCATTGGCGCTGCGCATGGCCACCGAAGCGCGTCGTTAAACTTTTGGCGAACGCCGGACGCGCTTGTCGCTCCAACTCCTCGCCGTTTGCCTCCCGGACGTACCTCCCATTTTTTTGGAGGGGGATACGCCGGGCGTGGCATACTGCTCCGATTTCGCCGCGCGGCGGGGATCCACGCAGCGCTAGGCCGGCCGGCCTGTTCCCATCCTGCATTCTTCGTTGGGTATGTCCTTGAAGCATTGTTTGCCGCCTCGTGCGCCGTCGCATCGCGCGCACCGTAACTCCCCCGTCATCACGCCCCAGGCGCCGTCAGCGCGCGCCGCCTCGCCTTGTGCTCCAGCCCGTTCCGGTCCTCACAGTCGCCAAGGCGGCTTCGGCACGCTCGCCGTGATCTTTGCCGCGTTGGCAGGGTTGGCCGTCGTCGTGGCCCTGCTCGTCGGCTACGCGCTGATCGTCATGCGCCCGAACCTGCCGCCGCTGGACGTCATCACCGATTACCGGCCCAAAGTGCCGCTGCGGGTGTACACGTCCGATAACGTGCTGATCGGCGAATTCGGCGAAGAGCGCCGCAGTCTGGTGACCATCGACCAGATTCCGGACGTCATGAAAAAGGCAGTTCTCGCGATCGAGGACTACCGCTTCTACGATCACGGCGGGGTCGACTTCATCGGCATTCTGCGTGCCGGGGTCTCGGACGTGCTGCACGGCGGCGCGGCGCAGGGCGCCAGTACGATCACCATGCAGGTCGCGCGTAACTTCTTCCTCTCGCGGGAGAAGACCGCCACCCGCAAGATTTACGAAATGCTGCTCGCGTACAAGATCGAGTCTGCGCTGTCCAAGGACAAGATTCTCGAGTTGTACATGAACCAGATTTATCTGGGGCAACGCGCGTACGGCTTCGCCAGCGCCGCCCGCATCTACTTCGGCAAGGATCTCAAGGACATCACGCTCGGCGAGGCCGCAATGCTTGCCGGGCTGCCCAAGGCACCGTCGGCCTACAATCCGATCGTCAATCCCAAGCGCGCGAAGATCCGTCAGGAATACATCCTCAAGCGCATGCTCGATCTGGGCTACATCTCACGCAACCAGTACGAAGACGCCCTGCATGAGCCGATTCGCACGCGCACGTCGGGCAACGAGTACAACGTGCATGCCGAGTACGTCGCCGAAATGGTGCGTCAGGCCGTGTACGACGAATACAAGGACGACGCCTACACGCGCGGCCTGAACGTCATCACGACGATCGACTCGAAGAAGCAGCAGGCGGCGTACGAAGCGGTTCGCATGGGGGTGCTCGATTACGAGCGCCGCCACAACTATCGTGGCCCGGAGGGTTACGTGGAGTTGCCCGCGGCCATGCCGGATCGTCAGCAACTGATCGAAGACACCCTGCTCGAACATCCAGATAACGGCGATCTCGTTGCCGCCGTGGTCGTGGCCGCCAGTTCGTCGCAAGTGACCGCGATTCCGCTGTCCGGAGACGCCGCCGTCATCAATGGCGACGGCATCGGCTTTGCCGCCCCGGCGCTCTCGCCCAAGGCGAGCGAAAAGCTGCGCATTCGGGCAGGCTCGATCATTCGCGTAATTAAGGACGTACGCGGCAAGTGGCGCATCTCGCAGTTGCCGGAAGTGCAAGGCTCGCTCGTCTCGCTCTCGCCGGACGACGGCGCCATCCGCGCCCTGGTCGGCGGCTTCGACTTCAACCAGAGCAAGTTCAACCGCGCGACGCAGGCCTGGCGTCAGCCGGGTTCGACCTTCAAACCGGTGGTGTACTCGGCGGCGATCGAGAAAGGCGTGAGCCCCGCCACCCTGGTGATGGACGGCCCGCTCAACCTGCCCCCCGCGCAAACCGGCGGTCAGGCGTGGGATCCGCACGACGACGACGCCTTCAGTGGTCCGATGACCGTGCGCGAAGGCCTGCAACGCTCGAAGAACCTAGTCGCGATTCGTCTGCTGCAATTTGCGGGGACGCAATACACACAGGATTACGCAACGCGCTTTGGCTTCGACGCCGACAAGCTGCCGCCCTACCTGCCGATGGCGCTGGGTGCCGGACAGACGACGCCACTGCAATTGGCCGGCGCCTATGCCGTCTTTGCGAACGGCGGTTATCGCGTCGCGCCGTATCTCATCAGCGAGATTCGCGATGCGCGTGGCAATGTGCTGAACAAGGCGACGCCGGTGGTCGCGGGCGTGAACGCCGCACGTGCGATTTCCGCGCCGAACGCGTACATCATGAACAGCCTGCTGCAAACGGTGGCGCAACGCGGCACCGGGTCGGGCACCAACGTGCTCAAGCGCACCGACATCGCGGGCAAGACCGGTACGACCAACGACGCCCTCGACGGCTGGTTCGCCGGCTATCAGCACTCGCTCGTCGCCGTGGCATGGCTCGGCTTCGATCAGCCGAAAACGCTGGGCAGCCGGGAGTTCGGCGCGCAATTGGCATTGCCGGTGTGGACCAAGTACATGGGCGTGGCGCTCAACGGCGTGCCGCAGCAGCAGATGGCGATGCCTGACGGCGTGAGCGTCGTGAATGGCGAGTTGTACGAGAGCGACAAACTGCCGGGCAACGGGTTTGTGGCGAGCATTGGTATCGACGACAATAGCGGCGGTTTCTCGCTGCCGTTCCTGGGCAACAACTCGCCGTCCCCCGCTGCCCCGCCGCCAGCCGCCGGCCAGCCGCCCTCGCCGGGTGGCACCGACGCCAGCGAAAAAGCTCGCATTCTCGACATGTTCAAACACCCGTGATCGTTGGCACGATGTCGGCCAGCGCTCGCTGGTGGACCTTGGCAGACGCCGACAACACCCCGAACGGCCACCTGACACGTGGCCGTTTTTGTTTCCGCACCGGGCAGACGGCGCGACGCCGAGCGCAAGAACGTACAAGCCCCCGCCCCGGCGAAAGCGCTATGCTCGGCACTCAGGCTCTCCCTTCCTTCACCTTCAGGAACGTCTTTCCATGCCGGTTCTGTCCCGCACGGCAAGTTTCGCTGCCGGTGCCCGCGACACGGTGCCGATGATCGTCGGTGCTGCGCCGTTCGGGCTGATCTTCGGCGCGTTGGTTGCGACCACGCCGATGGCGCCATGGCACGGCCAACTGATGTCGCTGAGCGTGTTTGCCGGGTCCAGCCAATTCATCGCCGCCGGACTCTTCGCGACCGGCGTGGGCTACGCCGTGCTGTGGGCCACGACATTGATCGTCAACCTGCGTCACATGCTGTACGCCGCAAACCTGCTACCGCACGTCAAGCATCTGAACCTGCGCTGGCGCGCGCTGCTGGGTTTCCTGCTCACGGACGAGACCTTTGCCGTGACGAGCAGTCACTTCCATCGTCACCCGGACGACCCGATGGGCCACTGGTACTTCCTCGGCTCAGGGCTGTCGATGTACGTGAACTGGCAACTGTGGACGCTCGCGGGCCTGCTGTTCGGCGCGGCGTTTCCCCGTCTGCAAACGCTCGGACTGGACTTCGCGATGGTCGCGACGTTCATTGCGATCATTGTGCCGCAGATGGCCCGCATGCCGTGGGCCGTGGCGACGGTGGTCGCCGGCACTACCGCCTATCTGTGTCAGGGGTTGCCGTACAAGCTCGGGCTGCTCGTGGCCGTGGCACTGGGCATCGCCGCGGGCATGCTGGCGCTGCATGCGAGGCGTCGCGACGGGGCGCGTCCGGCCTCCGGGGCGGCGCGCGACAATGCCACGGGTGACCGTGCCAATGCCGATACCAATGCCGATAAGCATGCAGAGGCAGATGCGGATGCCATCATGGCGAACGACCGTCCCGGCATGCGCTCGCAGAAAACGTCGGCGGGAGGTGCGCGATGAACTACGTCCTGGCGATTCTCGGCATGGCGACGGTGACGTTCGCGGTGAAAGCCAGCATCTTCGTGCTCGGCGATCGTGTGCGGTTTCCCGAGTGGCTGCGCGAGGCGCTGTCGTTCGTGCCGGTGACGGTACTCACCGCGATCATCGTGCCGATGACACTCGCCCCGCATGGCAACGGGCTCGAATTCACATGGCGTAACCCGCAACTCGTGGCGGCACTTGTCGCGATTGCCGTGTGCGCGGCGACGCGGCACCAGTTGCTCACCATCGGCGCCGGGCTGGCGGTCTTCTTCACGTGGCAACTGGGCGTATTGGGCTGACGATGCCCGCGTCACCCCGTGCACCGCCCAAGAAAAAAGCGCCTCGTGAGGCGCTTTTTTTCATGGCACGAGTCATGGCACGAGGTGCGATTCGCGACGCGTCAGACGCTCACCGTGCCGAGTGTCCCAGCGCGATAGGCGGCGACGAACGCATCGAAGTCGCCAACTTGCGTGCGTTCGAGTTCGGCTTGGGTGTCGAGCGACTTGCGAGCCAGCGTCTCGAAGTGTTCGATGACGCTCGCATCGAGCGGCATGTCGCGCAGCGTCTGCGCATGCCGTTTGCTCTGCGCCAGCGAGAACGCCTGAAACGCCCCGCCCTTCGTGCCACGCAACGGTTCGAGCTCGGCCATCACACGTGCCGACGGCGTCAGCGTCACGTCTTGCACCTTGGCGCGTTGGCGTGCCATCGAATGCGCGTAGTGGGCGCCACCCCGTTGTGCGTCGAACGCCGCGGCCGTGCGGTCAATGCGATCGAGCAGCGCTTCGGCCCAGTCGAACAGCGTGATCGCCTCGCCACCGCGATGCAGCACCAGCCCCGGCTTGCGGCCTTCCTTCACCACGTGAGCGAAGTTGTCGCGATTCTCGGCGTTCTCGGCATTCGAGCACGACGGGCTGTCTTCCAGCGCGCAGAACAGCAGGAACGCATCGATGAAGCGTGCCGTGTCGACATCGATCCCCACCGGCTCGAACGGGTCGATGTCGATGCAACGCACTTCGACGTATTGCACGCCACGGCGCGCAAGCGCCTGCACGGGACGCTCGCCACTGTACGTTACGCGCTTCGGGCGAATCGTCGCGTAGAACTCGTTCTCGATTTGCAACAGGTTGGTCGAGAGTTGAATCCACTCGCCGTCGCGCTTCGTGCCCAGCGCTTCGTAGGCCGGATGCGGCTGGCTGACGGCTTGCGTGAGCGCGTCGATGTAGCTCGGCAGGCAGTCGTAGCAGGGCGAGACTTCCGACTGCGCACTGTTCTGATAGCCGAGGTCGCTCATGCGCAGGCTGGTCGCGTACGGCAGGCCGAGCGTGCCTTCGTCGAAGGCGTCGAGTCCGTGATTGCGTCCGCGCAGGAACTCGGCGTGCAGCACCGGCGACGCGCCGAACAGATACATCAGCAGCCAGCTATAGCGACGGAAATTGCGAATCAGCGCGACATAGCGGGCCGACTGATAGTCGCGAGCGGAATCCTTCGAACCTTCGGCTTCACGCAGCAGTTCCCATACGGGCTCGGCCAGCGAGAAGTTGTAGTGAATGCCGGCAATGCACTGCATCGGCTTGCCGTAGCGCAGCGCAAGACCCCGGCGATAGACATGCTTGAGCATGCCGATGTGCGACGTGCCGTAGTCGGCAATCGGAATCACGTCTTCCGGCGGCAGCGCGGGCGGCATCGAATCGCTCCACAGCAGTTCCGCGCCGAGCTTGCGATAGGCGAACTGATGGATTTCGTCGAGACGGGCGATGACGTCGGCAGCGTCGCGCTGCGGCGGCGTGATGAATTCGAGCAGCGATTCGGAGTAATCGGTCGTGATTTCGTCGTTGGTCAGGGCCGAGCCGAGGGCATGCGGATGCGGCGTCAGCGCGAGGGCGCCGTTGCTTTCGACGCGCAACGTTTCGCGCTCGATGCCGGACAAGCCTTCGCCGAGCAGCGCTCGGTGCGCGGGTTGCATGATGAGCGCCAGACGCCGGTCGAGCAGCGCTTGAGCGTCATGACCTGCGTGTGCGGTGTGTTCGTTTTGACGATTCTGGTTTTCCAACTTCCATCCCTCTAATCAGGCGCGGTGCTCTCGCACGGCGCGAATTTGGCCTGAGCATAACTGAAAACGCCAAAGCGCGTCGGCCGCGACTCGCGGAGGGTATTTCAGGTGCTGCGCAGTTTGTGCTGCGTGCGAATTAAGCGATGAACGGGAGTGAATGCGCGATGAATGGCGATCATCGGGGACGATTGCACGGGGCCCTTCTCAAGGGGGCCATGATGTGCCGCGAGGTGCCGCCATGCCGCTCGATGTCTGTCGATGTGCCTCAGTGTGCGCCTGAGTCCGCCTGCGCGAATGCCGCATTGGCGAGCCGGCACCTCGCGTCGATACTGGCGTCATGATGAATACTCAATACCTCACCGACCTCCTCCCCCTGCTCGCCCTGGGGCTCGTGACCTTCCTGCTCGCCGGTTTCGTCAAGGGTGTGATCGGACTGGGCTTGCCGACGGTCGCCGTCGGTCTGCTGGGACTGGCCATGCCGACGGCCGAGGCTGCGGCGCTGCTCATCGTGCCGTCGCTCGTGACCAATGTCTGGCAGTTGCTGGCAGGGCCGCGTTTTGCCGCGTTGGCCAAACGTCTGTGGCCGATGCTGATCGGCATTTGCGCGGGCACTTGGGCTGGCGGCGGATGGCTGGCCAATGGTGGCAATTTCGGGGGCATGGCGTTGGGCATCGCGCTGCTCGCCTACGCGGTGCTTGGGCTCGCGGCGGTGCGTCTGCATGTGCCGAAAAGCTGGCCCAGCGCGTTCGTGGGGGCGCTCGGTGGCGTGATCGGCGTGATTACCGGATTGGTGACGGCCGCGACAGGCGTCTTCGTGATTCCCGCAGTGCCCTTCCTTCAGGCGCTCGATCTCGACAAGGACGATCTCGTGCAAGCGCTCGGCCTGTCCTTTACCGTATCGACGATTGCGCTGGCTGCCGGATTGGCACGTGATGGCATTTTCCACGGCCATGCGATCGGCGTTTCGCTGCTGGCGCTGGCCCCGGCGCTGGGCGGTATGTTCTTCGGACAGTGGGTGCGAAGCCGCGTGAGCGCACCCGTGTTTCGCCGGTGCTTCTTCGTCGGCCTCGCCATGCTGGGTGCCGAGCTGGTGATTCAGCACATGCGCTGAATCGCAGCCACTCACGCGCGCTCATCTCGCTTCACTTCGCTTCATTTAAGGTCGGCGAAGTCGACGTCCCAGAACTCCATCTCGCGGCGAGACTCCAGACTGCGCCCCTCTTCCGTGCGACGCAGCTCGACGCGCCGGATCTTGCCGGAAATGGTCTTCGGCAAATCGCAGAATTCGATGCGTCGAATGCGTTTGTACGGTGCAAGGTGATCGCGGCAGAAACGCAGAATGTCGAGCGCGAGCTTGTCGTCGGCCAAAAAGCCCGAACGCAGCGTGATGAACGCCTTCGGCACGGCAAGCCGCACCGGATCGGGACTCGCAACGACACCGGCCTCCGCCACGGCGGGGTGCTTGATAAGCTCACTCTCCAGCTCGAACGGGCTGATGCGATAGTCGGACGCCTTGAAGACATCGTCCGCGCGGCCGACATAAGTGAAGTAACCGCGGTCGTCGCGCATGGCGACATCACCGGTGTGATAGTAACCATCGCGCATGGCGTCGGCGGTTTTTTCGCTGTCGTCTTCATATCCTTGCATCAGGCCGGTCGGACGCGGCGAGAGCACGAGTGCGACCTCCCCCTCGTCGGCTTCGACGCCGTCGTGATCGAGCAGCACGACGCGATACCCCGGCATAGGCCGCCCCATCGCCCCCGCCTTGACGGCCTGCCCCGGCGAATTGCCGATCTGGCAGCAGGTTTCGGTCTGGCCGTAGCCGTCGCGAATCGTGATGTTCCAGGCACGCTTGACCTGATCGATCACTTCGGGATTGAGCGGCTCGCCTGCCCCGATCAGCTCGCGGAATTTCACCGGGTAGCGGGCGAGGTCTTCCTGAATCATCATGCGCCAGACCGTCGGCGGCGCGCACAACGTGGTCACGGCACAGCGCGCAGCCGTCTCCAATGCCGCGCGGGCGTCGAAGCGCGAAAAGTTGTAGATGAAGATGGTGGCCCCGGCATTCCACGGCGCGAAGAAGCAGCTCCATGCGTGCTTCGCCCATCCCGGTGAACTGATGTTCCAGTGGATATCGCCGGGCTGGAGACCAAGCCAGTACATGGTGGCGAGATGGCCGACGGGATAGCTCTGGTGCGTATGCAGCACGAGCTTCGGACGCGACGTCGTGCCCGAGGTGAAGTACAGCAGCAGCGGATCCGTCGCGAGCGTGGCGCCGTCCGGTGTGAATAGGTCGGGGGCGTCGTAGGCGGGTGCGAGCGGCGTCCATCCGTCGGGCGGGTTGTCGCCGACGGCGATGCGCCGGTAGTCGCCGGGGAGGGTGTCGAATTTGACGGCATCGCGCGAGGTCGTGACGACGTGACGCACCCGGCCGCGTTCGAGCCGGTCGGCGAGATCGCCGGCGGCGAGCAGGGTTGTCGCGGGAATCATCACGGCGCCAAGCTTCATGCAGGCGAGCATCAGATCCCAGAGCTCGACCTGATTGGGCAGCATGAGCAGGACGCGATCGCCGCGCGACACGCCCTGCTCGCGCAGGAAATTGGCAACGCGATTGGAGCGTGCCGACATTTCGGCAAATGACAGGCGCGCTTCGCGCCCGTCTTCCTCGACGACCCAGAGGGCGGGGTTGTCGTTGCCTTGGGCTTGCGGATCGAAGAAGTCCAGCGCCCAGTTGAACCGGGAGAGGACTGGCCAGCGGAAATCACGGTACGCCACGTCGTAGTGGGCGCGTTGCGCGAGCAGAAGATCGCGCGCATCGCCGAATCCCTGGGTGTGCGGCATCGCTTGTCTCCGAGCCCGGATGGGCAATGGATATAGGCAGAATTCCATTATCGTGAGCCCCCCCGAATACGACATTCGGGATAACCATCATGGGGGTAAATCACGAGGCGTAACAGCGATGGCGTGGCGCACGAAACGCGACCGAACGCCGTCAAACCATGCAATACGCGAAAAAGGGGAAACGAATCATGGGCTTGGTGCGGCCGCCGTGAGAAGAACAAAAAAAGACGCGTCTTGCGCGCACGCCCCCTTCCTTTTCCGCGAAAAGCTCTGCTATAATCGCGTTCTTTCGAGCGATGCATCTAGACGACGCATTTCTCACGGGGCGTAGCGCAGCCTGGTAGCGTACCTGCATGGGGTGCAGGTGGTCGGAGGTTCAAATCCTCTCGCCCCGACCAGAATAGAATAGAACCCGCACAGTCATTGGCTGTGCGGGTTTTTTCGTTTTGATGCTGCCAAGTGCATTTGCCGCCGCTTTCAACGCATTACCAGGCCGTTTTCGTGGCCAGTGGTGTCGTTGAATATCAGGTATGCTTCGGCATTCGTAACATCTCGCAACGCCATGACTTCGCCAGGCCGCACGGTTTGCTCAAGCGACTCGTGCAAAAGTCAGACCCCGTATCACCATGCTCTGCACTGCTTTGACCAATAACCCAGCACGACAGCGCCCAGAAGCGACACCGCCCGCATCGGCGCAAGAACAGGCCGTCACCCATCCTCCCGAATTGTCGGGTGTCGCCCCGGCACATTCTCGACCGCCCGCCGATGCCCATAAGCATGCCGTGGAGGCAAACACCACGCCCCATGCGTCGCGCCTGCATCGAGCGATCATTGGCGGCTCGGCCGTCGCAGCATTTGCCTTGGCCTTCATTTGGGTAACGTGGATCGAGCCGCAAGACTCGATACTCGAACGCCTGACCATCTCGATGATTCTCTCGGGCGGGGCATGCGTGCTCGTCTGGTACGTCAAGGCCATCATCAGTCAGCGCACTGCCAAACATCGCCAGCCCCCCAACCGGCAAAACCGGTAACGACTCACCACGCGTTGCGTCGGACAACCGGCGCAACATGCATTCGACTCGACACCCATCCTCAACGGGCAGACGCCCAAAGCGTAATGCCCCTCCGTCATCGCCATGGCGGCCCTGACCCGTATCAAAGCGCAACGCATGCCCTCGGGAAATGAGCTTTCGGGTGTGGCCTGAACGTGCCCGAATCATCAGCAGCGCTATCGACTTTCATACGGTGCAACACCGACGCCGTAGGCGCGAGACCAGCCCACGCCAGGCCTTCTTTTGGGGGATTGCCCAACTACAGCCTTGCGTAGGCCCGCTAGTATGCGTCAGGTCACTCAGAACGGGTGATCGTCATAAGAAATGCCTCTCATTTCGGAGATAACCATGTATCGAACAAGATCGGTGTTGGGCGCATTCTCTTTGTTTCTCGCAAGCAGCTCGGTTGCCTTGGCAGCCACCACGTCGTGTCCCGCAGTATCGAGCATCACCCAAACGCCCAGTGGCGACGGATTCGCCTATACCGCCAAAGTCGATGGCATCCAATGGAAGGGGGAGCACCCGAGAGCGACGAGCGACATGATCAAGGATCTGAAATTCGACGTCGCCTACCTTCTCGCCAAGCAAGGCATGGTGGCATGCGAGTACCGGGCAGATCCCAAGTTTGGCGGCGGCTTGCGTATGGTAGTGACCCGGGCCAAGTCCCTTCGAGCCAGCGACCAGTGGGCGCCCGAGACGCAACCCGGCGGCAACGTGCTGCCGCGCTGCTCGGCAGCCGACCCCACGCAGTGCCGCTTTGACATCGCGAAGTAATCGATGTCCTGACAGACACCGACGCAAAGCGCTCGTGAAAAACCCGCACAGTGTTGGCTGTGCGGGTTTTTTTATTCCACCAATTCCGGCTCCGGCGCTTTACGTGCGCCTTTGCGTGCCGGATGGTCCATGACCTTCCGGCAAACATAAGTGCGCACCGCGATGTCCTCTGCCCCGCTCTTCAGTTGATGCAGCGTCTGGGTCGAGATCACACTGAGACCGGATTCGCGCAGCGCCTCGAGAAATCTGACCTCGCCGAAATGGATTTCCACCATATCGACGCCATACGCAGTCTTCTTGAAATAGTGGTTGTCCGATGCGCCGACGACAACTTGTGTACGGTGAAATATCACGTACTTCGACGCCACACGAACCGACTCCCTGATGGCCACTTCGTATTCCGGTATATGCAGCAGGCAACAACCGGAAAGCGCCACATCGAACGCGCCGTCCGGGTACGACAGTTGAGTCGCGTCCTCGACATCGAACTGCACATCCCGATAGGTGTCCCGGGCCGACTCGATCAGCGCCTCGGAATAATCGCAGCCGACATAGCGCGCCTTGGGCTGCGCAATGGCGAACACTTCGGAGTAAAAGCCACTGGCACATCCGATATCGAGAATCGAGAAATCGGATCCGCTCAACGGCAACCCTTGCAAAGCGCTCACCATTACATCAAATACTTTGACCGGCTTGCCGCGTTTGAAGCGAGACAACTCGGCATCGACAATCTTGCGCTGACGTTTCGGGATGTCGTCATGCTTCCAGGCGTCGCGCAAATCGCCGGATACGTCGGAGAACTGATGCGCGGCAAGGCGCTCGACGCCCCCCTCTCCATGCTCCCCTCGAAACCACTTTTTCTTAATACTACTAAGCTTATTCTTTAAGCCAGGAAATCGATTAACCCACTCTCGCACTTGTTACCCTCAAACGTTGGAAACAAAATCACTCTTTGCCTTTTACCACAAGCACGTGAAATATTTCCAATTATTACAGGCGGGTCAAGTCTCCGGATCGTGGCAGGTGGCATTGCGAACGCTGCCTCGCGTGCGCCCAGCGTTGCCTCTACACGATGGCGTCAGTCACGCGTCTTGCGAGAGGTATTCACGCCCACGCTGTCAGCCACCCGCGCCAGCCGGATTTCGCACGCGCACACAGGCATCCCCGCGCTCGGCTTGCCACGTTTGCGCCCACGCCATCAACTCTGTCTCCGGCAGCGGCTTGCTCAGAAAGTACCCCTGCGCGAAATCGCATCCCAGCGCCCGCAGTTTCTCCAGCGTCACGGCGTCTTCGATGCCTTCCGCGACGATGCGAATCCCCATGCTGTGGCCCAGCGCGATGGTCGAGCGCACGATCAGCGTGTCGTTCTGCTCATGCGCCATGCCCTTCACGAACGACCGGTCGATCTTGATCTCCCCGACCGGCATGCGCTTCAGATAGGACAACGACGAATATCCCGTGCCGAAGTCGTCGATCGCGATATGCACCCCCATGCGGTGCAGACGCTCCATCGTGATCAGCGCCTGCTCGGGATCGTCCATCAGCGCGCTCTCGGTAATCTCCACGCACAACCAGTGCGGCGCCAGCGCGTGCTCGGTCATCACCCGCTTCAGATAGTCCGGCAAGTCCACATCCACCAGATCGCGCGCCGACAGGTTGATCGCCATGCCCAGCGTCACCCCGCGCGCCTGCCACGCGGCACACGTCGCAATCGCCTGGGCCGCCACCCAGCGCGAAATTACGCGGATGAACCCGGTGCGCTCCGCAAACGGAATGAACTCCGCCGGCGGCACGACGCCGCGCTTCGGATGCCGCCATCGCACCAACGCCTCCACACGAACCGCGCGACCGTCCGACAAATCCACTTGCGGCTGGTAGCAGAGATACAGGCCGCCGTGTTCGATGGCGTGCCGCAAGTCGCTCATCAGCGACAAACGATCGCGGTCCCGGCTCTCGGTATCCGGCTCATAGACCGCGACGCCCAGATTCGAGCGCTTCGCGACGTACATCGCCAGATCGGCACGCCGCAACAACGTATGCATATCCGAGCCGTGATCCGGGTAGACGGCAATGCCGAAGCTCGCGCCGACGTCTACGGTCTGACCATCCACAACGATCGGCTCATCGAGCGCACTCGCCAGCCGCGTCGCCCATTGCTGCGCCGTCGCCTGATCGCCCCCGCGCACGAGAATCGCAAACTCGTCGCCGCCCAGACGCGCCACCATATACCCCGAATCCTTCAACCCCGTGCTCAGACGGTGCCCCGCCTCCCACAGCAGGTGATCGCCCACGTGGTGCCCCAGCGTGTCGTTCACCTCCTTGAAGCGATCCATGTCCATCAGAATGACGGCGAACGGCGCGCCACCGCGGTAGGCATCGGTAATGGCAGACTGCATCCGGTCGCTGAACGCCGCGCGATTCGGCAGCTTCGTCAACGTATCGACGTAAGCCAGTTCGGTGATGCGCTCTTCACGCTCGGCAATCGCGTTGCGCATCAATGCGAACGCCCGCGCCAGATCGCCGGTTTCGTCGCGACGCCGCACGTCGATGGCCGCCGCGTAGTCGCCTTTCCCGATGCGTCGCGCGAGATCGACGAACGCCGCCAGCGGACGCGTCACGCTTCGCGCAATCAGCGCCGCGCCCAGCACCGAAATCACGATGCCGCCCAACGTCAGCCAAAGCAGCGTCGAGCGCAACTGACGAAACGGCCCTGCCGCCTCGGTCAACGAGCGTTGCAGCACCGCGACGACGGGACCGTGCGTGCCCGAGAGGTTGACGACCTTGAGCGCATACCCGCCGAGATGCGACGTCGCCGAGCCGCCCGTCACCCGAACGCCATCGTTCGCCAGCGCGTGCTGCAATTCGGCGCGCTCGGCCGCCGGCAACGAACTCGCCACCACCTCCCATCGCCCCTGTTTGGACGACTCGTCCCGGTGCACCAGCGAGACTTGAAGACCGGAGAGCTCGTGCATGTCCCGCGCGAAGGCGTCGTCGAGCGAAAAGCCCATCGTCACCCAGCCGATGACCAGCGGCGCCCTGACCGGCACGCTCACCCACTCGTAAGCACGTGTGCCGAGCATGCCGATCACGGAGACGGAAGTCCCCGAGGCGGATCGCAACTGGCCGCGTGCGGTGCCCGGCAGCATCGGGTCGCGCCCGTCGCCGCGCACGTCCCAGGCGTGCGAGATGCCGGGAATATCCGCAATGCCCGACGTGCGCGAATCCGCAAGCACCGCACCGTTCAGATCGACGAGCAACGCGACATCGGCATGCACGCGCTCGCGCACATTCTCCAGCGCGGAGTGCATCGTCACGGGATCGTGCAAGGCCACCGCCTCGCGAAACCCGAAGTCTGCCGTGACGACCTGCGCGACCTGTGTGAGCTCGTCTGCCTTGGTCTGGAGCGCGCGGCAAAACACCCGTTGGCCGACGGTGAGCTGCTCGTCCACCTGCGCCGATGAGGCGTCGTTGAGCGCGCGGCTCGCCGTCACCTGCATGACGGCAAGCACCACCAGAATCAGCGCGACGAACACCAGCGTGATCTTCGTGCGCAGGCGATACCACCCGAGGCTCGCCCATTTGCCACGGAGATTCGGAAAGACGGGGAAAAACGTCACGCCTCACCCCCCATGCAACGGCAACGTGAGAAGGAGTGGCTGGGTCGATGGTGCCGATGGAGCCGTGGATGCCGAGGCCTCGCCCGGCGAGCGGAAGGTGCCGACGACCACCGCCGGCGCGTTGCCCAAACGCGGATGCCACACGGCAATGCGATACCGGCCAGCCGGCAGTCGCGGCAGCTCCCCATGCCCGTTGGCACCGGTCTTCGCGAAGTACGGCGTATCCACGACCACCACGTACGCAATCATCATGTCGTGGATGTTGCAACCGATGGTCACCACGCCCGGCTTGTCGAACACCACCTGCCTGGACCGCCCGCGATAGAGTTTCAACTCGAAGCGCTTGGCCTCGGAGAGGGAGTAGACGTCGTGTGCGATGTCGTCGCGATTCGGGAAGTCGACGGCCGCGCCCTTCTGCACGACCGTGACCAGTGGCATGAACATCTTGTGGTTCTGCACGATGGAGGCAGGCGCCGCACGCGTGACGGGCGCGCCGGCGTCTTCCGGCGTGAGATAGACGACGGCGTCACCCAGCGCGGCACCGGTGCTGTCGTGCACTTGAAAGTCCCGAGCATGGGCGATGGCGCCAAATGCGGCCAACGCCAATGCCACCAGGCGGCCTCCCCACAGGGCCGGGCGCGACGGCAGACGTCTTCTTGCGGTCATGATTTTTACTGTTTAAAACGCGCCTTTCTTTGTCTGCCGATGCGGCGCGCACGGCTCGGCCATCCCTTCATCACGACGCAAGCCATCGAACGATTCCTACACATTGCCGAGCGCTTCGCCGTCGCGGCAGTATCCGTCAGGCGCCCTGTTATTGCGCTTCAACGCATCATCAACGTGAACACCACGTCAAATGCCGGGAAATGCCATTTACATCCGCCGGAATCGGAGGATCTGTGGGGAAGGAAGACGGGGAATTGCGGGACAGGCGTTGCGATCTGGCGACAGAGAGTCGCCGATTGGCGGGGGATGGCACGGGATAGCGGCGGCGCGCGCCGCGACCGGCAGAACGCCGGCCGCGGGGGTATTGATTGAGACTTGAGACGACTTGAGACTTTAAAACGTCAGACGTTCAGGCGCGTCAGGCCGTCAGGCGGGCAAGCAGCGTACGCGGACGCCCGGCCCGCACCTGCGCGGCGAGTGCCGCTTCGCGCCAGCGTGGCGTGGGCACGTCCGAGGGCGAAAGCAGGCTGTCGAAGCCGCAAGCCCACAACATCGCGAGCTGATCGGGCAGCAGCGGACCTGCGGCACGAATCCCGCCTTCGAAATGCCACTTGTCGCGCAAGACCTTGGCCAGCGTGAAACCGCGTCCGTCGCGCGTCTTCGGGAACTCGATCACCACGAGTTCGAGCTGCGGCAAAAGCGCCGCGATGCGCTGCGGATCGTCATGCCCCTGCACACGTACGCCAGCGGGCGCCACGCCCTGCTCGTTCGCGGCGAGCCATGCGTCGAGCGGCAAGACGGTTTCGCTGCCCTGCGCGTCCGACGGAATCGGTGCGTCTGCGCCGAGATAAGTCCAGACGTCCTCGGCAGGCAGTCCGTTACGATCAATCAACATGCAAAGCTCCCTTGAATTCCTCTGCACCGACACGGCCGAGCGTGTCGATAAAGCGCTCACCCTCGTGACGCAACGTGAGATAGCGTTCGAGAATGTTTTCGATCACTTGCGGCACCGCTTCGTACGAAACGCCCGGGCCGAGAATCTTGCCGACGGCCGCGTTGTCGTCGGCCGAGCCGCCCAGCGTGATCTGATAGTTTTCCTTGCCCGCCTTGTCCACACCGAGAATGCCGATGTGGGCCACGTGGTGGTGCGCGCACGCGTTGATGCAGCCCGACACGTTAAGCGTCACCGGCCCGATATCACGCTGCTGCTCTTGCGTGAAGCGCAAGGCAATACGCTGCGCTACCGGCACCGAGCGCGCATTGGCAAGCGCGCAGTAGTCCAGGCCCGGGCAGGCAATGGCGTCCGAAATCAGACCGATGTTCGGCGTCGCCAGACCGGCGGCCTTCAGTTGCTTCCACAGCGCGTGCAGTTCGTCGCGCTTCACATGCGGGAGCACCAGATTCTGCTCGTGCGTCACGCGCAGTTCGCTGAACGAATACTGCTCGGCCAGATCGGCCAGCACCAGCATCTCCTGCGCGCTGGCGTCGCCCGGAATACCCCCCGACGGCTTGAGCGAGACGACCGCGCTGATGTAGCCCGGCACCTTGTGCTCATGCGTGCAGGTATCGACCCAGTGCTTGAATTCGATATCGCTCTCGTACGCCTGCGCAAACACATTCGACTCGGCGGGCAGCGTCTCGAATTCGGGAACGATGAAACGCTCGCCAATCGCGGCGACGACGTCGTCGGCCAGCGGACGGTGCGTCTGTGCGATGCGGGCGAACTCTTCCTCGATCATCTCGATGAACGTCGCCGGCTTCATTTCCTTGATGAGGATCTTGATGCGCGCCTTGTAGATGTTGTCGCGACGGCCCAGCGCGTTGTACACGCGCAGAATCGCTTCGACGAAACGCAACAGATCGGCTTCGGGCAGCCACTCGCGCACGAGCGTGGCAACGATCGGCGTGCGTCCCAGGCCGCCGCCTGCGTAAATCTGGAAACCGACTTCGCCCTGCGCGTTCGTGCGGGCCAGAATGCCGATATCGTGAAAACGCACAGCGGCACGGTCCGTCTGGCCGCCGGTGATCGCGATCTTGAATTTGCGCGGCAGATACGTGAATTCGGGATGGTCGGTCGACCACTGACGCAGAATCTCGGCGTATACGCGCGGATCGACGATTTCGTCCTTCGCGGCACCGGCGAACTGGTCGGTCGTCACGTTGCGAATGCAGTTGCCGCTCGTCTGAATGGCGTGCAGATCGACGTCGGCCAGCGCCGACAGAATGTCCGGCGAGTCGGTCAGCGTTGGCCAGTTGAATTGCAGGTTCTGACGCGTGGTGAAGTGACCGTAGCCCTTGTCGTAGCGATTCGCCACGAACGCGAGCTGGCGCAACTGCACAGCGCTCAGCGTGCCGTACGGAATCGCAACACGCAGCATGTAGCCGTGCAGTTGCAGGTACAGGCCGTTCATCAGGCGGTAGACCTTGAAGTCGTCTTCGCTAAGCTCGCCGCTCAAGCGACGCGCCACCTGCTGACCGAAGTCTTTGGCGCGATCCTTGAGGTATTCGCGCTCGGACGGATCGTAGCGATAAATGCCCGCGTGCTCCGGGGCAACGGTCAGTGCCGGCGCATGTGCGAGCGCAGCTTGCACGGTGTTGTCCGAAGCCTGTTTGCCGAGGTCTTCGCGCACCGACGGGCCGCGCGCGCGCAGTTGCTCGCGGAAATCCACCGGCACCGGACCTGCGTCGCTCACCTGCGCCGGACGCGGCACGGGATCGACGATCAGATTGGCCGCAGCGGAGGCCTTTGCAGCGGCTTGCGCCTGGTCGAGACCTTCGGCATCGAACACGTGCGCCTGCGTCAGATCGTCCACCCAGTTGTGTTGTTCATCCAGCCAGACGACCAGACCGTCTTTGAGCCGGTTCGCCGAAATCAGATTGCCTGCATTCATTCGATGCTCTCAATGCTTGAAGTTTTGGTCGCGAGTTGGTGGGTCGCAATTCGCGATTCGACCGGCAGGCTATCAAGCGGCGCAGGAATATACGACCATTTAGAAGTTATGTAGGCATTACGCGATGTTGTTTGGCTAAAAAATCCATCCGGGACACTGTATTTTTATACAGTACTCATGCTACATTCCCGATCATCCAACTTCAACGTGAGTGAGCCCATGAGCGACGCCAAATCCATCAAGTTCATCGTCGTGCCTTATCGCAAGAACAAGGACGGCGTGTTACAACCCGGCGAGCTGCGTCAGGCGAGCACGGAATTCGGCGCCGTGCGCATCGCGCAGTCGATGGCGTCCGGTTTCGCGGGCATTGCGGCCTACGAAGTGCTTGTCGACGAAGAGGACGGCACGATGGATGCACCGCGCGTCCTCTTTCAGGAAGGCGCCATTCCGGCGATGGCGGATTAAAGCCAGCGCGGCGCGGCGTTCATTACTCCGGCCGCGACGGGCGGGCAATGCTGTCGAACGAATGGGTCTGACGCGGATGCTCCAGATCGCGCGTATCGAGCGCTCGGCGCTGCGCTGCCACTTCCTGTGCGCTCGGCCCCGTGGACGCGCCGTTGCGCTCCTTAGCGGTGCGATTAATGCGCTCGCTCGCGCTTTGCGCATCGGTCACGACAGCCGCCTTGCCGCCAACGGCCGCCTGGGCGGGGCTGAGCGACGTGGCCTGATTCGACTGACGGATGCTGCCGAGGTCCTTATCGTGGAGGTATGACTGGGCGTTGGCGTGGCTGCCGAACGTCAAGGTGCCGGCCAGGCACAGGCAAGCGGCAAAGCATTTGGTGCGGTTCATGGTTGCCCCCGGTTGACGTGTTTGATCGTGTCTTGAAGTTTATTGAAAATCGCGTCGGCGCCGTGCGATCCACTTCGCATGCCGATGAATCGCGGCGTCTTGCACGGGCTCGCTGCCGTTCGCAGCGCTTGCGGCATGACGGCATTGTCTCAGCGTTGCCACGCGCTGTCGCCTGCATAAATCACAGTTGACACCCCTATCGGATTTGACAGTCCGTTCTGCTACACTTCGCCCAAAATGCGCATCGGCGCCATAAAAATCAAGGCGATATCGAAGCAATATCGAGGCAATAAACGGGGGGAATCCCATGTCGGACGATGTCAGTTACCGGCGAGCATCGGATGCGGTCCAGGCGGTGGGCGAGGGACACGCAGACTGGCTCGATGTCGTGCAGACCGCGCGTGAATTCCTTGGGGCGGACGCCGCGACATTTCTGTGCCACGACAAACAAAGCCGTTCAGTCCGCTTCGTCGAACAATCCGGGCATGAAGCCCGCCTGATCGACGAGTACGCACGGTACTTCTACCAGTACGACGACTCCACCCGCCGCTTCTGGGACGCCCCCGCCGGCACGTGGTACGACTCGTCCGTTGCGCTCAAGCACGAATCGCCGAACGACCGGGTGTTCTGGAACGAATTCATGCGTCCTTACCAGCTCCAGCAGTTGGTTGGCGTGGTGATCAGCAATGACAACGACGCCCTCACCGCGCTGAGCATCCAGCGCATGCACATCGTCGAGCCCAACTTCGCGCATGCGGCGCGCGTCGCCGAATACGAGCGCCAGCTCGCCGCGGCCTTTGCCGCGCGACGCGCCGCCACTCGCGCGAGTCTCAATGCGCTGAGCCAGATGCTCGACCCGTCGCGCGAGGGCTTCCTTATCGCATCGCCGGACGGCTGGGTGCTCGAATTCGCCAACGGGCTCGACACGCTGCTCGCGAGCCATGACAGCCAATTGACGCTCAGACAGCGCCACCTGATTCACCGGCAGCCGGAATGGCAAACCCGTTTGCAGAAGGCATTGGGACAGGTGAGCCGCGGCGGTGACGCGATGTCGCTGGTCGTTCCGGATTCGTGGGGGCATGCCTTCCGGCTGACGTTGCGCGCGCTGGGTACACACATGAATCACGGGCTGCGTGCGGCGGTCGGCGTGCGCATCGAGCGGCGCAGCATTTTCAACGTCCCGGGCGAAACCGCGCTACGTCAGCATTTCGCGTTGACGCAGGCCGAAGCCCGGCTCTTTCATCATCTGGTGGCGGGGCTGACCATCGGCGAGTGCAGCGAGGTGCTCAGTCTGAGCACCAGCACGCTGCGCACCCAGTTGTCGGCGATCCTGCGCAAGACCGGCTGCCACCGTCAGGGCGAACTGCTGCGGCTGGCCGCCCTGCTCGCGCCGTAGCGCTTGCGCCCCTCGCCTCCCACGCCCCATTCCCAATCCTGCTACGAAGCGGCGTCCGATGCGTCCGACGCCGCGCTCAAATGCGCCGTAGACAGCACGATCGCGCTGATGCGATTCCCGCCGTCCTGCTTGGCGACGAAGCGCTGCGCATCGGCCGCCTTCAGAAGGTCCAGCACACTGTCGCACTCGCTGGCCACACCGGTCGCCACGCCGACGCTCACCGTCACCAGTCCCGCCGCACTGCCCGCATGGTCGATGTGCAGACGCTCGATGTTGCGCCGAACCTGCTCGGCCCTGGCGGCGGCCGCCTGCGCGTCGGTATCGGGCAGCACCACGGCGAACGCTTCCCCGCCGTAACGCGCCACCATGTCGCGGTCTCGCCGCACCTGCCCGCCGATGTTCTTCGCCACGGCGCGCAGCACGTCGTCACCGGTTGCGTGGCCGTATTCGTCGTTGAAATGCCGGAAATGGTCGATGTCCGTCAACAGGATCGACAGCGGACGATTCGAGCGTTTCGCGCGCCGCCATTCGCTCGCGAGCTTGTCGTCGAGCGCCGAGCGATTGGCGAGCCCCGTGAGGCCGTCGGTGGCCGACAGGCGTAGCAGCCGCGCCGCGGCGCCTGCCCGGGCCCGCATCGCCGCCACGAGCAGCCATGAACCGGCCATCAACGTCGCGGCGCACACCGCCGCCATCGTGCCGAATAGCGCCGCATGAAGACGCCACTCGCGCGCGAGCGCCTGCGTCGACGGGGTCACCACGACGAACATCGACGCCCCCGGCACCCGCACCGAGCGGTAGCTCGTTGCGCGCGCGCCCTCGGGAAACGACAGCGCCGCCGTCAGATTGCCGTCGGAGGCAGCGCCGCCGGGCAGCGAGACGAGTTGCCCGGGCCGCGAGCCGATACACGGATCGCAGGCCATCACCGTCCCTTTCTCCTCCACGATGTCGATGGTTCGCAAGTCCGCCGAATCGACGTCGTTGACCAGCGTGCTCAGATGCTCGAGCCGCAACGCGAGCACCGCCACGCCGGCAAACGAATGATCCGGCGCCGCTATGCGGCGCGTGAGCGCCACCGACAACATGCCGCCGTGCGTTCGCGACGCGTAGGGTTGCGAAATATACAGGCCCAGCGACGGGTTCGCCTCATGCGTTCGGAAGTAGTCGCGGTCGGCCACGTTCACGGGCGCGCCCGGCATGGCGTCGAGAAGCGCGACAATGCGTCCGGCCTTGTCGACGACGTACGCGTCATCGAGAAACCCCCGGCTGAGCGCCTGCCCGAAGCGCACCCGGGCGCGAACGTCCTCGGGGAAAATCGCCGTGGCAGGATTTTCGGCCTCGCGCACCATCTGCATGAGCAGCGTGTCGTAGACGGCGATGTTGGCGCCGAGGCTCGCGGCCACCACCGACGCCACACTCTGCGCCCGCTCCAGCGCATGCGTATAGCGGATCTGCCGGTCGGCCTGCAGCAGCAGCGCCACCCCGATCAGGATCGCCAGCGCAATGGCGGTGCCGACTATGCCGATCATCGACGCACGGTTGTCGAACTTGTCGAGCAGGGAACGCAGCCGCTTTTCGGCCCATTTCCGCAAACCAGGTACACCCGAGTGTGGGGTCATAGCAAATGGCCTGACAGGGATACCGACATACCGACGGGGGAGAAGACTTGCAGTATTCTAATGTGCGTTGACGCCAGATCATCTCAGCGTCGACACCGATATCGCGCCGACGCGCAACCTGAGTTGGGGGACGACGACAAAAATGATCGAGTGCTACGCATACATCAGCCGAGCCCTGCCCGATCTCGATCCGGTGGATCTCTCGCGGATCATCATTCATTCGCGCGGCTTCAACGACACCCATGGCATCACGGGGGTGCTGCTCTACGACGGCGCAACCTTCTATCAGTACATCGAAGGCCCCGCCGAGCCGCTCGCGGACGCCCGCCAGCGCATCGAAGCGTCACGCCACCACTCCGGCATTCAGGTGCTGCTCGACGGCATCCCGCACAATCCCGGCGCTTTCTCCACGTGGAGTCTGGGCTATCTGGTACTCGACGAGCCCGCTCACGCGCTGCACGCCTTCATGCTGCCTGCCGATCACGCGCAACTCGTGGGCGCCTTCAACGGGCTCGTCGCCCAGGCGGACGTGATGTAACGCCCTTAGTGCCCGAGCGGCCCCAGCGCATCGCTCATCTCGACACCCACAGCCATCGCTGAGCGCACAAACGACAACGCCGGCCCCCCCTGAGGGGCCCGGCGTTGTTCATTTTCCTGCGTACGGCTAACTACACCATGCGTAGTGCGCCGTGCGTCCCGCGTGCGACGTCCCGCGCATGCCTCTCATACGCCGACGCGCCCAGACGCCGGAATTACTGCTCGATCTGACGGTTCCAGCGCTGATCCCACTGCGCACGGCGCTGGTTGATGGCGTCCCAATCCACCGTCTTGATGTTCTTGGTCAGATCCTCGAGCTTGCCCAGACGTTTTTGCATCGAGGCCGGCACGGTTGCTTGCGGGTTGGTCGGGATATAGGCACCGGCGGCGGCCGCCAGCGACTGCCCCTTGGCCGACAGCAGGAACTGCGCGAGCTTCTGCGCCATCGCGTTATCCGGGCTGTTCTTCACCACACACAGGTCGACGAGCAACTGCACCGCGCCTTCCTTGGGGGCGACATAGCCGACCTGAATGCCCTTGTCCTGGAGGTCGCTCACGGCCGTCGGGGTCAGCGGGAAGATGGCCGCTTCACCGGTCTGGATCATTTCCGAGAGCTTGGCCGAGTTCGGGATGTATTCCACGACGTTCGGCCCCACGGTCGAGGCCCACTTGGTGAAGCCCGGCTCGACATTCGTCTCGCTGCCGCCCCAGATGCGGTTCAGCGCAAGGAAGCCGTGCAGGCCGAACGTGCTGCTCGAGGCCGACTGGAACACGACCTTGCCCTTGAACTTCGGATCGGCGAAATCGGTCCACGACGTCGGCGCGGCCCAGCCCTTGTCCTTGAAGAGCTTGGTGTTGTAACCGATGCCGGTCATGCCGAGCTGCACGCCTGCGCCCATGTCGTCCTTCACGCGAGCCGACGGCATCAGTTCCTTGAGCACCGGCGAATCGTCGAGCTTCTGGCACACACCCATGCTGATAGCGCGAGCCATCACGCCGTCGTCCAGGAACACAACATGCATTTGCGGGCTGTTACGGTTGGCAAGCAGCTTGGCCAACACGTCCGAGGACGTACCCGGCACCACCACGACCTTCACGTTGTTGGCCTTCTCGAACTCCGGGAAGACCTGGCTCGTGTAAGCCTTTTCCATCGGGCCGCCGTTCATGCCGATGTAGAGCGTTTTGGACTGCGACCAGGCCGCGCTGCTCGCGCCCAATGCCAGCGCCGCAGCGCACATGACGACCTTACGGGATAGCTTCATCGTGGTTCTCCTTGCGTTTCCAGGGTGTTAGGAATGTAGTTTTGGGACGGACTCAGAACGTACGGGATGCAAATGGTTCATCAGGCGGCGACGCTCGCCTGCGCGAACCGGTCGATGGCGAAGGCGTCGATCGGCGTTGCCGTCTCGCCCATCGTCACCAGATCGGCAAGCACCTCGCCCACGCCAGGCGCGAGCAAGAAACCGCCGCCACAGAAACCGAAGGCATGCACCAGACGCGGCGTCGTACGGCTCATGCCGATGATCGGGTTGTCGTCGGGTGTCTCGCCCTCCACGCCGCTCCACGTGCGAATGAGCAACGCGTTGCGCAACGCCGGCAGCAACGCGCAAGCTTCGCGCATGACGGCGCGCGTGGTGTCGGCAGACGCCTGCGCGTACTCGCCGTCGCCAGTGCCGCGTCCGCCGCCGATCACGCAGTTGCCGCGCTCGACCTGACGCGCATACACCCCGCCGCCGTACACGCCAAGGCTATGGCCGATGAACTTCGGCAGCGGCTCCGTCACCCACATGTTCGGGTAGATGGCATGCATGGGCACACGCTCGCCAAACGTCCCGGCGATTTGATTCGCCCACGCGCCGGACGTGTTGAGCAACCAGTCGCAACTCACGTGCAACGTGTCGCCCCCTTCCGGCGTCGCCGTCAGTTGAAAGCGCACGCCGTCGTGCGCCATCGAGCTAATCGGCGTGCGCTCGCGCACGTCCGCGCCGAGCGCCCTCGCCGCACGCGCGAAGGCAGGCGAGACGAGACGCGGGTTCGCGTGGCCGTCGCTCATGCACAGCGAGCCGCCGACCGCCCCGTCGCCCAGCCACGGAAAGCGCTGACGGAACTCTGCGCCGCGATACACCGTGCTCGTCAGACCATATTGACTGGCCATGGCGGCCCAGGCGTCGAGCGGTGCCAGATCGCTCTCGCGGCGCGCCAGACGCATATGCCCGGAGCGCACGAATTCGCCGTCGATGCCGATCAATTCGGGCAGACGATCCCAGATCCGGCGCGCGCGCATGGCGAGCGGCAGTTGCACTTCCTGACGGCCCTGACAGCGCACGCCGCCGTAGTTCACGCCGCTCGCTTGTGCGCCGCAATAGCGTCGCTCGAACAGCGCCACGCGCAAGCCGCGCTCGGCCAGCGCACGCGCGGCCGATGCGCCGACCAGCCCGCCGCCCGCGACGACGACGTCGTAATGCAAGGTCTCACTCATCGCGCGCCTCCTCGGGAATGGCGGCGACGTTTTCGTCGAATAGCATCGGTGCAATCGGAATCGGTTTGATCGGCGCCTGCGCACGCAAACGCCCCACTTGCGCAAACGTCTGCCCGCTCGCCTCGGCCAGCACATGGCACGCCGCCTCGCCGCACATGCGGCCCTGACAGCGCCCCATGCCCACGCGCGTGAGCGCCTTGAGGCGGTTGATTTCGGTCACGCCGTCCTCGCGAACGCATTCGCGCAACGTGCGGGCGTCGATCTCCTCGCAACGGCACACGAGCATGTCGTCCGGCCATTGCGCGGCAGGCGCTTCAGGTAACGCAAACGCTTGTTCGATGCCCTCGCGAAAGCGCCGGATGCTCGCGAGCTTGCGCTCGATGGTCGCGGCGTTCGGAGCATTGGGGACGTCCGGCATGGCAGGGGCCGCGACGCCGAGGTCTTCGAGCAAGGCCAGCGCCGCGCGGCGGCCGGCGAGCTCGGCGGCGTCTGCGCCGGCAATGCCAGCGCCGTCGCCCGCCAGATAGATCCCGCGCTGCGAGCTGCGGCCAGCGGCGTCGCGCTCGGGCAGCCAGCAACGGTTGAGTTCGTCGAAGACGAAGCGGCATCCGGCGAGATCGGCGAGTTGCGTCTCCGGACGCAAACCGAAGCCGAGCCCCACGGCGCTGCATTCGAGCGTATGTTCACGCGCCCCTTGCCGCCAGCGAATGGCGCGCACACCGGCCGTGCCTTCGATAGCGTCGAGCGTTACCCCGTGTTCGATACGCACGCCGCGCGCGCGCAGCCATCCCACGTAATAGACGCCCTTGGCAAACGTGGACAGCTGATGCAACAGACGCGGCGCAGCCTTGGCCTGCGCGGCGAACGCGCTGGTGTCGAGCACGGCGACGACATTCGCCCCGGCTTTCGCGTATTGGTACGCCACGAGATACAGCAACGGCCCGGTGCCCGCGAACACGACACGCTCGCCAATGGCGCAGCCCTGCGCCTTGAGCGCGACCTGTGCGCCGCCCAGCGTGTACACGCCCGGCAAGGTCCAGCCCGGCATCGGCAGCACGCGATCGGTTGCGCCGCTGGCAATGATCAGATGACTGAACGGCACCGGCGTTTCGCGGCCGTCGTGCATCGTGTGCAACTGCTTCGGATCGCACGCCCACACGAGTGTCTCGGGACGATAGTCGAGCTTGGGCAGCAGCGCGGCCATCGTGTGGTGGATGGCATCGGCCTTCGCGGCTTCAAAGCCGTACAGCGTCTGCTTGGTGCGCGTGAAGCCGGCACCGGCCGGCGGCTGACGGTAGATCTGACCGCCCCAGCGCATGTTCTCGTCGAGCACGACCGGACGCAGGCCTGCCGCGACCAGCGTCTGTGCGGCGCGAATGCCCGCCGGCCCCGCACCAACGATGACGATCTCGGCGCGCTCAGACATGCGAGCCTCCGTGTGCTTCGCTGGCGTTGGCCGCGCGCGTCACGATGCGCATTCCGGCCTGCACCGGCGTCGAGCAGGCACGCAGACGCGTGAGCTGCGTCGCTTGCGCGTCGCCACCACCGGCGGGCGTCGTCTCGCAACGCACCCAGCAGTCCTGACACGCCCCGATCAGGCAGAAGCCGGCGCGCGGCGTGCCGCTGAATTCGCTGATGCGCACGTGGCGCTGATGCGTAAGGATCGCCGTGAGCAGCGTGTCGCCCTCGAGCGCCTGCACCGGTTCGCCGTCGATGTAGAACGTGAGCGGCGAGCGCGAGGTCTCGGCCAGACGCGCCAGTTGCGGATGGCACGTCGATGGCCCCGGTGCGCGTGTCTCGCCGGACGTTCGGGACGCTTGAGAAGAATGGGAAGAGCTGGACATAGGAGTCGTCTTGGCGCGCGCGTTCAGTGCTGGCCGATCAGAATGCGGTTCAGGCCGTAGATGCGATCGAGCAGCAGCATCGCGCCGAGCGTCACGGCGATCACGAGCGCCGAGACGGACGCCATCATCGGATCGATCGACTCGGTGGCGTACATGTACATGCGCACCGGCAGCGTGACCGTTTGCGGCGCCGTGAGAAAGACCGACATCGTCAGTTCGTCGAAGCTGTTGATGAACGCCAGCAGCCAGCCGCCGGTAATGCCCGGCAGGATCATCGGCATGGTCACGCGGCGGAAGGTCGTCCACGAGCCCGCGCCGAGCGAGGCCGCAGCGTTCTCGACACTGCGGTCGAGCCCGCTGATCGACGCCAGCACGAGGCGCATGATGAACGGCGTCACGATGATCATGTGCGCGAAGATGAGCGCACCGAACGAGCCGGTCACACCGAGCATCGCGAAAAAGCGCAGCAACGCAATGCCGAGCACCAGACCCGGGATCACCAGCGGCGAGAGCAGCAGGCCGTTGAGGAAATTGCGTCCCGGAAAGCGCGAGCGGCCGATGGCCAGCGCAGCCGGCAAGGCAATCACGAGCGAGAGCGTGGCCGACAGGAACGCCAGCTTCAGACTGGTGAAGAACGACGCGATGAAGTCGGGGTAGTCGAGAATCGCGCGGAACCAGCGCAGCGAAAGCCCGTTCGTGGGCAACGACAGCGTTTGTTCCGGCGTGAATGCGACCAGCACCACGATAATCATCGGGGCCAGGACGAAGAGGATGACGAGCGTATGGAACGCAAGCGCCAGGGGACTGTTTTTACGCATGATGGCGAGGAAGTTCTGTTCTGCGGGGGCCTTGCCGGCCTTAACCCATGCTGCGCGAATAACGGCGCTCGAGCAGGCGGTAGTACGTCAGCATCACGATCAGGTTCGCAACGAGCAGCAGCACGGCGATGGTCGCGCCCAGCGGCCAGTTCAGCGAGCTGAGGAACTGGTCGTACACAGCGGTGGCGGCCACTTTGAGGCGGCGTCCGCCCAGCAGGCTCGGGATCGCGAAGGCGCTCGCCGACAGGCCGAACACCATCAGGCTGCCCGACAGAATGCCCGGCACCAGTTGCGGCAGCACAATGCGGCGCAGCGTGGTTGCCGGCGACGCCATGAGCGAAAGCGCGGCGTTTTCCGTCTGCGGATCGAGGCGTTGCAGCGAAGTCCACACGGGAATCACCATGAACGGCAGCATCACGTGCACGAGCGCGACAACGACGGCGAAGTTGGTGTACTCCATCTTGTACGGCCCCATGCCGAACAGGCCGAACATCTGGTTGATGAGACCGCCGGAGCTCAGCAGCATGCTCCAGCCGAAGGCGCGCACCACGATAGACACGAGCAGCGGCGAGAGAATCACCAGCAGAAACAGCGAGCGCCACGGGTCGCCCATGCGCGAGAGCACGTAGGCTTCGAACGTACCTACCACGGCGCACACCACGGTGACGGTCAGCGAGATGCCGAACGTGCGCAGGAAGATCGTGTGGAAGTACGAGTCGAACAGCACTTCCTTGTAGTTCTCGAACTGGAACGCCGCAATCGGGCCGCTCGCAGGATCGAATTGATAGAACGTGAGCGCCACCGTCATGAGCAGCGGAATGAGCACCAGCGCCACGAACAGCAGCATGGCCGGAGCACTCATCACCCACATCGGCAGATACGCCTGCCAGGGGGCGCGCGCGGCGGGGGCGGCGTCAGTACGCGGGACTTGCAACGTCTCAGCCATTCGCACACGCTCCCGCAGAGACGAAGCGCACGGCTTCCGATTGCCAGTCGAGGCCGACCGGCGCGCCTTCGCCCAGCGGCTCGCCGCCTTCGTTCTGGCAGCACACGAGCACTTCGCCCAGCGCGCTGTCCACGCGGTACAGCCACTGGCTGCCGAGGAAGAAGCGGCTCGTCACCGTGGCCGACAGACGGCCCGCCGACGGCGTGCACAGACGCACCTTCTCAGGACGCAGGCACATGGTGATGGCGTCGCCCACAGCCATGCTGCGGTCGCGCGGCGAGAGATCGGCCAGCGAGGCGCGCTGCATGAGTTGCGCGCCCAGCTCGATGTGCAGATGTTCGTCGTCGCGCGCCGCCACGCGGCCGGCGAGCATGTTGGCCTTGCCGATGAACTGCGAGACGAACGGCGTCTCGGGACGCTCGTAAGCGCGGTACGGCGTGTCGACCTGCGTGATGCGCCCGGCCTCCATGACGACGACGCGGTCGCTGATCGACAGCGCTTCGGACTGATCGTGCGTGACCATGATCGTGGTCGTGCCGATCTTGCGCTGGATCGAGCGCAGCTCGAACTGCATGTCTTCACGCAGCTTGGCATCGAGGTTGGACATCGGCTCGTCGAGCAGCAGCACCGGCGGCGCAATCACGACCGCGCGGGCAATGGCCACCCGCTGACGCTGGCCGCCCGAGAGTTCGCGCGGGAAGCGATGGCCCAGGGCATCGAGTCGCACAAGTGCGAGCGCCTCGCGAACACGCTCCTTGCGCTCCGACTTGTCGATACCGCGCATCTCCAGCCCGAAGCCGACGTTGTCCGCCACCGTCATGTGCGGGAACAGCGCGTAGCTCTGAAACACGATGCCCAGACCGCGCTTGTTCGGACGCATATGCGTGATGTCGCGCCCGTCGAGCGTAATGCGCCCGGTCGTGGCTTCGACAAAGCCCGCGATCATCTGCAGCGTGGTGGTCTTGCCGCAGCCCGAGGGGCCGAGCAGCGAGACGAACTCGCCCTTCTCCACCGAGAGATTGACGTTCGAGACGGCGTTCAACTCGCCAAACGTCTTGGAAACATCCGTCAAAGTCAGAAAAGACATGGTCACTACCTTCGGGCACGTGCGCGCCACCTGAAATGCAATTGCATCGAACAGTAGCGAGCCAAATTACATGTCGCAAGATAACGATTCCACGAAATGAGATAAATTTTAAGATTATTTCTATTGGCGGAATATTTTGCGAATGCGCGCTCACTTTCGTTTCGTGTCAGCGTCTCGGGATAATCCCTAACTCACGAAGAATATTGGTTGTTTTTGGGGGTTTTGAGGGATGACGCCAGTTTTCAAGCCATATCGGCTTACGCTAGTAT
The DNA here is from genome assembly GCF_044745225.1 of Pandoraea sp. NPDC087047. Lineage (NCBI taxonomy): Bacteria > Pseudomonadati > Pseudomonadota > Betaproteobacteria > Burkholderiales > Burkholderiaceae > Pandoraea > Pandoraea sp. NPDC087047. The sequence goes on from NZ_JBIUZU010000006.1 coordinate 71,395, forward strand.
TTCGTTTGACGGAATACTCGAGACCCCGATGAACACCTCCGATTCGCTTCCCGCGCCGACTGCCTCGCCCACGGAATCCGCTGGCGCGGGCATTCTGCAACGCACCTTTGCCGTCATTCGCGCCCTCGGGGCTGCCAGGCCCGAAGGCGAGCGCGTCACCCACATTGCCAAGGCCGTCGGTCTGAGTCAGGCGACGGTGCACCGGATTTTGCATGCGCTCATCGCCGAACAGGTCGTGGAACAGGACGAGACGTCCAAGCTGTACCGGCTGAGTATCGATTTCTTCGCGATGGCCGCGCAGGCGGGCAACCCGAGCGGCATGCGCACGCTGTGCCGCCCGTCCCTGCTGCGCCTTTGCGCGAGCCTCGGCGACACCATCTTCCTGCTCGTGCGCAGCAGCTTCGACGCCGTCTGTCTCGATATGTGCGAGGGGCCGTTTCCGATCCGGTCGTTCACGGGCGATATCGGCGGACGCGTGGCGCTGGGCGTCGGTCAGGGGAGTCTGGCGATTCTGGCGTTCCTGCCGGAAGCCGAGCGCGAAGAGATCATTCGCTTTAACGTGCCGCGTCTGCGGGGTTACGGCGTGCTCGACGAGGTCTATCTGCGCACCGAGATCGAACGGGTGCGTCAGTTGGGGTATGCCGGCAGCAACAGCGGCGTGCTCGACGGAATGGCCGGGGTCGCCGTGCCGGTGTTCGACCGGACCGGGCACGCGGTGGCCGCCCTGAGCGTGGGAACGCTGGCCGCGCGGCTGTCGCAGGATCGTCTGCCGATGGTGGTGGAGTTGCTGCGGCGTCAGGCCGAGTTGATCGGCCCGCAAACCAATCCGTTCGACGTCGCCATGCGCCGCCCGATGCATGGCCTCACTCGCGCGCTCACGACCGAGCCGCTCGCCTGACGGGGAGCGAGACAGAATCGGACCGATTGTTGGCCGAAAGTGGTCAGCCTGCGGCGCGCACACCTGCGAGAATCGCAAACGCACCCCCTCACCTTTACCGGCCGTCCTCAGCGGAGACAAGTTATGGCATCAGGCGAACACGAGTACCACGTCAGCGTGGAATGGATCGGCAATCAGGGCAGCGGCACGTCGGGCTATCGGGAGTACGGACGCAATCACGAGATTCGCGTCGAGGGCAAGCCGACGATTCCCGGATCGGCCGATCCCGCCTTTCGAGGCGATGCGGCACGCTGGAATCCGGAAGACCTGCTGGTGGCGTCGGCCAGTGCCTGCCACAAGCTGTGGTATCTGCATCTGTGCGCCGAAGCGGGTGTGGTGGTGGAACAGTACCGCGACGACGCCGTGGGCACGATGATCGACACGGCCGGCGAGGGCCGCTTCACCCGGATCGTGCTGCGCCCGCAGGTCACGATTCGCTCGGGCGGCAATGCCGACCTCGTCACCCTGGCGCAGGCGTTGCATCACGCAGCGCATGAGAAGTGCTACATCGCCAACTCGGTCAATTTCCCCATCGAGTGCGAGCCGGTCGTCGACGTGGTCGAGGCTTGATCGATCGTCGATCGAGGGCGTCGATAGCGCCGCCCGTACGGCGCGCGGCGAAGGTGCGCAGCGACGGCGTGTGTAGGGATTCAGCGGCAGGCGAGCGAGCACCCTGCCGCGCCGATCACCGCGGCGGCGCCCACGGCGGTGCCCAGCAGAAACGTTTGCGCCGAACTTGCGCAGCCTTGCAATCCCAACGCTTCGACCAACAAGGCAGCCACGATCAGCCTGCGCATACTGTCTCCCATTTTGATGTTGCCGCATGGTAATGCGCCAACGGCGTCATGGGAGCGATTCGTAAGGCCGGGTAATGATTATGAGGTCATGGGCTTCCGTTCGGATTCGGACTGCCCTCGAACGTCTCGCCGCCGGGGGCTCAGACGGCCAGGCGCCGGGCGAATTCGGCATCCTGTTCCTGAGCGCGCACAACGGCGTCGCGTTCGCGAAAGCGTGCGACATACGCCGCAATCGCCGGCGTCTGGGGAATCAGTTTGAAGTGCGTGAGGTAGTACATCGCGTTGCCCCACAGCACATCGGCCGCCGTAAACGACGCGCCCAGCCACCACGGCCCCGGGTTCTGCGCCCAATGACGATCGATCGTCCAGACCACCGACTCGTAATCACCGTACGGTGAGCGCGAACGCTCCGCGCCTTCGCGTCCGAGCGACTTGTCCGTCACCGCCGGCTCGACACACGAGCCGTAGAACACCATCCATCGCAGGTACGCGCCACGACGGGCATCGCCCTGCGGCGGCGCAAGATGCTTTTCCGGATACAGCTCGGCCAGATACATGTACACCGCCGCCTGCTCGGTAATCACACTGTCGCCGTGCCGGATGGCCGGCACCTTGCCCATTGGATTGACGTCCAGATAGTCGGAGCCGCGCTGCTCGCCGGTGGCAAAACGCAGCAGATGAAGATCGTAATCGGCCTGCAACTCCTCGAGCAGGACGAGCACGCCAAAGGAGCGCGTGTTGGGCGCGTGAAAAAAAGTAATGCGACGGTCGGTCGCCATGATGTCGTCTCCGGTATGTCGATTACGAGCGATCAGCGCACCCCGCTGTGGCTAATGAAACACCCAACGCTGTCGCAACGGCCTCACTGCCCGGTGACATTGAGCATTGAGGAGAGGCAGATTCATGTATTCGGGAAGTCGTAAAAAAATAAGCAGCAAAAAATAAGCAGTACCACATCCGCAACCGATGAATCCAACGATTCCCAATGAAGTCGCACACATGAATTCATATACTGAATCGGTGCTCCGCCGATTTCAGAATGGCGTCACACCAGGATTGCAGTGTTCATTCCAAGGAGAAGAACAATGGCGAATCTAATTGTAAATGGGAATTTTTCCAGTGGCGAGCTGGCACCCTGGACATCGAGACCAGGCTTCCCCCCTCCGTCGATCGTGTCGTTTGGGAATAAGAATGTCGTGAGACTTCTGCACGATTACAACAGCGGAACGCATGACGATTTGATCGTTCAAGAACTGGATATCAAGGCGATCGGACTTAAACCGCATATCGACTATTTTTTTTGGTTTCAATTCTGGACGAGGGCGACCATTGTGGAGCAACGCCCCGAACTGCCAGAACCTTATAACGATCACTCGGTAGTACTCGTTGTTTTGAGCTACGGATGGAAGAGCGGAGAGGGCGCAGATGATGTTGTGGCATTTGCCGATTACACGCTCAGCCGTGAAGGAGAAGAAAAATATTCCTCATCGCTCAAAAGAATGAGATTTGACGGCGAACCGAATCATCTGGCGGTGCGTGCGCAACCGATCCTGTTTGCGAACAAACATGAAACACTTATTGGAGAATTTGTGTTGACGCCGGCCAATCTCGATGATTCTCCCGCAGGCATTATCAGAACCGGGCTGGAATCATGACCCCGTCCCCCAAGCCATCCCTCTGCGCCCCATTGCCGTGAGTACTGCGCCTTCGATGGCCACCCTCCTCCCCCATCTGAAACGGCACACAGCCCGCCGTTACGGCCCGCTGTCGGGGTGTCGACACTGGGACTCGACTGGGACGCTGGCATGAAATACTGGGTTCGCATCTGATCCGGCACGTGCTCCCCGCACCGTGTCGTTTGTACGGCCCGCAGTCGACCCTGCGGGCCGCCTTTTTCCGGTGACAGTTTCCGATACCCGTTCGCCTAACACGCTTCGTCATGAGCCCCTTTGGCATTGCACCCTCCGCGCTATCATGGGCAGCCTGATCTACACGATGCCCGCCATGACCGAACGCCAGCCTGTCGAACTCCCGAAAGCCTACCGTCTGCTTAACCACGGCCCGACCGTTCTCGTGGGCAGCGCTCACGCCGGACGCCGCAACGTTATGGCCGCCGCCTGGTCCATGCCGCTCGATTTTTCGCCGCCGAAAGTCGCCATCGTCATCGATCGCAATACGCTCACGCGCGAACTGGTCGAAGGCTCGGGCGAGTTTTCGCTGAACGTGCCCGCGCGCGCCATCGCCCGCGAGACGCTCGTCGTCGGCTCGGTCTCCGGCCGCGACACCGACAAGTTTGCCGAGAGTTCGGGCGTGCGCGCCTTCGCCGGTTCGCACATTGCAGCACCGCTGATCGAGGGTTGCGTCGCGTGGCTGGAATGCCGCGTGATTCCGGAACCGCACAATCAGGATCGTTACGATCTGTTCCTCGGCGAGGTCGTTGCGGCCTGGGCCGATCCGCGCGTGTTTCGCGACGGGCACTGGCACTTCGCACCGGACACACCCGACGCATTGCGCAGCCTTCATTACATTGCCGGGGGCCATTTCTTCGAGACCGGCGAAGCGTTCGAAGTCGAACCCGACACAGCCCCCGGCACGCCTTCCGACGTCAGCCTATGAGCCACACGCTGCCTACGCCCCGCACGACAGACAACACCGACGACGACGCACAGGCCGTTCGCGCGCTCTGGCGCACGAGCGGCGCCAATAGCGCCGCGCCATCGCATTTGCCAAGTGGCGCCGGGCGCGGCAGAATCGACAGCGTTACCGACGTATTTGACCGTGAGTCGACGTGGTTGCGCTCGAGATCGTCCGCAGCCCCCGACCCATCTGCGAAGCCAGCCGCGACCGCGCGGCACTTCGAGCATCACGAGTCTTTCGAACATTTCGAACATTTCGTGCAGTTGCCGAACCCGCGGCCAGAACCTCCGTCACCGGCACTGCTGTCGTCCACCCGCTGGGCCTTGCCCGCCCGTCGAGACATGACTGCAATCGGCGACCATTCGCGCGATCCACGCGACTCACACGACTCACGGGATTCACACGACGCTTGCGCGCGCGCGCCCCACTCGCCGCCCCCACCCCTCGCTCAGGCGTACGGCGTGCGTCTGGACGAAGCGGAGCGGCTCGCCGCGCTGCGTCGTTACGAGATTCTCGACACCCCGCCCGAGCCAGCGTTCGACCGCATTGCGCGGCTGGCGTCTCACGTGCTCGGCGCACCGATCTCGCTTGTCTCCCTGCTCGACGAATCGCGCCAGTGGTTCAAGGCACGTCGCGGCATCGATGTGGCGCAGACCCCGCGCTCGATGGCCTTCTGCGCGCACGCGATCCTCGGCGACGACGTGCTCGTTGTGCCCGACGCCCGCGCCGACCGGCGCTTCGCCGACAACCCGATGGTCACCGGCGAGCCGAACATCCGCTTCTACGCGGGCGCGCCGCTGCGCACGCCGGAGGGCCACCGGCTGGGCACGCTGTGTGTGATCGACCGTTGTCCGCGCGAGCTCGATGACGAGAAACGCGCCCTGCTCGCGGATCTGTCCGCGCTGGTCGTCGACGAACTCGAACTGCGGCGCGTGAACCGGGTGCTCGGCGACATGGCGATGCGAGACGGCCTGACTGGTCTGCTTAACCGCCGCGCCTTTCTCATGCAGGCCGAACGCCTGTTTGCCGCCACCCGCGCGCAACACCGGCGGCTGTCGGTGCTGATGCTCGACATCGACCACTTCAAGGGCGTCAACGATACGTGGGGCCATGCGATCGGCGATCGCGTCATCGTCGAGTTGACGCTGGTCTTACGGGCAGCGCTGCGCAAGAGTACGGTGATCGGCCGTCTGGGCGGCGAAGAGTTTGCCGTGCTGCTGCCCGAGGCCGACGCCCAACGCGCCATGCAGGCCGCAGAGCGTGTGCTGAGCGCGATCAACGGCGCCAGCGTGCCCGGCCCGAATGGGCCGGTGCGCTTTTCTGCCAGCATCGGTGTGGCCAGCCTGAGCCCGGAGGACGCCGATTTCGGCCCCCTGCTGCAACGCGCCGATCGGGCGCTTTACGCAGCAAAGCAAGCCGGCCGCAACCGCGTAGCCGTGCTGTGATATCCCGGGCCGCCGACTCAGGTAACGACCCGCACTGACTTCAGCGACGAAGACCATGGGCAAAAGCCGACTGGAAGCGTTCAGCGATGGGGTGATCGCCATCATCATCACCATCATGGTGCTGGAGATGAAAGCACCGCACGGCAGCGAACTGGCCGACCTGTTGCCGGTCGCCCCCACGTTCTTCACCTACATCCTCAGTTACGTCTACGTCGGCCTTTACTGGAATAACCATCACCATCTTTTTCAGGTCGTGCAGCGGGTCTCCGGCGGCGTACTCTGGGCCAACCTTCACCTGCTGTTCTGGCTGTCGCTGATTCCGTTCGTCACGCACTGGCTCGGGGAAAATCATTTCACCTCCTGGCCGACGGCGCTCTACGGCGTGGTGTTGTGCATGGCGGCAATCGCCTATTACATCCTCGCTCGCGCGCTGCTCGCCGTGCATGAGGGCGGCAACGCGAAGCTCGCCGCGGCCCTGGGGCGCGATTACAAGGGCAAGCTGTCGGTGCTGGTCTATGCCGTGGCTATCGGGCTGGCGTTCGTGGTACCCGCCGTCTCGCTCGCGCTGTACGCGCTCATGGCCGCGGTGTGGCTGATTCCGGATCGCCGCATCGAACACGTCATCGAGCCGTAACCCCCATCACGCGGTGCGCGCCGACAGTCGACGCGCATCAGGTTTTTACGTAGTATCCGCACCACTATGCAAAACGTAACTTTTGAACTGACGGGCGAATTCGTCGCCCTTAACGACTTGCTCAAACTCACCGGCGTCGTCGATTCCGGGGGCGCGGGCAAAGTCCTGGTGGCCAACGGCGCGGTTAGCGTCGACGGCCAGATCGAGACCCGCAAAACCTGCAAGATTCGCGCCGGCCAGACCGTGTCGGTCGACGGAGTGCGCATTCGCGTCAAGGCGGCCTGACGGCGCTCGTGGCCGGCCAGATCGGCTTGAATGGTCCCGCGGTGCGTCCTGGATAGTCCTGGATGGTCTCGCAAAATCCGGTGGCGCCTCGCCTCATATCGGGCCAGTCACGTGCCCGCGCACTGGCCCGCCAGGGCGTACCCACGTGACATCCTCCCGGTTTCCCCCATGTGAGCCTGCCCCCGCAGGTCGCTATACTTGAAAGCGATTTTGGCGTGTCAGCCCCAGTCACCCCCGACAATGTCCACAGGACGCCCGAGGAGGCCCGTGCGATGGTCGTGCCCGGTTCATCGTCCACCGCAGGCGCCACACCGGCATCGGGGCGCGAAGCGCTCCTCGAAGCCCTCGACCGCTCCCTGGGCATACTCACGCTCACCCCCGATGGTGTCATTGTCGACGTCAACGACAAGCTCCTCGGGGTCCTCGGGTACACGCGCAACGAACTGATCGGCAAGGCGCACACCCTGCTGTGCGAAGCCGGCGATTCGACCTGCGGCGACGCACTTGCACAAGTCCTGAACACCCGTCGCGCGCATACCGGGCAGGTCCGGCGTCTTCGTCGCGACGGCAGCACGGTCTGGCTCGAAGCCACGTACAACCCCGTGTTCGACGCGAACGGCAACCTCACCTTCGTCATCAAGCTCGCCGTGGACGTGAGCGCGCGCGTGGCGCGTCAGGCGGCGGACGACGCTCATCTGCATCTGCTCTCGCTCGCCGTTGACGAGACCGATAACGCGGTGCTCATCGTCGACGCGCAGGGCAGCGTGTGCTACGTCAACGCAGGCTTCACGCGTATGCTCGGCTATGCCGCGAGCGAGGTCGTCGGTCAATCCGCGCACGTGCCGCTCGGCGGCAGCTCTGCGGGTGAATTCGTGGATGGCGCGGCCGCGGTCGACATCAAACAGGCGCTCGCCGGATGTCTGGTCGCCGCGCGCAACGGCCGCAGTTGTCATTGTGAAGTGCTCGTGCACACCGCGCAGCGCCAGCCGCTGTGGGTGTCCGTGGTGACGAACCCGATTCTGGATGCGAGCGGCAAGCTCGTGAACGCCGTGGTGCTGTTCACGGACATCACCCAATCGAAGATTCAGGAAGTGCTGCAACACAAGGCGCTTGCCGCGATGGTGCGCGACGCGCCGCTCGTGGAAGTGCTCACGCTCGTGTGCCGCGAACTGGAGCAGATCGCGCCCGAGGTCATGGCCTCGGTCGTACGGGTCGACGCCGAGGGGCGTCTTCGTCCGCAGGCGGGGCCCAGCCTGCCCGCGGGGTATCACAAGACTGTCGACGGCGTGGCCATCGGCCCGAACGTCGGCACCTGCGGTACGGCGGCGTTTCAGGCGCGGCCGGTGATCGTGACCGATATCGCGAGCGACCCGCGCTGGGCCGACTTTCGCGAGATGGCGGCCGAGTATGGGCTGGCGGCGTCGTGGGCCATGCCGATCATCGCGAACGACGGGCGCGTGCTCGGCGTGCTCGCGTTCTATTACCGCACGCCGCGCGGCCCGGACGCCCTGCACGAGCGGCTGGTCGACGTGTGCGTACATCTGTGCAAGCTCGCGTTCGAGCGCGACGAGTCGCGTACACGCATTCGTCAACTCGCCTTCTCGGACAGCCTCACCGGCCTGCCCAATCGCAGCATGCTCGGCGTGCTCGCCGCCCAGGCCATCGCCAGCGCGGCGGAGTTGAATACGCGCATGGCGGTCATCTTCATCGATCTGGATCGCTTCAAGCAAGTCAACGATTCGCTCGGCCATCAGGCCGGCGACGTACTGCTGCGCACGATTGCCCAGCGCCTGCGCCGTTCGCTGCGAGGCGCGGACATCGTGGCGCGCCTGTCGGGTGACGAATTCGTGGCCGTGCTCACCGAGTGCGATCCGCTGCGCCTGGACATCGCCATCGAACGCATGCGCAACGCACTGACGGCGCCGTGTCTGGTCGATGGCGTGACGCTGGTGCCCTCGGGCAGCTTCGGCATCGGCCTGTATCCGAATCACGGCCGGGAGTTCGACATTTTGCTGCAACGCGCCGATATGGCGATGTATCAGGCCAAGATGACAAGCCCGGGCAGCGTGCGCGTCTACAACGAAGACATGAACATCCACGCGCAGGAGCGCCTCGAGCTCGAGACCGCCATGCGCGATGCCTTGCGGCTCGGCAAGCTCCAACTGTTCTATCAGCCCCAGATCAATCTGCTCGACGACTCGGTCTACGGCGTAGAAGCCCTGACGCGCTGGATGCATCCGCAACACGGCGACGTGCCGCCGTCGCGCTTCATTGCGCTGGCGGAGGAATGCGGCCTGATCGGGGAACTGGGGACATGGACGCTGCGAGAATCATGCCGTCAACTGGCCGATTGGCGCCGGCGCGGAGTGGGCATCGGCAACGTGTCGGTCAATCTCTCGCCGACCAACTTTCACGATCACGACCTGCCGCACACGATTGCCCAGGCGCTGGCCGACCACGAACTGCCGCCGTCGTGTCTGGCCATCGAGATCACCGAAAGCGTGTTGATGGATCACAACCCGAGCACGCTGCGCATCATCGAGGAAGTTCACAACATGGGCGTGCGTCTCTCGATGGACGACTTCGGCACCGGCTATTCGAGTCTGGGGTATCTGCGGCGTCTGCCGGTCTCGGAACTCAAGCTCGACCGCAGTTTCGTGCACGACATCGCGCGCGACGAAACGGTGCGCGCACTGACCAACGCCATCATCAGCATTGGCCGCAATCTGCATCTCACCGTGGTGGCGGAAGGGGTGGAAGACGAAGCGCAGCGCGATCTGCTGGTCGCACAGGGCTACCGCGTCGCACAAGGGTATCTGTTCTCCCCCGCACTGTCGGCGGGCGGCCTCGAACGGTGGCTTGAGCAGTGGGCCATGCGGCGGCGCACCTTCAACGCTATTCAATCGTGAATCACGGCGCCAAGCCCAATTCCATCTGATGCAGGGCCGTCTCGATAGCCTGACTCTGCTCGCCGGTGAGCGCCGACGCCGCAACGCTCGTTTCGCGGCGATAGATCATCTCGCCGTAAATGTTCGCCAACACGCGCGCCGACGCACACAGCGACAGGTTGCTGTCGGCCGCCTGATGGCTTGTCCAGTAGTTGATCGCCTGCTCGATGTCGGCGATGGAATAGTTAGCTTTCATGAAAGTGCTTGTCTCGCCGTGGGGTGAATGACTGTGATTATATACAGTATTCGGGGAGTCTGAGAATGGTGTCGCTTGCCGATTGCGGTCAAGGCTTGTCCGGACGTATCTGGGGCATGTCTGCGCCAATTCTCAGGCGCACGTTTCGGAACTGCAACACTTGCGGCGAGACAAATTGCGCACACCCGCTGGAAAACGCCAATAACTCCCGAAAAATCATTCACTTAGAAATTCCGGCACGATACTCGCTTCACGCTTGTTGAAACGCTGCGCGACGCCCTTGACCTTCGCCCGGGGGCGCGCACGCAGCCCATCTCAACGATTGCCCCGACGGAGCCCATGATGCCGCCGAGACACGTCACACCGTGTGAGCGCCACCCCCGTCACGCCGCAAGGTTTCGATTCGCTTTCGTCATGCTTGGTCTGCTGACGGCTGCCGGTGCTTCGGGCGTCAATGCGCAATCGATGCCGCCCGCCGTCGTGCCTGCCGACGCGTTTCATCAACCGTGCGTAGGCGTGCGTGCCTCTCCCGATGCCGTCGCGCGCCGTGCGCCATGGACGGTCAAACCATCGCGGGCCTTCCGTCAGCCGGTGCGCGAGCAGTACGTGGACCTGGATAACCGCTGCGCCTCGCCGCCCGCCTTCGCACCGACCCGCGACGTCGACTCGACCGCGGTCTGGTACGTCGACGCCCCCGCGGCAAGTGTTCACACTACGTCGCGACGCCCGATGCGCGCGCCTGACGCGTCGTGATGCGCAGAGGTGCAGCGCAAGGCACACGTGGCGCGGCCTGAAGCGACATGACATGACGTGACGCGATGCGATGCGATGCGATGCGATGCGACACAATGCGACATAAGCCGGCGTCCTGAGCGACGGCGCACGACGTTTGTTATGCTGCGGCTTTCGCGCGTCATCCGCTTCGCGCATTCCTCACCCCTCGTTCCGCATCCCGCTTCCTCGAAAACGCAATGTCCACCCAAACACCCGAGCCGCAGAAAACCACCGACAAAGCACGCAACGCCAAACCGGCCCCCGCTCCGGCCGCACCTCCGCCGCCGGGCGCCATGCCGCTCGCGTGGCTCGGGCTGCTGGCCTCGGCCGCCTGGGTGCTCAAGAACTCGCATCCCACGTGGGGTGTCGGCGTGCTGTGTCTTTGCGCCGGTCTGATTTCGTCGTTCGGCGCCCGCCGTCGTGGTCGCGCACCGTGGCCTGCCTTCTTCACCGGATTGCTGCCCGTCGGCGTCGCGCTGTTCTTCGCATTGCTCATGCTTCGTCCGCTGTTGCGATGACGGTTCACGCGCGGTTCACGAGACTGACATCGCCACCGCGCCGCTGCGCCCCCCTCAAGTTACCCACAGCTTCTGTGGATAACCCACTGGATAACCTGGCAGCACCCTCCCGAATCGCCCGCCATTAAAGGCTGTCAAGAGGATTGCCCGTTTCGGCATCAGACTTGTAAAAATTTATTACGCTTGACGTTTTGCCCCGCTTCTGTGCGAACTCGGTGCGGATTCGTCATGACTTTGACATCCGGCATATCGTGGCGAAAAGACCCGGTAAAGTGTGCCGGAACGCCCGTCGTCACGTGTATCGGAGGGTTCGCAGCGTCGGGGAATCGGCCTATGATGGAGTCATGCGATACCGCGCGATGCATGACCTGGCGTCTCATCAAGGGGCCGTCGCGCAAGGATTCTGTCGCTTATTTCGCTTTGCAGTGACTTTTGGGAGACCGTCTCGTATGACCCAATCCGACAAGCCGTCCGTTAGCACCCCGTCCGACGCAGCTCGGCACAATACGCAGACCGCCGCGCCGGAGACGGAGACGGAACGCGTGCATCTGGACGAACTGCTCGCGCGACACTCGGTCACGGAAACCGTCGACCGCGCGTCTGTCATCGATCTGATCAAGCGGCTGCGCGAGCCGGATGTGAAAACGTCTGAGGACCGCGACCGCATCGTCAAGGACAGCCGGCTGTGGAAAGAGGTATCGCACCGCGACACCGCCATGTCGCTGCTCAATTCGCTCGCCCAGATGGCTCCGATCTTCCTTAACCAGATTCACTGGTAAGGCCTGCCGCGCCGGTCTCGACCGGCGCGCACCTTTCCGAGCGCCGTCCCAAGCGCTATCCCCTGCCCCTGCCCTCCTCTGCACGCCTCGCCCATCCATTGAATTGATCTGGATTAACTCGGCGCGCCGCCGATGGCGCCTGAGCGGGACGTTGTCGTGCGCGTGGCTTACAATGCGGGTCGCCCAAGTTTCCCTGTTGACCCGACACTATGACCACCACGCTGGACACCCCGACTGAATTCAAGAACTGGATTTGCCTGATTTGCGGCTGGATTTACAACGAAGCCGAAGGCGCACCGGACGATGGCCTCGCCCCCGGTACGCGCTGGGCCGACGTGCCCGCCGATTGGCGCTGCCCGGAATGCGACGTCTCCAAGGAAGATTTCGCGCTGTCGGAATTCTGAAGAAATTCTGCGTGTGCACGTCCCCGGCGTTGCCCGGACGTGCCGAATGCAAGCGTCAGATGCAGACGTTGCGCTATTGACGTTGTGCCGATGCCAGCGATTCAGCCCGCTGGCATGGCCTCAGTGATTTCAGTGATGCCAGCCCCACCCACGGCCCCGGCCATGCCATCCGCGGTAATAGCCACCGCCGTAGTACCCGCCCGATACCCCGAACGTCACCACCGGCGCAGGCGCCACCGCGTAACCCGGCGCATAGTAGCCGGGCGCGTAGCCGTATCCATCGTAATAGGTGTCACCGTACGCAGGCGCGCCGTAGGGCACGGCGACGCAACCGGCGACCAACATGGCGACGGCCGCGCCGCCCGCCAGCATGAGTATGCGTTTCACGATGATGTCTCCCGCATGAACGATTCGAATCCTGCGCGGCGGCAATCAATGCACTCGACGAGAAACGACGATCAGTCGTGAATGTCACCTCGATCGTCACATCGACCTTTGCCGCGCCTGCTTAATTCGTTAGACATGCGGGTTCCCGCGAAATGCGGTGGAAGTATCAGCTCTTTGGTTACTAAACGTGACATTGGTAACGGCGACGAAATCCGCCTCGTCGCCGTCGTCAGAACACCCAGCAACGGTCACGGCCGGCGCGTTTGGCGCGGTACAACGCCATGTCGGCACGCTCGACCATATTCATTGGCGAATCCGAATCCTGCCACTCCGTGATGCCGAAGCTCGCGGAGAAGCGCAGCGGCGGTTCGCTGCCTTCGAGCGATTCACGCTTGCAACGCTCGCGGATACGGTCGGCCACCCGCAGCGCGTCGCGCTCGCTCGCCCCCGGCAGCAGAATCGCAAACTCCTCGCCACCGATGCGGCCGATCAGATCGTCGCCTCGCAACGTCGACGAACACACGAGTACAAAGCGGCACAGCACCTGATCGCCGATCGCGTGCCCGTAGGTATCGTTGATCGACTTGAAGTGATCGAGATCGGCCACGATGAGGCTCATTGGTTCGTTCTTGCGCTGTGCGGCCTCCAGCAACTGCTCGAAGCGATGGAAGAAGTAACGGCGCGTCAGGCTGCCCGTCAGTTCGTCATAGCTGGCTTCGAACGCCAGTTGATTGTTCGCGGCGCGCAATGCCTCGTTCGACTGGCGCATCTCGCGGTGCTGCGCACGCTCTCGCCAGTAGGTCCAGCCCGCGAGCACCACGATGACGACCCCGCCCAAATACAGCAGGAAGCACAGCGCCAGATCCTTGGCGTGCTGGCGCGTGAGCGCCTCCCAGGCATCGACGCTCTCCACTGCATAGACCGTCAGATCGTTGCTCGAACTCGGGCGCGAACTGATCACGAACGGCTTGTGCAGGTCATTGAAAGCCGACATCTGATCGAGCAGCTCCTGCGGCACCCAGGCGTTCGAGCGGCCAGGGGCACGCTTGAACTGCGCGATCGGCATGCGGGCAAAGTCGTTACGCTGATATAGCGTTACGCGCTCGACATCGGACAACGTTCCGAGCCGGCCGTCGAGCATGAAGCGGTTTTCGAAGCGCGGATCGTTCGCCATGACGACGACACCATTGCCGTCGGTAACGAACGACTCGCCGCTGCTCACCCAATGACGCAAGCGCGTGAGCCCGATCTTGGTCATCACCACGCCGATCAGCGCGCCGTCACGATACATGGGCACGCTGAAATAAAGGCCGGGCGCCTGATGCTCCCAACCCGCCGCATAACTCTCGAAACGCTCGCCCAGCAGCGCCTGCGTGACATACGGCATGCCGGCCAGCGACTGCCCAAGGGGCGACGGCGCATCGCGGTAATTGCTCGCCGCCACGCACACGCCGCGGGCGTCGATCACCCATATCCGATCGACACCGAAGTAGCCCTGAGCACCGCGCAGGAATTCGTTGGCTCGCTCGACAAGCCCCCCGGCGGCGACACTGCTGCCCGCCGGGGGCAGGACATCGCGCAGCAGATCCACTTCGGCCAGTGTCGAAGGAATGGCCCGCACCATCGACAAATCCGTATTGATGGCGTGAACCATGCCGTCGGCAACCCTCTCGGCCACGGTCTGTCCCGCGTCGACACTCTGCGCGAGCTTGTCGCCAACCAACGACGTGGCGGTACGATCGGCTGCTACCCAGCAGGCGACCAGCACGCCGACCGAGACGCAGGCGGCATAAAGCCAATGCCTTATCCTCATCCGAAAATCAAACGCTCGTTCTATTATTTTTTCACTTATTACGTTGGCAAAAGCACCCGCTTCAATCGAGTCGCATTTCTGTCTCTTCCCCGGACAGAAGTTCTGGTCGCGACCGGCATACGTTGTGCCAGCGAATTCCCGCCAATTCTGGTCTGCGCGTCAAATTCTTTTCCTCGTTTCCGATCCTTGGCTTGTCGCGCCCCGCGCCTTCGGATCCTTGCCGCACCGCATTGTCCATCCAGACAATTGCAGGCTGTTGACAGCCCGCCGCCCCTGCCTCGATCGACTGTCGGCTGGGGCTGACAACCATCCGCTCACACGCCTTCAAAGCATCGCGCGAACCAGGTAATTCTATAGTACTCCGACGATGAAGCCTCACGAATAATCGCCAGACAATCGATATATTTCAAATGTTTATTTAACCTGTTAATCAGAACAACTCCGCTTTTTTCATTCACATTTTTTTATCGGCAAATACCAAATTTGGCAATTAGCGAATCCAACCGTTCGATTTCCACCGGACGAGAAAATAAATAGCCTTGCGCACTGAGCGGCACGAAATGACGTAGCCAATCCAGTTGCCGATCGTTCTCCACACCTTCGACAATCAGATCGATGCCCAGCGAGCGAGCAATATTGACGATGTTCGAAATCATCAGACACGAACGCGACGAATCGGGAATCGACTCGACAAACGAGCGGTCCACTTTGAGCGTGTCGACGGGAAAGCGAGTCAGGTAGGACAACGACGAATATCCGGTGCCGAAATCGTCCAGCGCAATGCGCAAGCCCGCGCGCTTGAACTGCTCGATCTTCATCTCCATGAGCGCCGGATTCTTGACCATCACCGACTCCGTGATTTCCAGCTCCAGACGATGCGGCTCGATGGCGTACTCATTGACCAGACGCTCGACAAGCGCCCCGATGTCACCCCGCCAGAACTGCACCGACGACACGTTGACCGCCAGTCGCAGCGCCTGCATCGGGGTGCCCCGCCACGCGACCAATTGACGGCATGCCTGGGTCAGCGCGAACTCGCCGATGGCCACGATCTGGCCGGTCGTCTCCGCCAGCGGAATGAACTCGCCAGCCGTAAGCACGCCCCGCTCCGGATGGCGCCAACGAATCAGCGCCTCCATGCCGCACACGCAATCGGCGCCAAGCGAGATGATCGGCTGATAAGCGAGGAAGAACTCACCGTTGGCGAGCGCCTGCTCCATCTGACGCTCCCATACGACCAGTTGGTGCGCCTGATGCGTCATTTGCTGGGTGTAGACCCGAACGACGCTCTTGCCTGCCTCCTTCGCGGCGTACATGGCCAGATCCGCCTTCTTGATGAGATCAGCCTCGGTCTCCTCCGGTTTCGACCAGAACGTCACCCCGATACTTGCGTGCAACGCAAACGAGGTACCGTCGGCCACCATCGGCGCCTTGAGCGTGGCGAGCAGCGTTTCGCCGAGGGGCTCGGCCTCGTCGGGTGCACTGCTGCCTTCGAGCAGCACCATGAACTCGTCGCCGGCGAACCGCGCGAGCATCGCCCCGGCCGGCATATGCGGGATAAATCGCTCCGACACCTGACGGATGATTTCGTCCCCTCGCGAATGGCCGAGCGTATCGTTCACGCTCTTGAAGTTATCGAGATCGATATGCAGCAGCGCCACTTTGCCGAGTTGATCCGGGTTCGAGAGCGCCCGGCGCAACGACTCCATCAAGGCATAGCGATTGGGAAGGCCGGTGAGCGCGTCATACGAAATCAGTCGGGTGAGTTGCTGATCGCGGCCGATCAGGCGCTGCATCAGATACGCAATGAGCGCGAAAAATACGACGAGTGCCACCGAAATGAAGGTCGCCATCGTCAGATAGACGCGCTCCACGTGGCGGTATTCGGACAGCTCTTCGTCCAGCGACAAGCCCACCTGAACCGCCAGCGGGTAGTCACGCAAATGACGGTACGCCACGACGCGCTCGACGCCGTCGATCGGATCGCGCTGAACGCCGGAGTTACGTTGCGCCGCTGTGAACGGCGGCAACTCGCCTGTGCCGGTAATGGCCACGCCCGCCCCGGTGCTGCGCGCGAGCAGGGCCCCGTCGTCGGCAATCACGGCGATCTGTCCGTACTGACCGAGCACGGCGTTGGTGTAGAAATCGGCAGTGAAGTAACTCGGCTCCTGCGACACCACGACCACGCCGGCGAAAGTACCGTCCGGATTGTTCAACCGCCGGCTGAACTGAAGCACCCACTTGCGCGAGACGCGGCCGAACACCGGGTGGCTGATGAACAAGCCGTCGCTCTCGTCGTCGAGATGCACGCGGAAGTGCTCACGGTCGGCGATGCTCACCCCGGCAGCACCAGGCATCGTCGCGGCAGTCACATTGCCGTTGGCATCCGCCAGGCTGACGAGCACCATGAAGCGGTCTGCGACCATGCCGCTCGTCAGCGTCTGCTTCAGATCGAAATCGCCGCGACGGTGCTCGTACTCGTACTTCACAAAGCGAGTGATTTGGTCGACCTGCCGGATCGCGCGCAGTGTCTGTTGTTCGAGAGCGCTGGCAACGGTCGACGCCGAGGCCGCCGTGTCGCGCAGAATGGCTTTGTGCTCGATGGAGATGCGCCAGAGCACAGCCGCCCACACCAAGAGCAGGATCAGGAAACCGAAAATGAGGATCGCGACGATTGAACGATAGGACGTCGCCCAACGTCCGCGTTGCGTTCCCGTCGTGCTCGGTTCCGCCATAGGTCAGATCCTTTCAGCCTTTGCGCCCCCGCGCAGGAAGGTCGGTGTTGGCCCGGTTGTCAAGAGGATCCAGGATGCGTCACTGACGGACGCCGTTGTTTCCGGCAAGTGTAAGGCAATCCCGTGAGGCCCGAAAGTCGTTCGGCGTTCCCTCAATCGAGGGATGTACGAAGTTCATCGAGCCAGACGAACGCACCCCCGCCCCGGGGGCGTGCCATATCTCGGATTACGGATGTTTCGGCCCCCGCCGCATTAGGAGAATCCCGGAGTCGGCGAACGGCCCCAAGCGGGTAACGACAGATGGAAAGCCGCTCAGGACTTGAGCAACTCGATGACGGATTGGAGACGGCGGCGCAAATCACTCACGTCAAGCGGCGTGTCGCCGCTATCGGTGCTACCGGCAGTGTCGTCGTCGCTCATGGCTGCCGGCGCGCCCGCCCGAGCGGCTGCGCTGCCCGAACTACGGGCACCGCGCGGCGTATCGGCTTCGAGGCGATTGCGGGCGCCATTGATGGTAAAGCCCTGCTCATAGAGCAAATCCCGGATACGCCGGATCAACAGGACTTCGTGGTGTTGGTAGTACCGCCGGTTACCGCGCCGCTTGACCGGGCGCAACTGCGTGAACTCTTGCTCCCAATAGCGCAGCACATGTGGCTTGACACCACATAGCTCGCTCACCTCACCGATGGTGAAGTAACGCTTGGCGGGAATCGGCGGCAAGGCAACGTGATCCATCGCGGCGTTAGCGGAATGGGACGACGGTTAGATTGCGGACGAAAAAACCAGCGGCCGCCGCAGAATGCGGCGGCCGGGATTTACTTGCTGAGTACGCCAGACTCGACCATCGACTTGAGCTTCTGGCTGGCGTGGAAGGTCACGACGCGGCGCGCGGCAATCGGAATCTCCTCACCCGTCTTCGGATTCCGGCCAGGCCGTTGCGGTTTGTCGCGCAACTGGAAGTTGCCGAAACCGGAGAGCTTGACGCTGTCACCCGATCCGAGCGCGTCGCGGATCGAATCGAAGAACGCTTCGACCATATCCTTCGCTTCGCGCTTGTTCAGGCCGACGTGCTCGAAGAGCAACTCGGCCAGTTCGGCTTTGGTCAGCGTCGGCGCCTCGGTCGAGACCTCGTTCACTTCGCTGCGACCCAGCGCGATACGCTGCGCCGCGAGCATGGCTTCAAATTCACCAGGATTCATTTCGTTCATACGTCCCACGCGATGGCGATGTCAGTGCGATAACCCACTCGCACCCGGATTTTTACTGGATTTCAAGCGCGCAAACGTGCGCCGAACCCTTCTACCCGTTGTACCAGTGCGTTAATGGCGCCCTGGACCGTCTCGTCCTGCAACGTACCCGAGGGGTCTTGCAGAGTAACACGAAACGCCACGCTTTTGTCCTGGGCTCCCAGAGAGCCCGAAGCCGCGCCCGCCTTGGGCCGGAACTCGTCGAACAACCGCACCGACTGCACCACGCTGCACGCCGGATCGTCATGACGCGCCGCGAGCATTGCGTCGATCAATACCTGCACCGGCTGCGACTGATCGACGACGAGCGCGATGTCACGCGTGACCGGCGGGAACTTCGAAATGTCCTCATAGCTCGCGACGTCACGGCCAAACAGCGCCTCTGCCTCGATCTCGAACAGCACCGGCGCCTGCGGCAGATCGTACTTCTGCTGCCAACGCGGATGGAGCTCGCCGATGAAACCGACACGCTTGCCGTCGACTTCGATCGCGGCGCTGCGTCCCGGATGCAACGCCGGGTGCTCCGCCTTCACGAAACGCGCCGAACGCGGTGCCAGCAACGCCTCGAGATCGCCCTTCACGTCGAAGAAGTCGACCTGACGCGCAGGCGCACCCCACTGCTCTTCGAACACCGGACCGTACGCCAGGGCGGCAACGCTCAGTGGCTGACGAAAACCGCCAACGCTCAGCTCGCCAGAGGCCACCGTGTTGTCGCGATGGTAGGTGCGGCCGATTTCGAACACGCGAACGCGCGATGCCTTGCGGTTCAGGTTGTAGCGGGCGGTCGCGATCAGGCTGCCGATGAGCGTCGAGCGCATCACCGCGAGATGGCTGGCGATCGGATTGAGCAGCTTGATCGGGTTGTCGTTGCCCGCAAAGTCGGCTTCCCACTCCACGTCGACAAAACTGAAGCCCACCGTCTCGTGATAGTCGCGGGCAGCCACGGCGTGACGCACGGCATGCTGCGAACGGCGGCCTTCCTGCGTCGGTCGCATCTCACTCGCCGCGACCGGGGGATTGGCCGGAATGCGATCGAAACCGTAAATGCGCGCGATCTCTTCAATCAGATCTTCTTCGATCTCGAGGTCGAAGCGATACGACGGCGGCGTCACTTCGAACACGCCATCCCGCAACGTGAACGGCAAGCCAAGACGCGTGAAGATGTCGCTCATCTCCTGCTCGGAGACCGGCACGCCAAGAATCTTGACGGCACGTGCGACGCGCATCTTCACCGGCTGACGTTCCGGCAGCTTCGCGACCTGGTCTTCCAGCGGACCGGCCTGACCACCGCAAATCTCGAGCACCAGTTGCGTCGCGCGCTCCAGGGCACGCACGTTACCGGCGAAATCGACACCTCGCTCGAAACGGTGCGACGCATCGCTCGTGAAGTTGTACTTGCGTGCACGGCCCTGAATCGCTTGCGGGAAGAAGAATGCCCCTTCCAGAAAGATGTTCTGCGTCTCCAGACCCGCCTTCGTCGAGTCACCGCCCATGATGCCGGCCAGACCGATCGGACCGCTGGCGTCGGTGATCGCGAGCACGCTCTCGTCGAGCGTCACGGTCTGTTCGTTGAGCAGCTTGAGCGTCTCGCCTGCGCGGCCGAAACGCACGTCGATCCCGCCTTGCAGACGGTTCAGATCGTAGACGTGCAGCGGTTGACCCAGTTCGAGCATCACGTAGTTGGTGATGTCGACCAGCGCCGAAATGCTGCGTTGACCGGCGCGCTCGAGACGCTCCACCATCCAGCGCGGCGACGGTGCCGCAGCGTTCACGTCACGAATGATGCGCCCGCCGAAGCGTCCGCAACCGTCGGGCGAGCTGATACGCACCGGCAGGGTGTCGGCGATGGCCGCGGGCTGCGTGCCCTGTCCCGGCAAGTCCTTGAGCGGCGCGCCGGTGATGGCGGCCACTTCGCGGGCAACGCCGAGCAGCGACAGGCAGTCGGCCTTGTTTGGGGTGAGCTTGACGACAAACACCGTATCGTCGAGATCGAGATACTCGCGGATGTTCATGCCGACCGGCGCATCTTCCGGCAGGATCATCAGACCGGCATGGTCTTCCGAGAGCTTCAGTTCGCGCGCCGAGCACAGCATGCCGAAACTCTGCACGCCACGCAGCTTGCCGATCTTGATCTGGAACGGCGCACCGCCCGCTTCCGCCGGCGGCAGTGCCGCACCCACCGTTGCGCACGGCACCTTGATGCCCGGCGCCACGTTCGGCGCACCGCACACAATGGTGAGCGTCTCGCCGGTACCGGCGTCGACCTGACAGACGTTCAGACGGTCAGCGTCCGGATGACGGGCGACTTCGAGCACCTTGGCCACGACCACGCCGGCAAACGGCGGGGCGACCGGATCGGTTTCCTCGACTTCGAGCCCGGACATCGTCAGGGCATGCGCCAACGCGTCCGTCGACAAATCCGGGTCGACCAGGGTACGCAGCCACGATTCAGAGAATTGCATGGATCAGTTCGCTCGCAGTTAAGTCTTCACTTCCGAGACCCCGGCGGCAGCGGCTTCGCGCGCCAGCCGAGGGCCATCGGCATCGATTACATGAATTGGCGCAGGAAGCGCAGGTCGTTCTCGTAGAACAGTCGCAGATCCTGCACGCCGTAGCGCAGCATCGTCAGACGCTCCAGTCCCGAGCCGAAGGCAAAGCCGATGTAACGCTCGGGGTCGAGACCCATATTGCGAATCACCGTCGGATGCACCTGACCCGAACCCGAGATTTCCAGCCATTTGCCGGCGTTCTTGCCCGTCTCGAACTGCATGTCGATTTCGGCGGACGGCTCCGTGAACGGGAAGTACGACGGGCGGAAACGCACCTGAATGTCGTCGCGTTCAAAGAATTTGCGCAGGAAGTCGGTGTACACACCCTTCAGGTCGGCGAAGCTGATGTCTTCGGCAATCCACAGACCTTCGACCTGATGGAACATCGGCGAGTGCGTGGCATCGGAGTCGACACGATACGTGCGCCCGGGCGCGATCACCTTGATCGGCGGCTTATTCATGCGTGCATAGCGCACCTGCATCGGGCTCGTGTGCGTGCGCAGCAGCAAGGGCTTGCCGGCGTCGTCATTGCCTTCGACGTAGAAGGTGTCCTGCATCGAGCGCGCCGGATGGTTTTCCGGGCTGTTCAGTGCTGTGAAGTTGAACCAATCGGTTTCGATTTCCGGGCCGTCGGCCACATCAAAACCAATGGAACGGAAAATTTGTTCTACGCGCTCCCAGGTGGTGAGCACGGGATGCAGGCTGCCAGCGCCCAGGCCTCGGCCGGGCAGCGTGACGTCAATGGCCTCGGCAGACAGGCGCGCGTCGAGCAGCGCGTCGGCCATGGCCTGACGGCGCGCCTGCAGGGCGCCTTCGATCTGTTGCTTGGCCGCATTGATCCGTGCGCCTTCGCTCTTGCGCGCTTCAGGATCGAGCTTGCCGAGGCCCTTGAGCAACTCGGTCAGTTGGCCGGTCTTGCCGAGAAAGCGGGCTTTCTCGTTTTCCAGCGCGGCAGCGTCGGGAGCGGCGGCGAACGCACGCTGCGCATCGCTGACGATAAGTTCCAGATCCATATGCTACAGACTCAAGTTAGGCGGTCGGAATGGCCGCATGTTCAAGCAAAAAAGCGAGCGAAAAGACAAGCGAAAAACAAAAGGGGGCTCCGATGAGAGCCCCCTCCTGGCGAATGGCACGCGGTAAAACGCGCTATACGCTAACTACAGCTTAGGCTGCGACGGTGGCTTTCACCTGAGCGACAATCGCGGCAAATGCCGGCTTGTCGTTGATGGCCATGTCGGACAGCACCTTGCGGTCGAGTTCGATCGAGGCCTTCTTCAGACCAGCGATGAACACGCTGTAGGTCATACCGTGCTGACGCACACCTGCATTGATACGCGCAATCCACAAGGCGCGGAACACGCGCTTCTTGTTACGGCGATCGCGGTAGGCGTACTGCCCAGCGCGCATGACCGCTTGCTTGGCGATGCGGAAGACGTTATTGCGGCGGCCGCGGAAACCCTTGGCTGCTGCGATGACTTTCTTATGGCGGGCCCGTGCGGTGACCCCACGTTTGACTCGAGGCATATTTCTCTCCTATCTAAGTCGGGGTTTAAGCGAAGGGCAGCATTGCGCGTACGGAGTTCAGATCAGACTCATGAACGCCGACGGCACCGCGCAGGTGACGCTTATTCTTGGTGGACTTCTTCGTCAAAATGTGACGCTTGAAGGCCTGACCACGCTTGACGGTACCGCCAGGACGCACGCGAAAGCGCTTCTTGGCACCGCTCTTGGTTTTCATCTTAGGCATGAAAAACTCCGGGGTTTTTAACATGATCACAGGTGTGACGCCAAAATCGCGCCCCTTGTAGAACCCGAGACCACTTGTGTTCAGGGCCTGACTGCACCCTGTATCGCTATCGCATCCCTCACGGGCTACGACGGCAATTCCTTACGGCCCGGCGGTGTCGTTCGACACCGCCACGGCATTACTTCTTTTTCGGCGCGATGACCATGATCATCTGACGGCCTTCCATCTTCGGCATCTGTTCCGGCTGGCCGACCTCGTCGAGATCCGACTTCAGACGTTCCAGCATACGAGCGCCGATTTCCTGGTGGGCCATCTCACGACCGCGAAAACGCAGCGTGATCTTGGTCTTGTCACCGTCTTCGAGGAACCGCTTCAGATTGCGCAACTTGACGTTGTAGTCACCATCGTCGGTGCCAGGTCGGAATTTGACTTCCTTGATCTGAACAACCTTCTGCTTCAGCTTGTTCTCGTGCGCTTTCTTCTGTTCCGAGTACTTGAATTTGCCGTAATCCATCAGACGGCAAACCGGCGGATTCGCCGTCGGTGCAATTTCCACCAGATCGACATCAGCCTCTTCGGACAGACGGAAAGCCTCTGCCAGTTTCACAATGCCGAGCGGCTCATTGTCGACGCCATTTAGACGCACTTCGGGCGCTGTAATTTCGCCGTTAATGCGATGCGACTTATCGGTAGCGATGTTGCTTATCCTCGAAAAAAGTCAAAAATTTAGCCGCGCTGTCCAACAGGCGTTATTGGAACGATGCGCATTCCTGCGCAAGACGTTCGATGAGCGCGTCAAGGGGCATCACACCCAGATCCACGCCGCCACGGGCACGCACGGCTACCATATTCGCCTCCTGCTCTTTGTCCCCTACGACAACGAAATAAGGAACTTTCTGCAGAGAGTGCTCGCGTATTTTATAGCTAATTTTCTCGTTGCGCAAATCGCTACGAGCCCTAAGCCCTTGTTCTTTCAACTTTTTCGTCACTTCCTGGGCGTAATCGGCCGTTTTTTCCGAGATATTCATCACGATCACCTGCTCCGGCGCGAGCCAGACCGGCAATGCACCAGCATGGTGCTCGATCAGAATCCCGAGGAAACGCTCGAGCGAACCCAGAATGGCGCGATGGAGCATCACCGGACGCTTGCGGCTGTTGTCCTCCGCCACATACACGGCATCCAGGCGCTCGGGCATCGAAAAATCGACCTGCATCGTACCGCACTGCCACTGACGGCCAAGCGCATCCTTGAGCGTGTATTCGATCTTCGGACCGTAGAACGCCCCATCACCCTGGGCGATTTCGAATTTGCAGCCGGAACGACGCAGCGATTCCATCAGCGCGAATTCGGCTTTATCCCAATTTTCGTCGGTACCGACACGATGCTCAGGACGCGTCGCGACCTTATAAATCATGTCCTTGAAACCGAAGTCCTTGTACACGGCATGCAGCAGCGCCGTGTAATTCACGCACTCGTCGAGAATCTGATCTTCCGTACAGAAGATGTGACCGTCATCCTGCGTGAAGCCGCGCACGCGCATCAGACCATGCAGACCGCCCGACGGCTCGTTGCGATGGCACTGACCGAATTCGCCGTAACGCAGCGGCAGGTCGCGATAGCTGTGCAGCGTCGAGTTGAAAATCAGAACGTGCCCCGGACAGTTCATCGGCTTGAGCGCGTAAGCGCGGTTCTCCGATTCCGTCGTGAACATGTTGTCCTTGTAGTTCTCCCAGTGCCCCGACTTTTCCCAGAGCGAGCGGTCGAGAATCTGCGGCCCCTTGACTTCCTGATAGCCGTTATTGCGGTAGACGCGGCGCATGTACTGCTCAACCTGCTGCCAGAGCGTCCAACCCTTCGGGTGCCAGAAGACGAGGCCCGGTGCCTCTTCCTGCATATGGAAGAAGTCAAGCGCACGGCCGAGCTTGCGGTGATCGCGCTTTTCCGCCTCTTCGAGCATATGCAGGTACGCGTCCTGGTCTTCCTTCTTCGTCCAGGCCGTGCCGTAAATACGCTGCAGTTGTTCGTTCTTCGCATCGCCACGCCAATAGGCACCGGCGACCTTCATCAGCTTGAAAACCTTGAGCTTGCCCGTCGACGGCACGTGCGGACCACGGCAAAGGTCGACGAACTTGCCCTCGCGATACAGGCCAATTTCGTCCGTCGCCGGGATCGATTCGATGATCTCGGCCTTGTACTTCTCACCCATCGACATGAACAGACGCACGGCGTCGTCGCGCGACATCACTTCGCGCGTTACCGGCTCATCCTTCTTCGCCAGCTCGTGCATCTTCTTCTCGATGGCTTCGAGATCGTCCGGCGTGAATGCGCGATGGAACGAGAAATCGTAGTAGAAGCCGTTTTCGATGACCGGACCGATGGTGACCTGCGCCTCGGGGAACAACTCCTTGACGGCGTAAGCCAGCAAGTGGGCCGTCGAGTGACGAATGACATCCAGACCGTCGGCGTCCTTGTCCGTCACGATGGCGAGGCTCACGTCGCGATCGATCAGATAAGACGTGTCGACCAGCTTGCCGTCAACGCGGCCCGCCAAGGCAGCCTTGGCCAGCCCCGTACCGATCGAGCCGGCAACTTGCGCCACCGTAAGGGGGGCTTCGTACTGGCGTTGCGAACCGTCAGGCAAACGTACCGAAATCATGTCGCACTCCCATGCGCAAAAACGTCACGCGCGGCCCACGCCACGCGGCAAAACCACGAAAAAAAAACGGCCTCGACTATCGTCGAGGCCGTCTCTTCATTCCTTGCATCCAGACGAAAAACACCCTCGACTTAACGTCGCACCTTCACCACTGTGAAAGTTCGGGCGGTCTTCAACATGAGTGTTTTTCCAGCGCCTGTGTCTGCGGGGCTTCGCGGACTGTAATGCATAAAATTTCGTTGGTAGGCTCGATTGGACTCGAACCAACGACCCCCACCATGTCAAGGTGGTGCTCTAACCAGCTGAGCTACGAGCCTACTGCAAGAGAACGAGATTCTAGCAAGGTTTCCGCGCATCGCCAAGCGATTATTGTGCCTGCCGACGAAAAGCCGCGCCAATCAAGGCGTTCACGCGTCTTTGCGGCGCATAGAAATCCTTTCATCTTCGCCTCTCTGATGCAACCGGAGCAGTCGCAGGCGAGGCCAATAGCGACCCGCCGCCTGCCACGCCCCGAAACCCTTACCGTCGCCGCGACGACATCACACCACTCACGCCGGTGAGTTGCGCCAAGGCTCGTTGCAACTGCCCGCCATCGCGCACTTCCACGGTGAACTGCATGAACGCCTGCGCCCCGCGCGACTGGGTGCTGACGCCCGTCACGTTGAGCTTCTCCCGCGAAAACACTTCGGAAATATCGCGTAGCAACCCCTGACGGTCCGTCGCCTCGATCTGGATGTCCACCGGGTACGCGGCCACGCCCCGCCCTTCGAGCACATCGGACGACCACGCCGTCTGAATCACCCGCTCCGGCGCACGCGTCTTCATCGCCTGGAAACTGCTGCAATCCTGACGATGAATCGACACGCCCTTGCCGCGCGTGACGAACCCCACAATCGGGTCCGGCGGCGCGGGCCGGCAGCACTTGGCCAATTGCGTGAGCAACGCGCCCACCCCTACCACCAACACGCCGCTTTTCGCGCCCTGCGTGACACTTGTATCGAGGCTCTTCTTGGCAACGAGCGTGTCCTCGTCACGCGGCTCCGGTCCCGGCAAATTGCCGGAGAGCGCCTGCTCGACATGCCGCAGACTGAACTCATCCTTGGCGATGGACGCATAAAGATCGTCCGGCGTGCGGAAACCGAGACGCGAGGCCAACTCCTCGAGATTGACCGACGTCTTGCCTTCGCGCTGCAAGGTCTTGTCGATGAGCGTACGGCCGTGGGCAATCGTCTCTTCGAGATCGATGGCGTTGAACCACTGACGCACCTTCTGACGCGCCCGATGGCTCTGCAAATACCCCAACTGCGCGTTGAGCCAGTCTCGCGACGGCCCACCCTGCTTGACCGTGACGATCTCGACCGTCTGCCCGTTCTGCAGCGGCGTATTGAGCGGCACCATCGCGCCGTCCACTCGCGCACCGCGGCAGCGATGCCCCAGCTCGGAGTGCAAGTGATACGCAAAGTCAACCGGCGTCGCGCCTTGCGGCAACGCAATCACCCTGGCTTGCGGCGTGAGCACGTAGATATGGTCGTCGATGGTCGCACGCTTGAGCTGCTCCCACGGTTGCGCCGCGCCTTCGGTGCCGACCGTATCGGCGATGTCGTCCTTCCACGCCAGCAACTGACGCAGCCACGCAATCTTCTCGTCGTAAGCCTCATTCGCGGAAAACGCACCACCATAGCCACGCTGGCCAGCCTCTTTGTAACGCCAATGTGCCGCGATGCCGTATTCAGCGAAGTGGTGCATTTCATTGGTACGTATCTGCACTTCGAACGCGCGTCCGTCGTCGCCGATCACCACCGTATGCAGCGATTTATAGCCGTTGGGTTTCGGCCGCGAGATGTAATCGTCGAACTCTTTCGGAATCGGCTGCCACAGGTTATGGACGATGCCCAGCACCGTGTAGCAATCCTTGATGTCGTCGACGATGACGCGAAACGCCCGCACGTCGTACAGCTCGGCAAAATCGACCGCCTTGCCGCGCATCTTCTTCCAGATGCTGTAGATATGCTTCGGCCGCCCAGACACCTCGGCCTTCACACCCGCGCGCGCCAATTCGTCCTGAAGGCGCTGGATCGCCCCTTCGATGAACGTCTGACGCTCGACCCGCTTCTCTTCGAGCAGCTTGGCGATCTGCTTGTACGTGACGGGCTCCAGAAAGCGGAACGCGAGGTCTTCAAGCTCCCACTTCAGTTGCCAGATGCCCAGACGGTTCGCCAGCGGTGCGTAGATCTCGAGCACTTCGTGCGGCATGTCCTCCGGGGGCGCCTTCTTCTCGGCCGCGTACCACCGCAGCGATTGCAGACGCGACGCCAGCCGGATCATCACGACACGAATGTCCTGTGCGAACGCCAGCAGCATCTTGCGCAGCCCTTCGACCTGCGACTTGCGCTCCGCCGAAGCGTCACGATCGCGTCCGTCGGACGGCATCGCCTGCGCCGCGCGCGCGCCCGCCCCCGAGAGCCGCTGCAGCTTGCGCACGTCGATCACTAGCGCGGCGACTTCGGCACCGAACTTCTGAGTCAACGTGGTTTGCGGATCCGGAAGGAATTCGACAGCCGAAAAGAGCGCCGCCGCCTGATGTGTCGCCTCGTCCACGCGTAGCGTATCGAGAATCGCGATCATGCCGCGCGCGTGCGCCATGATCGGTTCGCCGGACGAGAGCACGTGCTCGCCGCACAGCGCCGCGGCGAACGCAAGCGCGTCGTCGAGCGTGGCGGGCAATTGTGCTTCACCCACACCCGGTGTCGAACTCGTTTCGGCGGATGTCGGTGCTTGATGTTGGTTCATGTCGGAACACGGGGCGACCGGCGCCCCGGATGTTGCGGGTCCGGCACTCAGCTTTCGCGCTGAGCCGCCACGACCACGATTTCAACGAGCATGGCAGGGTCGGCGAGCAACGCCTGCACCGTGGCACGCGGGGGCGCATTACCGGCCGGCACCCACTCATCCCACACCTGGTTCATTTCACCAAAATACTTCATGTCCGAGATGAAGATCTGGCAGGACAGAATCAGCGACTTGTCGCTGTTCGCTTCCCCGAGCAGACGGTCGATGTGCGCGAGCACCTGACGCGTCTGACCGGCCATGTCCTGCGAGCGGTCGTCCGGCGTCTGACCGGCCAGATAGACGGTGCCATTGTGCACGGCCATGTCCGACCAGCGCTTTTCTACGTAGAAACGTTGTACTGCCATGATGTAAGACTCCTCGTGTTCTTCTGACTTCGGATCTGCTGCACGGTGCCCAAAAGGCGTGTGTCAGTCAGCGTATCCTTCAAAAAATCGGCGTGCGATCTCGATCTGATCCGCATGCACAAACGTCGGCGCGTGTCCCACGCCGGGTATTTCGACGGCGCGCGCGTGTTGCGCGTGCGCCAGCATTTGTTCGACTGTCGTGCGCGAGAGCAGATCCGACTGCTCGCCACGCACGATCAGGGTGCGCCCTGCAAACGCGGCAAGCGCCGCCCAGAGCATGGCCTCTCCCGCCACGATGGCCTCGGGCGGCGCGGTCGAAAACGCTGCCCCGATGGACGGATCGTAACGCAGCACATAACCCCCGCCGTCAGCCTTGAGTAGCGGCTCGCTCAAGGCAATCCACTCCTCTCGCGTGTGCGGCCCGAATCCGGTCGAGATCGACCAGATGTAATCGGCCCCCTCGCTGATCGAGGCGAACCGCTTCGGAATACCGACAAATTGACCGATGCGCTCCAGCGCCGGCGCCTCGATATGCGGCCCGATATCGTTGAGCAACAAGTTACGTATCGGCGTGTCCGGCAACCCCGCCAGTCCCATGCCGATCAGCCCGCCCATCGATGTACCGAGCCAATCCACCGACGCAACACCGAGCCGCGCAATCAGCGTCACCATGTCGGCGACATACTGCGGCACGACATACCCCCCGGGATGGCTCAACCAGGACGACTGCCCGCGCCCGACGACATCCGGACACACGACACGGTAGTCGTTTGCCATCGCATTCGCCAGCGCGTCAAAATCGCGTCCGCACCGAGTAAGGCCGTGAGCGCACACCAGTACACGAGGATTTTCCGGGTCGCCCCACTCCGCATAGGCCATTTGATGCAACCCGGCGGGACTCAGACACTGAACGGTCGACAGACGCGGTGCGTGGCTCGGCATGGCAAACTCGTCGGATGGGTTTCCAGACCCGAATTCTACCGCGCTTGCCGCGAACCGTAAGCTAGAATGAGGCGACTCATGGGCCGCATCCGACCGCAGTTTACGGCTGCGCTCATCGATATCGGATTCCTCCCCCACCTCCTCCTGCACGGAGACGACGCATGCTGAAAGGAAAAATCGCCCTCGTGACCGGCTCGACCAGCGGCATTGGTCTGGGCATGGCACAAGCGCTCGCGGCCCAAGGCGCCACCCTCATCACGAACGGCTTCGGCGACGCTGAGACGGCACGCAAGGCGATTGCCCACGCAGCGTCACAGGCCGGCCACACGGCCACGCAAGTGGGCTATCACGGCGCCGACATGAGCCGCGCCAGCGAGATCGAGGCGATGATGCAATATGCCGAATCCGAGTTCGGTGGCGTCGACATTCTGGTCAACAACGCGGGCATTCAGCACGTGGCCGAGATTCAGGATTTTCCGACGGATAAATGGGACGCGATCATCGCAATCAACCTGACGTCGGCCTTTCACACCACGCGACTTGCCTTGCCCGGCATGCGTGCGCGCAACTGGGGACGCATCATCAACATCGCGTCGGTCCACGGGCTTGTCGGCTCGACGGGCAAGTCGGCATATGTCGCAGCCAAGCACGGCATTGTCGGCCTGACGAAAGTCACCGCGCTGGAAAATGCGCAGACCGGGGTGACGGCCAATGCCATTTGCCCCGGCTTCGTGCTCACGCCGCTCGTCCAGAAGCAGGTCGACGATCGCGCCGCGCGCGACCGGCTCTCCGGCGATGAAGCGAAGCGCTCACTGCTCGGCGAAAAGCAGCCGTCGGGGGAATTCGTCACGCCTGAACAGCTCGGCGCACTTGCTGTTTTCCTGTGCAGCGACGCCGCCGCGCAAGTGCGCGGTGCCGCCTGGAATATGGATGGCGGCTGGGTCGCGCAGTAAAGCAACACCTCCAGACCGCACGCGCCCCACGTCTGCGACGACTCGCCAAGACGTACAAAGACTCGCAAGGGCGCGCGCATTCGCACACGCGGGCGTCACCAAAACAAGACGGGCGGGGATTTCCCCGCCCGTGTTGCCTTTCATGTTCCAACTTCCCTCTTTCAGCGGTTGTCGGGTTCAACGGCCCAGGCAACCCTCAGCAAGCCGGGCTGTCCTGCCCCGCCCGACAAATCGGCACGGGCACAGGCACACCCAGACACCTCGCTAACGCCTCAGACAGCGCTCGTATCGAGCGTGGCTCCGGTCTTCTTGGAGATTTCTTCCTTCGTCACACCGGTTGCCAGCTCGACGACCTTCAGACCATCCGGCGTCACATCGATCACACCGAGGTCGGTAATGATGCGGTTGACTACGCCAACGCCAGTCAGCGGCAGATCGCAGGCTTCGAGGATCTTGTGCGCGTCGCCCTTGGCAACGTGCTCCATGAGCACCACCACGCGCCCGACACCCGCGACGAGATCCATCGCACCGCCCATGCCCTTGATCATCTTGCCCGGAATCATCCAGTTCGCGAGATCGCCTTTTTCGCTGACCTGCATCGCACCGAGAATTGCCAGATTGATGTGACCGCCGCGAATCATTGCGAACGAATCGGCCGACGAGAAAATCGACGAGCCGGGCAGCGTTGTTACCGTCTGCTTGCCCGCGTTGATCATGTCGGCGTCCACTTCGTCTTCCGTCGGGAACGGGCCGATGCCCAGCAGGCCGTTTTCCGATTGCAGCCACACTTCCATACCGTCCGGCACATGGTTCGCCACGAGCGTGGGCAAACCGATGCCGAGGTTCACGTAGAAGCCGTCTTCGAGCTCGCGCGCCGCGCGCGCAGCCATTTCGTCACGATTCCATGCCATGGTTATCTCCTTGATCTCGGCGCTTACTTGGCACGTACCGTGCGCTGTTCGATGCGTTTTTCCGGATGCGCGTTCAGCACGATACGCTGAACGAAGATCCCCGGCAGATGTACGTCATCCGGATCGATGGAACCAGTTTCAACCAGTTCTTCGACTTCGACGATGGTGATCTTGCCGGCCATGGCGGCCATCGGGTTGAAGTTGCGGGCGGTGCGATTGAACACGAGGTTGCCGGCACGATCGGCCTTGGCGGCCTTCACCAGCGCAACATCCGCGCGCAGCGAACGCTCCATGACGTACGTCTCGCCGTCGAATTCGCGCGTCTCCTTGCCTTCGGCGACAACGGTGCCCACGCCCGTCTTCGTGAAGAACGCCGGAATCCCTGCGCCACCGGCACGCAGCTTCTCGGCCAGCGTGCCCTGCGGCGTGAATTCGAGCTCGAGCTCGCCCGCCAGGTACTGACGCTCGAACTCCTTGTTCTCACCCACGTACGACGAAATCATTTTCTTGATCTGGCGCGTCTCAAGCAACAGACCGAGACCGAAGCCGTCCACGCCGGCATTGTTGCTGATACAGGTGAGCCCCTTGACACCCGAGTCGCGCAGCGCGGCGATCAGGGCCTCAGGAATGCCACACAGGCCGAAGCCACCGACGGCGAGCGTTTGCCCGTCTGCGACGACACCGGCAAGCGCCTCCTTGGCGCTGGCGAATACCTTGTTCATCGTTTGTCCCTTTCCCTCGGTTGAGAATTGAAATTATGCCGCGCTCTCGCACGTTGCGAGGCTTACGTCGGCCCACGATACTCCGCAGCCCACGCACCTCTTGCAATCATAGAGCTTACGGTGGCACGCAAATGGGGCACAATACGTGAAATTACATATCTTCCCGCGCGCCGGGCCGCTGCACGCGGCACACCAGCACGTGACCCGACCGGATCTGCACCGCGCCAATGCCGACGTTCGACTACCAGACAGCTTTTCACATCGCACCAGTCGGTCTGGTCATCTCACGCCAGCGCATCATCGAGGACTGCAACCGCCAGCTCGGCAAAATCTTCGGCTACGAGCACGAAACGCTCATCGGCCAATCGTTCCAGGTGCTGTATCCGTCACCGAAGGAATTCGAGCGCATCGGTGAGCGCATTCCGCCCATCATGAGTAGCCAGGGCGTTTATTCCGACGAGCGCATCATGCGACGCGCCAACGGAGAATTGTTCTGGTGCCACGTCACGGGCCGCTCGCTCGACGTGCAGAATCCACACGCCGCCGGTCTCTGGACATTCGAAGACATGTCTGCCACACGCCGCGTCGCCGTTGCACTTACGGCCCGCGAGCGCGAGATCGCCGCACAACTGGTGCAAGGCAAGACGAGCAAACAGATCGGCAAATTTCTCGACATCAGCCCGCGCACCGTGGATATCTATCGCGCGCGCCTAATGCAGAAGTACGGCGCAGGCACGGCCACCGAACTCGTCCAGCGTCTGCTCGGCAACTGAGCCGCCGCCCCCCCCGCCGCGCAGGCGGTCAGCCTGGTGCGCAGGCACACCCGACACCACGCTCACCGCCGGGACATTCGCCTCAGGCCACCAACGTGCGCACCGCGTCCGGCAGTGGCACGGACTTCTCCGCCTCGTAGTTCACCCAGACGATCTTCGCGCCGCCCTCGGCCACGAGCACTTCAGGCGTGTCGGCGCGGCGCAACTCGAAGCGCGTATCGACGCTGCTTCGCCCCGGCGCACCGACGAACATGCGGCATTCGATATCGCCCGGATAGCGCAGTTGACGCAGGAACGTCATGTTCGCGTTGACAATGACCGGCCCCTCTCCCGTCGCACGCTCTTCGGACGCAATGTCCAGCGACTCCAGCCACGAAATACGCACCTGCTCCATGTAACGGAAGTACACGGTGTTGTTGACATGCCCGAAGGCATCCATATCGCCCCAGCGAATGGGCATGCTCATGCGAAAGACTTCTTTGTACTCTGACGACACTGCGATTTCCCCATGATGAAAATCAACGCCCTGCCGTGAAATGACAGGGCGTCATGGGAATAAAGTGTAGCGCTTCGGGGCGTTCGATGCCCGTTACACCGCAGTGATTTGCTTCGATCAGGCGGCTTTTCGGAATGACGTGAGAGCGCCGCCTCGGACAATTCCGAACCGGCACCGCCAATGTCACCGCATCACTTGCGAGTGCCGATGGCCACCGATCTGGCGGACGCCGTATCGTCCTTGACGGCCGCTTCGGCCTTCTCGACCAGATCTCGCCCGACGAGCGTCTTCCATTTCATATAGACGGGGCGCGTTGCGTCGATAAAGCGCTGGCGCTGCTCGGGCGTGAGTCGAGTGACCTTCACCCCGCGTGCATCCAGCTCTTCCCACGTTCCCCGCCCGGCGCTCAACAGATCCTCGCGCGCCAACGTCACTTCAAAGCGCGCCGCCTCCATAGCCGCATCGCGAACGATGTCACGGTCGTGTGGCGACCAACTGTCCCAGACCTGCCGATTGACGACGAACAGGATCGGGTCGGCCACGTAATCCCACAGCGTGATATACCGCTGCCCCACCGTATCGAGCCGCGCGTTGTTGAAAATCGTGATCGGATTTTCCTGACCGTCGATCTTGCGGGCGCGCAGGGCGCGAATAGCCTCGCCCCACGTCATCTGTGTCGGCACTGCCCCCAACGCCGTGAAGATGTCATTGAACAGCAACGAACCGACCACGCGAATGCGCAGCCCGCGCATGTCCTCCGGCGACCGGATCGCGCGACGCGAATTGCTCAATTGCCGGAACCCGTTCTCCCCCCACGCGAGCGGCACGACGCCCTGCTCTTCCACACGACGGAACAGCTCGCGCCCGACATCGCCTTGCGTCAGCGCGTCGACAGAGCGATAGCCATGCAGCAGGAACGGCAGCGAAAAAACGTTGAACTCGGGGATGGCCGAAGACCAGTTGATCGTCGAACCAACGGCCATGTCGATCACGCCCTGGCGCAACGCCGTGAATTCGCGCGTCTGGTCGCCGCCCATGAGCGTGGCGTTGGGATGCAGCCGGATGTTGATACGCCCGCGAGTGCGCTCGCGCACCATGTCCGCCCAGAGTCGGGTGCCTTTGCCCCAGGGGGTCTCGGCATCGGGCACGATCGACAGCGTGTATTCGGCCTTGTAGGGTTGTGCCGCCACCGGCCGCGCGGGCAGCGTGATTACGGCGAGGGCAAGCGCGACTCCGACGAGCCCCCGCCAGCCTTGATTACGCATGATGTCCTCGAGATGATTCGGGCTCCGACGTCAACACGACGTCCTTCACGATCCCGTAAACGCCGGGAAATTATGCGCTCGTCGTCACGAAGCTGACTGCCTCGGACAATCCCCGATTGCCGCATTGCAGCGAGCCTGCGCAATCGGGAACTCTCTTGCCAGCCCGACGTGCGTCAGCCAACCGCCAGCCCATCGTCGATGGTCATGATCGAGCCGTTGATAAAACGAGAATCGTCCGACGCCAGAAGCAGAATCAGCCCGTCGAGATCGCCCGGCTCCCCCACTCGCTGACGCGGCAACATCTCGATCAGCTTGCGTCCGGCATCCGTCTTCCAGTGATCGTGGTTGATTTCGGTGTCGATATACCCTGGGCACAACGCGTTCACGTTGACGTTGTAGCGCCCCCATTCCAGCGCCATCGCGCGCGTCATGTGGATCACCGCCGCCTTGCTCACGCAATACACGCCGAGCATGGAGATCGCGCGCTGCCCGGCCACCGACGCCACATTGATGATCCGATGCTGACGCTGCGGATCGCCCTTGCTGCGCCGGATCATGCGCTTGGCGACTTCCTGCGCCACAAAAAATGCACCGCGCGTGTTGGTGTTGAGGACGTAGTCGTATTCCTGCGGGGTGACGTCGACCAGCTTCTGCTGCGTCGAAACGCCTGAGTTGTTGATCAGAATATCGATGGCGCCCGCCTCGGTCTCGGCATGGGCCACGCCCGCACGAATGCTGTCGTAATCCGTGACATCGAGCGGGATGACATGAGCCGCCCCCCCTTGTGACTCGATTTCTGCCCGCAACTCCTTGAGCCGCTCCACGCGGCGGCTGGCCAGCACCACCTTCGCGCCAGCCTGAGCGAGCACCTTGGCAAACTGCATGCCAAGTCCGCTCGACGCTCCCGTGACCATTGCAACTTTGCCTTCCAGATTCAGCGAACGCCCCATCTTCTTCTCCCTCAAGCCCGGACACGCATTGAACAACGGCTTCGCCAGACGGCTTGCCGCTAGAGCTTCCTACCTACCAAACCGAACGATCGTGCTATTAATATGCGGTTGCGAGGTGTTCCCCATTCCCGGAAAATGGCCGCACCCACGAATTCTAACGTTTATAACAGGAGCATCAATGGATCCCAAGCTGCTTGAGCAGTACGGCCCAAGGGAGTCGATGGAATATGACGTCGTCGTTGTTGGCGGCGGTCCGGCCGGCCTGTCCACGGCTATCCGTTTGAAGCAGCGCGCGCAGGAAGCAGGCAAGGACATTTCCGTTTGTGTGCTGGAAAAAGGCTCGGAAATCGGCGCCCACATCCTCTCCGGCGCGGTCATGGATCCGCGAGCGCTTACCGAACTCATCCCCAACTGGAAGGAACTCGGCGCACCGCTGGACACCCCCGTCGTCGAAGATCGTTTCCTGTTCCTGAACGAGACGGGCGCGACCTCCACGCCGTCGTGGCTGCTGCCCGCCTGCTTCCAGAATCACGGCAACTACGTCATCAGCCTGGGCAACGTCGTGCGCTGGCTCGGCCAGCAGGCCGAAGCGCTGGGCGTCGAAATTTTCCCTGGCTTCCCCGCGGCCGAAATTCTCTATGACGAGAATGGCGCGGTCATGGGCGTGGCGACCGGCAACATGGGCGTCGGCAAGGACGGCGAGCCGACGGAGAACTTCCAGCTCGGCATGGAGCTGCACGCCAAGTACACGATCTTCTCGGAAGGTGCGCGCGGCAATCTCGGCCGCCAGTTGATGCGCAAGTTCAACCTCGATGACGGGCGCGATCCGCAGGCTTACGGTCTGGGCATCAAGGAATTGTGGGAGATCGATCCGTCCAAGCATAAGGAAGGTCTGGTCATCCACACGGCCGGCTGGCCGCTCAATTCGCAGACCTACGGCGGCTCGTTCCTCTATCACCTGCCGAACCATCAGGTCGCCGTGGGCTTCATTGTCGGCCTCGACTACAGCAATCCGTATCTGTCGCCGTTCGAAGAATTCCAACGCTACAAGACGCACCCGTCGATTCGTCACTTCCTCGAAGGCGGCAAGCGTGTCTCGTATGGCGCACGCGCCATCACGGCCGGCGGCCTGCTCGCGTTGCCGAAGCTGGTCTTCAAGGGTGGCGCGCTGGTCGGCTGCGAAGCCGGCTTCCTCAACGTGAGCCGCATCAAGGGCAGCCACGCGGCGATCAAGAGCGGCATGATGGCCGCCGACGCCGCGTTCGACGCACTCGCCGCGGATCGTCAGCGCGACGAACTCACCGCTTACCCGATGGCATTCGAACAATCGTGGCTGCACGAAGAGCTGAACAAGGCGCGGAACTTCAAGCAGTGGTTCAAGAAGGGCCTGACCGTTGCCACGCTGATGACCGGCATCGAGCAAAAGCTGCTCGGCGGCAAGATGCCGTGGACGATCCATCGCAAGAAGGCCGATCACGAATGCCTGCTGCCGGCGGCGCAATGCCAGCCGATCGTCTATCCGAAGCCGGACGGCAAGCTCACGTTCGATCGACTGTCGTCGGTGTTCATCTCGAACACCAATCACGAAGAGAACCAGCCCGCGCACCTGACGCTTAAGGATCCGAGCGTGCCGGTCGGCATCAACCTGAGCGAGTACGCAGGCCCTGAGCAGCGGTATTGCCCGGCGGGCGTCTACGAATTCGTGAAGAACGATGACGACTCCGAGCGACTCCAGATCAATGCGCAGAACTGCGTGCACTGCAAGACGTGCGACATCAAGGACCCGACGCAGAATATCGTGTGGATCACGCCGGAGGGCGGCGGCGGGCCGAACTACCCGAATATGTAATGCCGTAATGCTGTATTGCCGCCGGCTCGTCCGGCGGTTTTTGTTTGCGCAGACACAACGACGCAAGGCACGCAACTCGCCTGCAATGGACGTGTCCGAGAGGTTTCTGCGATTTCGATTCAACCCCAACCCAACGCCAATGGCAGGGAGGCATGATGTCGAGAACTTCCGTATGGCTTGCAGGCGCGACGCTGGCAGGCCCTCTCGCGCTTGCGGGTGGCGCCGTGCAGGCGAAGACGGTGAGCTACTTGTGCGATAACACGCATGTCGCGGTGGTTGTCTACGACGACGACAACCTCGGCGGCAACGTCACACTGTATTGGATGGGTAAGCGCGAAGTCCTCAAACCGGCACGCGCGGCGAGCGGTGAAAAGCACGTTGGACGAACGCTCGTCTGGTGGAGCAAAGGGCCGGAAGGCACGCTGTACACCGCAAAGGACGAACAAGCCATCGCCCAGTGCCGCGAATGACGACGCATGATGTGCAAGCAAGAAACGCCAGACAGGGATTGATTGAACTGCCCCCCCATAGTTGGACATAGCGCCAACCCTTGGGGGTCAGTTCAATCTGTCTGGCGTTTTTGTTTTTGCGCGGCCGATTTATTCGGCCGTCGACGCGCCTGGCGGAACCATCGCAGGACCTTCGCTGGCCTTTGGCGGCACAAGGTCGGCATTAGCTCCGACGGGGTGACGCAACCGTCAGCCTGACGCGATCACTCTGGCGCACGTGCCGGAATCACCGGCGTATCCACCTGGACGTCACCGCACTGCGCCCGATGGCGCAGCGCATGATCGATCAGCACGAGGGCCAGTAGCGCCTCGGCAATCGGCGTCGCACGAATGCCGACGCAGGGATCGTGGCGACCGAACGTCTCGACGGTCGACGCCTGCCCGGCTACGTCCACCGAGCGACGCGGCGTGCGAATGCTGGACGTCGGCTTGATCGCAATCGAGACATCGATGTCCTGACCGGTGGAAATGCCCCCCAGAATGCCGCCAGCGTTGTTGCCGACGAAACCCTCCGGCGTCAATTCGTCGCCATGCTCGGAGCCCTTTTGGGTAACGCTGCGAAAGCCTGCGCCGATCTCCACCCCTTTAACCGCATTCAGGCCCATCATCGCATGGGCAATGTCGGCATCCAGACGGTCGAACAACGGCTCGCCCAGGCCAACCGGCACACCGGACGCCACCACGCGAAGCTTGGCGCCCACGGAGTCGCCCGCCTTGCGCAGATCGTCCATATACGCTTCAAGTTGGGGAACGACTTCCCCGTTCGCCGCAAAAAACGGGTTCTGCGACACTTGCGACCAGTCGGTCTGCGGAATCTCGATATCGCCGAGCTGCGTCATACAGCCATGGATCTGCACGCCGTAACGTTCGGCCAGCCACTTCTTCGCAACTGCGCCCGCGGCCACGACCGGCGCCGTGAGCCGCGCCGACGAGCGACCGCCGCCCCGATAATCGCGCACGCCGTATTTCTGCAAATAGGTGTAATCGGCATGCCCAGGGCGGAACGTCTGGACGATATTGCCGTAGTCCTTGCTGCGCTGATCCGTGTTGCGGATGAGCAAGGCGATGGGAGTGCCCGTTGTCACGCCCTCGAACACGCCCGAGAGGATTTCGACGGCGTCCGGTTCATTACGCTGCGTGACGTGACGCGACGTGCCGGGACGGCGGCGATCCAGCTCCCCCTGAATGTCGGCTTCCATAAGCGCCATTCCCGGCGGGCAGCCATCGATCACACAGCCGATGGCCGGGCCATGCGATTCGCCGAAAGTGGTGACGGTAAACAGGGTTCCAAGCGTATTGCCAGACATACGGGGATCAGGTTGGGGTGTGACGGGAAGGCCCTATTATGCCAGCGATCCCACCGTGCCGCGCCGCCCGGAGCGGCACACCGTGACGCAAATCGGCCCGAACGCCGCATTTTGAGCGCTTTCCGGACCCGGCATCGGAAAAATCCGAACCGGGTCGCGGGGCGCGGCCATCGGCCAGACGCCTTTCAGACGGGCCAGGGGCCGCGAAGCTTGAGCACCTTGTCGCGCAGCGACTCGGGCGTGGCCTGCGCCGGGGCGACAGGCTCACCGATCACAAGCTCCAGCCGATTCAGGATGCCGCGCTTGAACGGACGCGTCATCGCCACCCCGCCGAGCCGGGAGAAGAAGCTCCCCCAAAGCCCGCGCAGCGCCATCGGCACGACCGGCACCGGCGAGCGCTCGATAATGCGCTGCACGCCTTGCCGGAAGACCTGGAGATCTCCCGATGCCGTCAGCTTGCCCTCGGGGAAGATGCAGACGACTTCGCCCACATCAAGCGCTTGGGCGATCAGCCCATACGCGCGATCCAGACCCGCGGCGTCCTCATGTGCCGGGGCAATCGGAATCGCCCCCACGGTGCGGAAGAACCACGACAGCACGGGAATCCGGAAAATCCGATGGTCCATCACGAACCGCACCGGTCGCCGGATGGAGGCACCGATGACGACGGCGTCGGCGAAGCTCACGTGATTGCACACCAGCACGCACGGTCCCTCGTCGGGAATCTGCTCGGCCCCGCTCACTTTGATTCGGTAGACAGTGTGGAGCAGCAGCCACATGACGAAGCGGATCAGGAATTCCGGGAGCAGCGTGTAGAGATAAACGGCGACCAGCGCATTCAGAATGCCGGTAACGAGATACAACTGGTCGATAGTGAAACCGGCTTTCGTGAGCATCATCGCCATGAGCGAGGACACCACCATGAACAGCGCGTTGAGAATATTGTTCGCGGCGATGATGCGCGCGCGATGCGACGGCGCGCTACGACTCTGAATCAGCGCGTACAACGGCACGCTGTAAAAACCGCCGAACATCGCCAGCAGGAACAGATCCGCCAGAATGCGCCAATGGGCCGGCTGCGAGACGAATTGCCCCAGCGTCTGCAAGGTCGCACCGGCAGCGCCGCCCCGGCTCGCGAAATACAGGTCGACGGCGAACACGGTCATGCCGATCGAGCCGAACGGCACCAACCCGATTTCCACCTTGCCGCCTGAGAGCCGCTCGCACAGCAATGACCCGACGCCGATGCCAACGGAGAACATCGCCAGCAGCAATGTGACGACATCCGGGTTCGCGCCGAGCACGTCCCGCGCGAAATTGAAGAACGATGCGAGAAACGTCGCCCCGAGAAACCAGAGCCAGGAGATGCCCAGCAGGCTCTGGAAGACCGCTCGATCGGTGCGCGCGATGCGCAGATTTCTCCACGTCTCGGTGAACGGATTCCAGTTGATGCGCAGGTCCGGCTGCGCGGCTGGCGTTTGCGGCACCCACGTCGACACGAGACGCCCCAACAGCGCGAGCCCGATGCACACACCGCCGATCCATGGCAGCGCGCCTGCGCCCGCCCCCGCCATCTCGCCACCGACAATCGTGCCGATCAGAATGGCGACGAACGTCCCCATCTCGACGAGACCGTTGCCACCCACCAATTCGTGATCGGCGAGATGCTGCGGCAGATAAGCGTACTTCACCGGCCCGAACAGCGTGGAATGCAGTCCCATCAGGAACGTGCAGACATAGAGCAACGGCGCGCTGGTCCAGATAAATCCGGCCGCGCCCACGACCATGATGGCGATCTCCAGCGTTTTGACGAGCCGGATCAGACGCGCCTTGTCCCACTTGTCGGCAATCTGACCGCTGGTCGCGGAAAATAGGAGAAACGGCGCAATGAAGATGGCCGAAATCAGGAACGCCGCGGTCTTGCCGTCGACGTCCTGAAAAAGCGATGCGTGATAGGTGACGAGCGACGTAAACGCGATTTTGAACACGTTGTCGTTCATCGCGCCGAGGAACTGCGTCCAGAAGAACGGCGCGAAACGGCGCTCTCTCAGCAGTCGCGATTGGTGGCCGTCGTCGCGAGCCCCGCGC
This sequence comes from Pandoraea sp. NPDC087047, assembly GCF_044745225.1. Lineage (NCBI taxonomy): Bacteria > Pseudomonadati > Pseudomonadota > Betaproteobacteria > Burkholderiales > Burkholderiaceae > Pandoraea > Pandoraea sp. NPDC087047. The sequence continues at coordinate 112,843 of NZ_JBIUZU010000006.1, forward strand.
TGACCGGCCTCACTCACTTTGCGTCTTCCGCTTCCTCGGCCGGCCAGTCGCGAATGTACGCCTTGAGCATGCGGTTCTCGAAGGATTGCTCCTCCACGACCGCGCGAGCCACATCGTAGAAGGAAATCACGCCCATGAGCGTGCGGCTCTCCATGACCGGCAAATAGCGCGCGTGACGCTCGAGCATCATGCGGCGCACTTCGTTCACGTCGGTCTCCGGCGTGCACGTGAGCGGGTGGTCGTCCATGATCTTGCGAATCGTCGATTCGCCGACGGTGCCGCCGTTCTTGCTGATCGTGTTGATGATTTCGCGGAACGTGAGCATGCCCACCAGATCGCCGTACTCCATGACGACCAGCGAACCGATGTCATGCTCCGCCATCGTATCGACGGCTTCGCCCAGCGACGTCTCCGGGGTCACGGTGAAAAGGGTGTTGCCCTTTACTTTCAGGATGTCAGACACACGCATGGCACACACTCCTCTTTGTATGGCTCGGGCAAATCGTGGCGGAACGCTGCCGCCAGACGTCGCCGCACTTCGGCTGCGGACGGATTGCTGACGCGTACGCCCGCTGTCTCCGTGTCAAATAATGATTGGAACCTGTTCGATGGATGCTATCGGAAAGCGCTCGAAAAGGAAAGGCGCAAGACACGCACATGGCCGTACGGCGCGGGTTTTCGGCCGATTCTGCATCGACGATCAGACATCGCCTTACCTCTGACATCGGACAACACCGCAATTTCCCTGATGACGCCCTCAAAGCCTGTCGGAGCGCACGAAGGTGGTGCTAGGATTGCCGTATACGTAAAGTCAACATCACGCGTCCGCCGGGTTACGCCCGAGCCCACTTCACGCCATCTGCGAGGCCCTCTCCGCCATGTCAGTCCCGCATTTCGACACGCTCGCCCTGCACGCCGGGGCCGCCCCCGATCCCGCCACGGGGGCGCGCGCCACCCCGATCTATCAGACCACGTCGTTCGTCTTTTCCGATGCCGATCAGGCGGCCGCCCTGTTCAACATGGAACGCGCCGGACACGTGTACTCGCGCATTTCCAATCCGACCAACGCCGTCTTCGAGGAGCGGATGGCCGCATTGGAAAACGGTGTCGGCGCCATTGCCACGGCAAGCGGGCAAGCCGCGCTGCATCTGGCCATCGCAACGCTGATGGGCGCCGGTTCGCACATCGTGGCATCGAGCGCGCTCTATGGCGGCTCGCACAATCTGCTGCACTACACGTTGCGTCGCTTCGGCATCGAAACGACCTTCGTGCGTCCCGGCGACATCGACGGCTGGCGCACCGCCGTGCGACCCGAGACCCGGCTGTTCTTCGGCGAAACACTGGGCAACCCCGGACTCGACGTGCTCGACATCGCGACGGTCTCGCAGATTGCGCACGAGGCGGGCGTGCCCCTGCTCGTCGACAGCACGTTCACCACGCCGTGGCTCATCCAGCCGTTCGAGCACGGCGCGGACTTCATCTACCACTCCGCGACCAAATTCCTTGGCGGGCACGGCACGACCATCGGCGGCGTGCTGATCGACGGCGGCACGTTCGATTTCGAAAAGCGTGACAAATTTCCCGAGCTGACCGAGCCGTACGACGGCTTCCACGGCATGGTGTTTGCCGAGGAGAGTTCCGTCGCGCCCTTCCTGCTGCGTGCGCGACGCGAAGGATTACGCGACTTCGGCGCGTGCTTGCATCCGCAAGCTGCGTGGCAACTGCTGCAAGGTATCGAAACGCTGCCGCTTCGCATGGCGCGGCACGTGGACAACGCGCGCCGGGTGGTGGAATTCCTCGCGGGTCACGAGGCCGTGGCGAGTGTCGCTTACCCCGAACTGCCGTCGCATCCCGATTACGCGTTGGCGAAACGACTGCTGCCGCGCGGGGCGGGTGCGGTGTTCAGCTTCAATCTCAAAGGGGATCGGGAAGCCGGCAGGCGCTTCATTGAGTCGCTGCAATTGTTCTCGCATCTGGCGAACGTCGGCGACGCCCGCTCGCTTGTCATTCACCCGGCCTCTACCACGCACTTCCGCATGGACGCCGCCGCCCTCGCCGCCGCGGGCATCGGGGAAGGCACCGTGCGCCTGTCGATCGGACTGGAAGACCCCGACGATCTGATCCAGGATCTCAAGCGTGGCCTGAAAGCGGCCGTCAAATCCTCGCCCAGGGGGCAAGCCCGATGAATTTCGACATCGCTGGCAACAACGTCTACGCATACACCGCCGGCAAGCCGGTGAATCCCGAACAACCCACGGTCGTCTTTCTGCATGGCGCGCAACACGATCACAGCGTATGGGGCTTACAGAGCCGATACCTCGCGCACCACGGGATGAACGTGCTCGCCCTCGATCTGCCGGGGCATCACCGCAGCACGGGTGCCCCGTTGAAGACGATTGGCGAGATGGCGGACCTCGTGGTCGCCCTGCTGGATGCCGCAGGGATTCGCGGCGCCGCCTGGGTCGGCCACAGCATGGGATCGCTGATCGCGTTGGACGCTGCGGCGCGCCACCCCGAACGCGTCACGCGTATTGCGCTCGTCGGCACCGCGTATCCGATGAAGGTCTCCGACACCCTGCTCGAAGCGGCCGCCGAGCGCGAGCCTGAGGCCATCGCGCTGGTCAACGCCTGGTCGCACAGCACAATCGCGGCCAAACCGTCGGCGCCAGGCCCGGGCTTCTGGACGTGGGGCGTCAATCAACGATTGATGGAGCGCGTTGCGCGACGGAATCCGGCCAAGGTGTTCCTCACCGATTTCGAGGCGTGCAATCAGTACGATGGAGGGACGGAAGCGGCCGCGCGTGTCCAATGTCCAGTCCTCGCCGTGCTGGGACGACGCGATCAGATGACGCCGCCACGCGCTGCGCAGTCGCTGCTCGACACCCTGCGTGAGACGGGCAGCACCGTCACGGTGGAAGTCGTCGACGCAGGCCACGCCATCATGACGGAGCAGCCGGATGCCCTACTCGATGCGCTCAAGCGATTCATGCGACACTGAGCGCGTCACCTTCGCCAACGAGGAGGCTTGTCATGTCTGAGCGCGACGACCCCGCACGGGCCTCACGAACGTTCGACCGGTTTGCCGATTTTTATCCGTTCTATCTCGGCGAACATCGGAATCTCACCTGCCGCCGCCTGCACTTCGTGGGCTCGTGGGGTGTGATTGCATTTCTGGTGACTCTCGCCGTGACGGGCAACGCGTGGTGGCTGCTCGCCGCCATCGTGTGTGGTTATGCGTTCGCGTGGGTGGGCCATTTCTTCTTCGAAAAGAACCGGCCCGCCACGTTTCGCCACCCGATTTACAGTCTGATGGGCGACTGGGTCATGTTCCGCGATATTTGCGTTGGCCGGATCAAGCTCTAGCACGTTGTTAATGCGCCTGGCCTTCAATGCGACTGGCCTTCGCGGTCACCACGGGTGTTTCGGGCATCACCGGGATCACGGACATTGCGAGCATCACGGGTATCGCTGCCTGCATCTGCGGCGGACGCGCCGGCATTGCCGCTTGCCTCACCCACCTCCCCCTTGCCAGCCTCGCCCGCATTACCCGCCGTACCAGCGTCACCCGCGTCCGCCGCGACATCACGCGGCAACGCGTCGGCGAGCGGCACGTCCCACTTGCCCTCTCGCAGAATATCGGCGACGTGAGCGCCATCAAGCGCGTGACGCTCCATCTGCCGCGCCAACTCGTCGACGTTGAGCGCGAGTTGCGCGACGAGCGGTGAGAGCGTCGTCGCGCGCGGGTTGGCAAGCAGCAACCAACGCTCTGCGGGTGGCTGCATCGTCAACCGCCCGACCCATCCCATACGTTCGAGCCGGACCAACAGGTCGCCCGCATGTTCAAGACTCGTACGCATGGTGCGCGCCAATTGCTGCGTCGTGAACCCGCCGCCACCGGCTTCCCGGTTCTGATTGAGCAAATGGATAAGCGTGAGGCCGTCGAGCAAATCGCTGCCCGGGAACCGCGGATACTGGAAATGACCGAGACGCAGCGCGGGCAACACCGACGTGATCGTCGCCCCGACCAGCGCCACCAGCCACGACAGATAGATCCAGAGCAGGAAGATCGGCACCGCCGCGAACGCGCCGTAAACCGCGGTGTACGTCGGGAACTGACGGATGTACAGGCCGAAGCCGCGTTTGGTCAGATCGAATGCCAGCGCCGCCACCACGCCGCCGACCAGCGCGTCGCGCCAGTCCACCTTGCAATTCGGCATGTAGAGGTACATCAGCATGAACGCCACGCTCGTGAGCGCCAGCGGAATCAGACTGAGCAGCGAGGCCACCGCCGGCGGCAACGTGCTCACCAGCGACATCGACTGCGAGAAGACGTACGAACTGATCGACAGACTCACACCAAACAGCAGCGGTCCGAGAGTGAGCAGACTCCAGTAAATCAGCAGACGCTGGGCGAGCGGGCGCGCACGCGGCACGCGCCAGATCACATTGAAGGCCGACTCGACCGTCATCAACGTCAGCACGGAGGTCACCAGCAAGCCGATCAGACCGAAGGCCGTCAAACTCGTCGCTTTCGACGCGAACTGGTTCAGGTAGTTGAATATCTGGGCGTTGACGCTCTCGGGCATCAAATGCTCTAGCAGGAAGCCCTGCAGCGCATCGCGAAACGAATTGAAGATCGGAAAGGCCGTAAACAGCGCGAACGTTACGGCAAACAGCGGCACGATCGACAGAATCGACGTGAACGTCAGGCTGCCCGCCACTTGCGGAATCCGATCGTCCTGCGCCCGCGCAATCGCGTATCTCAGCAGTTGGCGAACGTTGTTCCAGTTGATGCGGGACAGTTTGCGCAAATCGGGCTCTCCGGTGAGGACATCGACGCGACGACAGGCCAGGAACGGCGCACCGCGTACGCTGCGTCATACCGTCACGTCTATAGGAACGCCCTATAATACCCGCACTTTTCGTCGGCTTTTCACTCACGGCGCAAGGCTTCGGCGGGTTTGCCGCCGTGCCATCCTGCCGCTTGCGCCGAAAAGCCTGCGTTACCGGTCGACCGGCGTCGACAAGACGCGCAGCACGGCACGCGACATTGCCATCTCGTCCGAACGTTGCCGGCATCGCCCCGCACCCGACACCTTGCCCCAGCCGATTCCGGCTGACTCGACTTCATGACCGAAATCCTCGTTCTGTACTACAGCCGTCACGGCACGACCCAACAACTCGCACAATGCATCGCCTCGGGCATCGAGAGCGTGCCGGGCGCGCAAGCGCGGGTGCGTACCGTGCCCGCCGTATCGGCGGTGTGCGAAGCCACGGCACCGGACATTCCCGGCAACGGCCCGCCGTACGTCGAATTGCGCGATCTCGATGAGTGCACCGGACTTGCCCTCGGATCGCCCACGCGCTTCGGCAACATGGCCGCCGCACTGAAGTATTTTCTCGACGGCACCACACCGCAATGGCTCTCGGGTGCGCTCGCGGGGAAACCGGCTTGCGTGTTCACGTCCAGCGGGAGCCTGCACGGCGGCCAGGAAAGCACCCTGCTCTCGATGATGATCCCGCTGCTGCATCACGGCATGTTGCTCATGGGCCTTCCCTATACCGAGCCCGCGCTCTCCAGCACGCGTACGGGCGGTTCGCCCTACGGCGCGACGCACTTCGCGCATGACGGCAACCCGCTCTCGGCGGACGAACGCCAGTTGGCCTCGGCGCTCGGTGCGCGACTCGCACGCGCGGCCTGCAAGCTGGCAGAATGAGTGTTTGTGTCGCGCCGTCGGGGAAACCGCCGGTCAGAGCGTCAGCCGCGCCGTTAGCCACGCCCTCGACATTGGGCCAATGCCTCGCGCGCGAGCCGGCAAACCGCCACTGACGCAAGACGCGCAACACCGCAGTAATACCGCAGTAATACCGGCCCACGAGACAAGCCCATGACTGCCACACCGCCCGACCTGCCGCATGACGTCAACGCCAGCGAAGCCCGCGAGACACGAGATCCACGCGACACTCGCGACGGGCATGCCCGGACAAGCACGCATGCCGCGTCAGGCCAGGCGCACCCGTCGCCGCTGCTGCGCCCAACGAGTATTGCGAGCCTGCTGGCACTCATTGCGCTGTCGGTGGCCTGGGAGTTGTGGCTCGCGCCGCTGCGTCCCGGCGGTTCGTGGCTGGTCCTCAAGGCGTTGCTCCTTCTGTTACCGTTGCGCGGCGTGCTGCGCGGCAATTTGTACACGCTCCAGTGGTCGAGCATGTTCATCCTGCTGTTTCTCGCGGAGGGCGTCGTGCGCGGCATGACGGACACGGGGGTATCCGCCGTGCTCGCGTGGATCGAAACGGCGCTGTCGGTGGTGTTCTTCTTCGCGACAATCTTTTACCTGCGGCCCTTCAAGCGGGCGGCGAAAGCCCGAGCCGCGACGGCGCGGTAGCCGTCGCGCTTCGCTCTCGTGCGCCGCTCTCCCCCCCGCCTTTCACCATGAGGCCGCGGATTGCGGCCCCGCCTCCGCCAGCGCCTTCCCTGCCATCTGCCATGAATGATTCCGAATTCCTCACCGCTTGCCGCGACTTGCTGGGTCGCGATCATGTGCTGCGGGATGACGCCGACACCGGCGCCTACCTCACCGATCAACGCAAACGCTACGTCGGCAATGCCCTCGCCGTGCTGCGTCCCGCCGACGCCACGCAGGTTGCCACGCTCGTGCGGTTGTGCGTCGCGTATGGCGTGCCGATGGTCCCGCAAGGCGGCAACACAGGCCTCGCGGGCGGGGCGACACCCGACACGAGCGGACGTCAGGTCGTCATCAGCTTGCGTCGTCTTGACCGCATCCGGCAAGTGGATGCCGAGAACATGACGCTCACCGCCGAAGCGGGCTGTCTGCTCGCCAATGTGCAGGCGGCGGCCTCGGCGGCGGAGCGCCTGTTCCCGCTAAGTCTCGCGGCTGAGGGCAGTTGCACCATCGGCGGCAACCTCGCGACGAATGCGGGCGGCACCGCCGTTCTGCGTTACGGCAACGCGCGCGAGCTGTGCCTCGGACTGGAAGTGGTGACGCCGCAAGGCGAGCTTTGGGATGGCCTGCGCGGGCTGCGCAAGGACAACACCGGCTACGATCTGCGCGATCTGTTCATCGGCGCGGAAGGCACGCTCGGACTGATCACCGCCGCGACGCTCAAAGTCTTCGCCCAACCCGTAGCACGCATGACAGCGCTCGCCGCGCTCGACAGCCCCGCGCAGGCGTTGGCGCTGCTGAATCTGGCGCAACGCATGGCCGGGCCGCTGCTCACCGGCTTCGAATTGATGTCCGGCTTCTGCCTGACGCTCGTAGCGCAGGTCTTCGCGCCCCTGCGCTATCCGTTCTCGCAGCCTTACGCCCAGACGGTACTGCTCGAACTCTCCGACAACGAAAGCGAAGCGCACGCGCGCGATTTGCTGGAGCGGGTGCTGAACGCGGCCATCGAACAAGGGATCGTGCGCGACGCCATTGTTGCCAGCAGCCTCGCCCAATCGAACGCGCTCTGGCATTTGCGCGAGAGCATTCCGCTGGCGCAATCTGCCACGGGCCTGAACGTCAAGCACGATATCGCCGTGCCGGTATCGCAGGTGCCCGCCTTCATTCAGGCAACCGACCCAATCGTGCAACGCATCGCACCCGGCGCGCGCATGGTGACCTTCGGTCATCTCGGTGACGGGAATCTGCACTACAACGTGATGGCGCCGGAAGGCGTCGATCCCGCCGCGTTCCTCAAGCAATATCAGGCGCCTGTGACCGCGGCCGTCCACGACAGCGTGCACGCGCATCGCGGCACGATCAGCGCGGAGCACGGCCTCGGTCAGTTCAAGCGCGAGGCGTCGGCGCATTACAAGTCGCCCGTCGAACTCGCGTTGATGCGTACGCTGAAAAAGGCGTTCGACCCGCTCGGGCTGATGAATCCGGGCAAAGTGCTGCCGGACTGAGTGCCATGGCCGCGCGTCGCCGCCCTCTCCGTTCGACGGGGACAGCCACGCAGACAGTCGCACGACAAGACCGAGTGACGCATCAGCTCCAAGGCATCAATAAATCGGCAAAATTTGAAGAAATGTCGTCAATTTCGCGACAAAATGCCGCGAAATCCCGCCATTTTCTTTACAGAGGCGTACCAACGCCCTACAATGGCTTCTTTCCAATTACGACGGAGTTTTCCGTGGGCAGTTGCTCTAGTAGCACGCAAGCGTCGGCAATGACCGGCGAGGCGTTGGCCCGGTAACCCGCAGTCGTCTCCGACTGCCGCTGCCGGTCTCAATGCCGCAGCGGTAGTGCATCGATCACACCGAATCCCGATGACCTTACGGTCATTTGCGACTTCAGGTAACGATCCCGTTTTCTCGCACCTACCCCGCAGTTCAGCGTTTGTTTGACGGATGCATTCCCCCATCCGGAACAAGGCACGCTCAGAGCGCCGTTTCACGCCCGACAGCACATCGTCGATGGCCAGGACGCCGCAAAGCCTGCCAACGCTTGCGTCGAAATCATGCATCGCATTGCGCATCGCGCGTTCTTTGCTTGCGCCCTGTCGGGCCAAGCTCGCGCCGAGCGCATCGCCATGCGTGGCCAAGCCCCGGCATCCGCCGTCTCAGGCCCTTGATTCAGGAGGACACCATGACGCTGCAAATGCTTATCCCCTCGCTGTTCGATCGCGCTCGCGCCCGCCTTGCACCCGCTTCGGCTGCATCGAACACGGTCTCGCCGCCGGCCGAGAGCACGCTCGCGTCGCCGCAATACCGGCTGGTCGTGCTGACGTTGGCATCGAAGGCCAATGTCATCGACGCGACGGTCCGCAACGCGCTACGCACGCAACGGATCTCGCCCGAGACAGCCACGCGCACCGACCGCTCGGGCGGCTACCTGCTCGAACTCGACTACGTGCTGCGTTGCGACCGCAGCCGTCGTGCGGCGCTCGTGCATCTCGTCTCGACGCTCGGCGACACCGCCGGCGTGCGCGCCATCCGCTGGGAAACGGCGCCCAATCTGACGACGCGCTAACGCCCCCCTTCTTCGGCACCCACGCCCCATCGGCCCGGCCGACACCGACGTCCACACGTCGAGGTCCGCCGGGCCGATGATTTTTTCTGTCCGCTTCCATCACACTCAAACCTGAACGTTCACGTACAGGTTGTGCTAATATTGCCTTCATTCATGGATCGGAGTCGATCGGAGGCACTCATGGCCACAGATCTCTTACCGGCATCATCGGCCGGTACGCCGCCAGATGACACGTCATTGCTGACAGTCGGGCAAGCCGCTGCCGCGCTCGGCGTCACGGCCCGCACGCTGAAGTATTACGAGGAGTTGAACCTCGTCGTTCCCGCCCGCAGTGGCGGACGCTATCGCATGTACACCCAAGCCGATCTCGCGACCTTCGGACGCATTTTACGTATGCGCTCGCTCGGGTTTTCGATTGCGGCGATCACGGAGATGCTCAAGCGTCCGCGACGTATGGTTGAAGCCGGCAAGTCGCGTATGAACGAGGAGGACCTGCACGCGGTTCGCGACGCGCTGACCTCCCAGCTCGACACCTTGCGTGAGCGCACGGCGCAGGTGCGCCGCGAATTGCGTGAAGCGGAAAGTCTGGAAGCACAGATCGAACACGATCTGCAATACATCGAGCAACGCCTGCGCGGCGTGCCGGCTGACGAGTTGCTCGCCGAGCGCGCCGAACGTGCCGAACGCGCCCGCAAGCCGTCGGCGCGCTGAGGCGCCCCGACGTCACGACCGCCACCGCCCGCCCCTGACACTCGCGCCGACATCCACCCACCCCCACCATGACGCCCGCCATTCCACCGTCGAACGCTGCTGCATCGCCGCCCGGGGGCCCTCCGCGCGGCCCGGCGCCCGGCAGCGCAGGCGGCACCGACCCGCTGCGGCCGATGCGTGTTAAGGCCTACCGTTATGCCCTCGGCCTGATTCCGGGCCTCGAATTCTTCGAGAACGCCCTGCTCGTCTACTTCGCCGTGTACGTATCCGGCGGCGTCGACGCCTCGCCCAAGGAATTCGTGTGGATGACGACGGCATACGGCATTGCGTCGGTCCTCGCCATCCTCAAACAGCAGTGGTTCGTCGAGCGCATCGGCTACCGCCGTTATCTGACGGCCTCGCTGCTGCTCTACGCGTGCGGCGCGGTGCTCGCGGGCACGAGCGAGAGCGTGACGCAGCTCGTGATTGCGCGCGCTTTTCAGGGATTTTGCGCCGGCAGCTGGATGAGCTCCTGCCGAATCCTCGCGCAGGTGAGCGTGCCCGCCGAGCGTCGCGGCAAGACGATTCAGACGTTCGCGCTGCTGCTGTTCACGGGCTCGGCCCTCGCCCCGCTCATCGGCGGCTTGCTCGTCTCCGAATACACCTGGCGCACGCTGTTCCTTTGCACGGCGCCGCCCGCCGTACTGCTGGCAGGGCTCGCGTGGTTCGCGGTCCCGGACGTCGGCCGCCTGCGCGATCGCGCCACAGGCGGGCGCTACCCGTTCGCTCCGTTCATGGCGTTCGCCCTGGCGATGGGGGCGTTTCAGGTGGTGCTTCAGGAAATGCGCTACACGCTCTGGCTGCAAACGCCGCTGCTGCCGCTGCTGACGGTCGTGGGCGTCGGCGCGCTCGTGTGGTTCGGCTATCAACAATGGCAGCACCCCACGCCGTTCATCCGTCTGCAATCGCTGCGTCGACGCGAGTTTCAAGTCGGACTGGTGCTATACGCGGCGTACTACTATCTGGCGAACACGCAGAGTTATCTGATGCCGCGCCTGCTTGAGCAAGGCTTCGGCTTCACCGTCGAGCATACCGGGCAATTGCTGGGCTATTCCGCGCTGCTCACGGTATTCCTGCTGCTCGCCTACTTCCGCGTCGCGAAATTCATCGCGCAGAAGAAACTGCTGATCGTGAGCGGTTTTCTGATGACGATCGCGACCAGCGTATGGCTCGGCGCCATGCCACCCGACGCCGGTCAATCGCAGCTATACGGTGTGCTGGCGCTCAAAGCGGTTTTCGGCATTTTCACGGTACTGCCAGTGGCGAACCTGACGTTTCGCACCTTCGATCACGAGAGTTTCGTACATGGCTACCGGCTGAAGAACATTCTGCGTCAGCTCTCCGGCTCGTTCGCCGTCTCGACCATCGTGGCGTTCGAGCAGCACCGCGAGGCGCTCCATCGCACCCGTCTGACAGAAGTGGCCAATCCGTACAATCCGATCTTCACACAGACGCTCGACGCCCTCGCCAATGCGCTCACGCATGCCGGTATAGCTGCCTCGCAGGCACGCGGCGCGGCGCTCGCGCAGATTGCCCAGACGATTGAGCGCCAGGCGGCGTTTCTCTCGTTCATCGACGGTTTTCACTTCATTGCCATCGTGGCACTATGCGGTGCGATTTTTGCGGCAATCCAGAAGCAGCTAAATTAGAATCATTGCGACGCTACCGCGCCGGCCGTCACACGCCATAACACGTCACATTGCACGAACCAGCGCCACCGCCTCGTTCGTGCGCGTCGAATTCGGCCACGCCCGCCATGCTCAAGACCTTGTTTGCCCGCCTCGGACTCGCCCGGCAAACCGCCACCATCGACGACAACGTCTGGCAGGAGGTGGTCGGCGCCTTGCCGTTCCTTTCGCGTCGCAGCGCTGCCGACCTGGAAAAGCTCCGCGCGCTGGCGGCCGACTTTCTGACAAGCAAACACTTCTCCACGGCGCACGATCTGGTGCTGACCGAGGCGATGTGCGTCTCCGTCGCCGCGCAAGCCTGCCTGCCGATTCTCAATCTGCCGCCTGCGCTGTATCGCGGGTGGACCGGCATCGTGCTGTATCCCGGCGAGTTCCTGATTCGCAAGACGGTGCAGGACGAGGCCGGCGTGGTGCACGACGTCGAGCAGGAAGCGAGCGGCGAAGCCTGGGAGGGGGGCCCCGTCGTGCTGTCCTGGCAGGACGTTCAGGCAAGCGACGTGCTGGCGTACAACGTCGTGATCCACGAATTCGTCCACAAAATCGACATGGAAGGCGGCGAAGCGGATGGTGTGCCGCCCATGTTGCGGCGGCTGCATGGCGAACTGACGCCCGAAGCGTGGTGCAACGTGTTCGATCCGGCCTACGAGGAGTTCTGCCACCATGTGGCGAACATCCCCGATGCGCGCTGGGACAGCTTCGCCTCGACGTCGCTGCTCGACCCTTATGCGACGGAACATGAGTCGGAATTCTTCGCGGTGTGCGCCGAGGCGTTCTTCGTCGCCCCCGAGGCCTTCCGCGATGAGTATCCGGCCCTGTACACGCTGTTCTCCCGTTATTTCCTGCAAGACCCGGCCGCCCCCGCCGCAACCCTATGAAAACTTTGCGAAAGTCGTTGTTTTCATGGCATAATGCGCGTTTTACAAATCCGGAAAGTGGTTGACGCGTTTCCCGTTGCATGACGGCGATGGCGTTAGCGAGCCAAGGGGCTCGCGCAGACTGGCTACCGACTTAACTCAAGGTCCATCATGAAAGAAGGCATTCACCCGAATTACCGCGAAGTCCTGTTCCGCGACATGACGCCCGGCGTCGACTTCGAATTCATCACCCGCTCGACGATCCAGACCAAGGAAACGGCCGAGAAGGATGGCAAGACCTACCCGCTCGTGAAGATGGATACGTCGTCGGCTTCGCACAACTTCTACACCGGCGAACAGCGCATCATGGACACGGCTGGCCGCGTCGACAAGTTCCGTCAGAAGTTCGGCAACCGCGCCAGCGGCAAGATCGCCTAAGTTTCATCGGCGACGCGCCACACAACGCGATGCGGGGCCCGTCAGACGTTTGCGGGCCAACGTATCAGGGGTAACACCCCGGCGTTGCGAAAAGCATTGGAAAAGGGCAGCTGAGGCTGCCCTTTTTTCTTGGTTCTGCCCTGCGCCGAACCATCGGTTACTGTCATACTGTCGGCTTTCCGGACAACCCGAGTTTGCCCTTGGGTTGATCCCGAGCGTTACCCCAGGTTTCACCCCGAGTTTCGCCCCTGAGCCAGTTCCGGCTCGCCCCATCCGTCTTCCCGATCCGGTTGTCCGGCCGGTCCCGTCGTATCGCCTATGAAACGAGTTCGCATCACCGCCTCCGCCACCAGCGCGCTACCGCGTTCGCTGTTGATCGCCATTTGCGTCATCTATGTGCTGGCGGGGTTGTTTGGTCGCGACCCGTGGAAGAACGAAGACGCCGCCGGGTTCGGCATCATGTGGACGATGGCGCACGGCCATATGGCCGACTGGTTGCTGCCAAACATCTCAGGCAAACCCATTTACGACAACGGCCCACTCGTCTCGTGGCTCGGCGCGCTCGCCATTCGCGCCTTCTCGTGGCTCGACGCGCCAGACGCGGCCCGCATCGTCACCGGTCTGTGCTTCTACGTCACCTGCACGTTTATCTGGTACGGCACCTATCTGCTCGGCCGCCGCCCGGAAGTGCAGCCGTTCAAATACGCTTTCGGCGGTGAGCCCGAACCGCGCGACTACGGCCGTACGCTGGCCGATGGGGCCCTGCTGATTCTGCTCGCCTGCTTCGGGCTGGCCGAGCGCGGCCACGAAACGACAGCCACCGTCGGGCAGCTCACGCTCATCGCCATGGCCATTTATGGCCTCGTGCGCAGCCTGGACAAGCCGCGTCAGGGTGCCGTGTGGTTCGGTCTGGCGCTCGGCGGCATGGCGCTCGCGTCGTCGCCACTGATGACGCTGTCACTGTGGATCGCGGGCATTGCAGCCGCTGTGGTATGCCGGGCCCTGCCCTTGCGCATGTTGCTGCTGGTGTCCACCCCCATCACGCTGCTGATCGCCTGCACCTGGCCGCTCGCAGCCCTCAAGCTCGCCAATGGCGCACGGTCCTGGCTCAGTGAATGGGCCGACATCGGCGTCGACGCTTTCAGCGGCCCGACGCTCAACTCGCTGAGCTACATCGCCAAGAACCTGGCATTGTTCGCATGGCCAGCATGGCCGCTGGCTGCGTGGTCACTGTACTCGTGGCGCGGCATGCGACGCGCACCGCACATCGCGATTTCGCTGATCTTCGCCGTCGCGATCCTCGTGCTGATCGTGCTGCAAGCGCACCAGGGCAACCAGCTCTTCATGCTGGCGCTGCCCCCGCTCTCGATCATCGCCGCGTTCGGCCTGCCCACGCTCAAGCGCGGCACGGTCAACGCCATCGACTGGTTCGCCGTGTTGTCGTTTACCGTGCTGGCGGGCTTTGTCTGGATCGTCTGGCTCGCGGGCATCACCGGCTTTCCGGCGTCGACGGCACGCAACCTGCGACGTCTGGTGCCCGGCTTCGCCCCCGAATTCAGCTGGATCACGCTGATCAGCGCGCTGATCGTGACCGGCGCGTGGGTCGCGCTGGTGGCATGGCGTGTATCGCGCAGCCCGAAGGTGTTGTGGCGCAGCGTGGTGCTGTCCTCCGGCGGTACCACATTGATGTGGGTGCTGCTCATGACACTCTGGCTGCCTGTCGTGAACTACGGCAGAACGTATCGCGATGTGGCGGCGCAAATCGCGGCCCATCTGCCCGCCGATTACACCTGCATTCGCACCGCGCGCGTGGGCGACGCACAGCTCGCATCGTTCGCGTACTTCGGCAACATGCGCTTCGGCTCGGCCAGCGACGATTGCGACGTCCTGCTGCGTCAGGACTCGCAGGACTACAGCGAACCGCTGTCGCTCGCACCATACGAATGGCGTCAACTCTGGGAAGGCCGCCGTGCGGCCGACCGAGACGAACGCTTCCGTCTCTACGTCTTGCAAGAGCGCCCCTGGCGTCGTGCAGCGCGCCCGCGTTAAAACACGCAGCCTTCCCCCCATCCCCTCAGCACCATGTGGCAGGACATAAGACGCATTGCTGCGCTGGCATGGCCGGTATTGATCGGCCAACTGGCGGTCATCGCCTTCGGGGTGATGGACACCGCCATGGTCGGACGCGCCTCGGCATTCGACCTCGCCTCGCTGGCACTCGGCGGGTCGATCTACATCACCGTGTATGTCGGGCTGATGGGAATCCTCGTCGCGCTCTCGCCCATCGTCGCGCAGCTCTACGGCGCGGGTGAGCGCACCGCCATCGGCGAGGAAGTGCGCCAGAGCTTCTGGCTCGCCCTGTTTCTCGCGGTGCCGGGCTTTCTGGTGCTATCGCACCCGCAGTTCATCCTGAGACTCTCCGAGGCGACGCCCGAGCTCGAAGCCCGTGCGAGCGCCTATTTGCAGATTCTCGCGTTCGGTCTGCCCGCGGCGATGCTGTTTCGCGTGTACTCGTCGCTGTCCACGGCCGTGGCGCAGCCGCGCATTGTCATGGTCATTCAGGTGACGGGACTGGCGCTGAAAGTGCCGCTGAACCTGGCGCTGATCTATGGCGTCGAGCGGTTGGGCATTCCGGCGCTCGGCAGCACGGGGTGCGCCATCGCCACGACCGCTATCAACTGGGTGTCGTGCGGCTTGGGGCTCACGCTGATGGCGCGCCACGCGAAGCTGCGCGAGTTCGCCATCTTTGCGCGGTTCTGCTGGCCGCAATGGCACGCGATTCGCGCCCTGCTCAAACTCGGCGTGCCCATGGGACTGAGTTACCTGATCGAGGTGACGGCGTACTCGTTCATGGCGATCTTCATTGCCCGGCTGGGCGACGTCACGCTCGCCGGCCATCAGATCGCGGCGAATCTCGGGGCACTGATGTACATGCTGCCGATGTCGATCGCCATCGCAACGGCAACGCTCACCGCACAGGCCATCGGCTCGCGCGATCTTCAGGCGGCGCGGTTGACTGGACGGCGAGGTGTCGAGTTTGCAGGCACCCTGGGGCTCGGGCTCGCCACGCTCATGTGGTTCAGCCGTCCGCTGATTCTGGCGGCCTATACGTCAGACCCGCAGGTCGCGGCCGTCACCACGCCGCTGCTCGCCATCGTCTCCATCTATCACCTGTTCGACGCCCTTCAGGTGAACGCCGTCTTCGTGCTGCGCGCATGGAAGGTGGCCGTCGTACCGACCGTCATCTACGCCCTCTCGTTGTGGGGCGTCGGCCTCGGCGGCGGGTACGTGCTGGGCTTCGACGTCGGGGGCATCTCCCCGGTGTGGCTGCATGGCGCAAGGGGCTTCTGGGCCGCCAACACCGCAAGCGTGGCGGTCGCCGCCGTCGGGCTACTGATGTATTTGCGCTGGGTGGTGCATGTCAAAGCGGCGCGCGCGTGAGCGCCCGCGCCAGCGAGTCAGACAGGCTACGGCGTCGGCGCAGCATCGCCTCGCCCCTCATCGAATGGTCAGGGTATTGCGTCGATCCGCGGGAGCGCCCACCGGCAACAAAGTGACGAGGGGATGCTGCCCGCAATCCCGAGTCTCATGACAACGGCGCAGTTCACGTTCCGCGCTTGTTGTCCGACAACCTAACAACGAACGACGTCGCAGGGATCCACGCCCCCCCCGATCCCGCTTTAAGCTCGCTCTCCCGCGCAATTCACAAAAACGGGTAAACCCGAAAAGGCACATCCGGGAACTTTCCATAGAATGTTGTCTGATGACATACAACAAATCGTATGTCACCCCACTTCGTTCCCTTTGGTCTGATCAACGTTCCCTGCCATGAGCCGAACCCCCATCGTCACCGAATTGCGCGTTGTTCCCGTCGCCGGCCGCGACAGCATGCTGTTGAATCTGAGCGGCGCGCACGGCCCGTTCTTCACGCGTAACCTCGTCATTCTTCAGGACAGTGCCGGGCATACCGGCGTGGGCGAAGTCCCGGGTGGCGAATCGATTCGCAAGACACTGGAAGATGCGCGCCCGTATGTCGTCGGACAATCGGTCGCGAACATTCAGGCGATTCTCGGGCAGACGCGCCGCGTCTTCGCCGATCGCGATGCCGGCGGACGCGGCCTGCAAACCTTCGACTTGCGCACCACGATTCATGCCGTCACCGCGCTCGAAGCCGCGCTGCTCGACCTGTTGGGGCAGCACCTCGAAGTGCCCGTCGCCGCGCTCCTGGGCGAGGGACAGCAGCGCAGCGAAGTCGCGATGCTCGGCTACCTGTTCTTCATTGGCGATCGCAACGCAACCGACCTCGCGTACGCCAGCAATGCGGGCGCACGCGACGATTGGGAGCGCGTTCGCACGGAAGTCGCCATGACGCCCGACGCCGTCGTGCGTCTGGCAGAAGCCGCGCATGCACGGTACGGCTTTCAGGATTTCAAGCTCAAGGGCGGTGTGCTCTCGGGAGACGCGGAAATCGAAGCCGTTACCGCGCTCGCCAAACGCTTCCCCGAGGCACGCGTCACGCTCGACCCGAATGGCGCATGGTCGCTCGCCGAGGCGGTACGCCTGTGCCGCGACAAGCACGACGTGCTGGCTTACGCCGAAGATCCCTGCGGCGCCGAGAACGGCTATTCAGGACGGGAAGTCATGGCCGAATTCCGCCGCGCCACGGGGCTGCCGACGGCCACGAACATGATTGCGACGGATTGGCGTCAGATGGGCCATGCGATCCAGCTGCAGTCGGTAGACATTCCGCTGGCCGACCCGCACTTCTGGACAATGCAGGGCTCGGTGCGTGTGGCACAGATGTGTCATGACTGGGGCCTCACATGGGGCTCGCACTCGAACAATCACTTCGACGTCTCGCTCGCCATGTTCACGCACGTTGCCGCGGCCGCGCCGGGCAAGATCACGGCCATCGATACGCACTGGATCTGGCAGGATGGCCAATACCTCACGCAGAACCCGCTGCAAATCGTCGGTGGCAACGTTCAGGTGCCGACAGTGCCGGGCCTCGGCGTGACACTCGACATGGACGCCGTAGAAGCCGCCCACGCCCTGTATCTCGAACACGGCCTGGGTGCGCGCGATGACAGCGTCGCGATGCAATACCTCGTGACTGACTGGAAATTCGATCCGAAGCGCCCGTGCCTGGTGCGATGATCGAGGGGGCAACGGCACGCCTTTGGGATGAAAACCCCGGGCGTTCCGTCACCGCGAAACGACAATGCATTCAAATTGCGGATTTTTCCAAAATGGCGCGAAAAATCCGTACGCTATGTTGAAACGCTATCAACGGGGAGCAAACGATACTGACACGCCCTGAAAGCCTCGTTGCGAGGCCTCCAAACTCCGGGGTGCCGGTGAGTAAAGCAGATAAAAAAAGCCCAGGCGTTAGCCTGGGCTTTCTTCGTTTGGCGGAGCGGACGGGGCTCGAACCCGCGACCCCCGGCGTGACAGGCCGGTATTCTAACCAACTGAACTACCGCTCCAAACTTGCTGCAGCATTGCGATGTCACTCACTTTGCTTTCCTGCTAGTTGTCCGGCATTGCCGCGTTTTCACGCGCATATTACCGAACTTCGTAGGTTTTGGCGGAGCGGACGGGGCTCGAACCCGCGACCCCCGGCGTGACAGGCCGGTATTCTAACCAACTGAACTACCGCTCCAAAACCGACAAAAAAACCCGCCTGACTTTCAGCGGGCTTTACGCCACTAATTGCTTGGCATTTTCAAACTGATACCGACTCGCTACCGGCACCAATTCTGGCGTCCCCTAGGGGATTCGAACCCCTGTACTCACCGTGAAAGGGTGATGTCCTAGGCCTCTAGACGAAGGGGACAAAATCGTCAAAACTTTGTCTGTTTCGCTAACTGCTTACTGCATTTCGCGAAGAACGCCATTCTAAACAACATTTCTTCGCTTGTGAAGCTTTATTTTCAAGTTTTTTGCATCGTTTTTGCAAGAATCTTGCTCTTTCAATGCAGCCCGAAAATCAAGCTTCTGAATCCGTGGTGGAGGTAAGCGGGATCGAACCGCTGACCTCTTGCATGCCATGCAAGCGCTCTCCCAGCTGAGCTATACCCCCGAACAGAGAAATGAGATTCTAATGACAAACCCATTTCCTGTAAATACCCTCCTCGCGTTTTTTCCGCATTATTTTGCAAATCCGTGCGAAGGATGAAAAAACGGCGACTCCGAAGAGTCGCCGTTTCTTTTTGCTTAGCAACAACCAGCAGGCCAATCGCCCTGTTTCAGGCCGGAGAGCCCGCCAGCCGGCTTACTGGGCGTCGCCTTCGCGCTTGACCAGCAGCGGACCGCCCTGCTTCTCTTCTTCGGTCAGTGCTTTGTGCGACAGACGCAGACGACCCTTGTCGTCTTGCTGGATCACCTTCACGCGTACGGCCTGGCCTTCCTTGACGTACTCGTTGATGTCCTTGATACGCTCGTTGGCGATTTCCGAGATGTGCAGCAGACCATCCTTGCCCGGCAGGACCGAGACGATCGCGCCGAACTCAAGCAGCTTGAGCACGGTGCCGTCATAAACCTGGCCCACTTCGACTTCCACGGTGATCAGCTCGATACGACGCTTCGCTTCGGCAATACCTTCAGCGCTCGGGCTGGCGATGGTAACTACGCCATCGTCCGAAATGTCGATGCTCGTGCCGGTTTCTTCCGTCAGTGCACGGATCACCGAGCCACCCTTGCCGATCACGTCGCGGATCTTTTCCGGATTGATCTTGATGGTGACCATACGCGGCGCGAATTCCGACAGTTCGGTGCGCACGCCCGACTGGGCTTCCGTCATCTTGCCGAGGATATGCAAACGGCCTTCCTTGGCTTGCGCCAGTGCGACCTGCATGATTTCCTTGGTGATGCCCTGGATCTTGATGTCCATCTGCAGTGCGGTCACGCCGTTCGACGTACCTGCCACCTTGAAGTCCATGTCGCCCAGGTGATCTTCGTCGCCGAGAATGTCGGTCAACACGGCAAACTTGTTGCCTTCGAGGATCAGGCCCATCGCGATACCGGCGACCGGCGAGGTCAGCGGCACACCGGCGTCCATCATGGCGAGACTGCCGCCGCAAACCGATGCCATCGACGACGAACCATTCGACTCCGTGATTTCCGATACGACACGCACGGTGTAACCGAAATCGTCAGCACCCGGCAAGCACGCTACCAGCGCGCGCTTGGCCAGACGGCCGTGACCGATTTCGCGGCGCTTGGGCGAACCCACGCGACCCGTTTCACCCGTCGAGAACGGGGGGAAGTTGTAGTGCAGCATGAAGCGATCGCGATACTCGCCTTGCAGCGCATCGATGATCTGCTCGTCGCTCTTGGTGCCCAGCGTGGCCACCACGAGTGCCTGCGTTTCACCACGCGTGAACAGTGCCGAACCGTGAGCACGCGGCAGCACGCCGGTGCGGATCGAGATCGGACGCACCGTACGCGTGTCGCGGCCGTCGATACGCGGCTCGCCAGCCAGAATCTGGCTACGCACGATCTTGGCTTCCAGATCGAACAGGATGTTGCCGACTTCGATGTCGTCCGGGGCGGCTTCGCCCTTGGCGGCCGCGGCTTCGCCCAGCTTGGCGATGACGTTGGCGCTCACGGCACGCAGTTCTTGCGTACGAGCTTGCTTTTCACGCGTCTGGTAAGCGGCGCGCAGCGACGCATCGGCCAGCTCGGTCACTTGTGCGATCAGCGCGTCGTTCTTGGCAGCCGGGGCCCATTCCCACTCGGCCTTGCCGCCGTCACGCACGAGCTCGTGAATTGCGTTGATGGCCGTTTGCATTTGCTCGTGGCCGAACACCACGGCGCCGAGCATCACGTCTTCCGGCAGCTCTTGGGCTTCCGATTCCACCATCAGCACGGCTTGCTCCGTACCGGCGACCACCAGGTCGAGCTTCGACTTGGCGATTTGCTCGCGCGACGGGTTCAGCACGTACTGGCTGTCGACGTAGGCAACGCGTGCGGCACCGACCGGGCCGTTGAACGGCAGCCCCGAGATGGCCAGCGCAGCCGAAGCACCGATCAGGGCCGGGATATCGGCCGGGACTTCCGGGTTCAGCGAGACGACTTGCACCACGACCTGGACTTCGTTGTAGAAGCCTTCCGGGAACAGCGGGCGAATCGGACGATCGATCAGGCGCGACGTCAGCGTTTCGTTTTCCGACGGACGGCCTTCACGCTTGAAGAAGCCACCCGGGATCTTGCCGGCGGCGTAAGTCTTTTCCAGATAATCGACCGTCAGCGGGAAGAAGTCCTGACCTGCCTTGGCCTTCTTGGCGCCCACGACCGTGGCGAGCACGACAGTATCGTCCATGTCGACGAGCACAGCGCCGGATGCCTGGCGAGCAATCTCACCAGTCTCCATGCGAACCGTGTTTTGTCCCCATTGGAAAGACTTGACGACTTTATTGAACATTTGCACTCCTATATCGAATCGCGCGAATGCAGCAGCGGCGCGATATCGCTGCCGGGGTGATCCCGACGCCTCACAGGGGGGAGTGTTATGCCATTCCAGCGTAGCCCAGCGCGCATTGCGCCAGCGTTGAGACCACCCTGGAATGACACAAGCCCTGCTTGCCGACGAGGCCCCGTAAACCGTAGACCGGCCGTAAAGCCAGCCGTAAAACCGGGAACCCGGCGCAACGGCCGGGTCGATCGCCCGAAAGACGTCTCATCGACATCCATCGGGCACCGCCCAAAAACAAAATGCCTGCATCAGCACGCTGATACAGGCATCTCGTCGTAATCGTAATCGCTTACTTACGCAGGCCCAGCTTCTCGATCAGGGCGCGGTAGCGATCTGCATCCTTGCCCTTGAGGTAGTCGAGCAGCTTGCGGCGACGGCTCACCATGCGCAGCAGACCGCGGCGGCTGTGGTGATCCTTCATGTGGGCCTTGAAGTGCGGGGTCAGTTCGTTGATGCGCGTGGTCAGCAGCGCAACTTGAACTTCGGGGGAGCCGGTGTCATTGGCGGCGCGGGCGAATTGCGCCACGACGTCCGACTTCTTGATATCTGCGTTCGACATTTTCTTTCCTTTGGATACACGCGGTCACGGAAGAATGGCCGTGCCGTGAACTTACAAAAACCATGTACGACGTTGCCGTACATAAACAAAACTGCAAGTGCGCGATTATACGGGAAGTGACATCACGACGCCACTTTTTTCCACGTCCCGCCTGAACCGACGCGGGCCGAACGCCCGCCCGGAGCATCAAACCCGGGAAAACCTGCAAAACAATCGACGGAATTCGAGCAAATTATCTCGAAAATTACGACAAATCGACGTCACTGCTTCAGCGGCCACCGGCCAGCGGCAATCGCAACAATCGCCCCGACCGCCCTGTCAGCGCTGACGCGCCATCCGGCACGTGCTCGGCAGCGCCACCTTGTTCGCGGGCAGCTCCATCACCGTCCGGAAGCCGTAGCCCGACCCTTCGTTGTCGAACTTCACCCCCGGCTCTCCCGCGCGACGCATGACCGACACGTAAAGCGGCTCGATCATCTGATGGTCGTTGGCGCGCATCCACGCGTCGGCAGGTGCTTCGCGAACCCGGCGGTTCTCAAGCGCACGCGCCACCGTCGTCACGTCTGTCGTGCCGGCCTGTTCGAGCGCGGCGGCAATCATGTCGATCATCACGCTCATGCGCAGCAGCGGATAATCGTCTCGCGCCTCCGGATACCGCGCCCGGAATGCCTTGTAGAAGGCATCAGACGCCTCACCGCCCACGTTCGGATGCCACTCGGCCACGGCATACACCCGCCCGACACCCGCGTCGCCCAGTGCCGCCGGCGCGCCGAGGGCGTTGCCATAGAACGTATAGAACTTCAGATCCATACCTTGCTCGCGCGCCGCCTTGACGAGCAGCGTCAGATCGTTGCCCCAGCTTCCCGTGACCACCGTATCCGCGCCAGCCGTGCGAATGCGCGCCAGGTACGGCGTGAAGTCCTTCACGCGGCCCACCGGGCTGAACTGCTCGCCCACGATCTGCACGTCGGGACGCTTCGCGCCGATCATCTGGCGGGCGAGCCCGGCGACCTGACGCCCGAAGCTGTAATCCTGATTGAGCAGGTAGACCTTCTGAATGCTGTCGTCCTGCTTGATGGCCTCGGTCAGCGCCTGCATGCGCATGGCGGCATTGGCGTCGAACGCGAAATGCCAGAAGCTGCACTGCTCGTTGGTAAGCGCCGTGTCGACGGCCGAATAGTTGAAGAACAGCATGCGCTGCCCCGGCTCGCGCGCGTTGCGTTTGTTGACGGCGTCGATCAGCGCCGACGCCACAGCCGAGCTATTGCCCTGAAGCACGAAGGGAATGCCGAGATCGCCGGCCGCCTTGAGCTGCACGAGGCTATCCTCGACCGCGCCCTTGCTGTCGAATACCGTGAGCTCCAGCGGATGCGCACCATCGCGCAACTTCACGCCACCGCGCGCGTTCACACGATCGATGGCGAAGCGCAGATTGCGCTCGACCATGGCCCCCGCGTTGCCGAACGGCCCGCTCATGCCTTCGATGAGTGCAAGGCGAATCGGCGGCGCGGCATGCGCCACGCTGGTGGCGGCCAGCAGGCCAGCGGCGCAGAACCGCGCCAGCAAGACAAGAAATTTCATCGAGGCCTCAAGGACTGTTCCGGCGCGAATCATAACTGCCGCGCCTCGCCCCGGCAAGCCGAGGCACCCCACGATACGGAACGGCGGCGGTATCCTATCGAAAAGCCGTCACCGCTGTATTTTTGCGGATTTTCCCATCTCCACGAGGCCAATCATGACGTATCGTTCTCAAGTGCGCATGGACACCGATAAAGCGGATACGCCATCGGCGCTCGCCGCCAGCCATGCATCGGGTCAACGGCCGGCCGCCCCGGCTACCGCTGTCACCTCGGCCATCCGCTGGATCCTTGCAGGCTCGCTCGCGCTGTCGCTCACGGCCTGCTACACGCCAGCGTGGCAAAAGCTGCCTGCGGCGGCGTCGCAAGCCGATGTCCAGGCGCAACTCGGTAAACCGAAGGAGGTCTACCCGCTCGCCCCGGGCGTCACGCGCTGGCTTTATCCGACGAAGCCATTCGGCGAGGAAACGATCGCCGCCGACTTCGATGCGCAAGGCCGGTTGCTGCGTACCGCCCAGGTTCTCTCCACGCCGGAGTTCAACAAGGTGGAGATCGACAAATGGACGAAGACGGATGTGCTGCATCACTTCGGCGAACCGGTCGAGACGTCTTACTTCCCTTTGATGAAGCGCGAAGTCTGGACTTATCGCTTCAAGCAGGACGACGTGTGGTTTTCGATGATGAACTTCTACTTCGATGCGGGCGGCATCGTCAAAACCACGCAAATCAGCCCCGACCCCCTTCATGAGAAGCGGGATAACAATATGTTCTGATCCCAGGAGAGCGCCCCATTCCGGCCAATTCGCATCTCGACGCCACCTACCTCTCCCAGCTCCGGCGCGATCTTTTGCGCTTTGCCCGGCTGCAATTGCGCGACGATCATCTTGCGGAAGACGCCGTCCAGGACGCCCTGACGGCGGCCTGCCAGCAATCGGGGGATTTCTCGGGGCGCTCGCAGCACAAGACCTGGGTCTTCGCCATTCTGCGCAACAAGCTCATCGACACGATGCGAGCGCGGCGGCGCACCATCAGTGCGTCGTCACTCGAGGGCGACGCCGACGACGACTCGGTGTTCGATCGCGAACTCTTCGGCGACAAAGGCCATTGGGCGAGTCACGCCCGTCCGCGCCCCTGGCCACGTCCCGAGACCCTGCTGGCCCGGCAGCAATTCTGGGCGCTGTTCGATTGGTGCCTGAACGCATTGCCCGAATCCGTCGGGCGCGTATTTTCGATGCGCGAGTTGCTGGACATGGACATCGCCGAGATCTGCCGGGAACTTGAACTCGACGCCAACCATTGCAGCGTGCTGCTCTATCGGGCCCGCACGCGCCTGCGCACCTGCCTGTCTGCCAAGGGATTGGAAACCGAAGATGCCATTGGCTAATTGCAAAACCGTCACACGCACCCTCTCCGACAAGCTCGACCGAGCGCTAACGCTGCGTGAACGGGCCCGTGTGCGCGTTCATCTGCTGGGTTGCAACGGTTGCCGGGCCTATGCATCGCAACTTGCCGCCCTGCGTCTACTGGCGCACTCAGTGGCGGGCCACATCGAGACCCCCTCCTCGCAGACAGACGAATAAAAAAGTTTCGATTTCGCTGTCATATCCGGGACCTCCATCCGACTAAACGGTGCGATCGGCAGTCAACGCGCTGCACGGTCGGACTTTTTTTCGTGACGCACTTCTGGAGATCCTGTGATGAAAACTTCCCTCTTTACCCTCGCCGCCATCGTTATCGGTACTGCATCGAGCGTTGCCATCGCCGCGCCGCAAGGCAAAACGCGGGCCGAAGTCCGTGCAGAGCTCAAGGCATTGCAAGACGTTGGCTACACGGCGTCCTCCGATCACACCCACTACCCGGCGAACCTGCAGATGGCGCAAGCCAAACTCAATAAGCAGCGCATGCGTGAGATGGAGATGGGGCGCCCGCAACACAGCGACGCCATGTCGGCGCCGGCCGCGAAGATGAAGCGCACCGGCAACCACAGCACATACCTGTTCGATCAGACGTACCGCGGCCAATAACCCCGGGGTTGCCAAGCCGTGCGCCGGCCAGCAGTTGCGGGCTGGCGCACGCTTTGCGGGACGGACCAAGCCCCGCATCCTGCGCACGTCATCATCAGGAGAATCAGGAGCTTTTTGCCGATGCATTCCTCGACCACTCTCCGGCACGCCCCTTCCCGCCTTGAACGGGCCGCCTATTCCCTGTCGCTTTACAGCGTCGTCGGCATCTTCATCGGCTTCGGTGCTTACAAATTCACGACACACGAAGCGGCTGCCATTTTTCCACTGGTCAGCCACCATCCCTTGTTTGGATGGCTGTATCTGTTTTTCAGCCAGCAGACCGTCTCCCGTCTCATTGGCATTTTCGAGCTGGCCTCGGCACTCGCCATGGCATGGCCCGGCCACTGGCGCATACGCGTCGCGGGGAGCCTGGGTGTCGCCCTGACGCTGATCGTGACGGTCTCGTTCCTGGTAACCACGCCAGATCCCGGCGGCGGGACATTCGGCTTTCTTGTCAAAGATACGGTGCTACTCGGCGTCGCACTGCTGGTCGCCGCGCGCACGTTTGCGCAAGGCTACGTATGCCCTCACGGGGAAATCGCGCTCCCCGCATCCCGATAGCACAACGCCCGCCCCCGAGTATCGGGCGGCGGGCGTTAGGGTCATCCCCGTCGAGGCCGACGGCGATGAACGAGCCGGTTGCCGGTTGCCGATGGCTTGCGGCTTGCGGCTTGCGGCTTGCGGCTTGCGGCTTGCGGCTTGCGGCTTGCGGCTTGCGGCTTGCGGCTTGCGGCTTACGGCGTGAGTTGCGGGTTCAACTTCTCGGCCTTCGAGTACAGCTTGTTGAGCGCCGACAGATACGCCTTGGCCGATGCCGCAACGATGTCCGGGTCCGTGCCCACACCGTTCACGATGCGCCCGGCCTTGGACAGACGCACCGTCACTTCGCCCTGCGACTGCGTACCGGTCGTGATCGCGTTGACCGAATACAGCAGTTGCTCCGCGCCGCTTTGCACTTGCGATTCGATGGCGTTGAGCACGGCGTCGACCGGGCCGTTGCCGTCGGCTTCGCCCACGAGTTCCTTGCCCTGCGCGGTGAACACTACACGCGCGCTCGGACGCTCACCCGTCTCCGAGTGCTGTGCCATCGACACGAGGTAGAAGTGCTCACCGCCTTCGGCCTGCGCTTCGTTCGAGACGATGGCCAGAATGTCTTCGTCGAAAATCTCGGCCTTCTGATCGGCGAGTTCCTTGAAGCGGGCGAACGCGGCGTTAACGTCCTGCTCCGACGCCATCTCGATGCCGAGCTCCTGCAAACGCTGCTTGAACGCATTACGGCCCGAGAGCTTGCCCAGCACGATCTTGTTCGCGGTCCAGCCCACGTCTTCCGCGCGCATGATTTCGTAGGTGTCGCGCGCCTTGAGCACGCCGTCCTGGTGAATGCCTGAGGCGTGCGCAAACGCGTTGGCGCCCACGACCGCCTTGTTCGGCTGCACGTTGAAACCGGTAATCTGCGAGACGAGCTTGGACGCCGGCACGATCTGCGTCGTGTCGATGCCGATATCCAGACCGAAATAATCCTTGCGGGTCTTGAGCGCCATCACGACCTCTTCGAGCGACGTGTTGCCCGCGCGCTCGCCCAGACCGTTGATCGTGCACTCGATCTGACGCGCACCGCCCAGTTGCACCCCCGCGAGCGAGTTCGCCACGGCCATGCCCAGGTCGTTGTGGCAGTGCACCGACCACACGGCCTTGTCCGAATTCGGCACGCGCTCGCGCAGCGTGCGCACGAGCTGGCCGTAGAGTTCCGGCACGCCGTAGCCGACGGTGTCGGCCACGTTGATGGTCGTTGCGCCCTCGTTGATGACGGCTTCGAGCACGCGGCAGAGGAAGTCCAGATCCGAGCGGCTGCCGTCTTCCGGCGAGAATTCGATGTTGTCCGTGAACTGACGCGCATAGCGCACCGCGAGCTTCGCCTGCTCGAACACCTGGTCCGGGCTCATGCGCAGCTTCTTCTCCATGTGCAGCGGCGACGTAGCGATGAAGGTGTGAATACGCGCCGAATTCGCCCCCTTGAGCGCCTCGGCGGCACGAGCGATATCACGGTCGTTGGCGCGCGCGAGCGAACACACGGTGCTGTCCTTGATGATGCCGGCAATGGCTTGAATCGCCTCGAAGTCGCCGTTCGAGCTGGCAGCGAAGCCGGCTTCGATGACGTCCACGCGCAGACGCTCCAGTTGACGGGCAATGCGGATCTTCTCGTCACGCGTCATCGACGCCCCCGGCGACTGCTCACCGTCACGCAGGGTCGTATCGAAAATGATCAGCTTGTCGGCCATGATTTGCTCCTGTGGGGATCTTGTGGGGTTCGGCTTGTTCTTGACGTCGGGCGGCAGCGCATGCGCGGCACGAAAAACGCCTCGCCGCCAACGGCTCGCCTGCGCCGATGCACAGCACGGGCAGCGCTCGCGAGACGGGCGGGCAACAGTTACCGGGAGGGAGTCAGCGCGCGACGCGCGCAGGCATGGCCAGCCCGAAGGCGGAAAAACGGCATGGCGTTGGCGGTGCGTGAGGAAGGCCCGGAGCCGGAATGGCGCCTGAAATCATGAGCGCCAATATAGTCGAATTTGGGCGATTTCACAACGCGATGCGCGGGCTGCAAGGCCCGTAGGGATGGGCGTTCGGCGCGGCGAACGCAGCACTCGGGGTGCCGCGCGCCAAAACGAAACAGCCCGGCGCGGGGCCGGGCTGGAGATCGTCGCAGACAGGTCCGATCAGAGGGGCGGAATGCGCAACATCTGCCCCGGGTAGATCTTGTCGGGACTGGAGAGCATCGGCTTGTTGGCCTCGAAGATGCCGTTGTACTTATTGGCGTCGCCGTACACCGATTTCGAGATCGCCGAGAGCGTATCGCCGGACTTGACGGTGTAATACGTCGCTTTGGCCGAGGCCGTGGAAACCGACATCTTGTCGTTCACCTTCTCCACGCCCTTCACATTGCCGCAGCACAGCACGATCTTTTCCTTGGTTTCCTGATCCTCGGCTACCCCGTACGCTGTGACCGTACGCGTGGCGCCGTCGAACTCGACATCGAGGCCGGTGGCGTCCAATCCCTGCGACTTGATGTAATTCTCGATGGCCTCGCCTGCGTTGCGGTTGGCGGCGTCCGCGTCGGGGCCGGGCGCCGGTGGCTCGGCCGCCTGTGCCTTGCCGAGAAGCGCCTCGCCTGCGTCCTTGATGAAATCGAGCATGCCCATAATGTCTCCTTCGTCACGTCGAACTACGGAAAACGGCGCCGGATCCAGCCAGACCTGCCGCGGCGAAACCGGGCCAAGATGGGTACTTCGGGGTACGGGCTACCTACAAACGTCAAGAGTAGAACATCTCTACGAGAGCCGTACCTGATAACTCTAACAGGCAGATGTGACAAGGGGCGTACCGAGACGCCCCTTGTTTCCACTTATTTACTCGTCGACTTCACCGAAAATCCGCTGTCGGCGGCCTTTCAGGAAGCGGAACGCCCAGAGCACGTAACCCGACACGCTGTACACACAGAACATGCCGAACAGCGCCAGCGGCGGGTCGGACGACACCAGAATGAAGCCGACCATGAACAGGAGCACCACGCCGAACGACACGCGCTGGCGAACGTCGAGCGCCTTGCCGCTATAGAACGGTGCATTCGACACCATCGACATACCCGCGTAGATGGTCAGGACAAACGCCACCCACGGCATCCAGAAAACGTTCACCGGCAGCTTGTTGTCGATCGTGATCCACACGAAGCCCGCGATCAGCGCCGCCGCCGCAGGACTGGCCAGCCCCTGGAAGAAGCGCTTGTCGACCACACCGATATTCGCATTGAACCGCGCCAGCCGCAGCGCCGCCCCTGCCACGTACACGAATGCGGCGAGCCAGCCCCACTTGCCGATTTCGTGAAGAATCCACTCGTACATCACCAGCGCCGGCGCAACGCCGAACGAGGTCATATCCGAGAGCGAATCGTATTGCTCGCCGAAAGCGCTCTGCGTATTGGTCATGCGGGCAACGCGCCCGTCCATGCCGTCGAGCACCATCGCAAAAAAGATGGCGATAGCGGCCTGCTCGAAGCGATCGTTCATTGCCTGCACGATCGCGAAGAAGCCGCAGAACAGCGCGGCGGTCGTGAAAGCGTTCGGCAGCAGATAGATGCCTCGATTGCGTGGGCGTACCGGCAGGTCGTCCTCACCCTGATCGTGGTCTTCGTTCATCGATGGCTCTGATGGGTTCTTGTGGCGGCCGAAGGGCGAGAGATGCCTGACATTGTTTCGCAAGCGGCCGCGATGGTTTTCCGGCATCTAAGACTCCGGGACGACGCTTACAGTTCGGCAAGAATCGTCGAGGTGGCGGACACTTTGTCGCCGATCGCCACGCGCGGGCGCGAACCCAGCGGCAGGTAGACGTCGACACGTGAGCCGAAACGGATGAAGCCGTAGCGCTGGCCGCGCGAGAGACGATCGCCCGCCTTCGCGTAGCACAGAATACGACGCGCGATGAGACCTGCGACCTGCACGCTCGTCACGATCTGGCCGCCAACGTCGATCACCAGCGCGTTACGTTCGTTCTCGAGCGATGCCTTGTCGAGATCGGCATTGAAAAAACGTCCCGGAAAATATTCCACCTTGGTCACCGTGCCGTCAACCGGGGCACGATTCGAGTGAACATTGAAGACGTTCATGAACACGCTGATCTTCAGCGCTTCACGGCCGGCATAGGGATCTTGCGTGGTTTCGATGGCCACAATGCGTCCGTCTGCCGGGGAGAGCACGGCACCCGCCTGCTGCGGCACTTCGCGCGGCGGGTCACGGAAGAATTGCAGCACGAACAGGGCGATCACCCAGAACGGCGCGGCCCAAAACACGCCAGCCAGAAAATGCACGACGAGCGCGATAGCGACGGCAATACCCAGGAAGGGCCAGCCCTCGCGGGCGATGATCGGGTGAGGATAATTCATGCGATTGAACTCGCGTCCTTGGTAAAACGGTTGAGTGAGCGGGTCAGCCTGCTTTGGGCCAAACCGTGACGTGGCGGCATTGTAACAATGCGCGCGACGCGGCGACACTTTTTCCCCAATCGGCACGTTCGCGTCACATGGGTGTCACGGCACAATCGGCCTGACGTCCGAGCGCAATCGCGCGAATCCATCATGGGGACGGACGGGGACGAATGGGAAGATAACGAAAAAGGCCGCCCGTCTCGCCGTAGCAGCAACGGCTACGGCAAAACGGACGGCCTTGGGCCTCGGTGGCGGCGGCAATGGCGGCAACGACGGCGGCTTACGCGATGCCGCGCTTCATAGCGCCAAGCACGGAAACCCGTGCTCACACCCCCGCCGCCCTACGCCACCCTATGCCACCCTACGCCGCGCACCACCGCCGGTGCGGCCGCCCGCAAACTCCCGGGCGTACGCACCGATCAGCACGTCTGGCTTGATGCTTAGTTCTTCGACTGGTCGACCAGCTTGTTCTTGGCGATCCACGGCATCATCGCGCGCAGCTTGCCGCCAACTTGTTCGATCTGGTGCTCGGCCGTGATACGACGACGCGAGATCAGGGTCGGGGCGCCAGCCTTGTTTTCCAGGATGAACGACTTGGCGTATTCGCCGGTCTGGATGTCGGTCAGGCACTGCTTCATGGCCTTCTTCGTCTCTTCGGTCACGACACGCGGGCCGGTGACGTACTCACCATACTCGGCGTTGTTCGAGATCGAGTAGTTCATGTTGGCGATGCCGCCTTCGTAGATCAGGTCGACGATCAGCTTGAGCTCGTGCAGGCACTCGAAGTAAGCCATTTCCGGCGCGTAACCGGCTTCGACCAGTGTTTCGAAACCGGCCTTGATCAGCTCGACGGTACCGCCGCACAGCACGGCTTGTTCGCCGAACAGGTCGGTTTCCGTTTCTTCGCGGAAGTTGGTTTCGATGATGCCGGCACGGCCACCGCCGTTAGCGGCTGCGTACGACAGTGCGATGTCGCGAGCAGCGCCCGACTTGTCTTGTGCCACGGCGATCAGGTGGGGCACGCCGCCGCCTTGCGAGTACGTCGAGCGCACCGTGTGGCCCGGGGCCTTCGGGGCGATCATGATGACGTCGAGGTCGGCACGCGGGATCACGCAGCCGTAGTGCACGTTGAAGCCGTGTGCGAAGGCCAGGGCAGCGCCTTCCTTGATGTTGTCGTGCACTTCATTCTTGTACACGTCGGCGATCTGCTCGTCCGGCAGCAGCATCATGACGATGTCGGCCGACTTCACGGCTTCCGCCACTTCCTTGGTGTTCAGGCCGGCGCCCACCGCCTTGTTCCACGAAGCGCCGTTCTTGCGCAGACCGACCGTCACGTTCACGCCGCTGTCCTTCAGATTCTGGGCGTGGGCGTGGCCTTGCGAGCCGTAACCGATGATGGCGACTTGCTTGCCCTTGATGAGGGAGAGGTCGGCGTCTTTGTCGTAGAAAACTTTCATTTGGAGTGTCCCGTATTACCAAAAATAAACTGAAATCAGAATGGATCGAAATCCGCTTACCGCGTTGTCGTTGCCGGTCAGACCTTCAGGATGCGCTCACCGCGCCCGATGCCCGAGCCACCGGTACGAACCGTCTCGAGAATCGCCGTCTGGTCGAGCCCTTCGATGAATGCGTCGAGTTTCGACGAATTCCCGGTAAGCTCGATCGTATAGGTCTTTTCCGTAACGTCAATGATGCGGCCGCGGAAAATATCCGACATCCGCTTCATCTCTTCCCGCTCCTTGCCCACCGCGCGAACCTTGATGAGCATTAGCTCGCGCTCGATGTGCGCACCCTCGGTCAGATCCACCACCTTCACCACCTCGATGAGCCGGTTCAGGTGTTTCGTGATCTGTTCGATGATGTCGTCGGAGCCTGTCGTGACGACCGTCATGCGCGAGAGCGACCGGTCTTCGGTCGGCGCAACGGTGAGCGTCTCGATATTGTAGCCACGCGCCGAAAACAGCCCGACCACGCGCGACAGCGCGCCCGGCTCGTTCTCGAGCAAAACAGAAATAATGTGCCTCATGGTGTATCCCGGATTGTCCTGGTGTGGGACGTGGCGCCCGCGCACCGGCAACGCCGGCGGCGACTGGCAGCGCACACGCGCCTCTTCGTCTTACAGATCTTCCGAACCGAGGAGCATCTCGCTGATGCCCTTGCCCGCCTGAACCATCGGCCAGACGTTTTCGGTAGGATCCGTTTGGAAATCCATGAATACCGTACGATCCTTCAGGGCCAGCGCCTCGCGCAGTGCCGGCTCGACGTCCGACGACTTCTCGATGCGCATACCCACGTGACCGTACGCCTCGGCGAGCTTCACGAAGTCCGGCAGCGCGTCCATGTACGAACTGGAATAGCGCTTGCTGTATTCGATCTGCTGCCACTGGCGAACCATGCCCAGATAGCGGTTGTTGAGCGACAGGATCTTGATCGGCGTGCGGTATTGCAGGCACGTCGAGAGTTCCTGAATGCACATCTGGATCGAACCCTCGCCGGTAATACAGGCGACCTCGGCGTCCGGATGTGCCATCTTCACGCCCATCGCCGCCGGCAGGCCGAAGCCCATCGTGCCCAGACCGCCCGAGTTGATCCAGCGGCGCGGCTTGTTGAAGCGATAGTATTGCGCGGCCCACATCTGGTGCTGACCGACGTCCGAGCACACGAAGGCTTCGCCATCGGTGAGCTTCCAGTAGGTCTCGACCACATGCTGCGGCTTGATGATGTCGCTCTTGCGATCGAAAGCGAGGCAATCGCGCGAACGCCATTCCTCAATCTGCTTCCACCAGTCGCCCAGCGCCCCGGCATCCGGGCCGTGTTCGGCCGTTTGCAGATTCTCGATCATCTCGCGCAGCACTTCCTTCACGTCGCCGACGATAGGAATGTCGACCTTCACTCGCTTCGAAATCGACGACGGGTCGATGTCGATGTGAATGATCTTGCGTGCCGTCGAGGAGAAGTGTTCCGGATTACCGATCACGCGGTCGTCGAAGCGCGCACCGATGGCGATGAGCACGTCGCAGTGCTGCATGGCCATATTGGCTTCGTACGTGCCGTGCATGCCCAGCATGCCGAGGAACTTGGGATCGCTTGCACGATACCCGCCCAGGCCCATGAGCGTGTTGGTCACCGGATAGCCGAGCAGGTCGCAGAACTGGTTCAGTTCCTTCGACGCGTCGGCCAGAATAATGCCGCCGCCGGTATAGATGTAGGGACGCTTGGCCGAGAGCAGCAGGCTCATCGCCTTGCGGATCTGGCCCGAGTGGCCCTTCGTCACCGGGTTGTACGAGCGCAGCGAAACCGTCTTCGGATACTCGAAGCGGCAACGTGCCTTGGAAACGTCCTTCGGAATATCGACCAGCACCGGACCCGGACGGCCCGTCTTGGCGATGTAGAAGGCTTTCTTGATCGTGGCGGCGAGATCGCGCACGTCCTTCACGAGGAAGTTGTGCTTGACGCACGGACGGGTGATACCGACCGTGTCGCACTCCTGGAAGGCGTCCTGACCGATGGCGGCCGTGGGCACCTGCCCGGTGATGATGACGAGCGGGATCGAATCCATGTACGCCGTGGCAATCCCGGTGACCGCATTGGTCACGCCGGGGCCAGACGTCACGAGACACACGCCGACTTTGTCGGTGGAACGCGAATAAGCGTCGGCCGCATGCACGGCTGCCTGCTCATGGCGCACCAGAATGTGCTGGATCTTGTCCTGCTTGTAGAGTTCGTCGTAGATGTAGAGGACCGAACCGCCGGGATAACCCCACAGATGTTCGACCCCTTCTTCCTGAAGCGAGCGCACGAGGATCTCGGCGCCAATCATGTCTTCGGAAGTGTTTTGGTGGCGTGTAGCTTCCGCCTCGGAGAATTCCGCGCTTGGCATGTTCATCGTCGACCTTTCAAAGTTTCGGCAAAAATTTTGATCGGGTGCTCTCCCCGCGAACTTGTGGTCCGGGCTCAAGCTGCGCGTCTGAATGATGGACACACCGGATAGGCGTGCCGATATTGAGACAATCACAGATATTGCGAACTGGCAACGTTACCGGTTTGCAGCAAAATGGTCAAGCAAGATTATGCATTTGCAGCATGATCGCGAAGTTCGCCTCGAAGAATTCCCACACCGCGCCGCACACCGCCCCGTCCTGGTGCAATATCTTCACATGATAGGAACCTGGCGAACCCGGTATCGTCGTAACGAGACACAACCGGAAGCAAAAGCGGTTACAGGCAGGCGCGTTTTTGGTAGCATCCGCTCCGACCACGCGATCTTTACGTAATCTTTACGCTTACACGGCATTTCACAGGCGCAGCGGCAGACGCTGCGTGTACCCCACCGGATGGCATCTGACAAGGAACTGGCGGATTTTCTCGCGGGCATCGAACGGCGCGCTTTCAAGCAGGCCGTCTATGCCGTACGCGACGACGAGGCCGCCCTCGATATCGTTCAGGATGCGATGATCCGTCTGGCCGAAAAATACGGCGACAAGCCGCCGGCCGACCTGCCGCTGTTGTTCACGCGCATCCTCCAGAACACCATTCACGACTATTTCCGCCGGCAAAAGGTGCGCAACACCTGGGTCACGCTGTTCTCCAATCTCGCCGGTCCCGGCGACGACGAGCGCGACGACTTTGACCCGCTGGAAACCTTGCTGGGCGAGGACGGGTCAGTGCAGACCGAGAGCAGCGAAGACTCGGTTTCGCGTGCTGAAATTCTCACGCTCATCGAAGCGGAAATACAGAAACTACCAACACGTCAACGAGAAGCCTTCCTCATGCGTTACTGGGAAGACATGGACGTTGCCGAGACCGCCGCCACGATGGGGTGCTCGGAAGGCAGTGTCAAGACGCACTGTTCGCGTGCTACTCACGCGTTGGCACAGGCGTTGAAGGCAAAAGGGATCAGGTTATGAGTCACGATCTGGAAACGAGGGAAATTCGCTTCGCACATCGCGTGCGGCTCGCGTTGGATGAAGCATCCGATACGCCGTCGCCGAACATCGCGGCCCGGCTGGCCGCCGCGCGCCAGCAGGCGCTCGCCCGCAAGAAACCCGAACCGGTCGCCGTCGTGCAACCGGCGCTGGTCCTCGCAGGCGTGGGTGCCATGCATTCGCCGGAGATCGGCGGGCCGCGTCGCGCGTTCGATAAACTGGGCCGCCTCGGCCTGCTGTGGCCGCTGGCTGCGCTGATCATCGGTCTGGCAGGCATTGCGTACTGGGAACATCAGCAACACATTCAGGATCTGGCGGACATCGATGCTGCCGTATTGAGCGACGAACTGCCGCTGTCGGCGTATGCCGATCACGGTTTCAACGCGTATGTGAAGCGTGCCCAGTAGTCCCAGTCCCCCCATCCAAGACCGCCCAGTGACGCGACGCAACGTACTTTTTCTGGTCGCCGCGCTAATCGTCGCCGCATTCGCCGGCACGGCCGCGCTGCGCCGCTCGCAAGCCCCGGAACCGGTGTCCGACGTGCCGCCAGTGATCGACGGCACCCGCGCATCGAGCACCGCCAATGCCGCTAGCGCGGTCGGCGCCCCCGTGGGCACGCTCACGAACGGCGTGCCTGCCAGCGCCGCCGCCGCTGCCCTGCCCTCACCGGGCGGCGCGTGGGCGAAGCTCAATGCCGCGCAGCAGGAAGCGCTCGCCCCGCTCGCTCAGGACTGGAACCGGATGAACGACCGTCAGCGCGAGAAGTGGGTCGAGATCGCCAAGCGTTTCAGCACGTTGTCGCCCGAAGGCCGCAAACGTCTGCACGATCGCATGGCCGATTGGGTACGCCTGACGCCCGAGCAGCGCCAACTGGCGCGTGAAAGCTATCAGAACGCCAAGGCGCTGCCGCCGGAGCGCAAGGCGCAGGTTTGGCAGCAGTATCAGCAGTTGACGGAAGATCAGAAAAAGCGTCTGGCCGCCGACGACAAGAAGCAGTCCAGTCGTCCCAATGTGGTCAGTGCGCCGCCTTCAGGCCGCTCGGGCGTGAAGAACCCGTACGCCGCCGTGCATCGCAAGGAAGCCAATTCGGCGAACAAGAACGGTGCCCTGCCGGTCCCGGCGCCGGCAGCTTCCGCCGCCTCCGCCGCCCAGCCTGCGGCGGCTTCTGTCCCGACAGCCGTGGCCCCGGCACCCGCCGCCGCCAGCACGGCCCCGGCGAATGGCGACAAGAACGGCGACGCCGTCTTCAATTCCGATCTCTATCATCACAACTGACGCGCAAGGTCAGTGAGCACCGCTTCACGACGGCCGCCCTCGGGCGGCCGTCTGCATTCCGGCGTTCGGCCCGGCGCGCGGGCTGGCTGGCCCATCGGCACAATCTTCCGCATAATGGTCGACGTTCCCGGCGCGAACGCCTCGAATCTCTCTCGCACACACCACCGGGCACCTCCGACAATAAGATTTCAGACCACGCCGCGATGACCGACTCCGCTACGACTCAGCCTGCCAAGCCGCCTCGCTCGCCCGCCTCGACGCGGGCTCCCGATCCCGCGGCACCCGCCAAGTCGCATGGAACGCCGCACGCGCCGTCCGCAGACTACGCCGTGCCGACGCTACGTCGCCGCCTGCTCTCGATGGTCTACGAGTCGCTGCTGCTCTTCGGCGTCCTGTTTCTCGCGGGGTATCTGTTCAGCGCCCTCACGCAGCAGCGCAGCGGGCTGATGTATCGGCATGCGATGCAAACCTGGTTGTTTCTCGTGCTCGGTGCCTATTTCATCTGGTTCTGGACGCATGGCGGCCAGACCCTCGCCATGAAGACCTGGAAGATCCGTCTGGTCGACGCCCGCGGCCTGCCGGTGCGTACCGGCCGCGCGATCCTGCGATATGCCCTCGCATGGCTCTGGGTGCTCCCGGCGATGGCACTGGACTGGGCGCTCGGATTGACTGGCTGGAGCAGCGTCGCGCTGCTCGGCGGCTGGATCGTCGTGTGGGCGCTGGCCATGCGCGTGATGCCCGACCACCAGTTCGTTCACGACCGGCTTGCCGGCACGCGGCTTGTGAGCGTCCTGGATAAATGAGCGGCAAATGAGTCCCCCACCATTGGCCGCCCGCGGCGCGCCGAGGGCTTCGCGTCCGCACCTGGTCTACGCCGGCATACAGATCGGCTTGTCGGTCATCGTGGCCATCGCCACTTGGTCCGCATGGCACAGCCCCTTGACGACCTTCCTGTGGACGATTCTGTGGCTTCCCGTGTCCCACGCGATCGGACTTGCCGCGGGTTTCATCATGGCCGCGCACGGCGACCCGACGCCCGAGCGCCAAACCACCGCCGGCACGAACGTTGCCGTCTGGGCCTACGAATGCGCGGCGTCGATCCTCCTGCTCGACCTCTACCAACCGTGGTTCAGCACCGCGCCGCTGCCACCGCCGAGCGGCCCGGCTCGCCCCGTTGCGGTTCTGCTGCTGCACGGCTACGGCTGTAACCGCGCGTTCTGGCTGCGCTTCTCCCGTCATCTGGCAGACGCGGGCTATCACAGCGACGCCATCAACCTCAGCCCGATGTTCGGCGACATCGACGACTACGCCGAGAGCATCGCCAACGCCGCGCACGCGCTTGCCGAGCGCACGCGGCTGCCGGTCGTGATCGTCGGCCACAGCATGGGCGGCATCGCAGCGCGCGCCTGCCTGCGCCGCTTTCCGACCTTGCCTGTCGTGCACACCGTCACGCTCGGCTCGCCGCACTTCGGCACGCTTCACGCGCGTCACGGCCTCGGTGAAAACGTTCGACAAATGAGCATCGGCAGCGAATGGCTCGTGGCGCTCGCCAGCAGCGAGAAAGATGCAGAACGCGCGCGGATGACGTCGATTTTCACGACGCACGACAACGTCGTGTACCCGGTGCGCACCTCGGTGTTGCCCGGCGCGCACAACCTCTCGCTGGACGGCCTCGGCCACGTGTCGCTCGCCACGCATCCGCGCTCGCGTGCGCTGGTACTCGAGACGCTGGAGCGCGTTGCGCAAGGCCTGCGGCGCGGCCACTGACGCTCTCGCTTCCGTCTCGCTTTGGTCTCGCTTCCGATCAAGGACGTGCGCATCCACACGCCCTTGCCCACCGAAACCACCCGCCGCCCCGCTGTCGCATCTGCGCGACGCCAAAAGACACTTTCGCGACACGGACATGACTGTCATCGTCTCTTCACGAAGCCGTGGCGCAATGCTCGCATGTTCAACGCGACGTGCGAGCCGGTATGACGACGACACCCACCTTTGAGCTGCCGATCCCCACACCTGCGGCTCGCGCCGGCCGCTTCGCAGACACGCCGCCCGCCAGCCCTCCCGCCGCCCCGCCCTCCACGATCGATCTGCCGCCGGACACCCCCGATCCGCTAGACCCGCCGCCCGAAGGCATCACCCGCTACCGCACGATCTGGCTCTCGGACATCCACCTCGGCACGCAAGGCTGTCAGGCGGACTACCTGCTCGACTTCCTGCGGCATCACGAGTCGGACTATCTGTATCTCGTGGGCGACATCATCGACGGCTGGCATTTGCGCAAGGGCTGGCACTGGCCGCAGACGCACAACGACGTCGTGCAGAAGATGCTGCGTCGGGCGCGCAAAGGCACGCAGGTGATCTACGTGCCGGGCAATCACGACGAAGCGGCGCGTCAGTTCTGCGGGCTGGCTTTCGGCGACATCGCGGTGCGCGACGAAGCGTTTCACACCACGCTCTCGGGCAAACGTTTGTGGATCACGCACGGCGATCTGTTCGACGGCGTGATCCAGCACGCCAAGTGGCTCGCCTATCTCGGCGACTCGCTCTACACGCTCACGCTGCTGCTCAACCGCTGGTTCAACCGCGTGCGCACGCGTTTCGGCTTCCCGTACTGGTCGCTCTCGCAGTATCTGAAGCATCAGGTGAAAAACGCCGTGAACTTCATTTCGGCCTTCGAAAATGTCATGGCCGACGAGGCGCGTCGGCGCGGCTGCGACGGTGTTGTGTGCGGCCACATCCACAAGCCGGAGATTCGCGAGATCGACGGCCTGCTCTACTGCAACGACGGCGATTGGGTCGAGAGTCTCTCGGCGCTCGTCGAGACGACCGAGGGCGAGCTGAAGATCATCTACTGGACGCAGAAGCGCCTTAAGGGCGAGAAGGACAACAAGGACACCAAGGACGACAAGGCAGAGAAAGGCGACAAGCGCGCGAACGTGAAAGCGACGCCCGTGAGCGCCTGAACCCGCCCGTCCGGTGCGCCTCATGATCCTGTAGTCCCCCCGAATTCACCTGCGCACAAACGGCAACCCCTCGCCGAATGTGCGCACCCCTACGCGCGCGGCTGCGCGCGTGTCACCCACCCGCGCCACGTGCGCGAAGGAGCGCCCGATGAAAATCATGATCGTCACCGACGCCTGGGATCCGCAGATCAACGGCGTGGTCCGCACGTTGAAGAACACGCGCGCTCAGCTGGAAGCCGCCGGCCATCGTGTCGAGCTGCTCACGCCGCAGGAATTCCGCACGATCCCCTGCCCGACATACCCCGAAATCCGCCTCGCCTTCTTCGCCGGTACCCGCGTCTCGCGCCGCATCGAGGCGTTCGGCCCCGACGCCGTGCATATCGCCACCGAAGGCCCGCTCGGCATGGCCGCACGCAAGTGGGCCATACGCAACGACTTCCCTTTCACGACGGCCTACCACACGCGTTTTCCAGAATATGTGCAGGCGCGCTTCGGCTTCCCGCTAGCCACTACGTACCGCTTTCTGCGTTGGTTTCACAAGCCGTCTCGCGCCGTGATGGCGCCCACGCCGGTGGTCAAGCGCGACCTCGAAGCCAATGGCTTCCAGAACGTCGTGCTGTGGACGCGCGGCGTCGACCTCGACATCTTCCGTGCGCAGGAGGCACATGTGCTAAATTCAGCACATCCGATTTTCCTCTACGTAGGGCGCGTTGCCGTGGAGAAGAACATCGAAGCCTTCCTGAAGCTGGATCTGCCCGGCTCGAAATGGGTCGCAGGCGAAGGGCCGCAACTGGCCGAACTCCGCTCGCGCTATCCCGACGTGAATTATCTCGGCATGCTTTCGCAGCCTGAACTGGCGAAGGTTTATGCGTCCGCAGACGTCTTCGTCTTCCCGAGCCGCACCGATACGTTCGGCCTGGTGCTGCTCGAAGCCATGGCCTGCGGTCTGCCCGTGGCGGCCTTCCCGGTGACCGGCCCGGTCGATGTTTTCAACGGTTGCCCCGAGGGCGAAGGCGGCGCCCTGCGTGAGGATCTGCGCGAGGCGTGCCTCGATGCGCTCAAGGTTTCGCGCGCGAGTGCCCGTGCCTGGGCCGAGCGATTCTCATGGCAAGCCGCCTCCGAAGAGTTCGCCTCGCATCTGCATCCGCGCAATCCCGAGCCGTCGCTCGCGAGCGCGATCTGATCCACCTCCAGAGCCCGTTGCGGCGAGGAACCTGACGCTTGTTCATCGATCACCCGCCGCCACGCGACAAACAACCGAATCCGTACAAGGGGAATCGGGGCGTCATGCGCGCCTGGCGCGCCCTGAAGTACTCCCTGTCCGGCTTCAAGTTTGCCGTGTTCGAAGAGAGCGCGTTCCGTCAGGAACTAGCGCTCGCCGCCCTTCTCCTGCCGGCCGCGATTTTTCTGCCGGTCACCGCCGTCGAGCGCGTGCTGCTGATCGGCTCGATGCTGCTTGTCCTCATCATCGAGCTGGTCAATTCAAGCATCGAGGCGGCCATCGACCGCATTTCGCTGGAGCGCCACGAACTCTCCAAACGTGCGAAGGATTTCGGCAGCGCCGCGGTCCTCGTCGCCCTCGGCCTTTGCCTGCTCACCTGGGCTTCGCTTGCCGGACCTGTCATCGTCGATCTCGTGCGTACGGCGTTTTTCTGATATCCCTCGTCGGCCCCTTCCCCGTGCTTGGCAGTCGTCGGCTGCCGGGTATAATCGATCGCCGTATACCTGATGCTCAACTCATAAAGGCAAGCGGAGAACATCCTTCGCCGAGCTTGCCGCTCACCGGGGCCGACAGACATGGAAGCAAAGCCGCCACGCCGAACCCGCGAACGAATTCTTGAGGTGTCACTGCGACTCTTCAACGAAATCGGCGAACCCAACGTAACGACCACCACGATTGCCGAGGACATGAAAATCAGCCCGGGCAATCTGTACTACCACTTCCGCAACAAAGACGACATCATCAACAGCATCTTTGCGCAGTTCGAGCAGGAAATCGAACGTCGTCTGCGGCTGCCCGATGACCACAAGCCCACGCTCGACGAAGTCTGGACATATCTGCAATACATGTCCGAATTTCTGTGGCGCTTCCGTTTTCTGTATCGCGACCTCAACGATCTGCTGGCGCGCAATCGCACGCTTGAGACCCATTTCAAGCAGATCGTGGGCCACAAGAAGCGTTTTGCGCGCGAAATGTGCGACCTGCTCGTGGCCGATGGTGAAATGGAAATCACGCCGGAGCAGATCGATATCGTGACCACCAACATGGTGGTGCTGTCCACGTACTGGTTGTCCTATCAATTCGTCATGAACCCGCGCAAGTACAACGATCCCGAAGAAATCAGCGCCGGGTTGCATCAGTCGAGCTATCACATCCTCTCGCAAATGGCGCCGTATCTGAAGGGCCGCTCGCGCGAGCTATATGACAAGATGGCTCGGGAATCTTCATCCAAAGGAGTGCAGTAAGGCATGTCGTCGGAAGTCAAATCCATTTGTATCTATTGCGGCGCCGCCACCGGCGTGCGGCCCGCCTACGCAGCAGCGGCCCGTGATTTGGGGCGTCGCATGGCCGAAGCCGGCGTTCGTCTGGTCTACGGCGGTGGCAAGGTCGGCCTGATGGGCATTATTGCCGACGCCGTGCTGGCCCACGGCGGTCAGGCCGTCGGCATCATTCCGAAAGCGCTGATGGACAAGGAAGTCGGCCATACCGGGCTGACGGAATTGCATATCGTCGAGAACATGCATCAGCGCAAGCAGATGATGGCGGATCTGTCGGACGCTTTCATCGCCATGCCGGGCGGCATCGGCACATGCGAAGAGCTGTTCGAAGTCTTCACGTGGTTGCAAATCGGCTATCACGCGAAGCCGATCGGCTTGCTCAACGTCGAGCAGTATTACGACCCGTTGATGGTGTTCCTCAAGTCGATGGTGACGGAGCAGTTCCTCAAGGGACCGCAACTCGACCAGTTGCAGATCGCCGCGTCGCCGGAAGCGCTGCTCGAGACGATGCGCCACTTCAAGCCGTCGAAAATCGATCGCTGGACCGACCAGCGCACGCAGATCTAAGCGCGCTCGTCGTATCGCTGCGCGGCGCCCTGCCGCGCAGCGGCTTCGTCCCCCCTCCTCCCTCCCTCTCGCTCCTCCCGAGCGCAAGTCGCTGTGGGTGTCGTTGCGTTATTTCCCAACGCATATTGCGGTCGTTCGAGCGCCCCGCCATTGAACTCTCGGATTCACCGTCACTCAGATATCCGTAGCATGTGAACCGTCGCGTTCACGCCCACCCCATGCCCGCCTGGGTCAACACCATCCGACGAGCAACCTGCCCATGATGTTAAAGATGCTTCGCCCAATGCGGCTGCTGCGATCGCGCTGGCTGCGTCCGCACGCCGGGTTGTTGCTGCGCCGTAGCTTATGGCACCCCACGCCGCGTGGTGTGGCCATCGGGTTGGCGTGCGGTGTCTTTTTCGGGATTCTGATTCCGTTTGCGCAGATGCCGGTGGCGATGCTCGCGGCCGCGATGCTCCGCGGCAATCTCTTCCTCGCGGTCATGGGGACACTCATCACCAATCCGCTGACCGTGCCGTTCGTCTATCTGGGCGCCCACCGCGTTGGCCGCTGGATGCTCGATTGGTCCCCCAGGGCCGAGATCGAAGCGACAGTGAGCGCCGCCGCGCACGCGAGCGAAAGCTTCTGGACGCAACTGAAGAATTTCGACTTCGGTAGCGCAACGCTGCACCTGTGCGTCGGCCTGTCCGCTTTCGCCGTGGTGGGCGGCCTGCTCGCCTATGGCATCGGGTATTTCGCGATCCGCTGGCGCGAGCGGCGGCGTCCCGCGAGTGCGACGGCAGCATCGGCCACCCCGACTTCGCCGCGCACCTGACGCGGCTCCGCCTGTCGCGTCAAAACGCTCAGAACGAAGAACCCGGCTGTTTCAGAAACGCGATTTCCTCGGGCGTCGAGACCCTGCCCAACGCGGCATTACGGTGCGGATAACGGCCAAAACGCTCGATGACGACCGCGTGCCTGCGCGCGTAATCGAGGTTATCGACGAGGCCCGACGCCTGCGCCAGTTGCTCGTACAACGCCAGCGAGACGTGCTGGCTTTCCAGCGACTCGTCGTGCTCGAACGGAAGATAGGCGAAGACACGATGCTGGGCCGTCGGCAGTCGTTGATCGTCCCCCGCTTCGACCAGCCGACGCGCCACCGTCAACGCCTGCGCATCGCCAGCAAACGCGCTCGCCTGCCCCCGGAACAAGTTGCGAGAGAACTGATCGAGCACCACGATCAGCGCGCAAGCGCCAAGCGGCGTTTGCGCCCAATCCCCCAGTTCCCCCGCCAGCGCCTGCGCATGCAAGGCGCCGAAACGGGTGCGAATCTCGTCGTCGAACGCGTCCGACTTGCGAAACCACTCGGGACGCGCCATGCCGTACACATCGGCACCCGGCGCGCCGAACCAGAAGTCGAGCACGTCCTGCCAGGGTTGCAAGCGGGGTGTCTGCGGGGAAATCTCTGCTGCCGGCGTCGCCATCGAACGTCCTGAGGTGAGTGTTGGGGGATGGCAGGATGATGCCAGACTCGGGCAAACGCCGACACTCCCCGGCGCAGGTGCACGGCGTCTTCTTCAATTTGCCCGAATTAGCGACAGGCAGCGACGGCGGGGGCTGTCTGAGAACTTCCTCACGCTGCCCGGTAGTTCCTCCCCCTTATCCCAACCGGATGCACTTTGGTCCAGGACAAGCGCGATCCGTTAGGCGTGCACTCAACCACACGCGACTCGCGAGAGTTTTCGACATGAATTGTCGGAGTTCGATAGTCACGACCTCGCGCGCGCCGCACATTACGGAGGATCGCACTGATGCGATCGACAGCAAGAGGAACAATGCAATGACACGAGCATCACTTGCGCGGCCGCCACACGCCATTGCTGGCGCGCTCGCCATTCATCGGGCGCGAGGCATTCCCATCCCGTCACGCAACGATGTCGGGGCGGCTGACAGCCCCGTCGATTCACAAGCGTTGGCGCACGCGTTTGCGCTGCATGCAGCGAACGATCTGGAGGGCGCAGCACGCGCGTTTGCCGAGATATGCCGTACGCTCCCCGAGCACACGGGCGCCTACAAAGCGTTCGGTTAC
This sequence comes from Pandoraea sp. NPDC087047, assembly GCF_044745225.1. Classification (NCBI taxonomy): domain Bacteria; kingdom Pseudomonadati; phylum Pseudomonadota; class Betaproteobacteria; order Burkholderiales; family Burkholderiaceae; genus Pandoraea; species Pandoraea sp. NPDC087047. Next base: position 157,492 of record NZ_JBIUZU010000006.1, read on the forward strand.
GTTCTATGCCAACTCGGCGATCATGAACACGCGATTGCCCCATTGATGATCGCAGTGGCGCGCGAGTATGGCGACCCCGAACCTCTCTATTTCGCTGCGCTGTGCATGCAGAAATGCGGCGATGCGCAGACCGCCCGAGACATGGCCAACGATGCTTTGGAAATGGTGCGAAGCTCGAATCGCCATGCCGATCTGCGCGTCAGCCTTGAGCGTCTGCTCGGCACGCTCTGACTTTCCGCTTGCGATCCGTCTCATTCCCCCGAAACGCTTTGATTCTCTCTCATCCCCCCGTGCAAAGTACCCCCTCTACGACCGTCGGCACCGCCAATACCTATCCCATCCCGAACGATCCCCGCTCGCGGGGCGCGGATGATGCACAGATGCAAATCGACGCGGCAAAGGCGCTCAATACCCTCGCAGCGCATTCCGGTTCTCACAGACATCTGGTCCCGTCACCGCCCACTGTCGGTCGGTTTGCCGCGTTGATGCACCACGTTGGCAACACCGCATTCAGTCTCAGCGCGTTGGGCACAGCCAGCCTGAGCACCATCAAGGAAACCTACGAAAGCAGTACGCTGTCCAGCGCCCATAAGATAACGCTGACAACCGCCTCGTTCGCATCGCTCTCCAGCCTGATGGATCTGGCAGTCGCCGTCGGCAAATATTGCAACCCGTCCTCGACGCCGTCGCACATCATGAACACCTCCTGGGTCGCGTCGGCCGGTCAGCTCCTCGGCTCGAAACACCTTGAGACATACGGTGGGAAATATCAGTCGACCTTGCTTGGCGCGTCGATGATGGTGTTCTTCAATCAGGCAGGACGGATCTCGGGCGGCCACGAAGCCAAGCAGGAGAGGGGCGACGACGTCACACCGTCCCCCTTCGAGAACCTTGCCGCGCCCACCCCGTCCGTAGCCCCCGACAGCCTGACTCACGATCTGGATGCATTGCAGAGTTGCATCGGATTTACCGCAGCGGCTTACCGCGCGTTTGGCAGCATGGCGACGATAGGCGTCATCGAATGGATGAATGCCAAAGAGGCGAAACGCAACATGGATGTTATCGAACGAAGTCTGAATTACGAAGAGTCGTTCGGCACGCCAGGCGTATTCCGCCCCCGAGACGCCGATATCGATATCGAAGCCTCGGACGATAGCGGCGTGGACGACGCCTCGCTAAACAGCGTGGCGGCAAGCGTTCCACAAGTCACGTACGTATGAGACGCTGAGCCCGTTTAGCCCATTGCACCACTTGTGGTCGCGCCCGTTGGCGCGACCCTGTGGGACTCAGGCAAACGCCAACACAACCCGGCGGGTGCGCGACGTCTTCTTCTCGATCTTGGCCACCCGCAGCGCGCCGATTTCCGACGTATTACCCACATGCGTTCCCCCGCACGGCTGCAAGTCGATCCCTTCGATACGCACAAGACGCACGTGCCCCAGCCCCACCGGCGGCTTCACGCTCATCGTACGCACCAGTTCGGGACGCGCCGCCATCTCTTCGTCACTGATACTGTCGATGTCGACCGGCCGCGCTGCCGCAACCAGCGCCGCCAGCCCGGCCTCGACCGTCTCGCGCTCGATCGGCTCGTTCGTGACGAAGTCCAGCCGCGCGTATTCCGTGGTGATGCTGCATCCGTCCACCGGATGCGGCAATACCGCGCACATCAGATGCGACGCGGTATGAAAGCGCATATGACGGAAGCGCCGCTCCCAATCGATTTCGGCGAGCACCGTGTCGCCGACCGACAACCCGGCCAGCACTTCGGCCTGCCCTTCAGCGGGCACATGCACGGCGTCGTCGGGCGTGGCCCCCTCCTGCTTCGATTTGCGCGTATCCGCAATGGTGAAACGAGTACCGTCTGCCAGCACGAGTGCACCGGCGTCCCCTGCCTGTCCGCCACCAAGCGGGTAGAAGACCGTGCGATCGAGCATGATGCCCGCCTCGTCGATATGGGTAATACGCGCCTCGCATTGGCGCAAATAGGCGTCCTGGCGAAAAAGGGCTTCGGTATTCATGGGGCGTCTCCTGATTAACGCATCATCCTCGCGCGTTTTGCGCCTTTATGACAAGTGACAATCGGGCACTGGCGCACCGGTACGGTCGGTTCGCGCCCCCACCGGAACGCCCTCGCCGGCCCCCAGCAAAGGTTCCACGTCATTACCCCAACGCGCTCGATTTGGGCGTACGCGGCATGAGGCGCCTCACGTTTATCCCAATGCGGACACGCATGGTGATCGGACAACAATTTTGCCCACAAAACCGAAAGAGACGGATATAGCGTCAACAGTAGGATTCGTCCGGGTGCCACGCGCGTGGCGCTCCCAATCCGAATCGATGCAAACCGGAAGGAATCCTCTCATGCACTCCACGCGACATTACCCCCCGTCCTCCCATCGCAATGCCAACGTGCCAGCGAATCCCGCCGCTGGCGACACCGCCCACCTGCGTTTCGAACGAGCCCGCGACGCCTACATCGCCACCGATTACGAAACCGCGCTCCATCTGCTTTACCCCCTCCTGAAGGAACGGCCGCTCGACGTCAGCGTGAACAAGCTGGTGGGGTATTCCCATTTTGCACGCGGGGACTATGCGCTTGCGCTCGCACCGCTCAGCGCCGTTTCGATGTTCATGCCGCACGACCCCGAACCCATGCTGATCAACGCGAATTGCCTCGCGAAGCTGGGCGAAGGCGCGCTGGCACGCGATCTGGCCATGCACGCGCTGGAGACCGCACGGGAAGACGCGGCGTACGCCGATATCGGCGCTAACGCCGAGCTTCTTCTCGCCTCGATCTAACGCCGCTCCATTTTCGGAAGTCATTCATGACGGTAAGTTTCACCTCGCCCCCCGCTCTGCCCACGACCATCACGCAAGTCTCGAACCCCCCAGTCAGCGGCGCCAATTCACACGTGCGAATCGCCATGCCGGCAGCCCCCGAAGCGCTCGCGTTAGGTTGCTGGGACGAATTCAGAATTTCCATCGAGACACATCGCGGGGCGCGAAACGCGGCGCTCGTCGGCCACGTCCTCAACGTTCTCGCCAAAACGGCGGCGTTAGGCGTGGCCATCGCGTCGATGAAAGACGACTGGCAGAGCTACGCGGACATCCCGCTCCACACCGTTGCCGCCGCTACGCAAATCGCTAACCTGATCCTCGCCGTCAGCAAGTACCGCTTCGGCCCGGAAGACAGGATCACCGGCGCGGATATCCGCGATACAAACGTCTTCCAGTCGGTCGGAGAATGGACCGGTGTCGACGTACTTAAAAACTACGGCATGCTCATCAGCACCGTCGTCACCAACGGCCCGTTGGTATTCGGCGCCATTCACAACGGTATCGCACCGCTGCTCAAAACGCTGCACATACCGGTGCCTTCGTGGCTTCAGGGGGCGGCTGGCGCGGAGCACGTCGGCACCGCGATTGCCGATGGCGCCGCTACGGCCAGCGTCTACGCGCAACGATATGTCATCGCAGATATCATCGCCGGCAGCGAGCGGCGGGCAGCGGCAGACATCGTTGTCGCCATGCAGACTCAGAAGGACTACGCCGTGCTGGACGATGAGTGCAGCTATGTGCACATCGAACCCATCCCGGCAATGGAATACACAATGGAAGCGGGCAAGATGGTGCAAAAAGCGCTCGTCACCGAGGCCGCGCAACCCGTCCCCACTCGCGATACGGCTGACGTCGAATCGCTCGCATCGAGTGCCGACAGTGAGTATTTCGATACGGCAGACGACATCGAATTACTCTCATCGATCGGTCCCGGCGACGCCATTGCCGAAGCGCCGAACATCAAGGCAACCCAGGACACTGTCGTGGTGTCCATCGAGCCCGTCGCAGGCGAGCAGTTCGACGTCGGATCGCTTCGCACTACCGAGCCCGACGCCGACTCGGACGCCGACTTGCACTACTACGACGCCCTGAACTCGATCGAGGCACTCATCTCGTCTGGCGGGGCAACTCGCGTTTAGGTCTCACCCCGCCCGGTTCCTCATCCAGTCGGCCGTTCCGTAGAACGCCTGCATCAACCGTTCCTGAAGCGACGCTGGCACGCCGATGTCTTGCATCGCCAGCGCCATGCAACGCAGCCATTGATCGCGCTCGCTCGACGCGATCGGGAACGGCAGATGCCGGGCGCGCAGCATCGGGTGGCCGAATCGTTCGATGTAATGGTTCGGTCCCCCGAGCCAGCCGCACAGGAACCAGAAGAGCTTGTCGCGCGAACCGTCGAGCGACGCCGGGTGCATGCCGCGAATACCGGCAAACTCGGCCTCAAGGTCCATCAGGTCGTAGAAACGGTCGACGAGTTCGCGCACGCGATCTTCGCCGCCAAGCAGGGAAAAGGCAGTCGGCTGTGCGGGCGTGTCCTGCACATCGTCGTCCGCCGCGGAGGTTTGAGAGGTGTTTTCGGTCGTCATGACCGATATTGTGCACGAGGCCTGACGGGCGTGCCACGCGAGTGGGCGTGGCACGCTCTCGCGCTGCCTCAGACTTCGCGCAACGTGCGCAACGCCGATTGACGCAGCACCGCGCGCAGCCCGCTCCATCCGCCGATCAGCGCGCACAGAACGCCAGCACCGACGCCCAGCGCCGGCAGCCACGGATTGAAGTGCAGCGAGAACTCGAAGACATAACGCGCCAGCGCCCAACCCAGCGCGCCCGCGCCCAGCGAGGCCAGCAGCCCGGCCAACGCGCCGACCGTCACCAGTTCCGCCAGATGGACGTCGCGAAGTTGTCGCGACGATGCTCCCAACGCCCGCAAGATGCCGCTCTCGCGCATGCGCTCGTCACGCGTGCCGGCGAGCGCCGCGTACAGCACCAGCACCCCGGCCGCGAGCGTGAAGAGGAAGAGTGCCTGCACGGCGTCGATCACTTGCGACAGGATTTGCTGGATCTGCGCGAGCAGCGCCCCTGTATCGATCACCGTCACGTTGGGAAACTGACGCACCAGCGCATCCGTCACGCCCTGTTGCTGCGGCGCCAGGTGGAAGGATGTGATCCACGTCATCGGAAAATCGTGCAGCGCGGCGGGCGGCATCACCACGAAGAAGTTCACGCGCATCGACCCCCAGTCCAGCTTGCGAAGACTCGTGATCGGTGCGTCGATGGTCTGTCCCGTGACTTCGAAACGCAACGTGTCGCCCAGCTTGAGCCCCAGCGTCTTCGCGATGCCCTCTTCCATCGACACCTGCGGCGTTGTGGCGTCGCCGTACCACTGACCGGCCGTCACGCGATTGCCGTCGGGCAGCGCCGACGTGTACGACAGATTGAATTCACGCTCCGCCAGACGCCGCGCCCGCTCTTCGGTATAGGTGTCGCCCGTGACTGGCTTGCCGTTGATGGCGGTGAGTCGCGCGCGAATCATCGGCGAGAGTTGCACGTCGGGCAGCCCCGCCGAGCGGAGTTGCGCGAGCACCGGTGTGTCCTGCCCCGGCTGGATATCGATGACGAAGCGGTTCGGTGCATCCGGCGGGCTCGATTGACGCCAGCCCGCGACCAGATCGTTGCGCGTGACAGCCAGCAGCAGCAGCGCCATCAACCCGAGGCCCAGCGCCACCACTTGCAACGCGCTCCCGAGTCCACGACGACGCAGACCCGCCACTGCATAACGCCAGCCGATGCCGCCCATCGCGCCGCCCGCTGCCCCGTGACGCCGCGCCCACGCGGCGAGCCCACGGATCGCCAGCCAGGCGATCACGCCGAACACCACGGCACCCGCGACGAAACCGCCGGCAACCATTGCCCCCAGGCGCAGGTCGCGCGCGGCAAACAGCAGCAGTGTGCCGAACGCCACGGCGCTCGCGCCATACGCCAACCACCCCTGGCGACGCGCCCCCCCCACCACATCGCGGCGCAGCACATGCAGCGGCGCCACTTCAGAGAGCGGCAGCAGCGGCGGCAGCGCAAAGCCCAGCAGCATTACCAGCGCACTGGCGAGACCGAACGCCGCCGGACGCCACGTCGGCGCTGGCAGCCCGGCCGGAATCACGTCACCCAACTGTGCCAGCAGCACCCAGTGCGCCGCATAACCAAGAGCGACGCCCAGCCCGCCGCCAATCAGACCGAGCCCGATGAACTCGAGCGTCACCATGCTGCGCAACGCCCGGCGCGGCAGACCCAGACAGCGCATGACGGCGCAGGCGTCGAGATGGCGCTCGCTGTATCGGCGCGAGGCGATCCCGACCGCGACGGCCGCCAGCACGGCGGCAAGCAGCGCCACCAGCGAGAGGAAACGCTCGGCGCGATCGAGGGTCTGGCGCACCTGCGGTTGCCCCTCTTCCAGCGATTCGAGATGCACGCCGCGCGCCTGCTCCGCTGCCGCTCGCGCCCACGTCGTGAATTTTTCGACTTGTGCGTTGGTGCCCGCGACCAGCAGACGATAGGTGATCCGGCTACCGAACTGCACCAGCCCGGTCGACGGCAATTCGTCGAATCGCATCATGACGCGCGGGGCGAGCGATCCGAAGCCGTAGCCGCGATCCATTTCGCGCGTGATGACGGCGGCGACACGCAGCGTGCGATTGCCCACGCGGATGGCGTCGCCGGGTTTGACGTGCAGTGCGTCGAGCAGCGCGCTATCGACCCAGACGGTGCCCGGCGCGGGAATTCCGGCGGCCGGAGCATCCGGGGTGCCGGGCTGCGCATCGGGGGCGATGCGCACGCGTCCGCGCAAGGGATATCCGTCGGACACGGCTTTGAGCGATGACAGACGGCTCGCACCCGTCGGCCCACTTTCGCCGCCTTGACCACTTTGAGCACTTTGGCCACCTTGCCCGGCAGAGCCGGTCGCGCTAGCCATGCTGGGGAAATTGGCGATGACGGCTGTCGCCAGCCCGTCGGCTTGCGCCTGACGGGTGAATTCGGGGGACAGGGGGGCGTCGCTGCGAACAACGAGGTCGGCGGCGAGCATCTGACGCGCGTCGCGCTCCAGCCCGCCCTGCATCCGATCGGAGAGAAAACCTACGCTGGAAAGTGCACCCACCGCCAGCAACAGTGCCACGAGAAGCAGATGCAACTCGCCTGCGCGCCAGTCGCGCAGGAACATCCGCCAGGCTTGGCGGGCAACATCAGTGAACCCCATCGTTCCTCAATCCTTTGACCCGTGCCAGTAACGAGCGCCAACCGCGCCACACGCGCGGCAGCCACCACCAGGCCAGCACGACGAACACCAGCAACATCACGAGAAAAACGGCGGGAAGGAAGAACGCAAGCGCCAATCCGCCCACCGTAGAGACATCTTCGCCGGCTGAGGCCGCGACATTCGAGAAAGGTTCCGGCGATGTATTGATCAGGGCGCGGCTGCCTGCTTTGGCCAGATGAGCCGTCCCTGCCAGCGCGCCGCCGGCCAGACCGGCGAGCACCGTGACGGTCGGGTCCATCTGTCCCAGCGCCGCAGCACCGAGCACGATCCCGGCAGGAATCCGGATGAAGGTATGCACGGCGTCCCAGGCACTGTCGACAAAGGGAATCTTGTCCGCGAAGAACTCGATGGCAGCGAGCACGCCCGCAGCCGCAATCACCCACGTGGACGCCAGCACCGCAAGCGTGGGTGGCAGATGCAGCCAGCCCAGCCGCGCCGCAAGCCCCGCGCAGAACACCGTCAGGTACAACCGCAGGCCGCTGCCCCAGGACAGCCCTGCGCCGAGCGCAATCGATTCAAGCATGGTGACCTCGCTGCCGCCGACATGACGGCGTCGCACGATCACGCGTCTCGTACCACCGACGCGGTAACGGTCAACCGGGAAAGATGCCGGATGCCAGGATGTCAGACGTGCCAAGCCTGCCAGACATACCGGAAAAACGCCGAATATGTCCCGGCTATGCCTCGGCTATATCCCAGAGATATCCCGAACAAATGCCCGTCACATGCATGGCATGTGACCGGCGAGTAACACGACCGCTACCGCATCATTATGCCGCGCGTTGCGGCAACGCACCACCGGTGACTCAAATTGACGGAATGGACCGAAAACAGGGCGAAAGCGGGTGGCGAGACACGAGTGCTCCCGGCAGCAGTTGCGTCTCGGGGCCGACGCCGAGGTTGGCGCTCGCCAACAACGCTGCCCCCGAGATGTCATCCGTGCTCGACGCGTCAGGCTGCCGTGAGCTTGAGCCCCACGAGCCCGGCCAGAATCAACGTGACGCTGGCGATACGTGCCGCGGACGCCGATTCGCCGAACAGCACGATCCCGAGCACGAACGCGCCAACGGCGCCAATGCCCGTCCAGATGGCGTACGCCGTGCCCAACGGCAACGTACGCACGGCGAGCGCCAGCAGCCAAACGCTCCCGATCATCGACACGATCGTGAAAACGGAGGGACCGAGACGGGAAAATCCTTGCGTGTACTTGAGACCGACGGCCCAAGCCACTTCGAGAAAACCGGCGAAAACCAGCAGAATCCAGGCCATGAGTGACTTCGAAGAAAAGCGGGGTCGTCCCCGGGGAGGTACGCGATCCGCACGCGCTTCATGCGCGAGCCATACACGGTTCAATACACGCACCATACGCGAGCCGCTTACCGGGTCGTCCCGGCAATGGGCTCCATCGAAGATCAACCGAATCACTGAATGGTCAAGCGCCGGTCTCCCCTGACGGAACGGCGCGATTTTAACAAAGTCAGGCTTGCCGGGCTTACCCGGTCACATCCACCTCGAGCCGGTACCCGACCCCGGTTTCCGTCAGGATGTGTTGCGGCTGGGCCGGATCGGCCTCCAGCTTCTGCCGCAAGTGCCCCATATAGATGCGCAGGTAGTGATTGCTCTCGACATGCGACGGCCCCCACACCTCCTTGAGTAACTGCCGGTGGGTGAGCACGCGTCCCGCATGGCGCACGAGTGTGACCAATAGCCGGTATTCGATCGGCGTGAGGTGGACGGGCTCGCCAGCTCGCGTCACCTTGCGGCGCGCCAGATCGATGTTGATGTCGCCGAACGAGAACGCTTCGTCAAGCGTCTCCGAGTTGCCGCCACGATGGTGGCGCCGCAACTGCGCCCGAATCCGCGCGAGCAGCTCCGACACCCCGAACGGCTTCGTCAGATAGTCGTCCGCCCCGACATCGAGTGCGACGACCTTCTCCGCCTCTTCATTACGTGCCGAAAGCACGATGATCGGCATATCGGTCCAGCTGCGCACTTCGCGAATGACCTCGACGCCATCGATATCCGGCAACCCCAGATCGACAATCAGTAAATCCGGCTTGCGCGTGGCCGCTTCGACCATGCCTTGCCGCCCGGCTTCTGCCTCGTGCACGATCATTCCTTCGGCTTCCAGCGACGTGCGCAGAAACCGCCGGATCTGGCGTTCGTCTTCAATCACGACGATGGTGACGGTCGGTTCACTCATATTGTTGTGTAGCGTTGGCGCCAGGAGATCGCGGGGACTGCCCGGCCTCGCCTGACAGATGCTTCGAGTCAGCCGAATCCGGCACGTCGGCGTCGCTCCCTTCGGCCCCTTCCGATCCTTCTGACTCTGCCCCTTCAGATCCGTCCGGAGCCACCGGGGGCGTCTCCACGGGCAAGGTGAAAGCGAAGCGCGCGCCGTGCCCGCCGGGCACATTGGTGGCATGGATTTTACCGCCATGCGCCTCAACAATGGCGCGGCAGATCGCCAGCCCGAGTCCAATGCCGGGTTTGGCAGACTCCTTTTCCCCGCGCATGAATTTCTCGAAGATGCGCCCCTCCATACCGGCAGGTAGACCGGGGCCGTCGTCGCTCACGCTCACTTCGACCTCGTCCCCCACCACGCGCGCAGCGATTTCAATGTGCGAGCCCGCGGGCGAATACTTCGCGGCGTTCTCCAGCAAATTCGTAAAAAGACGCTCCAGCAGCACCGCGTCGAAACGCAGCAATGGCAGGTCGGCGGGCAAGCGCGTCGTCACCTCGTGCCCGGCGAGCACGCGGCGGCAAGCGCGCAACGACGTGCCGACCACTTCCTCCAGCATCTGCCACTGGCGATTGAGTTGAACCCCACCCGCTTGCAGCTTTGCCATGTCGAGAAGATTGGTCACGAGGCCCGTCATGCGCTGCGCTTCTTCGTGGATGGCATCGACCAGTTCGGTCCGCAGCGGCCCCGGCGTTTGCGCATTGCGACTCAACATGCTGGCAAAGCCGACAATCGACGTGAGCGGTGTGCGCAGATCGTGCGAGATCGCCGACAGCAGCGAGTTACGCAGCCGCTCGGACTCCATGGTCACCAGCGCGTCCTGTGCGATTTCGACGTAATGCACACGTTCGAGCGCCAGCGCGATTTGTGCGGCGAACGTATCGAGCAGACGCTGCTGCTCCGGCGTGCCAAAGGCCCCACTGCCCTCCTCCGGGGCCACGACCAAGACACCGCGCGTGCGCATAGGTGCACGCAGAGGCAGGTAGTAGGCGTCCGAACCGGGCAAGGTATTCGTGCCCCGGCCCGCCGCTTGCTGACGGTCGTAGACCCATTGGGCGACGTCCGTGTCGATATGCGCGGGCATCGTTTCCTCCCGGGCGTTCTCCACCGGTTGCCGCACGCTGCTCTGGCTGTCGGGCAGCAGCAACGCCACGCGCGCTTGAAACACTTCGCGCACATGACGCGAGCCGATCTCCACGATCTGCGGTGTGGTGAGCGCCGCCGCCAGTTCGCGCGCCATGGCATACACGGCGCCGGTACGGCGTTCGCGCCACGTCGCCAAACGCGCCTGGAAGCGCAAGCTCGTCGTGAGATGGCTGATCACCAGCGCAACGGTCAGCATGACGGCGAACGTCAGCAAATACTGCGTATCGGACACCGACAACGACATCTTCGGCGGCACGAAGAAAAAGTCGAACGCTACCACCGAGAGGAACGACGCGAGTACGCCCGGCCCGCGTCCGAGCCGCATTGCCGCGACGATCACGCCGAGCAGGTACAGCATCGCGATGTTCGCAAGGTCGAGGAACGACGTGAGTTCTGCGGCGGCAAGCGAGACGGCCCCGCAAATGCCCACGGCCCACGCATACGCGCGCCACGGTCCGCCGACAAGTCCCAACTCGGGTACGGTTTCGAACCAGTCGCGCCAGTCGCCGCGCACCACGCGCTTGTCGGCCGCGAGGTCGCCGGCGGCCGGGCCGATCAGCACCACATCGACACCCCGCGCGAGGCGCAGGAGTTGCTCGTGCAGCGGCGTGCTGGCCGTCCACCAGCGGCGCGCGCCGCTCGCACCGACCACCAGCCTGGAGACGTTGCGCATTTGCGCATAGGCCAGCAGCGTCGTCGCGGCCTGCGCGCCATCGAGCGTGAGGGTTTCCGCCCCCAGTTCGTGCGCCAGTTTGAGCGTGGTATATACGCTCTCACGGCGCGCCGCCGATTGACGCAAAATCGCAGGCGTTTCCACATGCACGGCCAGCCAGTCGGCGCGCAGACTTGCCGCGAGCCGCGCCGCCGCCCGCACCAGCGCTACCCCTTCAGGCCCCGGGCCAATGGCGACGAGCAACCGTTCGCGCGCTTGCCAGACCTGACTGATCGACTGGTCGGCGCGGTACTCGCGCATCTGCGCATCTACACGATCGGCGGTGCGGCGCAGCGCCAGTTCGCGCAGCGCGATCAGGTTGCCCTTGCGGAAGAAGTTGCGCACTGCGCGTTCCGCCTGCGCCGCCATATAAACCTTGCCCTCGCGCATGCGTTCGAGCAATTCGTCGGGCGGCAGGTCGACCAGCTTCACTTCATCGGCGAGGTCGAATACGCGGTCGGGGATCGTCTCCCAGACACGAATGCCGGTAATCTGCCCGACCACGTCGTTGAGCCGCTCCAGATGCTGCACGTTGAGCGTGGTGTAGACATCGATGCCCGCGTCGAGCAATTCGTGCACGTCCTGCCAGCGCTTGAGATGGCGCTCACCGGCGACATTCGCGTGCGCCAGTTCGTCGACCAGTGCGACGGCCGGTTTGCGCGCGAGCATGCCGTCGAGATCGAATTCGCGTAGCACGCGCCCGCGATACTCGACCGATTTCTGCGGCAGCACTTCCAGTCCTTCGAGCATGCGCGCCGTTTCCTCGCGCCCGTGCGTCTCCAGCACACCGACGACCACGTCGGTGCCCTCGTCGCTGAGCTTGCGTGCGGCTTGCAACATCGCAAACGTCTTGCCCACACCGGCAGACGCGCCGAAGAAAATCTTCAGCCGGCCGCGCCGCTCGCGTGCTTCGTCGCGTTGCAGCTTGCCAAGCAATTCGTCGGGATCGGGGCGTTCCATGCCAGCCATCGGATCAGTCCACTATGAAGGCGCGAGCCACGCCGCCGGATGCGGCAAATGGGTGCGGCAACGACACATCACCGGTCATTCGGTGACGATGCAAAAAAACGCGGCACGCGCAGGGCGTGCCGCCAATCTACCGCAGGCTGCCGGGCAAAACCAGCGATTCTCCGGTTCGCCCCGCCAGCGGCTGCGCCTTTCAGACTGCGCCGTGCGCCAATTCGTCCAACGCCAGGTTGAGCTTCAGAACATTCACCCGGGGTTCTCCGAAAATTCCCCATTGACGCCCTTGCGTGTTGCGCGCCACCAGATCGCGCACCGCGTCAGGCGTCAGGCCACGCGCTTTGGCGACGCGCACGACCTGGTATTCGGCGGCAGCCGGGCTGATTTCCGGATCGAGACCACTGGCCGACGACGTCACCAGATCGGCCGGCACCGGCAATTGTGCGCTCGGGTCCGCCTCGCGAAGCGCGGCGATACGGGCCTTCACCTCGTCGGCCAGCGCCGAGTTGAGCGGGCCGAAGTTCGACCCCCCCGATGCCGTACCGTTATTCGGGTTCGACGCGGTGGCCGAGAGACGGCCCCAGAAGTACTTCGGTTCGTCGAAGTTCTGCCCGATCAGCGACGAGCCGACAGCACGGCCATTCTTGTAGATCAGGCTGCCGGCGGCTTCATGCGAGAACGCCGCCCGGCCGATGCCGGTCACGACCAGCGGATATATCACACCCGTGATGACCGAGAGCACGACGAACAGGCTGACCATCGGGCGCAAGAGGGTTTTCATGACGTCTATTCCTTAGAGTTTCAGCAATGTGGCCCGAACGTCCGGCCAGTCGGCCAGCGCGTCCGGTAGCCCCGCGTTTCAGGCCCAGCCCATCGCGGCGATGATCATGTCGATGACCTTGATACCGACGAACGGCACCAGAATCCCGCCCAGACCGTAAATCACGAGGTTGCGGCGCAGCAGCGTCGCGGCCCCGAGCGGGCGATACTTCACGCCCTTGAGCGCCAGCGGAATCAGCACCACGATGATCAGCGCGTTGAAGATCACCGCCGACAGAATGGCCGACGACGGGCTGGCCAGCCGCATCACATTGAGCGCATCGAGTTGCGGATACGTGGTGGCGAACGCGGCCGGAATGATGGCGAAGTACTTCGCCACGTCGTTCGCAATCGAGAACGTGGTGAGACTGCCGCGCGTCATCAGCATCTGCTTGCCGATCTCGACGATCTCGATCAACTTGGTCGGGTTCGAATCCAGGTCGACCATGTTGCCCGCTTCTTTCGCGGCCTGCGTACCCGAGTTCATCGCCACGGCCACGTCGGCCTGAGCGAGCGCCGGGGCGTCGTTCGTGCCGTCGCCCGTCATCGCCACCAGCTTGCCTTCGGCCTGATACTTGCGAATCGTCGCGAGCTTGGCTTCCGGCGTGGCTTCCGCGAGGAAGTCGTCCACACCGGCTTCCGCCGCAATCGCCGCCGCCGTCAGACGGTTATCGCCCGTGACCATCAGCGTGGTGATCCCCATCTGACGCAGTTCGGCGAAACGTTCCTTGATGCCGCCCTTGACCACGTCCTTGAGCTCGATCACGCCCAGTGCGCGCGTGCCGTTGGCGTCTTGCTCGGCCACCACCAGCGGCGTGCTGCCGCGGCGTGCAATCTCGTCGATCGCCGTCGCCAGCGCCACCGGCCACGCACCGCCCGCCGATTCTACATAACGCTTCACGGCATCGGCGGCGCCCTTGCGGATCTGCTTGTCGGCGAGGTCCACGCCGCTCATGCGCGTTTGCGCGGTGAACGGAATGAAGAGCGCATGCAGACCGCTCATTTCGCGCTCGCGCAGATTGAAACGCTGCTTGGCGAGCACCGCGATACTGCGGCCTTCCGGCGTTTCATCGGCCAGCGACGCGAGTTGCGCGGCATCGGCCAACGTACGCTCATCGACGCCCGGGGCGGGCACGAACTGCGACGCCTGACGATTACCCAGCGTGATCGTGCCGGTCTTGTCGAGGAGCAGCACGTCCACGTCGCCCGCCGCTTCCACCGCCCGGCCCGACGTGGCGATCACATTCGCCTGCATCATGCGGCTCATACCGGCAACACCGATGGCCGAGAGCAGGCCGCCGATCGTCGTCGGAATCAGACACACCAGCAGCGCGACGAGCACGGTGATCGTGACGGGGTTACCCGCATGCGTGACGAACACGCTGTAGATCGAGTACGGCAGCAGCGTCGCCGTGGCCAGCAGCAGCACCAGCGTGAGCGCGACGAGCAGAATCGTCAGCGCGATTTCGTTCGGCGTCTTCTGACGCTTCGCGCCTTCCACCATCGCGATCATGCGATCGAGGAATGCCTCGCCCGGGTTGACCGTCACCTTCATGACGATCCAGTCCGAGAGCACGCGCGTGCCGCCGGTCACGGCCGAGAAGTCGCCGCCCGACTCGCGGATCACCGGCGCGGATTCGCCCGTGATGGCCGATTCGTCGACCGAGGCCACGCCTTCCACGACTTCGCCGTCGGCCGGAATGACGTCTCCGGACTCGACCAGCACGAAGTCGCCGCGACGCAGACTGGCGCTATCGATCACCAGACACTCCGCGTCACGACGCGCCGCGCGCAACTGCTTGGCCGGCACGTTCTTTTTGGCCTGACGCAGCGACTCGGCTTGCGCCTTGCTGCGACCTTCGGCCAGCGCTTCGGCAAAGTTCGCGAACAAAACCGTGAACCACAGCCACAGCGTGATCGCGAGAATGAACGGCGCGCTCGCCTCGGCGTGGCCCGCCACGGCCATGCCGAACAGCACGGTCGTGAGCAGACTGCCGACGTACACCACGAACATCACCGGGTTTTTGGCCTGGGTGAGCGGGTGCAACTTGCGAAACGAGTCGACAATGGCCGGCTTCACGATGGCCGGGTCAAACATCGACTTTGCCGCCGATGTATGTCCCTCGGCCACCTGCCGGGTGACGGTATTTCCTGAGGTTTGATTCATGAGTGCCTCGAATGCCTCATTTCATTATTCAATGCGCACCGATCATCGCCAGATGTTCGGCGACCGGACCGAGTGCAAGCGCCGGCACATAGGTGAGCGCGCCCACCAGCAGCACCGTGCCGAGCAACAGCACGACAAACAGCGGACCATGCGTCGGCAACGTGCCCGACGTCGCAGCAATACGCTTCTTGCGAGCCAGCGCACCGGCAATCGCCAACACCGGCACCATCACCCAGAAGCGACCGAACCAGACGGCGATACCCAGCGTGGTGTTGTAGAACGGCGTGTTCGCCGACAACCCTGCGAATGCGCTGCCGTTGTTGTTCGCGGCCGAGCTGTACGCGTACAGAATTTCCGAGAAGCCGTGCGTCCCGGGGTTCGCCACGCCGGCCTGACCCGCAGCCACCAGCACCGCGAGTGCAGTACCGCAGAGCACCAGCAGCGGTGTCATCAGGACAGCGACGGCAACCATCTTCATCTCGTACGCTTCGATCTTCTTGCCCAAATATTCCGGCGTGCGGCCGATCATCAGCCCCGCAACGAACACCGCAAGCATGGCGAAGACGAGCATGCCGTACAGGCCCGAGCCCACCCCACCAAAGATCACTTCGCCCAACTGAATCAACAGCATCGGCACCATGCCGCCCAACGGCGTGAGCGAGTCGTGCATCGCATTGACTGCACCGCAGGACGCCGCCGTCGTCACCGTCGCGAAAATGCCTGAAGCGACGATACCGAAACGCGTTTCCTTGCCTTCCATGTTGCCGCCGGCCTGCGTGGCGCTCGCTTGCTGGTCGACGCCGAGCGTCGTCAGGATCGGGTTGCCTGCCTGTTCCGCAGACACCGTCGCGACCGTCGCGATCGAGAAAGCAATCGTCATCGCCGCGAGAATCGCCAGGCCCTGACGACGGTCACCGACCATGCGTCCGAACGTGTGGCACAGCGCCGCCGGGATCAGGAAGATCGCGAGGATCTGCAGGAAATCCGACAACGGTGTCGGGTTTTCGTACGGGTGCGCCGAGTTCGCGTTGAAGAAGCCGCCACCGTTGGTGCCGAGCATCTTGATCGCTTCCTGCGAAGCCACCGGGCCCATCGGCAGCGTTTGCGTCTGCGTCTGTGCGGGTGTCGTTACTGCCTTGCCGGCAGCGTCCATCTTCGGCTGACCGTCCGGGCCGAGGACCGGATTGTCGTAGTGCGTGACCTGAAGCGTCGTCACGTCCTTATAGGCGTCGAAGTTCTGGATGACACCCTGGCTCATGAACGCAGCGGCAAGCAGCACCGATACCGGGATCAGGATGTAGAGCGTGATACGGGTCATGTCGACCCAGAAGTTGCCGATGGTCTGCGCCGTATGACGCGCGAAACCGCGAATGAGCGCGATCACCACCGCGATACCCGTGGCCGCCGAGAAGAAGTTCTGTACGGCCAGACCGAGCATCTGCGTCAGATAGCTCATTGTCGATTCGCCGCTGTAGCCTTGCCAGTTCGTGTTCGTCACGAAGCTCACGGCGGTATTCATCGACGAATCCGGCGTGATATTGCCGAACGCTTGCGGGTTCAGCGGCAACCACACCTGCCAGCGTTGCAACGCGTACACGACGAAGGCGCCGAGCGCGTTGAAACCGATCAGGGCGAGCGCATAGGCGCGCCAGTGCATTTCCTGTTCGGGGTGGACACCGCACAGACGATAGAGGCCGCGTTCCAGCGGTGCGAACCACCGGTTCACGCGGGATTCACCGGCGAGCACGTCGGCCATGAAACGGCCGAACGGGCGCGCCAGCACCAGCAGCACGACGAGGAAAACGCCGAGCTGGATCCAGGCATTGAGTGTCATGCTAGGTCCTCCGGCTTGAACAGCGCGTAGACGAGATAAGCGAGCAGCGCGAGCGTAAGTCCGCCGCTCAGCCAATACATGGCTGTCATTGTTGCCCCCCTACCGACGCGCAAAACGCGACAAAGCCGACGGTCGCGGCAACGAACACCGCGATGACGCCGAGATATAACCAGTCCATGACAACTCCCTATCGTATGGCGGCTGGCACACCATGGACGCGACGCGCCCTTTGCATGCGCATGCCAGCCGTGCCTGAACGATACGTACGGGCACATAAAGACGGGGATAAAAGGGGTAAAGGGGGTGTAAACAACGTGTAAACGCGGGCCCCAAATGTGTAAACGAAGAAGCCCGCCGATATTGCTATCGGCGGGCTTCGAGCCTGTGGACAGGGGCTGAGGGTCTATCCCGTCACCCCGTGTCGAACATATGGGACGCGCGTCAGTCGGTCACTTTCGAACCCTTGTGCCAGACCTCGATCACTTCCTTACTCGGTTCGAGGTTCAGATTCACGTTACGCGGCGGAATCGGCTGCTGGAACCACTTGCGTTGAATGCGGCGGATCTCACCCGAGCTGAACACGTGAGCGAGCGTCGTATCCACGAAGCGCTTGAACTGCGGATCGTCGCGACGCAGCATCAACGCGTTGAGCTCCGTCTCCAGCGGGGCGCCGACGATCGCCAACGCCCCCGGATCACGTGCGTTCGCGCGAAAACCCGCGAGCAGCACATCGTCCAGTGCAAATGCCTTGGCGCGGCCGGTTTCGAGCGTAATCATCGATTCCCCGTGATCGCGGGCCGGAATCACGCGAAAGCCGATCTTGTCCGCCTGCATGCGGGCCAGACGCTCACCGGTCGAGCCGGCCGACGCCACCAGGTTCTGGCCTTTCAGGTCGTCCAGACCGTTGATGTTGTCCTTCTTGTTGACCAGAAGACGCACTTCCGAGACGTAATACGGATGGCTGAAGCCGACTTGTTCGGCACGTTCCGGGGTAATCGTGTTCGGGGCGCAATCCAGATCGACCGTACCGTTCTTCACCAGCGGAATCCGGTTCTGCGGCGTAATCGACATCTCGCGCACACGCAGATTCGGCATATTCAGCGCGGTCTTGACGGCGTCGACCACGGCGTAGCAGAGATCCATCGTATAGCCGACCGGCTTGCCCTTGTCGTTCACATAGGCAAACGGAATGGCGGCTTCGCGGTAGCCGAGGGTAATCAACCCCGTGTCATGAATCTTCTTGAGGGTACCGGTCAGCTCACCATTGACGGTGGGCAGCGCGACGACGGCGTCTGCCTTGGCCGGTGCGGCAATGGCGCTCGATACACCGGCCTGGGCGGCAAACCACAGCGAGAGACCGAGCGCGACGCGCTTGGCGGCGATTTTCCAGCTCACTTCCTTGAAACCGTTCACAGCAAATTCCTATCGGATTAACAGCATGATAGGAATCTACAGACATGGGGAGATCAGTGCAAAGAAACGTTAGTCATTAGCTTATGCACCAACGGCAGGCGCGACATCGGTTTGGAAGGCGTTCGGGCATCCTTCTCGTTGCGATACCGCGCCCCGTTTTCCCAGAGCGCCTGCACTTCGGGCGACGGTTTGAGGTTCAGATTGTGTCCATGAGGCGGCAACGGGGTCTGAAACCACTCCCGCTGGAGTTTTGCCATATCGCCGTTGCGGAACATCTCGGCAAGCACGGCATCGACGCGCGCCTTGAACGCCCGGTCGTCCTTGGGCAAGACCAATGCGTAGTACTCGGGATGTTTGGAAAGCGGTGCGCCGACGATGTCGAACGCGGCCGGTGTCTTGCTGGTGGCGCGCAGGCCTTCGAGCAGCACGTCGTCGAGTGCGAGCGCCTGTGCGCGGCGCTCTTGCAGCATCCGGAACGCATCGTCGTAATCGCGCGCCATCAGAAGCTGGAAACCCACGCGGGCGTGTTGCTCCCGCACGAGCCGCTCGGCAGTCGTCCCCTGCACGACAGCGAGCCGCAGCCCGCGCATATGCTCGATCGAATCGATGCCGCTCCCGCGACGCACCATCAGCCTGACGTTCGCCGTGTAATACGGCAGGCTGAACGCCACCTGACGCTTGCGTGCCGCGGTCACCGTAGACGGAGCACAATCGATATCGATCGCGTCTCCCTCGATCAGCGGCCCGCGCATTTGCTCGATCACCCGTACCGGCGTGCTGCGCAACTGGGGCATCGCCATTTCACGTTGCAACTGGGGCACGATGCGCTGGCATAACGCCCATGCCAGCCCCATCGGTTGGTCCTCGGCGTTGACATACGAGAACGGGACGGCCGTCTGTCGATAGCCCAGAAGAATGCGGCCGCGATCGCGAATGCGGGCCATCGTGGGGGTGTCGCCGGAAGCCGGCGCTTGTGCGACGGTGCCGTCACCGGAGGCTGGCGGCGACACCGGCACTGGCGCAGCTATCACGCCCAGACGCGGCATGCCGGGCATCGGCGGCTCGCCCGCGAGTGCCGCGTGCGCGGCGACGACCATCACACCGAAAGGGAGAAACCGAAGCCACCGACGAAAGGACGCGAACAGGAGAGTCATGGTCGACCCGAAGCCAAGGAGGAAAATGCCCACACCTTAGCAATGGCTCGCCCGCGACCGCCGGGGGGAATACGTGTTTTCAGACTAATCCCACGCAGACAATAGGCCCGTGCCCATGCCCTTGCTTCAGCGCGTCTGCGTCAACAGCGTCTGCAACAGTTGCTCGTCGTCCTCGAGCGTGGGCGCGGTGTTGTCGAAGCGCAGGAGATTGGGGAATGCCGCTGCGGGCGGCAGGAAGCGCCGCAAACGGTACTCGTCCCAATGCGCCAGTTTGTAGGCGTCGTTGGGGTTGCCACGGCTCATGATGCGTTCCTTTGCATGCCCCTCGCCCAGATCCACCCAGACGACATGCACGCCCACATCGTCGTCGACCCCCAGCCACGCCCGGTCAAACAGCAGCCCCTCGCGCAACTCGCGCGAGAGCGGCCCGACCACCAGCACGTTCACGCCCAGGCGCAGATTCTCTCGCGCCGTCTCCAGCAACCCGGCGTACTCCGGCTCGCGCAGCGTCTGCAAATACAGCGGGCTATCGCGGTCGTTCGGATTGCCCGTGAGCGCCCCCATGACCGACGCGCTGTAGTCCCCGTAAAGCGTGTCCTTGTCAAGCAGACAAAACGCTTCGCCGCTGCGCGCGATCAGCGTACGGATCAGACGCTTCGCCAGCGTCGTCTTCCCCGCCCCGGCGTGCCCACAGAAAAAGATCAGACGTGTCATGACGCCGCCTTGCGCTCGAACATTACGAAGTGCTTGCGCACCGGCTCCACCACCTCGAATACGCCCTCGAAGCCCGCCGGAATCACGCACGCGTCGCCCGGCCCGAACTCCGATGCGTTCCCCTCAAGATCGCTGATGCGAATGCGTCCCTCGATCACCGAGAAGTATTCCTGACGATGCGCACCGAAGGCGATGCGCCATGCACCGGGCTCGCAGGTCCATTCGCCGCAATCGAACTCGCCGAGCGCATCGGTGTAGAACGGACGCGTCATGCGTTGCGGATTGCCGCTCACGCGGCGAGCCTGCGCCGGGTGATCGAAGATGGCCTCACCCGCCTGAGCGGGGGCAAACGTAATAAGAGAAGGAGCAGTCATCGGCGTTCGGAAAAGTGGAGAAAAGATGCGTCGCTCAATTCAGCGCCGCGCTCAGCTTGCGTCGCCATGCGGCCACCGTGGCCGGATCGGTTTCGGAGAGCGCGTCGAAGATCGCGAGCATCGATTTGCGCCCGGCGTCGTCGCCAAACGAACGGTCGCGCTGCACGATATCCAGCAATGTCTGCAACGCCGGCTCGTAAGCGCGATCGGCCAGATAGCGGTTGGCGAGGTCCAGTCGCACCTGCAAATTGGTGGGGTCCGCGTCCACGCGCGCAAGCAACTCCTGCGCGGGGGGCAGATGGCTCGCCTGCTCGGCGGCGGCGATACGCGTGTTCAGCGCCGCAATGCGGGCGTCGCCGCTGGCGGCCGTGCGCGGCGAGAGCAACGTCAGTTCCGTGCGGGCAGCGTCGACCTCCCCCATCCCGAGCAGTACGTCCACCAGATCGAGACGCACGTCGTCATGCGCGGGGTCCAGCGCCAGCGCGGCCTGCAAGGCGTCGCGGGCGAGCGCCGGCTGCCCGTCCGCGAGCGCCTTGCGTGCCACGCTGCGCGCCATTTCCGCCGGGTTCGGTACGACGCGGTCGATGAACGCGCGCAACTGCCCTTCCGGCAGCGCGCCCACGAACTGATCGACCGGCTCGCCGTCGACGAACGCGACGACCGTGGGCAGACTGCGCACGCCGTACTCGGCGCAAAGTTGCGCGTTCTCGTCGGCATTGATCTTCACGAGACGAATGCGCCCCTGCGCTTCGGCCTCCAGCTTCTCGAGCATCGGTCCGAGCGTGTTGCAGGGGCCGCACCACGGCGCCCAGAAGTCGGCCAGCACGGGCACCTGATGCGAGACGGCCAGCACGTCGGTGTCGAAGCTGGCGAGATTGGTATCGATCATAGGTCCTATCGAGCGTGGTAAATTGCGTGAATAGCGGCCGTCGCGCATGCAAATCGGCCGTCAGCTTGAAGCATGGTAATCGCAAAACTGGGCAAATCGGTACGGACGCGCTTCGGCGCCTCGGGTTCCCGGCTCGGCCGCGCGTCTGGCCTGATGCCCCGGCAGTCCCACCACAGACAGGGAGGCACATGCACGCGGGCCAGGGCACGGCGATTTTCTTCACGCAACTCCTCTTGCTGGTGCTCGTCGGCCGCCTGCTCGGCGAGGTGATGCAGCGCCTGCGCCAACCCGCGGTCATGGGACAGTTGCTGGCCGGCGTGCTGCTCGGCCCGTCCATCTTCGGCGCGCTCCTGCCCGCCTGGCAACACGCCGTCTTCCCCGATAACGAAGCCCAGAAGAAGATGCTCGACGCCGTCTCCGAGCTGGGCGTGCTGCTGCTTCTGCTCTCCACCGGGCTGGAGACCGATCTGGGCCTCGTGCGCCGGATGAAGCGCATGGCGATCTTCGCGTCCGCAGGCGGCATGCTGATCCCGTTCGCGTTCGGCTTCGCCCTCGGCTGGCATCTGCCCGACAACCTCCTCCCGCACCCCGAAGCACGGCTCGTCACCGCCCTCTTCCTCGGCACGGCGCTGTCGATTTCCTCAGTGAAAGTCGTGGCGATGGTCATTCGCGAAGTCGACTACCTGCGACGCAATATCGGCCAGATCATCCTCGCCGCCGCCATTCTCGACGACACCACCGGCTGGATCATCATCGCCGCCATTGCGGGGCTGGGTGCGAGCGGCTCGATCGATATCGGCCAATTGTCGTTCAGCCTCGGCGGCACGCTGCTCTTCATCGTGCTGTGTTTCACCGTCGGCAAGCGCGCCGTGGCCGTTGCCATTCGCTGGACGAACGACCGTCTCACCATCGAGATGCCCGTGCTCAGCGCCATTCTCGTCATCACCTTCGTGCTGGCGCTCGCGACCGACAAGCTGGGTGTGCACACAGCACTCGGCGCGTTCATGGCGGGTGTGATGATCGGGCAATCGCCCATTCTCTCCGAGCAGATCGAAGCCCAACTGCGCGGGCTGATCGTCGCGCTCTTTGCGCCGGTGTTCTTCGGCGTGGCGGGGCTGTCCGTGGATCTGACCATTCTGCTCGACTGGCGCATGCTCGGCCTGGTAGTCGGACTGATTCTGATCGCGAGCCTCGGCAAGTTCACGGGATGCTTCATCGGCGGACGCCTGGGTGGCATGTCCTCGGCCGAAGCCCTCGCGCTGGCGACCGGCATGAACGCACGCGGCTCGACCGAGATCATCGTCGCGAGCATTGGCCTGTCGCTCGGCGTGCTCAGCCAGGACCTGTTCACGATGATCGTCATCATGGCGCTCATCACCACGCTCATCATGCCGCCCGTATTGCGGCGCGCGCTGGTGCGCATTCCGCTCTCCGAGCAGGAGAAAGCGCGGCTGGAGAAAGAAGCCGCCGAGGAGAAGGATTTCCTGCCGAACGTCGAGCGCATTCTGGCTGCGGTCGACGGCAGCGCCAACGGACGCTTCGCCGCATGGATCGCCGGGCTGACGGCGGGCGTGCGCGGCACGCTGACGACCGTGCTGGCGCCGTCGCCCGCCGAAACGGATGGCGGCAAAGTCGCGCGCGAGGTCAGCAACGATGACGAGGCCACGCCGACGTCGTCGGCCAAAGGCCGCGCGAAAGCGTCCGGGGCCACCGACGAAGACAAGGCCGACGATGACGAAAGCGCCGGATGCGATGCCTACGACATCGCGCTCGCCGCTGCCACGCGAGCGGTCGCGCGGGCACCGGGCACGCCGGGAGTCAAGGAGGACAAGCCGTCCGACCGAGGACGCGAGGCCGCCCGTCTCGTGCTGCGCGAGCGCACCGGCAAGCCGCCGCAGAAAACGCCGGAACTGCCGCACGGGCCTATCAAGGAGGGCAAGAACGACAAGGCCCCGGCCACGGACGAATCGGGCAACGACGTCCCCAGACACGAACCCGTTGGCGAAGCGCACGACGACAAGCGGGTGAGCGAGGCCTCGCAGGAAGGCGAATTCGGCGCCGACGATCCCTCGGATACCGCTCGTGCACAAGCAGCGGCTCAGCCGGACAGCAGCGACGAAGCCACGCGCATCTCGGACGAAATTGCCAAGGGGTATGGCTTCGTGATCGCCGGATTCGACGCCCCGGGCGAAGAGTCGGACTCCGACGTTCCGCCGCTGCCGTTGCCTACCGGCGTGTTGCCGCTCACCAAAGCGTTCGACGGGGCCATCGCCATCGTGCTCGCGCATGGCGACCACATCCGCAAGCCCGACGCGCCCCTGAATATCCTCGTGCCGGTCTCGGGCACCGACTACTCGCGTCACGCCGCCGAGCTGGCGATCACGCTCGCACGCGCGGCGAACGCGCCCGTTACGGCGCTGCACGTCTCGGCGCGTGTCGCGCCCGGCATGCTGCACCGCCGCTGGCGTCCTCGCGTGCTGCGTCCGGACGCCGCCGAAGCCGCCATGATGGAGAACCTGCAAGCTCTGGCCGAGCGCAACGGCGTAGCACTTCGTACGCGGCTGCTCGCAGGCGGCAAGGTCGACGACGCCGTGCTGCATCAGATCCATCACGGCAAACACAATCTGCTCGTGCTCGGCGTACAGCCGCGCTTCGGCGACCGGCTCAATTTCGGCGCCATCTCGCATCGGCTGCTCGAAGACCGCCGGTGCTCGGTGATCGTGCTGAGTGCGTGAGTGCTTGAGTGCGTTAGCGACTGAGTGACTGAGTGCGTAAGTGCGTGAGCGCACACTGGGGCACAGACCTCAATGAAAAACGCTTGCTGCCGACGCCTTCGGCAACAGGCGTTTGCGTGCGATCAGTACGACGGTTGTACAACCGTCACGAGCCTGAATGCCGCTCAACTCGCCGACGGTTTGCGCTCAGGCAACGGAATCCACTCCGTCTCGCCGGGGACTTTGCCCATCTGTTGCGCGGTCCAGGCCGCTTTGGCCTGCTCGATGCGCTCACGGCTCGACGACACGAAGTTCCAGAAGATGAAGCGCTCGCCGTCGAGCGGTGCGCCGCCGAGCAACATCAGCCGCGCGGGTTCGTCACCGGCCACGATGCGCACGTCCGCACCCGGTGCGAGCACCCCCATGCGCTGCGCCGGCAACACCTCGTCGTTCACCGTCACCTCACCCTGAACGGTGTAGATCGCGCGCTCCTGATACGCCGGCGGCAACACGAACGCCGCGCACGGCGCCATCTCGACCGCCAGATAGAAAATCGGCGAGAACACCTTCACCGGGGCCGTCTCCCCGAACGCCTCGCCCAGAATCAGCCGCATGTGAACGCCCGGCAGGAAAATGTCCGGTAACGACGCAGCCTCATGATGCGCAAACGACGGCGCCGTTTCCTCGTCGGCCTGCGGCAGCGCGACCCACGTCTGAATCCCGTGCACATCGCCGCCGCGCTCACGCACGTCGGGCGGGGTGCGCTCCGAATGCACGATGCCGCGTCCAGCCGTCATCCAGTTCACCGCCCCGGGTGTAATGCGTTGATCGCTGCCCAGACTGTCGCGGTGCAGGATCTCGCCGTCGAACAGATAGGTGACGGTGGCCAGGCCGATATGCGGGTGCGGACGCACGTCCATGCCCTGCCCCGGCGCCAGCGTGGCCGGGCCCATGTGGTCGAAGAAGATAAACGGCCCCACCGTCCTGAACGGCAGACTCGGCAGGCTGCGCTGCACGGTGAAGGCGCCGATATCGCTCAAATGCGGCTTGAGCACGGCAAGGAAAGGACTCTTGGAATCGGTCATGGCGCTCGTTCTCCTGCGTTCATGTGGGGCTGCTGCCCGATTGTAGAGGACATTGCGGGCAGGCCTCCATCACACCGGGTCGAGGTCGCCCCGTCGCCATCAAAACGTGGCGGCGCGCGTGCGCGGGCAGCATCGCTCCTATAATGCAGGAATTGTGCAACGCTTTTGGCACGCGCGCTGCGCGGGCATCGACTTATGAACAAGGCCTTCGTCAAGGAAGACAACGGCGACGACGATGACGATCTCGACGCCGGCGCCCCGGAGATTCCCGCGGGCACCAAGAACTACATCACGCCCACCGGCTATCGTCGCCTGAAGGACGAACTGCTCGATCTGATCGACAATCAGCGTCCCGAAGTGGTGAAGATCGTGTCGTGGGCGGCGTCTAACGGCGACCGCTCGGAGAACGGCGATTACATCTACGGCAAGCGGCGTTTGCGCGAAATCGACCGGCGAATTCGCTTTCTGACGCGGCGTCTGGACAACGCCGAGGTTGTGGACACGCGTCGTCAGGAAAACGTCGATCAGGTGTTTTTCGGCGCAGAAGTGACGTATGCCGACGGCAAGGGCGACGAGCATACGATCATGATCGTCGGCATCGACGAGGTCGATCTCGAGCGCGGGCATGTGAGCTGGATTTCGCCCATCGCGCGCGCGATCACCAAATCGAAGGTCGGCGACACCGTGCCCTTGCGCACCCCGGCGGGGCTCGATCAGATCGAGATTCTTCACGTGCGCTATCCGCCGTCGGAGTGACGAAGATACGCGAGTTCGTTAGCGCCTCAACGAAAAACGCCTCCCAAGGGAGGCGCTTTCCATTTCAGCAGGCGTCGTATCAGTAGTTGCCGCGTTCGCGTGCAATGCGCATGGCGTGATTGGCGTGGATTTCTTCCTGATGCCGTTCGCTCGGGCGCTCGCGCGCCACGCGCATCACATCCGGATTCACGCGGATACGGCGCATCACGTTGGCCAGATGCACACGGTCGCTCACCTGAATGAGGAAACGCAGCGTCGCCGATTCGTCCGGCACCACTTCGTCCATGCCGATGTGCACGATATTGGCGTCCGACGCGGTGATATCGGCCGCCACGCGCGAGAACACGCCACGGTTGTGATGCACCAGCACCTTGATGCCGACGTCGAACAGACGCCCCGGCTGCGGCGCCCATGCCACGTCGATCCAGCGGGTCGGGTCCTTGCGATGGATACGGCGCGCGACCGGGCAATCCGTTGTGTGAATCGCCATGCCCAGCCCGATGCCGATGTAGCCCATGATGGCGTCGCCGGGAATCGGGCGGCAGCACGCCGAGAATTGCACCGACATGCCTTCCGTGCCGGTGATAAGCACCGGCGGGCCGACATTCTCGTCGCCAGTACGCGGCGAATCGGGATCGTCCGGGCTGTCGTCGCTCTCGCCTTCCTTGCCCGACAGGAGCACCGCCAGGCGCTTGGCCATGACTGCCGCCACGCGACGTCCCAGGCCGATATCCGCGAAGATGTCCTGACGATCCTTGTTGCCCGTCCACTGCGCGAGCTTGTCCCAGATTTCCGGCGAAATCTCGCTCATCGTCAGGCCATAGCCCTTGAGCGCCTGCTCGACGAGACGCTCGCCAAGCTGCACCGACTCGGCAAAACGCATCGTCTTGAGGTAATGACGAATGGCCGAGCGGGCCTTGCCCGTGCGCACGAAGCCGAGCCACACGGGGTTCGGCTTCGAATACGGTGCGGTGATGACTTCCACGATGTCGCCGTTCTTCAGCTCCGTGCGAAGCGGCAGCAACTCGTTATTGATCTTGACGGCCACGCACTGGTTGCCCAGATCGCTGTGGACCGCGTAGGCGAAGTCGAGCGCCGTGGCGCCGCGCGGCAGCGCCATGATGCGCGCCTTGGGCGTGAAGACGTAGACCGCATCGGGGAACAGGTCGATCTTGACGTGTTCGAGGAATTCCGTCGAATCGCCGGTCTCGCTCTGAATGTCGAGCAGCGACTGGAGCCATTGATGCGCGTGCTTCTGCACGTCGTTCATGTCCGCGCCGCCGTTCTTGTACAGCCAGTGCGCGGCCACGCCCGCTTCTGCAATCTCATGCATGCGGCGCGTGCGGATCTGGAATTCGATGGGCGTACCGAACGGGCCGACGAGCGTCGTGTGCAACGACTGATAGCCGTTGACCTTCGGGATCGCGATGTAGTCCTTGAACTTGCCCGGCACCGGCTTGTAGAGCGCGTGCAGCACGCCGAGGGCCAGGTAGCACTGCGCGTTCGACTCGACGACCACACGGAAGCCGTACACGTCGAGCACCTGCGAGAACGATAGCTGCTTCTCCTGCATCTTCGTGTAGATGCTGAAGAGCGTTTTCTCGCGGCCGAAGACGTCGGCACTCACCTCGCCGTCTTTCAGCGCTTTCTCGACGGCGTCGAGAATCTTGCCCACCACCTCGCGCCGGTTGCCGCGTGCGGCCTTCACGGCCTTGTCGAGCACAGCGTAGCGACGCGGATGGTAATTCGCGAAGCTCATATCCTGAAGTTCGCGATAGGTATTGTTCAGACCGAGACGGTGCGCGATGGGCGCATAGATGTCGAGCGTCTCGCGCGCCACACGGCGCTGCTTTTCCGTCGACGTCACGCCGAGGGTGCGCATATTGTGCAGCCGGTCCGCGAGCTTGACGAGAATGACGCGAACGTCGCGCGCCATCGCCAGCAGCATCTTGCGGAAGCTTTCGGCTTGCGCTTCTTCGCGGCTGCGAAACTCCATCTTGTCGAGTTTCGACAGACCGTCGACCAGTTCCGCGACCTTCGGCCCGAATCGCTCGGCGAGTTCGGCTTTGGTCACGCCCTGGTCTTCCATCACGTCGTGCAACAAGGCGGCCATGATCGACTGCACATCGAGCTTCCACTCGGCACAGATCTCGGCTACGGCGACGGGATGGGTGATGTAAGGCTGTCCGCTCTGGCGATATTGGCCCAGGTGGGCTTCATCGCTGAACTGGAAGGCTTCCTTGATTTGCGCGAGGTCGCTCTCCTTGAGGTATTCCCCAAGCATGCCCTTGAGACGGGCAATCGAGACGACCTCATGCTTGCGTGGCTGCTCAGGTGTAGCCGTCGGACCGAAGAGATGCCGGTACGACTGCTCTAGCAGCGCGTCAATGTACTGTCGCGTGGCGCTCTCGCCCTTTTTCTTCTTGCGCTCGGGCTTGGGCTCCCCCGCTTTGGGTTCATCCGCAGCGATGGACGCGGCCGGTGATTTCGCATGACTCATACGTGTACCTGCATCGTCGAGCGGCCCGGAACGTCACATCGCATCAGTGCAGTCTCCCGATCAGAGCGGCACTTTCTTGAGCATCTCGATGCCAACCTGCCCCGCAGCGATTTCGCGCAGCGCGACGACGGTCGGCTTGTCCTTGTTGTTTTCGAGCTTCGGCGTATGACCTTGCGCCAATTGACGGGCGCGGTAGGTCGCGGCGAGAGCGAGCTCGAAGCGATTCGGAATTTGTTTCAGGCAGTCTTCAACGGTAATTCGGGCCATAA
Organism: Pandoraea sp. NPDC087047; assembly: GCF_044745225.1. Lineage (NCBI taxonomy): Bacteria > Pseudomonadati > Pseudomonadota > Betaproteobacteria > Burkholderiales > Burkholderiaceae > Pandoraea > Pandoraea sp. NPDC087047. The sequence goes on from NZ_JBIUZU010000006.1 coordinate 186,390, forward strand.
GGAGGTTCCTTCTCAATATAAGGCGTATTCTATCGCAGCCGGCGCGCGCCCGCGCAAAACACGAGCGCCACGCACAAGCTGCGCAATGCAGTAATCCTCGACTCGGACCGTTACTCGTCTTCCTGCGGCGAGTGAATGCCGAGTTCGACGAACAGCGACTCGTGTCGCGCGCGCTGCGAAGTGAAGCCCAGACGCGTGGCCGTGACCACGGCCTGGAGCTCCGCGAGCGCACGCTGGAAGTCTTCGTTGATGATGATGAAGTCCGCTTCCGGCGCATGTGCCATCTCGCCACCGGCGGCGAGCAAACGGCGCGTGATGACGTTCGGCTCGTCCTGACCGCGCTTTTTCAGACGTTCTTCGAGCGCGGCGATCGACGGCGGCAAAATGAAAATTCCCACCGCGTTGATGAAACGCTTGCGCACTTGCTGGGCGCCTTGCCAGTCGATTTCGAGCAGCACGTCGTGACCGTCGCGCATTTGCTCTTCGATCCACACACGCGACGTGCCGTAATAATTACCGTGCACTTCCGCGCTTTCCAGGAACTCGCCCTGCTTGCGACGTGCGACGAAATCTTCCGCCGTCAGGAAGTGATACTGCACACCGTCGACTTCACCGGGACGCGGCGCGCGCGTGGTGCTCGAGATCGACAGACGAATCTCGTCGTCCTGTGCGAGCAGCGCGTTGACGAGCGTGGACTTGCCCGCGCCCGAGGGGGCGACCACCATGAACAGATTGCCGGGATACTCGGCATGCAGGGCGGTTTGCGGGGCTTGTGATTGCGGGGACATACGACTTACTCCAGATTCTGCACTTGCTCGCGCATCTGCTCGATGTAGAGCTTGAGCTCCATCGAGGCATCGGCGAGTTCCTTCGAGGCTGCCTTCGAGCCGAGCGTATTCGCTTCGCGATTGAGCTCCTGCATCATGAAGTCGAGCCGTTTGCCGACCAGCCCCCCCTTGTCGAGAATGTGGCGGGTTTCCTTCAGGTGAGCGTCGAGTCGCGTGAGTTCTTCTGCAACGTCGATGCGCACGCCGTACATCGTGACTTCCTGACGAATGCGCTCGGCGATTTCTTCCTTGCCCGGGGCAGCCGAGCCTTCCGGCACGACCACGCCCAGCGCTTCCTGCAGACGATCGACGATCTTCTGCTGATGACGCGCGATCAGTTCGGGCACGAGAGGTTGGAGGCCCGTGAGGATCGTTTCCATCTTTTCAATGCGCTCGATCAGGCTCCCCTTGAGTTGCGCGCCTTCGCGCCGGCGCACGTCCACGAGATCGCCGATGGCGGCACGTCCTGCGTCGATCACGGCGTCGCGCAGCGCTTCGGCCGTTACCGACTCTTCGCCGAGCACGCCCGGCCAGCGCAGGATTTCACCGGTGCGCATGCGCTCGGCGTCCGGGAAGAGCGCGAGCACTTGCTGTTCGAGATCGGCGAGTTGTTTGACGGCGTCGATGTTGAGCGCGCCGTTCGTGCCACTCTCCGGACGTTGCACGTTGATACGGATGTCCACCTTGCCGCGCGAGAGTTTCGCGGTGAGCGCTTCACGCAACACCGGCTCGCAGGCGCGCGCTTCTTCGGGCATACGAAATGCCAGATCGAGGAAGCGCGAATTGACCGTGCGCAATTCGACCGACACGCTCGCGCCTGCGACTCCATCGGCATGCGCAATGTCGCGCGTGACGCTGGCGTAGCCGGTCATACTATAGATATTGTTGTCTTTCATCGGGGTAACCGGGACCACAGCGCCGTGGCGCATTTTCAGCGCAGCGGGGCAGCCACCGGATTCGCATGCAATGGATGAAACGCGATTATCGCATTTTCCGGCCCGAGGCTCCCGAATCGGCACGCAATGCAGGGCCGTGCCGCCAAGCCCGCAGCGTTTAGCGATACCATTCGGGTATTGCCGCATAAATTCACCTCGCAGGACATTCACTCATGACGCAAATCACCCGCCCGGACGGCCGTGCGCAAGACGCACTGCGCCCCGTGCGCATCACCCGCCAATACACCCGCCACGCCGAAGGTTCCGTGCTGATCGAATGCGGCGAAACCAAGGTCATCTGTACCGCCAGCGTTGAGGAAAAAGTGCCGGGCTTCCTGCGCGATTCGGGCCAGGGCTGGCTGACCGCCGAGTACGGCATGCTGCCGCGCGCCACGCATACGCGCAGCGATCGCGAAGCCGCCCGTGGCAAGCAAAGCGGACGCACGCAAGAGATTCAACGTCTGATCGGCCGCTCGCTGCGCGCCGTGTTCGATCTCGAGGCACTCGGCCAGCGCACCATCCAGATCGATTGCGACGTCATTCAGGCCGACGGCGGCACGCGTTGCGCCTCGATCACCGGCGCATTCGTCGCCGCGCACGACGCTGTCTCGAAGCTCATCGCCGAGGGCAAGCTCGCAGCATCGCCTATTCGTGCTCACGTCGCGGCGGTCTCGGTCGGGCTGTATCAGGGCCAGCCGGTGCTCGACCTGAACTACGCCGAAGACTCGGCGTGCGACACCGACATGAACGTCATCATGACGAGCGAAGGCGGATTCGTCGAAATTCAGGGGACGGCCGAAGGTGCGCCCTTCACGCGCGCGCAAAGCAACGTGCTGCTCGATCTGGCCGACGCCGGCATCCGTCAATTGATCGACGCACAGAAGCGCGCGCTGGGAGTCTGACGATGGCGATGCAGAAGATCGTATTGGCGTCGAACAACCCGGGCAAGCTGCGCGAGTTTGCCTCGCTGTTCGAGCCGCTCGGCATCGAACTGGTGCCGCAGGGCATGCTTGGCGTGTCCGAGGCGGAAGAGCCGCACGTCACCTTCATCGAAAACGCGCTGGCCAAAGCGCGTCACGCGGCCGCAGCGACCGGCCTGCCCGCACTCGCAGACGACTCCGGCCTGTGCGTGCCGATCCTCGGCGGCGCACCGGGCGTGTATTCCGCGCGTTATGCAGCGCGTGCCGGACGCGAAAAATCCGACGCCGCGAACAATCGTCATCTGATCGAACAACTCGCGCCGCATGCCGACACCCCCGGCTATCGCGACGCCTATTACTTCGCCGCGCTGGTGCTCGTACGCCACGCCGAAGATCCGCAACCGATCATTGCCGAGGGACGTTGGGATGGCGAGATCGTCGACGAAGCGCGCGGCGCGCATGGCTTCGGCTACGATCCGCACTTCCTCATCCGTTCGCTGAATCAGACGGCTGCCGAGCTCGATCCTGCCGTCAAGAACGCCCACAGCCATCGTGCCCGCGCATTGCGCGTGCTGCTGGAAAAGCTGGGCCGGGAGGCGTGAGCAGCATGAGTCAGTCCGCGCTGCCCGTGCAGAACTTCCTGCGGCCCGGCAAGATCAGCTTGCCGGCGCTGCCGCCGATGTCGCTGTACGTGCACTTCCCCTGGTGCGTGCGCAAGTGCCCGTACTGCGATTTCAACTCTCACGAGTGGCGTGGTGACGGGGGTGCGCAAGCGTTCCCCGAGCAGGCTTATCTCGACGCGTTGCGTCAGGATCTGGAGCAGGCGTTGCCGTTGGTGTGGGGACGTCCGGTGCACACCGTCTTCATTGGCGGCGGCACCCCGAGCCTGTTGTCGGCGGCGGGTCTGGACCGTTTGCTCTCGGATCTGCGCGCGCTGCTGCCGCTCGATGCCGACGCTGAAATCACCATGGAAGCGAACCCCGGCACGTTCGAGGCGGACAAATTCCGCAGCTTCCGTGCGAGCGGGATCAACCGCCTGTCCATCGGCATTCAGAGCTTCAACAGCGAGCATCTGAAAGCGCTCGGACGCATTCACGACGGCGATGAAGCGCGTCACGCCATCGAGATCGCGCAGACCAACTTCGAGAACTTCAACCTAGATCTGATGTTCGCGCTGCCGAACCAGACATTGGCGCAATGTCAGCAGGACGTGGAGACGGCGATCTCGTTCGCGCCGCCGCATTTGTCGCTGTACCACCTCACGCTCGAGCCCAATACCCAGTTCCACAAATACCCGCCCACCGTGCCCGACGACGACACGGCGGCCGATATGCAGGACTGGATTGCCGAGCGCACGGCGTCGGCGGGTTATGGGCATTACGAAGTGTCCGCGTATGCGCAGCCGCATCGACGCGCCAAGCACAACGTGAATTACTGGGAATTCGGCGACTATCTCGGCATTGGTGCGGGCGCGCACAGCAAGATTTCGTTCCCGCATCGCGTGTTGCGTCAGGTTCGCCACAAGCATCCGCAACGCTTTATGGAGGCGGCCGCAGCGGGCAACGCGATTCAGGAAACGCGCGAGGTCGACGCGCGCGATTTGCCGTTCGAATTCATGCTCAATGCGTTGCGTCTGACGGATGGCGTGAAGAGCGAACTGTTCGCGGATCGCACGGGCTTGCCGATGGCGAGGATTGCCAAGGCGCTGGCCGCCGGCGTCGAAAAAGGATTGCTGGTCGACGACCCGCAACGAATCGCGCCGACCGAGTTGGGTCAACGCTTCCTGAACGACCTGCAAGGAATGTTTCTGGAGAAGGACGCGAAGTAGGCGGCTTGCGAGACATGAGCGACGATGGCGGGGCATCTCTGCTGGAGGGCTCCGCCATTTTGATTCGTACACATAGAAAACGCGCGTTCAAACCGATGCGTCCAGGCCGATGCCGCAGGTTCAAACCGCATCTTGCGCCTTTGTAGCACCTTCGTTGTGCCTCACCCGAGCACGGCCCCCATCTCTCTTAGCGCCTTCCGAATGATCTTGCCGGTGACGGTCATCGGCAGTTCCGGCAGGAACACGACCTTGCGCGGGTACTCGTGCGCGGCCAGCCGGTTTTTCACGAAGTCCTGAATTTCCTTCGCGAGCTTGTCGGAGGGCTCGTGCCCTTCGCGCAGCACAATGAATGCTTTCACGATCTCCGTGCGGAGTTCGTCGGGCTCACCGATGACCGCGGCGAACTGCACTGCCGGGTGGCGAATCAGGCAATCCTCGATGGGGCCCGGGCCGATCCGATAGCCCGCGCTGGTGATCACGTCGTCCGAGCGGCCGGTGAAGGTGATGTACCCGTTCTCGTCGACGAATCCCGCATCGCCGGTCAGCAGGAAGTCGCCTCGATACTTTTCCATTGTGGCTTCCGGGTTGTGCCAGTAGCCGAGGAACATAACCGGATTGGGCCGAGCGATGGCGATGTTGCCGACCGCCCCGATGGGCAACGATTTGCCATCGTCATCGACGATCACCACGTCGTGCCCGCGCACCGCGCGTCCGATCGCGCCTGGCAGCGCCGGGAATTCGGTAGCGCACGACGACACGACCATATTGCATTCCGTCTGCCCGTAGAACTCGTTGATATCGACGCCGAGGTGCTCGCGTCCCCAGGCCAGCAGTTCGGGCCCGAGCGATTCCCCGCCGCTGGCGACCGAGCGCAATTGCAACGGCCAGTGTTCGCGCGGCGATGGGACGGTGCGCAGCATTTTCAGCGCTGTCGGCGGCAAGAACGTGTTGCGCACCCCGTGACGCGCCATCAGATCGAAAGCGGCGACGGGATCGAACTTTTCGAAGCGTCGCGAGAGAACCGGCACCCCGTGGTGCAACGCGGGCAGTAGAACGTCCAGCAATCCACCGATCCACGCCCAGTCCGCGGGCGTCCAGATCAGATCGCCGGGCTGCGGGAAGCCGTTGTGCGACGTCTCCACGCCGGGCAGATGGCCGAGCAGCACGCGATGCGCATGCAAAGCGCCCTTGGGTTTGCCGGTGGTGCCGGAGGTATAGATGATCAGTGCGGGCGCGTCGGCGCGGGTCTGGACGGGTTCGAAGTGCGTGTCGCGCGAGGCGATCGCGGGCCACAGCGCGAGCAGGCCGTCTTCGGCAATGCCCCAATCCTCGTCATCGGTGACGTGATGATGGGCTTCGGGCAGGTCGTCGTGGACGACATAGACGAGGCGCAGATCGGGGAGTTCGGCGCGAATGTCGTCGATTTTGCTGATGCTGGCGAGGTCGGTGACGAGCACGGCTGCGCCGGAGTTTTGCAGCCGATAGGCGAGCGCTTCCGGGCCGAAGAGCGTGAAGAGCGGGACGGCGATGGCGCCGAGCTTATAGGCGGCGACATGGGCGACGAGCGTGGCGGGCGATTGCGGCAGAAAGATGCCGATGCGGTCGCCGGCCTTCACGCCGTGGGCGCGCCATTCGTTGGCTAGCTGATTGGAGAGTTGCTTGAGGACATCGAACGTGAGACGCACGTGAGAGCCATCGGCACTTTCGTGCACGAGCGCGAGTCGGTTGGTGCCGTCGGCCCACTTATCGCAGACGTCGACGCCGATGTTGTAGAGCGTGGGAATCTGCCACGTGAAGGCGTTGGCAGGTGCGGCGGTGGTCACGGGCTCGCCGCTGGCGTCATTTGACGTCTCTTGGGCGGGGTCGCGGGAGGTGTCGGCATCCATGCGGTGTCTCCGGGTCATGTCTGGCCTCGCACGGTAACGCCGGGGGCGTTCACCGCACGTCTTGAAGCATGATGCATGCCGGACGGGCGCAAGACAAGGGGTGGACGGGGCGATGCGAGGAAATAAGCGGGATGTGGAACGATTTAGGCGGAATGAAGGCTTCACAGGAGGGGATGAGCGGGTATAATGCCGGCTGCCGTGCGGTACCGGCCTGCGCCGGGGTTCCGACGCCGATTCCCCCGGACCGCACGCATCCCAAGCCGTCACCAAGACGGCATCCCCTGCCACGACACCCGAGTCGTGCGCAACGCCCCGGAGGCGTGCCAGAGTGGTTTAATGGACTGGTCTTGAAAACCAGCGAAGGGGTAACCCTTCCGTGAGTTCGAATCTCACCGCCTCCGCCAGAATTTCTTGGTTTTCACGGTAGTAGTTACTGACATCCACGAGCGGTGCTCCGCAATAGCAGAGAAACGACACAGTGTTGTGTGCGGATTAGAGCAGACGTCCGAAGAAATATTTATTAACCACAAATTCCAACACTATTCCAAAAAATTCTTAAAATCACGACTCGCCAATTGCAGTCAAAAATTTTCGGCTCGACTTTCCACGTTACCGTCAAGGTCGAGGCTGTATGAAACGCGAACGGATGGAACCACATGTAATCAACGAGTAGGTTCAACCTTAGCGCCTCGGCGATTCCGCATATAGCGCTCAGTGGTCGCAATGTTCGTGTGCCCGAGTTGCTTCTGGGCAGCCCGTATGTCCCCAACATCATCGGCCTTATCCGTACCCGCTTTCGCTCGCAGGTCACGGAACTGGTACTTTTTCGGATCGGCCAATCCGGCTTGCCCGCGCGCCTCAACAAACATCGATTGGATCGACTTTAGGCCAATACGCTGGCCTCGCTCAGTCACAACAAGATAAAGACTTCGTGGATTATGGCCGATCTTTTGCTTAGAGATCCGATCAAGCGTGACTTTGAGTCGCCCTGTTATTCGAATCCGAACCTTGGCATTTGTCTTTCCCTGCTGGATTATCAAGCACCCATCCGAAATATCTCACTCTGAATCGCCCCATGCCTTTCCCCCAGCACACGAGGCACCCATTTGGGGCTGATGACCGCAACACTACCACCCCGCCCCTCAATAGCAACTCGCGCCACGATTGGTCTTCCGCCTGCGTTCAGAAAGAACGGAATGCCCATGCGTCGAAGCATCTCCGCTTGCTTCGTTTTGATTTGCCTTCCGGTCAGGTACTGCACCTCGTCCCTAGTTGAGAATGTCTCCATCATCGACTCTCCAGCAACATCAGTTTGTGGCGCCAATGCACGCGATTGTCCTAATCTCATCGTGCACATCGGGCGCCCCGCTTAACTTTTTCAAAACTTCTCCAACCTCCTATCAGCGGCTCGCTCGTCTCACGAAGGCACTCACTTGATACATAACCGTCTTTGCATCGGCGATCTGTACCGGTTATGTCGTTAAGTGTTACGGATATATATTTAGGGCGCGCTTCGCGCGCCGCCTCCGTCCTCGGCCCTGCGGGCGGTGGCGGCGCACAAAGCGCCTTACTCGATACCATCCGCTCCACTTCGCCATTCAGGCCCGCAAAACCGTGTCCAGTGAAAGTCGACTCATCCAACGGCAACGCTCCGGCTAATGCCCGTGGCGGCACCCGCTGCTCGGTCGCGCAGGTCGCGCTGGGCCGCGCGTCAACGGCCCCGACGTTGCAGACACCCTCGCACCCAACCTCGGCTCCGGCGACGGCAGCGACACTCCCGACGCTAGGCGCCCGAAGTTGCCATCGGCACTTCACGCATGGTTCGCCGCAAATTCGGTATGCGCTCAGATACATGCAAAGGCACGGCAGACGTCTTTTGCAATTTCGAGAAACACAACTTTCGAGCCGATTGAGCGACAACGGGTAGAGCATCGCAATCTCCTATCGCAGTCACAGCTACTCAGCATTGACGACGCGAAATTTGTCGGTGGAGCGAATGAGAGAAGCGTGACGATGGCACGCACTCGAATGCATGGAATCGGACAGACTTACTTGTGCGAGCGCCCAGCTCGAAACCGTCAGGCATGCACAAGTTGCGTATAAAGGCGGCGCTACAATGCGCAACAGCACCTCAGCTTCCATTGACGAAGCAAAGGCGAATTCCACGAGGCATTCGCCTTTAGGTGTTTGCTGGCAACGGTTCAGGACACTCACACAGACAGTGGTGTGATTCCGCACCTGGCACATGGGTTAGCGCTGAGCACGTCCTACAGCAGCTCCGTCCGAGTGCAAGGTTCTTTCGAACTCCGCGACGTCATGAGGATGTGCCCCGCGCATCGAGGACAGTGGCTCCTCACATTCGTGATCAGCCACACCTAACCGAGCCACTAACGCCTATAAATTAGGTCAGTCTAAATTGTAGGTTTCCATGCTTGAAAGGTATCTGGGGAAATTCCGATATGCGTGAGCGAATTTGCGAGCTCATCGAACATGTCACCAACGCAGATCGATGCTGGCGCGATATGGAGGACTTCACGGGAATTCCGTCGAAGCGATGGCAGAACGTCTCCCGAGGCCTTCAACGCCCAACGTCCGAGATGATCGAGGCGATAGGCCAAGCTTGGCCTCAGTTCGCGTTCTGGTTGGTAACGGCACGAACGGATGAGTCCAACGGGCACACTTCACCCGCATTAGCGCAAGCCGCTCAGGATGCAAAACGCCTGAAGAACGCTGGATAGCCGAGATTGGAATCCATCCCTCCCTCCACATCGATGGTCGGCCCCGGAAAGCACAGCAGCAGTTATCACCGCAACGCGCCTGTGCGAACCACATGTGCCCTAATACCTTCTGCATCGAAATCAGTCGCACATCTGCCACCGCAGTGGGCACCTCATGTGAACGAGAAATTTGATGGTGTTTCTCTGGACAAGATGTGCGCAACTGCGGCGGCCGCCCTACGATTCAAGCAGGTAGGAGCGCGCGGATGTCCGCGAAGCTCAAATCGTCGTCCAAACGTTGCGTCACGTCGAGAACTTCGTCTGCAAGGTCGCCCATTTGCTCGAAATACGCGTTCGCGAATTCTGGCGGAATGGATTCGGTGTTTTCTTGATTTGCCGCGACCATGCAGAGCGCGAGGAGGCGTTCGGACAAGCTGTGAAGTTTGTCGAGAGAATCGCGAACTGCGGGGAAAGAAGAAACGAGAGATGTCATACGGTGTCCTCATGCTAGCCGGTTGAATCCCGCTCACACATCCGCTAACGGAGGGTGGGCGGGCATTGGACTAGGTTTGCAGACCGCAATGAACATGGCTCAACGGCACACCTGACGGTGTCCCAGCCCAAGCCCACCCATAAGGAAGACGTACAGGGTCATGCACACAGTAGCCGCAAACATCGCGGCTGTGTGCCCGTGAACTCATTGTCGGGCTGCAAATCCCGGTCACGTTTGGGACGTGACGGTTACAGAATATGAGGCTGAGAACAGCATGACAGCGCCTAAGACGCGCGACTTTACAGCATCCCGCGTTATTCGGACACGTCCCTAGAAGTGACTTGGGACGTTTCTGACGAATCGTCCTTTCGCCCGAGAAGTTCACCCGGATAGACAGGGCCAAAGCACAATACCTGTGAAGTTCTGATTATTATGAAAACGCAACTAACGTATTGGCCTAGGAAAGCGAATATGCGAGCCAGAAGGAGATCGCCATCACACTCAGAGACAAACTGAAATCTTTGCTTCGTCAGCAAACGACCGATGTCTTTCCGGCTTCAGACTTCGCGACGCTGGGGAGTCGCACGCAACGTGGCCGCGCTCTGCGAGAACTCGTCACCGATGGGATGCTGGTCAAGTTGGGCATGAGCGTATATGCCAGGGCAAAGCCCAGCATCCTGTCCGGAAAGCCCATCCCAGTACGCCCGCTTGAGGTTCTAGCACCTCAGGCGCTTAAGAGATTGGGCGTTATGACATTACCCAGCAAATCAGTCGCGGCCTACAACGCTGGACGTACCGGCCAATTGCCTGCAAACGTCATCGTCAACACGGGAAACCGACGCATTACCCGCAAACTCGAGTTCGGCAATCGACGCGTCCAGTATGAGAATCATCGCAAACGAGCTTCTTGACGTCGAGTGACGTGAATCGCACAAGGATCTCCCAGCGTTTTCGCTGGCATATAGGTGACGTCAATGTGAATAACGCTGAAGACCACGCAGTGGTGCCAGGCGCGTACTGCACTCGCGACGCGCTACGCCCACGACTCATCTCACACCAAATGCGGATGCTCTGAGATGAACTGCCTTAGCGCTGCATCAATTCGCGTTTGCCAGCCGCGTCCAGAGGCTTTAAAGTAATCGACAACTTCCGGCGACAACCGAATGTTGATTCGTTCTTTCGTGATATCGGCCTTGGGTCGGCCACGTGACTTGAGCAATTGCTCCGCAGCCTCTTTGCCAACAATCCCCGGCATCACCTCGCTCGCAGGATGCGCTTTGGCAAAGCCCTTTTTCGTCCACTCTGGATTTTGCGAATCCTGACGAATCTGCTTCTTGATCTTGGCGTCTTCAACCGGAGTGGGGAGGATGGTTCCCGGCTTAAGTTTCGGCATAACGTTTCACCTCTCGCGAATTCGCCTTGCGCAGGCTAATGACATGTATTTTTTCTGCGCGAGGCGTGAAGACCAATGCGAACAACCGTTCACCGATATACCCGAAAGCTCGGTAGCGGCGCTCGCCATAGTCGACTCGAACATCCTCTTCGATCACCGCGCTGTCCCACTCGAAATCTTGGGCCATCGTGAACGGCAAACCCCGTTCCTGCTCATTCCGTTCACTTTTTCCCGGGTCGAAACCGATATCCATGGGCATTTATTGTACCCACAAAAATTCCCGATCGGCAATTATTTTTTGTGGCGACAAAAAATCAGGATATTTCCCGACATCCTGCAACACAATCGCCTCAAACCCCGCTCTGCAACGCTTTTCCCACCTCCAGTAACCACGCGGGTTTCCGGCCGATCACGTCCCGCCCATCTCGAAACAAAACCTCACCTAACCCACGGTTTCGCAACGATTTCCCAGCCAGACTTGAAAACCAGCGAAGGGGTAACCCTTCCGTGAGTTCGAATCTCACCGCCTCCGCCAGATTTCTTTGTTTACCCGGGTAGTAGCTACTGACTGTTTTGGGTGGTGCCCCGAAACTATTTTTTGCGGTGCTCCGCCTAAGGTCGGGAATTGCGCTCTAAAACACATTGCTTTGACGCGGTAACAATGAGCACGCATTGGCACAACCAAGGGTAGCTTGCGCCCCTCAGCGGGCGAATGACAGAAAGGACTATCAACGGCGCTTTGCGATTTGTAACGAACATCCGTCGCGCCCCCTTTTGGGGAGCAAGGCCCTTAAGCTAGCTGACTCGCATACGACGGTCTCGGCGCAGCGACTCAGATTGGGCAATCACCTTTCGAGCCAAATCGAATTCGAAGTTTAACGTTAGTCTTTCGCTGCTGGATTACCAAGCACCCGTCCAATAGATCGCGTTCCCTCATCTTGAGGACGTCGGGACGTTGCCCGGTCAGATATGCCAATGCATCGCATCGCCTAGCGGCCGGCGAGCGTGTTTACGGATGAGGAGATACTCCTCGTCCTTGACGTACACATCTCGTGGCCGTTCGCCATAACCCTTGATGCCAGCGCACGGATTCGGTTGATCCGTGTAGCCCCAGTCGCGAGCCTTGTTCCAGATGTGCGAAGACAGGGTCTTCCGTTCGCTCACACTTGCTCTTCCGCGCCCGTAGTCACCTTTCCGCTGGCCCGCAGGGCGTCGACAATTAAGCGCGTTGACATACCCAATCCCCCAAACCGGCAAGTCCTAATCCCCCCCAATCGAGCCCCACGCATCAACATCAGCCATGCGACGGCTTGATATTCAGATTGTGATGAAACAGGTTTTGCGGGTCATACCGAGTTTTCGCTGCGACGAGGCGCTCGTAGTTCGGGCCATAGGCCGCGCCGACGCGCTCCGTTTCGTCTTGCGTCAGGAAGTTGACGTACGCGCTACCCAGCGCAAAAGGCGCAGATGCATCGAAAAATGCACGTGCCCACGCGATACATCGCGCATCGTCGTTCGGGTCGCTCCAGCGTCCGTGCACGTTCATGACATATTGTGTATCGCGGCTCGGATAGGCCGTGGCATCCGCCGGATAGCGAGTTGTTTCTCCCCCGATCTGTCCGAAAAAGATTTCGCATTGCGGCGACGGTAGTTTGCCAATGGCGTCGATCAGCACGTCCAGCAGTCCATCGGGCAATTGGTCCAGATTGTGCGATTTCCAGTAATTGCGGGCGCCGGGTGTCAGCAACGGGTCGAACGCCTGTTGCCACATCGCATAAGGCATTGGGCCGAGATGTTCGCCGTACGGGGTGCCGAAGCGACGCACGACCTCTAACGCTGCCGGGCCGTCGTCGAGAGCGCCGGTGTAGCAGCTTGCAAAAGCGATGACCGGCTTGCCGTGGACATCCTCCGGCAGGAACGGCAACGGCGGCGCGAGGCGCAGCACGGCCCATACGGAGAGCGTGTCCGGCATTTCGTCCGCGGCAACGCGATATGTCTTGAGCGCGTCTTTCGCCTGTTCTATCGGCAGCACGACGAGCCCCCCGAACACCTCCGGACCCACAGGGTGAAGCCGGAATTCGAACATCGTGACGACGCCGAAATTGCCTCCACCACCGCGAATCGCCCAGAAGAGCTCCTCATCCGTATCGGCGGCGGCGTGAACCAGCTCCCCGTCGGCGGTGACGACATCCGCGCAGAGGAGATTATCGATCGTCATTCCGTATTTGCGACTGAGCCAACCGAACCCGCCACCGAGCGTCAAGCCTGACACGCCGGTAGTGGAGTTGATCCCAAGCGGCGTCGCCAGCCCGAAAGCCTGCGCCTCGTGATCGAAATCGCGAAGCGTAGCGCCCGGCTCGACATAAGCGCGACGCGCAACCGGATCGATGCGCACCGATTTCATGGGCGACAGATCGATCATCAGTCCGTCGTCGCAGACCGCCGTGCCGGCGATGTTGTGCGCGCCGCCACGCACGGCAAGCGGCAAGTCGTTATCGCGCGCGAAGCTCACCGCACGGCGAACATCGGCAACGCCCGCGCAGCGCACGATCACGGCCGGAGAGCGGTCGATCATGGCATTCCAGAGACGTCGTGACTGATCGAAATCAGGATCGCCGGGCCGTAACACCTGGCCTCGGGTCGCCGCGCTTAGTGCTTCGATTGCATTATTGGATAGCTTGGCCATGAAACACCTCATGTCATGTGGACCACACTTGAGGCAATCACAGGGAGACTCGACAAATCTCGGAGGCTTTGCCCGCTTCAAAGGGGGCGACAACGCGCGTCGCCATCGGTGACTCTGTGTCGCTAATTCGTGAAGAGGGCATTGTCGCCACGGCGACGATAGGCGGCTATGGCCAACGAGAAATTAGACGTTGGCAAGGGGTGGTGGGATGGGAGCGCTCGTCAATCGGCCAACAAGCGCGTTACCCGCGACGTGGTGCGTCTACGGGCGGAGTACCGTCATGGAAAAGCGTCTTCAGTTGTGAACGCAACTCCGATGAATCGGCGTGTTTGTGAACCGTGATCGCATGCTGTACGGCGGCCTCCAGCAATTCGCTTTCGGAATCGGCGCTTAGTGCGACAGAGCAGTTCGTCTCGCTCGGAAATTCCCGGCAATCGATATATTTGCGGGCCATGATTTTCTCCTCATACGAAAAGAAATAGGCAGGGTTGAGGTGAATGACTACGCGCGATGCTCCGCGAAATTCGTTTGGCACGCTTGCGCCTCCTTCTCGCGAACGAAATCATTCAAAAAGTATAGGTCGCAGGTGGGGGATGTGAAGAGGCGCCGAGACTCGTCACTTGACGGTATACCCCCGCCCTTCCATACAAGCGCCATACGCGCGCCAGTACGTATCCATCTCCGACACCTTGGCGTTTTGCGCCATCTGGGTCTGGGCGGCAGCCGCGCCGCGAGCACGCGCGTGCCCCGCGACGGCGCCCACGGTTGCCCCAACGGCGGCGGCGTGTCCCACGTCGTTATGTCCCAGTTCGCCGACAACGGCCCCGACCGCCGCCCCATGGGCAGCACCACGGACGCGGCCCCCCGTCGGGGCTGGCGGAGGCGCCGTTTGCACCGCAACAGCAGCCGGATCGATCCCGGTGTTCTGCTTGGCCCATCCGTAGCACGCGCCGTCGTCACTCGACTGACGCTCCGTACTCTGCCCCTGCGCGGGATAGACGGAGGGCTTTTGGCCGAATGCCGACGCTGCGAGCGTCATCCCCAAGACCCATATCGCGAATTTCATGAAAATATCCTCCCGCTAGAAAATCAGAGTGCCCGTTGCCATGAACGTCTGCGTGCTCTTGAAACGATTCGTGCTCGCGATGGTCGGCACCCAGCGCGCCGAGAGCGACAGCGGAAGCTTGCCGCCGAGTTTGGTGTCGTACGTCACGATCGGCCCGAGTGCGACGTCGGAACCGCGAAAGCCCCCCAGTCGATCGGCGAGCGCACCGCTGTCGTTACCAAGCTGCTGCGTCGTGCCCACCACGAGGCCAACGCCCACGCCATTCGCAAACTTCTTCATCCCCATCACGTCGAGCGTGAACAGCGGCGCATTTTGATAACCCGTGGCGTTATTGCGGGTATAGAACTGCAAGCCAGCGACCACGTCGAACTCCAGTCCATACGACGGCACCAACTTCGTGTAGGCCACTTGCGGAATGAAGGTCCAGTTGTTCAGACTCGGATTGGCCAGCGCGTTCGGGTCATAGCGTCCGGTCGGCGCCCAGATGTTGAACGAGAGCGCGATATGGTCAGTCTGCGAGAAGTGATAACCGGCGATGATCGGCGTAAAGCTGATGTCGAACAGGTTGGATGCGTTCTGCGCAGCGCTCGCGTTGTGTGCGCCCGCGCCCAACGAGGCCGTCACCTTGGTCCACATATAGGGCAACGTGAAACTCGATGCGAAATTCCACGCCCCCGTGCCCGTATCCCACGTCTTCATGAGCGTGGCGAGCGTAAAGGCAATCTGCCCCTCCAGCCCGAGGGAGGCCTTGCCCGCGATCGGGACCTGTCGACTTCCGCCGATATCGCCGTCGAAATAGATCTGGGAGACGTTTGCGATCCAGATCGGCTGCGGCGACACGATCCCAATGCTGGGCTGCACGGCAGTGCCGGAGATCGGGCGTCCCAACCCGCCTTCTGTGGCATCGGCAGGGGTGGCCGCCGTGAATGCAAGCACCGCGGCGCCGAGCGCAGGGGCAGTCCGTCGTAGCGGTGCAGCGTGTGTTGAAATCCGGCGAAACAGACGTTGCAGAATCACAAGAAAATCCTCATGCATCAAGGCCAGGCGCTTGCCTGACGTGGGTCGGGAAGTTAGCAGAAACGGAGCGGTCGGCGTCAATCCGAAAAGCTGTCGGCACGGCTTGCCCGCAGCGGGCGATGTGGCCCCGGCGGGGGTGACAAATTTGTTCGGCGCGGCTACGCCATATAGGAACCGGCATTGCACAACGTCGATAGGGCCATGGCATGTGCCTTATCGTCATGCGCTCGAACACGGCAATTACCGCCTATCGGGACACCCTCCTTTTCAAGCGAGAAAAATAGACGAAGTCAGGAAAGCCAGCATTTGGATAGCGGCCGTTTTTGTTTGAATATCCACCAGCGCCTGACCGTCTGAAATGGATCACCCGCCTCGCCAGATCCGCGTCAAGCGGCTCAACGAGACGAATTCAAATTGAAAATGAGACGTTGAGATGTTGTGTCGCGAAAGCCGTGTGACAGAATAAAAGGCACTGATAGTAGAGAAGCAATCAGGCTCGGGCGCCATGAATCCAAACAGTCAAAAGGCGCATACCCATCGTCAGTCACCTGTCGCATTGGGTGAATCATCGCGAGATCGGGTTTATCGTTTTATGACCGAATAGGTGTCCGTCATCTTGCGGGAGATTGCAACGGATGCTCGCCCACCTCGTTTGCATTTTCTGCCCTCATAGCGAAGACCAATCGATCGCACATCACAACTGAAAGGGAAGAACGATGCAGAAATGGAACTCCAAGCTGATGCTCGCTACCGCGTTCGTCGTCGGTAGTCTCGGACTCACCGGTTGCACGACCACCTCGGGCAAGCCCGATACCGTAGCGACCAGTGCATCCAAGGCCGCGGCGATCGACGCAAGCGTCGATGCAACGCTCACGCGGCTCTACTCCACCGTCAAGGGCTCGCGAGAACTTGTCTCCAAGTCACGCGGCGTGCTGGTCTTCCCGGAAGTCATCCAGGCCGGCTTCATTGTCGGTGCCCAATCCGGCAACGGTGCCTTGCGCGTTGGCAACCATTCAGTCGGCTACTACAACACGTCGTCGCTGTCGGTCGGCTTGCAGGCCGGGGCGCAGTCGAAGGCGGTCGTGTTCCTGTTCATGACGCAGAACGCACTCGATGAATTTCGCGGCTCCGAAGGCTGGGCCGCCGGCGCAGCCTCATCGGTCGCCCTCGTGAAGATGGGTGCGAATGGCGCGATCGACACCACCACGGCCGCCGCGCCGGTCCAGGTCGTCGTGATGACAAATACCGGCCTGATGGGCGACGTGTCGATCAACGGCACGAAGGTCACGAAGCTCCACCTCTGACGCAACGCTGAGCACGTTTCGCGGCGCCAAGGTCGTCAATACCCCGACACCGGATCGCCGCGATCTCTCCACGGTTCACCATCGCATCTGAACCACGCCGCGGGCTCTGCAACGGAGCCCGCGAGTCTCTACCCGCAAGATACCGCCCTTCCCGCCCTCCCCGTCAAAACGGACTCACCGGACACTTACGTTTGACTCTCCCAATAGTCTCCCGAGAATTCGAGCAGATCGCCATCGAGATCAAACGGTCTTTGCAAAAGTTCAAAGACAGGATGTCGCCCGCGTTGCTAACGTGAACCATGGCGTCGGACTGACGCCACGCCGAAAGCATTCAACGCGCACGAGGAAAGCCTGCCCGGCGCTTGGCTGCGATAGCAGTCTGCCGACGCCCATGCGCACTTGCACCTGACGTCTGCAGAGACTCTCGCCCCTTTCCCCGGAATTCTTGGGTGACTGTGATGACATGTCGCGACACCGCTCTTCTGCTCAGACGCCTCAACACTCACTGCACGATGGCCCTGGAGGCTGCCGTGAGTTCTTGCAAGACGCACTTTGCCGAGGAAATCACCGTCGAGCATTGGCTGCTGAAACTCGTTGAGGCAGGGAATGGCGATATCCCCGCCATCCTGCATCACTACCGCGTCGACGTGGATTCGCTGTGCGATGTTTTGATGTCCACCGTCGACCGATTACCGCGCAATCTACGAAAAGAACCGGCGCTGTCCTCTCAGTTCGCAACGGTACTTGATGCGTGTGCCGACAAAGCCCAATGGCCTATCCGATCCGGCAATCTGCTCCAGGTCATCGTTGAGGCGCCGCACCTGCTGCGCGCCCCCTCCCTTTGGCCGTTTTTGAACTTCACCAGCGCTCAAATCGATCAGCTTCTCTTGCGGCTCGGCACTCGCACGTGCGAAACGCCCTTGCGCCACAACGGCGTCTCGTCGACAGTCGATGGACAAACAGAATCCATGCCTGAAACGGGATTTCCACAGGATCTGGTACAGCCGCATACCCCTTTGACGGGCGATGAAGCGGACTCGGCATCAACGGCAGACCCGCTGGCGCACTACACGATCGATCTAACACAGAGAGCAAGAAATGGAGAACTCGATCCCGTTTTCGGACGTGATCAGGAGATCCAGCAGATAGTCGAAGTGCTGGCCAAGCGCCGGAAAAACAATCCGGTCCTGGTAGGCGAGCCAGGGGTTGGAAAAACAACACTGGTCGATGGGCTGGCATTGCGCGTGGCAAATGGCAACGTGCCGAATGTCATTCGCGATGCTCGTATTCTGACGCTCAACCTTGAGTTATTGCAGGCCGACGCCGAAGGAGACACCCAATGCGAGCACCGGTTCAATGCGGTGATCGAAGCGCTACAGACATCCGCCGCGCCGGTGCTTCTGTTTATCGACGAACCGAATACGCTCGTTGAAAGCGACCGCCCGGCAGACGGGCTCCACGTAGCCAATCTGCTAAAACGCACACTGGCGCACCATGAATTGCGAACCATCGCAGCGATAACGTGGGCCGAATACAAAACAGTCTTCGAGCATGATGTTTTATTGACCCGTCACTTTCAAATCATCCAGGTCGACGAACCGAACGACGACGACGCATTCCTGATGCTGCGTGGACTCAAGTGGCACTATGCAACGTTCCACCGGGTGCATGTCCGCGATGAAGCGCTGGTAGCCGCAGTCAAGCTCTCGCGTCGCTACGTTCCCTCGCGGAAATTGCCGGACAAGGCCTTCGACCTGATCGATACGGCGGCCGGTCGCGTGAGGATGGCACTGGACATTGCACCGGCAGCACTGCAACACGCCGCGGCAGCCGTCAGCGCCCTCGAAATCGAACAGGCGACACTGGCATTCGATATTGCCGAAGGGGGTGTCAGCGCGCCCAAACGGCTGAAAGCCATCGAGACATCACTTCATGCCGCAAGAGCCGATGCGAACGACATGCGAGTCCGTTGTGCCACCGAGCGCAAACTCGTCAATGTCATTCGCGCGCAACGTGATGCGGCGCCGCACGAGCGCGACGCCTGCGCATTGGCGCTCGCCTTCAAAGCGCTGACAAAAGCGCAGGATGCGAACCCGTTGGTGCCTGTCGACGTTGACGCGCGGGTGGTAGCTCAGGTGGTATCCGACTGGACCGGGGTTCCTGTCAGTCATCTGGTCACGGACGAGCGGCGCAATCTGCTTGCGCTGGACGAGCCGTTGAGCTCACGCGTCCTCGGTCAGCAAGACACCTTGCTCGCGCTCGCCGAACACCTGCGAACCAGCGAAGCCGGGTTCAAATCGGAGCATGCGCCCTTGGGGGTGTTTTTGCTTACGGGGCCGTCCGGGGTGGGCAAGACAGAAACAGCACTGGCGCTAGCCGACCTCCTGTTCGGCGCAGGCGCCGCGCTGACGACCCTTCACATGGCCGAATACCGGGAGGCCAATGCTGTCTCCCGTTTGCTGGGACCGCTACCAGGGTATGCCGACTCTGGCTCAGACGGCGTGCTGACCGAGGCCGTGCGTCGACGGCCATACGGTGTGATCCTGCTAGACAAGGTGGAGGCTGCCCATCGAGAGGTGTTGGACCTGTTGTGCCAAGTGTTCGACGGACGAATGACTCGCGACGCGCACGGGCATGAGATCGACGTCCGCAATTGCGTTTTTCTGATGACGTCGCATTTAGGGGCGGCAACGATCGGGGCGACTGTCGCCAAACAAACGGACGTTACCCACGACGTACTGCTCGACGCAATTCGACAGGAACTGCTGGCGTACTTTCGACCCGCTCTGCTCGCACGCGTCCAAATCCTTGCGTATCGACCTCTGAATGCTCAGGCGCTTAAAGACGTGGTCCGGATGAAACTCGCGAAAGTGACGGAGCGACTGACACGAAAACACGGGGTAACGTTCCAGGTAAGCGAATCATTGGTGACGATGATGGCCGAGCGCTGTCTCTCACTGAATGCCGGTGCCCACGGCGTCGACGCCGATATCAATCAGCGCATTCTTCCCACGGTGTCTCGGGAGCTTCTGGCTCGACTGGTCTCCGGCGAATTACCGCAGCGTATAGATCTGACGCTATCGCAAGCGGGTCAGCTCGGCGTTGAGGTTGTGGGAGCCGGATCGCCCCGCCAAGGGTAGGCGGTCATTCCGCAGGCGACAAAAAGACTCTCCCTGCGCCTGAAGGATCGTCAGGAAAAGGCATTAACTTTCTCAGCCTTGCCGGCACCACGAGGGCCGGCTCAGTCAGGCTCTCCGGGGGTGGATACGAGTAATTCGATAGATGCGTGTACAACCCCTTGACCCC
This sequence comes from Pandoraea sp. NPDC087047, assembly GCF_044745225.1. Lineage (NCBI taxonomy): Bacteria > Pseudomonadati > Pseudomonadota > Betaproteobacteria > Burkholderiales > Burkholderiaceae > Pandoraea > Pandoraea sp. NPDC087047. Next base: position 206,768 of record NZ_JBIUZU010000006.1, read on the forward strand.
CTGGTCGGCAAGCTGAAACGAAAAAGCCAGATCACGGGCTTCACTTGGCGTTACCCCGAACCGCGTCCGGAATGCCCGCAAGAAATGGTTACTTCCGGAGAATGCCAACTCATGAGCCAGCCGCGTGATGGACGAGGCACGTCGGCCGTCGCCAAGCGTCAATGCCCGATAGGCAGCGTCTAGCCGCTTGTTACGAATCACCGTCGCGATACCGCCGTCGGCCGCAAAAATGCGGTAGAGGTGCGCCCGTGAAACGCGAAATCGCACGATGATTGCCTCAAGTCCGAGTGAGGGCGACGTGAGATTGGCATTGATGTATGACAACACCTGACTGCGCAGCACGCGCGCGAGCACGGAGTCTTCGGTGAACGACGTCGACACGGACCGCTTCGCGAGCACCTCCGCAAGCAGATTGACCGCGCCGCGCTCCACAGCCAGCGCCTCATCTCCTTCGATATCGGGCGCCAGGTCCGACAGGTTGATAAGGAAGCTCGCGAGCAAACGGGTAACGGCCTGGTCGGCCTTCAGAACGGTGCCGTGGATACTGCGTCCGCCCGTGGACTTGTCGATCGCCTCCCGCGGCACGACCAGCGACACCGTTGCCCCCGGGCTGACCTGTGTATAAGCGACGCGCGAAAGATCCATGGCAAGAATGTCACCGGGGCGCACGGCAACGGGCACGCCGTCGCAGTCACCATCGAGCGCCCCTGAAACGAACAGCTGGATCAGGTACTGATCAAGACTGCTGCTCAATGCCAGCTTCAGACTTCGGTCATGCCGCTGCGAGTTGAACGCCGTCTCCCCAACCAGCAACCGGCCGACATGCACCGATGTCAATGCCCCTTCGAGATTGCCCCCTTCGTCGCTTTTGACGTGACGGGCATCGAAAAACGGGCTGATGATCTCCCGGCACGCATCGTTGCGATCCTCCGGAAGCAGGAAAGTCGTGGAAAACGTGACGCCATTCGTGGGAGGCGGGCCGACGGCGTCCGTGCCATGGCTAGGGTGCATGCCTAGTACTCCTTAGTGCCAGCAGCCAGGATACGCTGTCCTGGTGGCGTCATTTCCGAGGTACCGCGCCAGGGGCCCATTTTGGGGGGCGATCGCCGAGGGCACTCGAAGGATTGAATGCAAGTCGTTTCGCTGGCAATTGGGGCAAACACCGTGAAAGCAAGTCAACCAGGCACCGGATCAGATGCGCGAAGGGCGCCAAGGGGCGCCTACGCGACGGCCTTGGGTGACTGCCGGACAGCGCGGAATTGAGAAGGCGTCAGGTCCGTGTGCTTCTTGAAAGCGACGCTGAAATTGCAAGGACTCCGAAAACCGACCTCACGTGCGATATCTGTCACCGAAATGCCGGAGTATTGCAGCAACCATGCCGCCCGCTCCAGCTTTTCTCGCCGCAGATACTCAGACGCCGAAACCCCCAACTTGTCCTTGAAGTCGCGCGATAAGCGACGATGACTTGCGCCCACGGCGTTCGCCAACGCTCTGGCGCTCATGTCGGCGATCCGGCCACCCTTGATCAACGTCATTGCGGTGTGTGTGCTTCGCCATGCACGATCGCTTCTTTCGGGTTCGACCGGGCCACGGCCGCCTCGCACAATTCGCAGTTGGACCCGCAGTCGTGCAATCAACTCCTCCGGCATGAAGGGGAAAACGATGCAGTCGGCCGCGCCGGAAGCCAACGCACGGGTGCGAGCCTCGCTGGCCGCAGCAGTATCCACATAAACGACGGGTACGCCGCGAAGGCGGGGGGAGCCGCTCACCAGGCAACAAAATGCGCTTGCATCCATTCCTGAGAGCGCACCGTCGACCACGAAGGCCGTCGGCGGCGACACCAGCGCCTCGTAATAGCTCGTCCAGCCATCGTTCACCACGCGCACGTCGAACAATTGAGCGCGCAGTTCGTCAACCATTTCGCCGAACGCCTCGGCGCTCTCAGTCAGAATCCAGACCGTCGAGCGTACGGCCGCATGACTGCCAAGCGCGACCCCTGGCGCATGCGACGAATGCGTCACCGGCAAAGCTACCGTGCTCGTCATTGCGCCCCCCCCCGGATACCAGCTCCTCCCGTCGTAAGCTACACCCGAATCTCCCCGCCATTCCGTCTCAGGCAGATCACCCCCGCGCTGGCATTCATCGTCCGCGCGTTCTCGGTATTCGGACGGCGTCAGCCCCACGTCGAGCTTGAACGCCGTCGCGAAGTTGGCACCGTCGGAATACCCCAACAGTTCGGCGATGGCCGTTACGCTCATGTTGCTTCTCGTTAGCAACATCGCGGCAAGATCGAGCCGGCGACGCTTGAGGAATCGCACAACGCTATGACCCAGAACGCTTCGAAAAGCAGCGTCGAGGTGCCCGACCGAGACACCGATACGCGAGGCCAGCGACTGCTGCGAAATGTTGCCAATCTCGGTCTGCGACAGGTATTTCACGGCCAGACGATAGATTTCGTGCTTGCGCGACCCGGCGAACGCCTGACTTTCTTGAGGTGTCGGCGCTTCGGTGAGTTCAAGCCGCGTCCTGAGATGCATGCCAATTCGCATGTCCAGTTCTTTCGGCGATGCGCCTGCGTCGATGTAGTCGACCGCGCCAGCCCGGAAACACAGCACTCGCAGAGCGGGTGCGCGCGCAGGCCCGAAGGCGATGATCGACGGCTCGTGTCCCGGCACCATGTCACGGCATCCGGAAATCGCATCGACATTCGAATCGCGAACACCGACAAGCACCAGGCCGGGTAATTCATGCGATCCGCAATTGCCCAGGGCTTCCGTCATGCTTCGCGCCACGCGAAGATCCACGCCGCTCAGGCGCACGCTTTCCCTGATGCCGGCAATGTGGCCAATTCCACCGTCGACAAGCACATAACGATCGGTTTTTGATTGCATGGCACTCCCCGTTGACACTGGCCAGACGCTCTCGCGGCGGGAAGTCGATAGGTTCGTCTTCCTTGTCCGGCACACCACCGCCATCCAGGCATCTTTGGCTGGCCCCTACACGATCGATCTTGCCGGGGCGGCACCTGGAGGATCGTGCAGGCATTATCGTCAACATGGGAAAGCGTGACTCGCCTCTGCGTCTCAGATTTAGGTCGTTTTTGTCTCGCGCCAACTTTCCTGGAAAAGGGGCGCCGCACTCGGACGCCATGCCGATCGCAAAAGCCGATATCCCTGCCCGCGCACGGCGGCCAACTGCAACTCGCCCATTGCTGCCAATTTCAGCTTGTTGCGCAACCTGACAATCAGAACATCGACGCGCCGTGAGTCTCGCTCGACATTCTGGCGCCAGACGTTGCGCAATAGCACTTCTCTCGAGACGGTTTTCTCGAAATTGGAAAACAGCATCCAGGCGACGTCAAACTCGAGCTCCGTCAGCGCAACAGGAAGCCCCGCCACGATTACCGACCGGAAGGTATTGCATAAATCGTAAGTCCCGATATTGATTCGGGTGAGACGACCGGTTTTCGGACCCGGCCTGCGAGCCAATGCACGTAAGCGCGCCAGGAAAACCGAGGGAGGACACGTCACGCCGATACATTCGCTCGCGCCGGCGTCGAGCGCCATTACCACCTCGTGATCCGTCATGCGAACCCCCACGACCAGCAGTGGAATCGATGGGTTACGCAGATGCACGACTTCAATCTGATCGAGCGAGGTTCGTCGAACGCCCTGCATGCCAATGATGACGACGTCGGGAATTCCCTTCTCAATGGCGATCAATGCCTTTTCAAGCGCATTGAACGTTAAAACATAGTGCCCGTCTTCCCATATCGAGCGGGCGAGCACCTCAATCTTGGCGCGGTCTCCGCCTGAAGCACCGGCAACTGGCGGCGTGCGCGCGTCGAGAAACGCCGGCTCAGTCAGTATCAATGCAAACACCCTTTGTCCTCCCGCTCCCCGCGCGGAACCGAACGTTGGCGCGCAAAAAATCTCAGTCTGCCCGTGACAGAGCCCCGCCCCCCGGTTTGATCGTCCATCTGCGCGATCCGGATGTTCGGGCGATTCGCTTTATACATTTTGGGGATGAAGATCGCCTTTGATACTTGGCTGCGCAGGTTTGGTTTGCATACCGGCGCACCCGCAACACGGCGGCCGCTTTCCTCCGGTGCGTGCCTTCGACAAAGCGGGCGGCATATCAAAAATTCGGACTGCTTTTTCAAATATCCGCCCACGCGATAAAGCGTCCAATCCGCAAAAACTTGAGCATCGCGTACGTTACAGATCCGAGTGCCTGATTGGTTTCTCTACGCAACGTGCCATTCGTTTTCAATTGAACCTTATCGAGAATCCATTTCCATGCGTCACCAGAACTACAACATCAGCGCCGCGCTCGGCGTCGCACTTTTGGGTATTGTCAGCGCAGTGGCGACTGCCTCGGACAACGTCCAAGGTCCGAAAGTCACCGATCCGCACTTCAAATTAGCCCCCGGCTATCTCCCGCAAAAGGCCTTGCCCGACAGTCTTGAATTGCTCGGACCGCCGCCCGCCGAAGGTAGCGCCGCACTCGCCCGCGACGAAGCCGCAAGGGAAGCGACCGTGCCCTTGCGCGGCAAGGCGCGCTCGGAACTGGCCCGTCTGGACGCAGATCTCGCGTTTCCGCAACCGGCGAAAAACTTCTCGTGCGCCATGGGCGTCGACATCAGTGAAAAGAAGACCCCTCACCTCTATCACCTGATGGAGCGAGTGCTTACCGATGCAGGGTTGTCGACCTATGGCGTCAAGAATAAATACAACCGCACTCGTCCCTTCGTCGTTCATCGCGAAGGGACCTGTTATCCGGAACAGGAACCGTTGCTGCGTAACGACGGCTCCTATCCGTCGGGACATACCGCCGCTGGCTGGGCCTGGGCGCTGGTATTGAGCGAGATCAGCCCCGAGAGAGCCGACGCCCTGCTCAAGCGCGGTCTGGCGTTCGGTCAAAGCCGGGTTGTCTGCAATGCGCATTGGCAAAGCGATGTCGATGCGGGACGCATCATGGGCGCCGCAACGGCGGCCAAACTGCATAGCAATGCGACATTTCTCGCCGACGTGAAGGCCGCGCGCAAAGAGGTGCAAAGCGCGCGCGCGAAGGGCACTTCGTCCGAACTCAGTTGCGCCGCCGAGGAGGCCGCCTTGTCGGCGCAATGACAGATCCAGCACAGATCAGGCGAACGTTCTCGCGCGCCGTTCGCCGAGATTGAGCGTCGCCCACAACCCCGATCAATGCGTCGAGCGCAGATAACGGCGCAGACAAAAGAAAACAAAACGATGTGGATCTGAATAGAACGCACCGAACGAAGGCGCGAGCCAGCCGTTTCCGGAGCAGCAGATCCAATGATGGAGAAGTGAATGATTTTCAATCGTCCCCGAAGCCTCTTTGCCGCCGCGCTGATTGGCACGCTATGCGCCCAGGGCGTCTACGCGCAAAAAGCGCCTGATGGCGCAGCGCCCACCAAGGGCTTCAACACCTATATCCCGCCGGAGATCCTGACGCCCGACACCGTCCCGACCCGCATAGGCACGCTTAACTTTGTCGACGGCATTCCGACGCAGGACACGGCAAAACTCGCCTACGACAACCTCGACTTCCTTCGCGGCGTGGAAGTGTTCCTCAACCTCATGCCTGCCGCGAGCATTGAAGCGATCCGTCGCTCAAGCGTTGCGCTTGGGGCCACCAAGAGCAACCAGGCCACGATCTACGATCAACTGGCCGATTCCAATCCCCTGCTGCTCACCGCCAACACCGACACGGTCTACACCTTCGCCATGCTCGACTTGCAGACCGACGGCCCGACGGTGGTCGAAGTGCCACCGGGCAGCGGGCCGGGAACGGTCAACGACGCGTTCTTCCGCTTCGTGGTCGACATGGGCGCGCCGGGGCCGGATCGCGGCAAGGGCGGCAAGTACCTGATCGTGCCCCCGGACTACACGGGCAAACTCCCCAAGGACGTGAAGGACGGTGGCGATTACTACATCTCGCGCTCGCCTTCCTATGTGAACTTCGTGGTCCTGCGTGGGTTCCTGGTGGACGGCAAGCCGGACGCGGCGTCGAAGATGTTCCGCGAAGGCTTCAAGATCTATTCGCTGAGCCTCGCGAAGCACCCGCCAAAGATGGCGTTCCTGAACTCGTCGAAGCAGGCATTCAACACGGTGCACGCCAATAACTTCGAGTTCTTTAAAGAACTCGATCACGTCATCCAGAAAGAACCCGTCGACTTTATCGATCCTGAACTGCGCGGGCTTGTCGCCTCGATTGGCATTCGCAAGGGCAAGACCTTCGCGCCCGACGAACGGATGACGAAGATTCTGACCGACGCGGTCGCCGTCGGCAACGCCACCGCGCGCGCCATCAGCTTCCGCTCTCGCGATCCGCGCGCCGCGCTGTATCCCAATAGCGCATGGCGATCCGGCTTTGTCGGTGACGATTATCGCTGGCTGGGTGGTGACGGCCGCTCGGGTCGCGACCTCGACGCCCGTACCAGCTTCTTCTATGTCGCCACCGTCAACACGCCAGCGATGGCGGCAAAGCTGGTCGGCAAGGGTTCGCAATATGCGATTGCCAGCGCCGATACGACGGGTAAGCCTTTGGACGGGGCAAAGTACTATCGGCTGCGCATTCCTCAAAATGTGCCGGCAAAGGACTTCTGGTCAGTGGTCCTCTACGATCCGCAGACCCGCTCCGAGCTGCAGACCTCGCAGCCGTTCCCCAGCAAGAACGACAAGCGTGACAAGCTGATCGCCAACGCCGACGGGTCGGTCGATCTGTTCTTCGGGCCGACGCCGCCCAAAGGCAAGGAATCCAACTGGATGCAGACGGTGCCGGGTAAAGGCTGGTTCACGATCCTGCGGCTGTATGGCCCGCTTGACGCCTGGTTCGACAAGACCTGGAAGCCGGGCGAGATCGAGGAACTGGAGTAATCACGCGCGCAGGCAAGCGAGCGGAGTCCTCCGCGAAACGATTTGAAAGATGACAAGGGCCGCCTGCTGCCGACAGCGAGGTGGCCCTTGCTTCCTCTCGCGCGCCCGGCCCTGCGCAAGCGCCGCCAGCACGCAACCTCCATGCCATCACCCCGAAACAAATAGCCTGATATTCTTGCGGGCGAGGGGCGCGCGATCAAAGGCGCGTTTTCTGCCTTTATCGTTAAGAACATCGATCATGACATCAACACCTGCGTCTGTTGCGCAGACCACGACAGGCGTGGCGGCGGGTCTGGCAATCCTGTATTTCCTACGCCCGGTGCTCATTCCCCTGTTTCTCGCCGTGCTGCTGCGAATCCTCATCGCGGGCATCGTTTCGGTGGTCGTTCGCCTGCTGCCGCGAGCGCCGAAATGGCTGGTCCTGGTCACGACCGCGGCCATTGTGGGCTTCAGCGCCTATAGCATCTTCATCATCACGCTCCAGGGCATCAGCGATCTCATCAAACAATCGCCCGACCTCCCCGCGCAGCTCGATCGCCTTATCCGCTCGGCCAGCGTCGGCTTCGGGCGAAAATTCGATCTGGCAACGGTTCTCGCATTGATCGATCTCCCCCGGCTGGAACACATGTTCGCCTCCTGGTTGGGAGACGCCGTGTCGACGGCATTTCTGACCTTGATGTTTCTCGTGTTCATGCTGCTCGGGTCGATGCGAAACACCGAGCCGAAAATACTGCGCATCACGACGAGTGAGTCCAGAGCGAATTCCCAGCGCATCGTTCTCAACAAGATCGTGCATGGCGTGCAGGCTTATCTGATCTCCCAAACAGCGATCAACCTTGCCATTGCCCTGATCTCGGCCCTGGTCTTCCGTGCCGCGCAGCTGCCCAATACGGCATTCTGGTCGGTCACCGTGTTTCTTCTCGCGTTCATGCCAGTCGTGGGGCCGTTCGTGGCGAGCGTCGTGCCCGCGCTGTTTGCAGCGATCCACAGCGATTCGATTACCGTGCCGCTCGCTGTGTTTATCGTCACCCTTTCCATCTTCCAGATTGCGCACAATCTCGTACAGCCCAAGCTCCAGGCGAAAAGCACGAACACGGACCCGCTGGTCGGACTGTTCGCACTGGGGATCTGGACACTGGTGTGGGGCGTGCCGGGCGCCATTCTCTCGACCCCGCTGACCGTGCTCGTGATGGTGATCGCGGCGCAGTTTCAAAGCAGCCGATGGCTGGCGGTTCTCATCTCTCACGACGGTGCGCCCGACGCGGTTCTTGCCCAATCCTCCGACGGAAAATGAACGCCGACTGAGCCGACCGGATTCTCGTGCCCGAAAAAAAACCGCCTCTCGAAGAGGCGGTTCAGGCTCGATGCCCCATAAGGGGCCGGGGCAAGGAGGGTTGCGGTCGAGGTAAACCGCTGGGAGAACTACCCGCCGGCCTCAACCACCCAAAAATTGAGTTGCGCAGTAGTTAGCAACGAGACTACTGGCGGTCTTCCGCCCTCGCAATACCGATCCGGCCACATTCGGCAACTCGCACCAGAACTCAATCGCGCAAACGGGAAATTCAAAGCTGCGAACATGACGCATCGGCGCCACGGCTCGCCCGCACGACGATTGCCGTGGCCCGGGAAACACCGCAAAATGGCCGCCAGCGACGAAGGGAAGTCATCATGGCAAACACGGACATTCTTATCTCGACAGACACCATCGAGCCGTCACTACGCGACGACTTCTGGCGCGAAGTGACCCGCCCGTTCTGCGAAACCCAGCGATCGAGCGCCTCGCGCGCCGGCCCTCTCGAAGGATCGATGCTGATTCGTACCGTGGGTGCGATGACGCTGGGCTCAACGACTTTCAACGCGCAACGCTACGTTCGCGACAACCGAACCATCTTGCGCAGCGGACTCGACGACTACCTCATCCATGTCGTCGCCGCCGGCTCGATTCGCGGCGATTTCGCAGGACGCGACGTCAAGGCCACGCCGGGAAGCATCTGCGTGATCGACCTCGCACGCCCCTACGCATGCGACGTCGACGACGGTATCCGGTTGGCAACGACCGTGCCGCGCGCGAGCGTCGACAAACGCCTCGGACGGCGCGATCTGCACGGCTTCGTGCTCGCCCCCGGGCGACCGCTCACGCGCCTGCTGGTGAGCTATCTGCAAGGCCTCCATGACGTATCCGCGCACTTGTCGGCGAGCGAGGATATCGCCGTGCAGGACGCCTTCGTCACACTGCTCGCCGCCGGGCTCACTCAGGCAGCGCCCGCGCATGCCGAACCCAAGTCGGTGCTCGGCCGCGCCCTGCGCGAGCGCTTGCTGGCCTTCATCGACACTCATCTCACGCATCCGGAACTCGGGCCGATGCTGCTCATGCAGCGCTTTCGCATCTCGCGCGCGCATTTGTACCGGGCGTTTGCCGACGATGGGGGCATCGTTCGGGTTATCCGGAACAAACGCCTCAATGCGGCGTACAAGGCGTTGATCGATCCGTCCGGGGCGGCACGGCCCACGGCGGGCGTCGCGTCCGATTACGGATTCTCGGACATGACGAGGTTTCGCAAGGCATTCGCCGCCAGCTTCGGCCTGACGCCGGACGACGCGCGCCGACAGGGCTATCAAGCCGCGCCCACGATGAACGACGCCAGCCCGCTGTCCCATCACTTCGCGGCCTTCAGCGCACGGCCCAACGCCAGCGCAACCGTCAGGAGCGAAAGGCGGAGCCGATAACCAGGGGATCAGAGATGACTGACGCCCCTCGTGCCTGAACGCCCCCGTCCACCCCCCACCCTCACCAACGCAGCAATCGCGGCCCGAGCAGCGCACCGATAGCCGCCGGCAAAAGCAAACCCAGCAGGTACCACACGCCCCAGAACGCCGGACTCATTTCAGAACAGTGAAGACAGTAGACGAGGGTGCCGATGGAACTGGCCAGCAATCCAGCGGCGGCACCTGCGCGGCGCGGACGTGTCGGTGCCAGTCCCCTCACCGCCCAGATCATCGCAACGAATCCCGGCGCGCAGAGCAGCAGGATATTGAACGGGCACGAGCGCCACGTCTGCCCGAAGATCAGGCCCTGACGCGCCTCTGGCACGGCCATCGTCACCAGCGCCGCCGCAGCCACCCAAAGGACAACCACCGGCAGCACGATCACAGGCAACCCCACGCCCACGCGTTTCGACGGCCGCGAGAGTCGAACGACCGCAATCGTCGAACCCAGCGCGAGACATAGCGGAAACGCCACTTTTGCCCAGAAAATCGGCGTGCGCGCCGCCATGCCGATGTCCGGCCGAATGCCGTAAATCGCCAGCATGAGCGTGACGGCGCCGGCAAAAGCAATGACAACGGCCGTCGCGAAGCGCCGCAACGACACGCCGCGCGGCACCGCGAGATCGCCCGCGGCGAGGAGATTCACGAGTTCGTCCGTTCTCATATCGCGCCCCTCACGAATGCCGCCAATGCCTTGAGCCCCCGGTGGATGCTCACTTTCACCGCCGACTCGGTCAATCCCGTCAAATGCGCCGCCTCGGCAATCGATAATCCCTGCAACTTGACGTGCTGGATCGAAAGCCGCTGCTTGTCCGGCAAGCGTTCGAGCAACTTGCCGATATCGCGACGCGCCTGCGCCGGCTCATCGTCCGTGTACGCGAAGATGTCCTCATGGTCGTCCAGTGGCTCGTGGAGCGACGCGCGACGGGCATGCGTTCTGAAGAAGTCCATCAGCTTGTATCGGGCAATCGCGTGCACCCACGCCGTCAATGGCTCGTCTGGACGAAAGGTGTGGCGGGCATTGTGCACCGCTAGCAGGATTTCCTGGACGAGATCCTCCGTGTCCTCGCGAAAATGCGGAATCCGCTTGCGAAGATAACCTCGCAAGTGCCGCGTCAGATCGACGAGAAATGATCGGTAATCGTCCGCATTACCTGCAAGGCCACTGACAAACAGTGCTTTCAGGCGCGGCTCTGCGGAATACAAGGTCCAGCCTCCAGAGTCACAGCACAAAACGATTCCCGGCTACCTGCCGCTTGCCGCCCTGCGAAGCCTCCCGCCCGACGCGACATATCGCCATCGATTAACGTAAGCCGCTCGCGCCAAAAACACCCGGAATCTTATACCGTTGCGTCCGCCGCCCTCGGCCTGTGCGCACTCCGGCAGTTGGCAGCCCCGCGAACGAATGTCACGGCACATCGAAGCCAGTTCGTTGACGGAGCGCCGTGGGTTACATCGCACGAAAAAATTTTTCCGGAAATCATTCGTCCCCATGAAAAGCCAGATACTCGATGGTGTCGGGCAGGCCGTCGCCGGGCCGAATGGCGAGCGCGCCAGCCGCCTGGAGCGCCGCCAGCGTGGGGGATCGATTCGTGAGGAAGATCCACTCCTGCTGCATCTGCGTGGCGTCGATAGCCATCCCGTTCACGACAGCGAGGGCGTCTTCCAGCACAGTGGCGGGCGGCGAATGCACGGCGAAGCCCTCGTTGGCCAAAGCCCCGACGAAGATGCCCAGATGCTGACAAATGAGCGCCTTGCGCCCCATGTCCTCAATCCCGGCTTGCCGTGATCGTCTCACCAGCGTCACCGTCTGCGCATCGGTCAACGCCCCGTCCACCATCATGCGCGGCATCGACGTCGACCAGGCCTCCGGCGGGCAAGCCTTGCCTTGCGGCATGAGCGGGACGAAGGGATTGACCTCCGCCGGATAGATCCGGCACACGCGAGGGCGTGTCTCGTACGCACCGCACTTCATGTCGGCGCGCAAATGGGGGCACGCTCCCTCGAACGCCGCCACAAAGGTAATCACCACCCTGACCGGCAACTCCCCGCTCATTGCCGCGACGGACCTCTCGTGCTTGTACGCAGCCAATCCATTCGCCGCGTCGGGTTCGGCCGGCCACGGAATCGCCTCGCACAGCACTTGCACCTTGCCGCCGCTACGTAGCCACTGAAGCGCCTCTTCGGTGTCGAGCGGCAATCGCAGGTTGTGGCAGCACTTGCCGCACATCGTGCAGGAGAAATGATGGATAGCCGGGTGGATCTGTGGGGGGATCGACGAGTGGACCGATGTCATGGGGAAGCCGCACGGGCAGTGTGAAATGCGAAGGTGAGAGCCAGTTCGCTCCGGCCAGTCTGCCGGTTACACACGGCCCCACGCACATCATCCGACACCAACTCTTATATAAGACATAAGACATTTGACCTTACCTGGCATAGGGACTAAAATCATGCCAAAAGCAGTATTGGAACAAGCCTTGGAGGCCTGAAAACCTCCCCCGAAACGCAACATCAGCAGGTCTCCTCATGCTTGAAAACTATCGTGCTCACGTGGCCGCGCGCGCCGCGCTTGGTATTCCTCCCCTGCCGCTGACGGCACCGCAGACCGCCGAACTGGTCGAGCTGCTGACCAATCCGCCTGCCGGCGAAGAGCAGACCCTGCTCGACCTCATCACCAACCGTGTCCCCGCTGGCGTGGACGAAGCCGCCCGCGTGAAGGCCGGTTTCCTCGCGGCCGTTGCCAAGGGCGAAACCGCCTGCGCGCTGATCTCGCGTGCCCGCGCCACCGAACTGCTGGGCACGATGCTCGGCGGCTACAACATCCAGCCGCTCATCGAACTGCTGCCGGACGCTGAAGTCGGCACCGTCGCCGCCGACGCGCTGAAGAAAACCCTGTTGATGTTCGACCAGTTCCACGACGTCAAGGAACTCGCCGACAAGGGCAACGCCAACGCGCGCGCCGTGCTGCAAAGCTGGGCCGACGCCGAATGGTTCACGAGCCGTCCGGAAGTGCCGGAAAGCCTGACCATCACGGTGTTCAAGGTCACTGGCGAAACCAACACCGACGACCTGTCGCCGGCTCCGGACGCCACCACCCGCCCGGACATTCCGCTGCATGCCCTGGCAATGCTCAAGAACGCTCGCCCCGGCATCACCCCGGAAGAAGACGGCAAGCGCGGTCCGATCAAATTCATTGAGTCGCTCAAGGAAAAGGGCCATCTGGTCGCTTATGTCGGCGACGTGGTCGGCACGGGCTCCTCGCGCAAGTCGGCCACCAACTCGGTGCTGTGGTTCACGGGCGAAGACATCCCGTTCATCCCGAACAAGCGCTTTGGCGGCGTGTGCCTGGGCAGCAAGATCGCCCCGATCTTCTACAACACGATGGAAGACGCCGGCGCCCTGCCGATCGAGCTCGACGTTTCGCAGATGGAAATGGGTGACGTGGTCGAACTGCGTCCGTACGAAGGCAAGGCCCTGAAGAACGGCGCCGTGATCGCCGAATTCCAGGTCAAGTCCGACGTGCTGTTCGACGAAGTGCGCGCCGGCGGCCGCATCCCCCTCATCATCGGTCGTGGCCTGACGGCCAAGGCGCGTGAAGCGCTGGGTCTGGCGCCGTCGACGCTGTTCCGTCTGGCGCAGCAACCGGCCGACAGCGGCCGCGGTTTCTCGCTCGCACAGAAGATGGTCGGCCGCGCCTGCGGTCTTCCCGAAGGTCAGGGCATCCGTCCGGGCACGTACTGCGAACCCAAGATGACTTCGGTCGGCTCGCAAGACACCACGGGCCCGATGACCCGCGACGAACTCAAGGATCTGGCCTGCCTCGGCTTCTCGGCCGACCTCGTCATGCAGTCGTTCTGCCACACCGCCGCTTACCCGAAGCCGGTGGACGTGAAGACGCACCAGACCCTGCCGAACTTCATCAGCAACCGTGGCGGCATAGCGCTGCGTCCGGGCGACGGCGTGATCCACTCGTGGCTGAACCGCATGCTGCTGCCCGACACCGTGGGCACCGGCGGCGACTCGCACACCCGTTTCCCGATCGGCATCAGCTTCCCGGCAGGCTCGGGTCTGGTCGCCTTCGCCGCCGCCACCGGCACGATGCCGCTGGACATGCCGGAATCGGTGCTGGTGCGCTTCAAGGGCAAGATGCAACCGGGCGTCACGCTGCGCGATCTCGTCAACGCGATCCCGCTGTATGCCATCAAGCAAGGCATGCTGACGGTCGCCAAGCAAGGTAAGAAGAACATCTTCTCGGGCCGCATTCTCGAAATCGAAGGTCTGCCCGATCTGAAGGTCGAGCAAGCGTTCGAGCTGTCGGACGCCTCTGCAGAGCGCTCGGCCGCCGGTTGCACGGTGCATTTGAACAAGGCCCCGATCATCGAATACCTGAACAGCAACGTCACGCTGCTCAAGTGGATGATCGCCCAGGGCTATCAGGATCCGCGCAGCCTGCAACGCCGTATCACGGCGATGGAACAGTGGCTGGCCGACCCGCAACTGCTGTCCCCGGATGCCGACGCCGAGTACGCCGCCGTCATCGAAATCGATCTGGCCGACATCCATGAGCCGATCGTGGCCTGCCCGAACGATCCGGACGACGTGAAGACGCTGTCGGACGTTGCTGGCGCCAAGATCGACGAAGTGTTCATCGGCTCGTGCATGACCAACATCGGTCACTTCCGCGCGGCGTCGAAGCTGCTCGAAGGCAAGCGCGACATTCCGGTCAAGCTGTGGGTCGCGCCGCCGACCAAGATGGACCAGAAGCAGTTGACCGAAGAAGGTCACTACGGCGTGTTCGGCACGGCCGGTGCGCGTACCGAAATGCCGGGCTGCTCGCTGTGCATGGGCAATCAGGCTCAGGTGCGCGAAGGTGCTACGGTCATGTCGACGTCGACCCGTAACTTCCCGAACCGTCTGGGCAAGAACACGAACGTGTACCTCGGCTCCGCGGAACTGGCCGCGATCTGCTCACGTCTGGGCAAGATCCCGACCAAGGAAGAGTACATGGCCGACATGGGCGTGCTCGCCACCAACGGCGACAAGATTTACAAGTACATGAACTTCGACCAGATCCAGGACTTCAAGGAAGTCGCCGATACGGTGAATGTGTAAATCGTTGTCGGACTACGGCGCGAGGTTTGCGCCGTAGCTTCATGAAAAAGGCGCCGCCAGCTACAAAGCTCGCGGCGCCTTTTTTTCATCATCAAACGCAAATCCCTTTGATGCGTCTGACGCCAGTCGTACTATCCGTTTATAAAATAATGAGGATAACGATGCGTTTTGCTCTGCTATTCGTGGCGTTGTGCACTGCACCGGGCCGCGCGGCGGCACGTTTTGCTAGACCGACAGCGGCAAGAAATCCTATTTCAGGAAGTAAGCCCGTTCATCGGTCATAACAACTGGGCCGATAGCTGTTATTGAGCGCCGCAGCCAGATCGAGTGTGCGCGAACTGACTTTGGTCGATGCGTCGCACGGCATTCGCTGCACGCTGGACGTTCGATACTGCTGCGCATACTGGGCGTTCAGCACCGGCTTATTCTTCGAAGTGAAGATCGCATATCCGTCACACACGCTTTGCGCGCTGCATTTCTCGTTGACGGCGAAGTCGAACCACGGCTCGAGCGCGGCGACTTGCCCGTCGTCGTTCTTGAGTCCGACGGCAAGATCGCGCCAATGCGCTTCGTTCGCAATGAAAGCGTTGAAATCCAGTTGATCCTTGGCCGTCAGCGCAAAGCCCGTGTCGTTCGCATAACCGTCAACATTATCGGGCTCGACACCGTCGCACCCCTTCGCTACCGCCCGGTCCAGCCGTTGCTTCATGACCTTGCGAACGTTGTCGGAGCGGATATCCAGCCAACGCCCCCCTTTCCAGTCGTTCAACCGCTTCCCCATATCCGAGGCCCTGAACTGACGAAAGTCGGGCCGCCAATCCTCCGAACTGCCCGCAGAGAAATAGCAGACGACTCTGCGACCGGCACGCTTGAGCGCTGCGATGGTCGTGGCGTCGACATCGAACAGATCGATGTCGTAGATCTTCACGTCGTACGAGGTATCGATCGTGCCCTTGAGCTGCCAGTGCCAGGTGTCGGACACGTCGGGCACCCAGTGCCCCGGAATACTTGCGAGCGCGGAATTCCCCCGGTTCTCGACAGCGTTGGCCGCAGGCGCCGGCGAAGCGCCTGCATGCGCCGTCAGCGCCGTGCAGAGCAACGCTGTCGTGATGCGGGACAAGACTTTGATGGTTTTCATGACGTGTGCGTGGTTATCGTTGTCGACGAGCATCTGCATGGATGGTATTCGTCACGGCATCGCGATCCGGTGAACAAAAAATGGAGTTTCAGCGGAATCTGCACACTTTCTGCGCATGTATCGAAGACCTGTAAAATCACGAGCGAATTCTCACGGTGACTTACGTCGATTCACCGGAGCTCACCGTTCATCCACCATGTCGCTGCCCGTCGCCCTCGCCGGCGATCCGGCTGACGACGAACCATGAGAGACGGAATGCAAACCGTAGCGATCCTCGACTTCGAAACCACCGGCCTGTCGCCGGCACAAGGCGACCGGGCAACGGAAATCGCCGTCATCCTGTTGCGTGACGGGCAGATCGTCGATCGTTATCAAAGCCTGATGAATGCGGGAAGACGTATCCCGTCGGATGTCGCTGCGCTCACAGGGATCACGAACGACATGATCGCGTCGGCCCCGCCCGCCTCAAGGGTGATGCGCGAGGCTGCGCAATTCGTCGGCAACTGTCCGGTCGTCGCCCACAATGCCGGGTTCGACAAACGGTTCTGGCAGGCCGAACTCGCCATGCTCGGCGCAAGGGCAGACCATGCCTTCGCCTGCACAATGCTGACCGCCAGACGGATTTATCCGCATGCGCAGAATCACCGGCTCTCCAATCTGGCGGATTGGCTTCACCTCCCGAAAACCGGCCGCGCTCACCGGGCCATGGTCGACGCGGAAATGACCACGCACCTCTGGCATCGTATGCACGCCGACATCGCGCGCACTTACGGCCTGACGCGCGTGGATCACGCGCTTATCTCCCGCGTCCAGACCACGAGCAAGGAAAAGGTGCCGACGCTGCTGCGCTCACTCGCACAGGGCAACGGCTAACCGGCCTCAAGCCCCGAAGATCAGCGAGCGGTGCGCCCCGATGCCCGCAGCCACACCCGCCGCCGACGCAAACGTCGCATTCGTCATCACGTTGGATGCATCGCCCGCCGCGAAAACGCCGGGCACAGACGTTTCCTTCCAGTCGCCAACACGAATCACCGGACCAAGCGGCCCGTCGTCAATCGCGCAGCCCAACTGCACGGCAAGATCGCTCACCATCTCGGATTGCGGGGCGACGAACAGCGCATCGATGGGTACCACCCGAGCGTCGACCAGACGCACCGCATCGATGCCCGGTGCCTCACCCAGTACCTCGGCGACGGGCGTACGTTCGATGCTCACGCCGCGCGCGTCGAGCAGCGCCGCCTCGTGCGCGTTCGGTTCCACAATGCCCTGCGTGAACCACGTCGTAGGCCCCCAATCCGGGATCAGTTGCGCCTGATGCACCGAAAGCGCGAGCGTGGCGAGCACACCGAGCCGCTGCCCCGCCACTTCATAACCGTGACAGTACGGGCAATGCAGCACGCTAACGCCCCACCGCTCGGCAATACCCGGCACGGCCGGCAACTTGTCGCGAATTCCCGTGGCAAGAATCAAACGGCTCGCCTGACGGCGCGAACCGTCGGCGAGTTCGACCTGAAACCGCCCCAGCTCACCTGATGCTTTGACTGCCTCGCCCTTGACCACGGTCACGCTCGGGTACTTCAGCAACTGCTCGGTGACGGTGGCGACGATCTCGTCAGGCGATACGCCGTCCAGCCCGAAGAAGCCATGAGAATGCGCCGAGAAACGGTTGCGCGGCAGACCGGCGTCGATCACCTGCACGCGGCGACGGGCACGGGCGAGCTGCATTGCCGCCGACAATCCGGCAAAGCTGCCGCCAACGACCACGGCATCGAAATGTTCTTGCATTGGGTTCCTCCGCTTGAGTGACGGGCTCGTGTCATGAGACATTCGCCTCATCACGAAACTTTTGTTATTACATGATACGGCCAAAAGCGCCGATCACGCAACTTCATATGTTCCGAGTCAGGAGGATGAGATTCCAATGCCCGCCTCCTACCGCGCGAGGCATCAAAAAACAAACCGCCCCGAAGCGCCACATCCAATGCAGCGCTTCGGGGCGGCGGAGTCTGGCGGGTGGACTAGACCGTCGCAATCGGCAAGAAGTGATTCACGATACCGAGCCCGACCAGCAGGACAATACCGAGCGTAAGACTACCGGCGATCAGCTTCTTCTCGATGGGCAGTAGCGGTTCCTCGGGGACTTCGGCAATGGCTTTCGACAGGTCGTTGAGATCGGACATACGAATGAGGTTCCTGAAATGAGTGAGGCAACGCGAGGGCGAGATCGACTCAGGCAAGCGGCGGCTTCACACCGTGGAAGAACAGCCACGAGATGAGCAGTCCCACCCAGATCACGAAACCGAACAGACTGATCACGTAGACGGCGGCGAGCTTGCCGATACCCTCGGCCCACAGCTTGCGGAAGTTCGAGAGCAGGCCGATGGAGAAGAACGTCAGCACGAAGAAGATGACGCGGAAGTTGTTGGCCTCACCGACCGCTCCCTTGATCTTCGCGGCCACTTCCGGGCCGGCCGTGAGCGAGAACCCCAGCGCCACGGCGAACGTCACAACGAAGCCGATGATGAACTTCGGAAAGCGCTCCCAGATTTCACGCGGGCGCGCGCGATTCGACGGATCGGTGACGTTGATGTGATTCGTCCAGATCCACGCGAGGATGAACGACCATACGCCGATGAATATGTCGATAAACACCTTGATGGTGGCTGTCGTGCCGACGATCCACCCCGCAGCGTAATGCGTGCCGCCAGCCGCGGCCTTGGCGTTGATCAGCGCCTCCGTGATGGCCCCCCCCGCCACGGCTGCGCCATCGGTTTTCACGGCGAGGCCAAGCCACGCGGCGGCAACCAGCGGATCGTTCGCGAGAAAGTGCTGGGCGAGGAACGGCAGAATTAGCAACTCGATCACGGCGAACACCACCACGAGCGACGACACGAGAATCGGCACGGCCGGACGAGCACGAATCGCGCTCCCGGTCGAAATGGCCGCCGCGACACCGCAGATCGAAATTCCCGAGGCCAGCGGCACCGCCCACTCCCGGGGAAACTTGAACCACTTGCGCGCGATGAAGTACACGACCGCCCAGTAGATCAGGTACGCCTCGACGATGGCGGCAATGCCGCGCAGGAGAATCGACGACGCAAACGACAGCCGCTCGGCCACCGTCACGGCGATAAAGGCGCCCAGCACGACGATCGCCGTCTTGATGTACCACTCGGGACGTACGGCATCGGAAAGCCACGCCGTCGCGCCAGGGAACACATTGGCGATCACCAGCCCGGCGAGCAGGGCAACGATGTAACCGCCCTCGTTGGTCAGGCGCAGTGACCAGTCGATGCCGAACTTCGCTTGCTCGGTCGGCGTGACGGCCGCCAGATGCGCGTAGCTGCCGAGGAACCAACTCGCATACGCCAGCCAAAACAGCACGGAGAACCGCACGGCAAAGCGCTTGGCATCCTGTTGCAGCGACACCGCGCCAAGCGACAGGACGACCGTCAGGACAAGCCAGGTGGCCACGAACGCGCCAATCCCGCCCAATCGGCTATACCCCGCGGTCGCCGGGGCGAGTGCGGCAGCCGGATCGGTCCAGACGCGCGTGGTGACAACCCAGCCGATCGGGTCGGCGCCGGAAACGCCGATGAGCCCGGCAGCGACGATGACAAGTCCGATAATGACCGCGAGCCAGTCTTCGCTCAATGGCTTCGCGGCGAGAGCTTGTGGTGTGGTGGTGGCTTCCGCCATAACGCTTTCCCCCAAAGGTACGTGTTACGTGACGTTTTGAAAAATGGCCTATAGCGTCCGCCTGATGACTGTTATCGATGTGTCGTCGCGCAGGGGCACTGGCAACGCAGGCGGGCGAGCCCATCCTATGCAGCGGATGACGGCGGGGGAACCAACGATTTTCGCTATGGATGGACGGGAGGGTCGCGCATGTAAATGCGCGTGAGGGACATATCGATAGCGCGATTTTTAGCTCGTGTTTTGCCTATCGATACCGTGTAGCAGGACCGTGTCTTGCGACGGAAAAATGCGGGCGAGTGAAGACAAACACGGCGGCGAACGGGTCGGTGCCGTAGCCGCGTCTTTCGCGTGGTGCCTCTCCTTACCTATCTCTCCTACGCCTTGCGTTGGATCGTCCCCCCCGCCTCGCGTGGCGCGCACTGGACGGATTCGCCGTGCTCATGACGTCCGGGATTGAGAGGCATCTTGCTGCATCGAATTTTTGACAAGTTCCGCGCAGCCCTCCTTGAGATACGTAGCAGTCCATTGAAAACATTAGGTCATATTTGAAATAACTTACAATTGCATCTCCCTCGACACTCGCACCAATAATTAGAAAGTTTATGTAAAAACATTCAATGTCGAGGCTTTTCGGGAGAAAGACACTATGGCAGTGAGATTTCGAAAGTCCATCAAACTTGCGCCTGGTATTCGCATGAACTTGAGCGGATCAGGTATCGGCTGGACGCTCGGGCCTCGAGGCGCATCGGTGGGTATCAGCAGTCGTGGAACTCGCTTGAATACCAGCTTCGCGGGCATTTCATCCAGCCAACTGATCAGCCGGCCCCGAAGCTCGGCTCGCGAAGCAACAGCCCGCGAGTCGGTCAACGTTCGCATGACGTGCTCTGTTCAATCCGATGGCCAATTGGTCTTCCTGGACACAAATGGCGAGCCGGTATCCGAACATTTGGTCTCGTTGGCAAAAAAACAGCATAAAGAAGGCCTACTGGAACTGATACAAGCAAAATGCGACGACATCAACGCTGAAGTGGAGGCGATAGCGGAAGTTCATTTGCAAACACCTAGCAGCCGTCAAGTTCCTCATTTTTCGTCACCTACCTTCGACATCCCTTCCCCCGCGAAGCCGCCCCCGCTTAAGCTGCGCCTTCTCGACAAACTTCTAAAATCGCGACGCTTGAAGGTGGAGGCCGCACACCGCAAAGCCGTCGCCGAGTATGAGCAACAGACTCGAGAATGGAATGCGGAAAAAATCGAATTCACACGAATGGCCGAGGTTCGTCGAGACTTCATAGAGCGACGCATCTATTCCGATATTGCAGCGATGGAAATCTGGTTGGAAGAGGTTCTAAGCGAGATTCAATGGCCCCGGGAAACCGACGTTACGTTCGAGGTCATGGAAGACGGCAGGAAAGTCGCACTCGACGTTGATCTTCCCGAGATCGAAGACATGCCGAACAAGATTGCCGTTGTGCCTGCACGAGGCATGAAACTGTCGGTGAAGGAACTATCTGCGACCAAAGTTCAAAAACTGTATATGGAGCATATTCATGCCGTCATATTCAGGCTGATTGGAGAAGTTTTCGCTGCGCTGCCTTTGACCAAGGAGGTGACGGCCTCCGGATATTCTCAACGCCACCACGCTGCAACGGGGCGCCTTCAAGACGAATACCTTCTTTCCGTCCGAGTACATCGAGACGATTGGCAACAGACCGACTTCGACCATCTGGATCAAATACAGCTTACCGAAAGCCTCACACGCTTCGAATTGCGCAGAACGATGAGCAAGACAGGCATATTCAAACCAATCGAACCTTTCGGTCAGTTATGAAGCGCGGCGGGCAGCCGAGCGTCGATGTCATACCCTTGGCCCCCTTTAGTCATAAGCCCGCGCATCCTCCACCAGCTTCCCGTCCGGCGGCAATGACCCAAGGGCGACGAAGTCGACTTCGCCGCGCAGTCTCGTCACATCTCGCAACGTCTCCTGCACGCGCGCGGCCAGGCCTTCGGGCGGGGTATCGCTCGTCTCGCACAGCAGACGCATCCGATCGTCCCCCACGCGCCCCTCGACGCGCAGACGAACGCGGACCAGTTCCGGGTACCGCTTCCCGATCTCCCCAATCTGTCCCGGATGCACGAACATGCCGCGCACCTTGACCGTCTGATCGGCGCGTCCAAGCCAGCCCTTCAGGCGCATATTCGTGCGTCCGCACGGACTGATGCCCTTCTCCACCGCCGACAAATCCCCGGTGGCGAATCGAATCAGCGGATAGTCCGGATTGAAGTTCGTCACCACGACTTCACCGATCTCGCCTTCCGGCACCGGCTTCGTCCCGCCTGGCTCCACAAGCTCCACCAGCACGTTCTCGTCCACGATCAACCCGGCTTGCGCGTCGCTCTCGAACGCGATCAGCCCCAGATCCGCCGTTCCGTACAACTGGCGCGCCGTAATCCCGCGCCCGTTGAACCACTCGCGCAGCGACGGCGGCAACGCCTCGCCGGATAGTGTCGCGCGCCGAATACTGCTGATGTCCGCGCCGGCCGCCTCGCCCTTCTCGATCAGAATCTTCAGGAACGAAGGCGTCCCGGCGTACGCCACCGGACGCAGATGCCGAATCGCCTCAAGCTGCAACTCCGTCTGCCCCACACCCGCCGGAAACACGCAGCAGCCCAGGCGCGTCGCCCCGGTCTCGATCATCATCCCCGCGGGCGTGAAGTGATACGAATAGGTGTTGTAGACCAGATCGCCCGCCCGCAACCCGGCGGCAAACATCGCCCTCGCAAAGCGCCACCAGTCGCTGCCCCGCCCGTCCGGCTCATAGATCGGCCCCGGCGACTGATACACGTGCGCCAGACCGCTCACGGGCGTCGCATTCAGTCCACCCAACGGCGGGTGACGCAACTGAAACGCCGACAAGTCCGATTTACGGGTGACGGGCAATCCAGCCAGCGCATCGCGCGAGGCGATCCCGTTTGCGTCGACATCCTCCAACGCCTCGGCAAAGTAAGCCGCATGCAAGCGGGCATGCGAGACGTGACCCGGAAGTGCGGCGAGCAACGCCTTCTCCCGAAGCTCCGGCGCACGGATTTCCAGCGTGTCGAAGTAATCGTTCATATAGACGGTTAGACGATGAGGAATGACAGACGGCGATCCACCCGAGTCGTGCCGACGCACACTCAGGCAATCCAGCGTTTGCGCCGCCGATAGCTTTTGACGTTGCGGAAACTGCCCGCGCTGCTCGCACCGTCTTTGGCGATGCCCAGGTAGAACTCTTTCACGTCCTCGTTATCGCGCAGCGACACCGCATCCCCGTCCATCACCACACGCCCGTTCTCGAGAATGTAGCCATAGTCCGCGTAGCGCAGCGCCGCCATCGTGTTTTGCTCCGCCAGCAGGAAGCTGACGTTCTCGCGCTGATTCAGATCGCGCACGATGGTGAAGATTTCCTCGACGATCTGCGGCGCAAGTCCCATCGACGGCTCGTCGAGCAGAATCATCGACGGTTGCGCCATCATGGCGCGTCCGATCGCGCACATCTGCTGCTCGCCACCGGACGTGTAACCCGCCTGCGATTTGCGCCGCGTCTTCAAGCGCGGGAAGTAGGCGTAGATGCGCTCCAGTGCATGCTGCTGGGCACTGCGCGACGCATGACGCACATAGCCACCTGTGAGCAGGTTCTCTTCGATGGTCAGATGCCCGAAGCAGTGACGCCCCTCCATCACCTGAATCACACCCCGCTTGACCAGTCCATTCGGTGTCAGCTTCTCGACACGCTCGCCGCGATAGTCGATGGTGCCCTTCGTCACCTCGCCGCGCTCGGCATGAAGCAGGTTCGAAATGGCCTTGAGCGTCGTACTCTTGCCCGCGCCATTGGCCCCGAGCAACGCCACGATCTTGCCCTGCGGCACGATCAGCGACACCCCCTTGAGCACCAGAATGACGTGGTCGTAAATGACTTCGATATTGTTGACGCGCAAACTCGCTTCCATGTATGACTCCGGAGTCGATGCTGCCAGGCGCAATCACCGGCGCGGGATCGCCCGGCGTCCACCTTCACCCGCGACGCATTTCGCCAGGCGTCGCGCGCGAAAGCAGGCGCTGGGCGTCGATCACATCTTGTAGCAAGCGGGCGTAATGCCCTTCTCCTTGGCGTACTGCTTGGCCGATGCCTCGAACAACGGGTGAATCAGACGGCGATTGCCCTCGATCCAGTCCGAGACCATCACCCACTTGGCGCCGTCCCATTGCTGGATGCGAACCTTGCCCGAGCCTTCGTGATCCTCGCAGCTCGTCTTGATGTCGGGCAGCAAACCCGTGGCGCCGAGCGTCTTGAGGCGGGCGGCGTCGATGTTCAGGTTCTCGAATGCCCAGCGCACCTGCACGGGTGTCGAGACCCGCCCCTTGCCGAACTTGTTCTGCGCCGTGTTGAGCGCCTCGACCGTCGCCACCGCAGCCGAAACCCCGCGGTTGTACAGGACCGAGCCGACCTTCGACGGATCCTGCATATTTCCCTTGCCCGCGCCGTAGACCACCTTCTCGATATCGGCGATCAGCGGCACTTGCTTGCCCGCCACGTTCCACGTCGCGCTCATATAGCCCTTGGCCGCCGGGCCTGCCGGGATCGTGTCTTCCTCCGATCCGGCCCACCAGCTACCGATGATCTTCTCGCGCGGATAGCCCACCTTCTGCGCCGCCTTGAGCGCCGTCTGGTTCATCACACCCCAGCCCCAGAACACGACGTAATCCGGATTCTCCTGACGAATCCGCAGCCACTGCGCGCCCTGCTCGTTGCCGGGGTGCGCCACCGGAATCTCGATCAGGTTGAACTTGTTGATCTTCGATTCGGCCTGCATGGCGACGATCGGCTCCTTGCCGTACGCCGAGTCGTGATACAGGAAAACGATCTTCTTGCCGTTGAGCGAGCCGCCGTTCTTGTCCGAGAGGAACTTGATGATGGCGGACGCCTGCATCTGATAGGTCGTGACCAGCGGGAAGGCCCACGGGAACACGGTGCCGTCCACGGCATCGGTGCGGCCGTACCCCATCATCACGAGCGGCACCTGATCCGTCGCGGTCTTGTCGATGAGCGCATAAGAGATGCCCGTCGCCATCGTGTGATACGCCGTGCCTTTGGTCACCGGATTCTTGCCCTTGAGACGCTCATAGCACTCCACGCCCTTGGCGTTGTTGTACTCGGTTTCGCATTCTTCCCAAGTCAGCTTGACGCCGTTCACGCCGCCGTACTTGAGGTTCACGTATTGCAGATAATCGATGAACCCGCCATAGAACGACTGGCCATTCGCGCCGTACGGGCCAACGCGATAGTCCGCCAACGCGATGAACTGATCGTTCGACTGCGCGAACGACGAGCCCACCGCACCCGTGCCGAGCACCAGCGCGAGCCCCAACGATGCCGTCAACTGTTTCGTGTTCATGCTGTGTCTCCAACTGTGGTTTTATGTGTGAGTCAACTTGCGCCGGCGCCGTCCGAACCGCGCGCCGGGCGGATGCGCCTCAATGCGGGAAGGGCCAGATGCGCAGCTTCTCCTTGGCAATCTGCCAAAGCCGCGCTAACCCATGCGGTTCGGCAATCAGGAAAAAGATGATGAGAGCGCCAAACACCATCAACTGGATATGCGAGACGGTGGCGTTGGTGAACGGCAGATGCAGGAACGACGCGATCGTCGGCAACGTGCTGTCGAGCAGAATCGGCAGCAGCAGGATGAACGCCGCCCCCAGAAAACTGCCGAGAATGCTGCCCACGCCACCGATGATGATCATGAACAGAATGCGGAACGAAAGATCGAGCGAGAAGCCGTCTGGCTCGACGGAACCGAGGTAGCAATAGGCATAGAGCGCACCTGCCACGCCGCAATAGAAGGAGCTCACGGCGAACGCGAGCAGCTTCACCCGCATGAGCGGAATGCCGATGACCTCGGCCGCGACATCCATGTCGCGCACCGCCATCCAGGCGCGTCCGATGTGGGAGCGCACGAGATTCTTCGCAATGAGCGCCATCACGCTCACCACACCGAGCACGAACAGGTATTTGCGCACCGGCGTGTCGACATCCAGCCCGAATACCGAAATCTTCTGCGCCGTGATCACGCCCGACGAACTATTGTTCGAGAGCCATGGAAATTTCGTCAGCACCCAGAGCACGAAGAACTGTGCGGCGAGCGTCGCGACCGCGAGATAAAAACCCTTGATGCGCAGCGACGGCAAACCGAATGCAATGCCGACGAGCGCCGCACACACGCCGCCCAGCGCGAACGAGGCGAGGATGGGCATGCCCTCGATGCGCAACTGGAAGTTGTAGGACGCATAGGCCCCAACCGCCATGAACGCGGCCGTGCCCAACGACAACTGCCCGGCGTAGCCCGTGAGCAGATTGAGTCCCAGCGCCGCGAGCGAGAACACGAGAAACGGCACGAGAATGGCCGTCAGCCAGTATTCGGAGGCAATCCACGGCAGCACACCGAACGCCACGGCAAGCACGGTGCAAACGGCAATCCGGTCTTGCCGAATCGGGAAAATCTGGCTGTCGGCAATGTACGACGTCTTGAACTGCCCTGCTTCGCGATAGAACATGTGTGGCCTCTGCAATGAATGCTTACGCGTACGTTCCGGGTTGACGACGATTCACGAGCGCTGGCTCAGACCCGATCGATGTGACGCTCGCCGAACAGCCCTTCCGGACGCACCAGCAGGAACAGCAGCGCGAAAACATACGGGAACCAGCCTTCGATCCCCCCGAAATTGCCGCCGAACTGGCTTTGCAACAGTTGCGGCACATAGATCTCCGCGAGCTTCTCCGCGGCGCCGATAATCAGTCCCCCGACAATCGCGCCCGGAATCGACGTGAAGCCGCCGAGGATCAACACGGGCAGCGCTTTTAGCGCCGTCATCGTCAGCGCAAACTGCACGCCATTGCGCGAGCCCCACAGCATGCCGGCCACCAGCGCGACGAAACCCGACACGCTCCACACCACGACCCAGATGCGCTGAAGCGGAATCCCGAGCGAGAGCGCGGCCTGGTGGTCGTCCGCCACGGCGCGCAGCGCGCGGCCGATGCTCGTCGCCTTGAAGAACAAGGCGAGCAGCGCGACCAGCACCGCCGCAATGCCTGCCGCCGCGAGATCGAAGCTGCTCACGAGCACGCCCGTCGAATCCATGATCGATGCAATCGGCTCGTCGACGATGCCGAGCGAGAGCGGGCGCACCTCGTTGCCCCACAGCAGCGGTGCCAGCCCCTCTAGGAAGAACGACAGGCCGATGGTCGCCATGAACAACGTGATGGGCGACTGGTTCACGAGTTTGCGCAACACGAAACGCTCCGTCGCAACGCTCATCAACACCATGACGACGAATGCCCCGATGGCCGCCGCCCACAACGGCAATCCCCGCTCCATCAGCCCCACGACCGACAGCGCCGCGAAGTACACCATCGCGCCCTGCGCGAAGTTGAATACGCCGGACGCCTTGAAGATCAGCACGAAGCCGAGTGCCACGAGCGAATACATCACGCCCGAGAGCAGTCCGCCGATCAGGATTTCGAAAAAGAACTGCATCGATGTCTCCAGGTTGGCAACGCGTCGTCAACCGCCGTTTGCTGTTTGTTTCACCGGCACGCCGTCATGCCTTCATGCCATCAAGCCGCTGCGCTCACGCCTTGCGACGCCCCGAGGTAAGCGCGAACGACCTCCGGGTCCGCGCGGACTTCGGCCGGCGAGCCGTCGCCGATCTTCTTGCCGTAGTCGAGCACCACGACCCGGTCGGAGATATCCATCACCACGCCCATGTCATGCTCGATGAGCACAATCGTCGTGCCGAATTCCTCGTTCACTTCGAGAATGAAGCGGCACATGTCGCGCTTCTCTTCGAGGTTCATGCCGGCCATCGGCTCGTCGAGCAGCAACAACTGAGGCTCCGCGGCGAGGGCGCGCGCGAGTTCGACGCGCTTTTGCAAGCCGTACGGCAGGCGCCCGACCGGCGTCTTGCGGATATGCTGGATTTCGAGGAAGTCGATGATCTCTTCGACCTTGGCGCGGTTTGCCATCTCCTCCTGCCGCGCGCGCCCCCACCAGACAGCGCTGGCGAGCAGGCCCGAGCGCATGCGGGTATTGCGTCCCGTCATGATGTTGTCGAGCACGGTCATGCCCTTGAACAGCGCGATGTTCTGGAACGTGCGCGCCACGCCCTGACGCGCGGCAGACGTCGGATGCATGCGTTGGCGCACCTCGCCGCGAAAGACAATCGTGCCCTGCTGCGGGTGATAGACGCCATTGATGACGTTGAGCATCGAACTCTTGCCCGCGCCGTTCGGGCCGATGATGGCGCGAATCTCATGCTCCAGCACGTTGAACGAGATGTCCGTCAACGCCTTCACGCCACCAAACGACAGGCTGATGTGCTGCAAATCGAGCAATACGTCGCCAGTCTTGCGGTTGTCGTTCATGCCTTCTCCTGCGGCAATGCCTAACGGATACCGGGTCAGATGAAACCGCCCTTTCGAACCCTGCGAGCCATACGAACCGTGCCAATCGTGCCAATCGTGCGAACTTCAGGCGGCGCAGCGCAATTTCGCAGGCGCAGGGTCGTCGAGCGGGGCGCGCACGCCGATCACGCGCGCCGGATGAATGGTGAGCGTGGCGCTCACGCTGCCCTCGCGCCCATCTTCGAACTTCACGCGTGTTTCGATGAACTGCGTCGACTTGCCGGTGTAGAACGCGTCGATCAGCACGTCGTACTTCTGCGCGATGAATGCACGGCGCACCTTGCGCGTGCGCGTGAGTTCGTCGTCGTCCGGGTCCAGCTCCTTGTGCAGAATCACGAAGCGCTGAATCTGCGCCGCCGCGAAGGCCGACTCCTTCGCGAGATCGGCATTGACCTGCTCGATGCACGCCAGAATCAGCTCGGCGACGAGCGCATTGCTGGCCAGATCGATATACCCCGCGTAGGCGAGGTTCTGCCGCTCGGCCCAATTGCCCACCGCGTCCATATCGATGTTGATGAACGCGCAGACGCCATCGCGACCGTCGCCGAACGCCACGGCCTCCTTGATGTACGAGAAAAACTTGAGCTTGTTCTCGATGTACTTCGGTGCGAACAGCGATCCGCAGGCGAGTTTGCCGACGTCTTTGGCACGATCGATGATGCGCAGGTGCCCATCGGCGTCGATGATGCCGGCATCTCCCGTACGGAAATAGCCGGCTTCGTCGAGCGCTTCGCGCGTTGCGTCGGGGCGCTTGTAATACTCCTTGAGCAGCCCCACCCCGCGCACCAGCACCTCGCCGCTGTCGGCGATCTTGATCTCCATGCCGGGTGCGACCGGTCCCACGCTGTCGAATCGCACCTGACGATCCGGTTGCAGGCAGACGTACGCACACGTCTCTGTCTGTCCGTAGAACTGTTTCAGGTTGATGCCGATGGCGCGATAAAACCGGAACAGATCGGGGCCGATGGCCTCCCCGGCGGTATAGGCCGTTCGAATGCGGCTCATGCCGAGCGTGTTGCGCAGCGGCCCGTACACGCACAGGTTCCCGAGCGCATATTGCACACGGTCGAGCAACGCCACCGGACGTCCGTCCAGCACGGCCGCGCCGCACCGGTTCGCCACGTCCATGAAGTGCGCGAACATCCTGCGCTTGAGACGATTCGCGTCTTCCATGCGGATCATCACCTGCGTGAGGACGTTCTCGTACACACGCGGTGGCGCGAAGTAGTAGGTCGGACCGATCTCACACATGTCCGTGGAAATCGTGTCGGGCGACTCGGGGCAATTGACCGTGAAGCCCGCGACCAGCGCCTGTGCGTAGGAGAACAAGTGGTCGCCCACCCATGCCATCGGGAGATACGACAGCACCTCGTCGCCGGGGCCGAGCCGGTCGAATGTGCTGCCGTGATACGCCGCGCCGATCAGCCCGGCATGCGAATGACAAACGCCTTTGGGCTTGCCCGTGGTTCCGGAGGTGTAGAGGATCGTTGCCGTGTCGTCAGGGCGGGTGTCGGCCACGGCGTCGTCGAAATGGCGCGGATGCCGGGCGTCGAAATCGCGTCCCTGCGCCAGCGCCGACGCGTAGGATTGCAGACCCGCGGCGTCGTAATTGCGCAAGCCGCGCGGATCTTCGTAAATGATGTGCGACAGCCGTGACACGCGCTCGCGCAACTCGAGCAGCTTGTCGACCTGCTCCTGATCTTCGACGATGGCGAAGTCGATCTCGGCGTCCTCGAGCACATGCGCCATTTCTGCGGCGACGGCGTCCTGATACAGCGGCACCGCAACCCCGCCGAGCGCCTGCGCCGCGGTCATCGCCCAATACAAGCGCACGCGGTTATTGCCGACGATGGCCAGATTGTCGCCACGCTTGAACCCGGCAGCCGCCAGGGCACAGGCGAGCATGCGCACTTCCTGCGCGGCCTCCTGCCAGCTCCAGCTTTGCCAGATACCCAGATCTTTTTCCCGATACGCCGTGCGGGCGCCCCGTGTCGCTGCGTGTGCCAACAACAATCGCGGGAAGGTAGTCCGCTCCTGCATGCCAGTCTCCTGTGTCTCGCCACATTTCGACGCGTGTCGAGGGGGAGTGGCGTGGCTCGGTCGGCGTGCGTGCCCGCGGCACGCTCCTTGTTGCTTGCGGCGTCTCTGAGTGACGCAGTTTTTTTGGAATGCCATACAGCGAATACAGCGAGCAAATACAGCGGGCGATACGTCAAACGACTACGGTGACTACCGATATGCCGGGCAACTATCCGCTTCTATACTTGTGCTTCGGCGTCGTGTCAGCGCGCCATGAATGCTTGTCTCACCGTTGCCAGGCAAGGCGACGATACCTCATGGCTCACGGCGGATTTGTCACCAGGATGACAATCAAGGGAAAGTCCCTATATGTCGCTTGAAACCTTGTTGCAGCGCAGCGCGTGGGCGCAAGGCCTGACGCCGGAACAGCGCGCGTGGTCGCGGAAATTCAGGTGCGTCCGGTGGAAAACGGCGCTTACGTGTGCCGCAAGGGCGACCCGTCGCACGCGTGGTTCGGCGTCATCGAGGGGCTGGTCAAGATTACGACGGCCTCGGCCAGCGGCAAGTCCGTCACGTTCACGGGGGTGCCCGCCGGGGCGTGGTTCGGCGAAGGGTCCGTTCTCAAGCACGAGATCCGCAAATATGACGTGATGGCGCTGCGCGATTCCGTGCTCGCCCATATGCCGATCGCCACGTTCGACTGGCTGCTCGACACGAGCATTCCCTTCAACCGCTTTCTGACGCTGCAACTCAACGAGCGCCTCGGCCAGTTCATTGCGGCGGTCGAGCACGAGCGCCTGCTCGATACGGATGCGCGTGTCGCCCGCTCGCTGTCGTCGATGTTCAATCCGAATCTCTATCCGTCGGACGACAACACCGTGCAGATCTCGCAGGAGGAGCTGAGTTATCTCGCCGGGGTGTCGCGCCAGCGTGTGAATCTTGCGCTCAAGGTGCTGGAACAGGCCGGACTGGTGAAAGTCGATTACGGCGTTCTGACGATTCTCGATCTGGAAGGGTTGCGCGAATTCGGCATGTAGCTTGCGGGGGGGCGGCACTCGGCGCAGCGCTCCAGCATCAATACCGAGGCCAAGTATTTGCTACTGACGTATGCGTTCGAGACGATGCGCTGCGTACGCGTGCAATTCACGACCGACGAACTCAACGAGAAATCGCGCGCCGCCATTCTGCGCATCGGCGCGAAACAGGAGGGGATCGTGCGTCACGAACGCATCATGCCCGACGGCCGCAAGCGCAACTCCGTCCGGTTCCGCATCATCGACGACGAGTGGCCAGAGGTGAAAACCGCGCTGGCGCAACGGCTGGCGCGAGCAACGGCGGCGTCCGGTCCGCTCGCGGGTTGACGGTGGCCGCCATCGACACGAAAGCCGCCCTTTGGGCCGATTACACCTTCCACGCGGGCATGCGCAATGGCTTCGTGCGCGTGCGATTAACGCAGCACCACCCCTTCGAAGTCGTCGGTGATATCCGCGATCACGATCCGATCCTTCCCCGAACGCTTGGCCATGTAAAGCGCCTGATCGGCCAGCGCCAGCCACGATGTCGGTGAAACCAGGTCTGCCGTGTAGTTCGCAACCCCGACACTGAGCGTCACACTGCGCGACGAATCGAGGCCTTGCGTCTCTTGCGCAAACACCGCGCAGACCTTTTCCAGCTTCTTGCGCGCCTTCTCTCCCGATTGCTCGTCGAACAGCACGCAGAACTCGTCGCCACCGTAGCGGCCGCTCACATCGTGGCTGCCCAGTTCGGTCGACAGGACATCGGACAGAATCCGGATGAGCGAGTCGCCCTGAAGATGGCCGTGCAAATCGTTGATTTCCTTGAAGCCGTCGATGTCGATGAGCGCAATGCTTGCCGTACCGGAGCGGCCGACACGCTTATCCGCATAACAACTCGTGAGCGCGCGCATCCATGAACGGCGGTTGAGCAACGACGTCAGATCGTCCTGATCGCTGATCCGGCGCAGTGCGCGTTCGCTTTTCGAGAGCCGCTTCGCCAGGCGATAGCTCGTCAATCCGACGAGCGTCGGGTAGATCAGCAGCAGCGGCAGGCTCGCCAACAACTCGGAGAATTCGATTTGGGTCTGGACCGTGAAACCGAGGATCGCGCCAGCGAGCGTGCCGCCAACGATCATGGCCACAGTGCCATCGCGCAGCAACCGGTATCCGCCCGCCGACGCATTGTGCATCAGCAATACCGAGATCAGCACCGCCGAGGGCACGCCGCAGAATTGCATCGCCACCACCCAGCCGCCACCGAATGCCGAGTCGCACAACAGATTGCGGCGCTCGGCCGAGACCGGATCGGCCGACGACATGGCGATGGCGTGGGCGACGGCCGGCCAGAGAAACGCGTTGAGCGCCCAGATCCCATAGACGACGTGCGAGGCGCCCGCATGACGGATGGCCGTAAATACCGCAATCGCGCTCAGCACACAGCCCAGACTGCGCAGCCCCAGCACGCGGCGCGAGAAGTCGCGGCCCTTCTGGGGCTGAGAACGCGTGGTCGGGTCGGTCGATGGGTCCGTCATGTCGCCAACGTCTGGGGCGTATTCGGTTGAAGGGATGCGCACAGCGCACGCGCATTATGCCTGCGCTCCTTCACTTCCAGCCGCATGAGGTGTCAATCAATGACGCAAATAATTCACCAATGCATTTACCTCACCGTCCCTGACTGCCCTGGTCATCGCACAGAAAAAAGCCCGCGATACACCGCGGGCTGACGAACTTCGTACTACGTACGGTATTGCTGCTTATTTCAGTGCCTGTTTCGATGCTTATCTGGCCACTTACTTCGCCGCAGCGATCACGGCAATCTCGACGAGCAGGTCCGGCGCGGCCAGACGCGACTCCACCGTCGCGCGCGTGGGCGTGTTGCCCGGGCTCGTCCATGCGTCCCACACGGCGTTCATGCCGGCGAAATCCGACTCGATGTCCTTGAGCCAGACTTGTGCCGAGAGCAGACGCGACTTGTCGATGCCCGCATCCTTCAGATAACCATCGAGCTTCGCGAGCACTTGCTGCGTCTGCCCGGTGATGTCCTGAGTGCGATCGTCGGCCGTCTGGCCGCCGATGTAGACCGTGCCGTTATGCACCACGACACGGCTCATGCGGGCATTGGTGTGATGACGTTGAATATCGCTCTGAATTTCACTCATTAACCACGACTCCAAAAGGAATAAAAAGCAGCAGACGAGAGGCGCGAGCCGTCTCGCCTACTTGGGGAAACCGGCACGCTCGCTCAGGAACTCGGGGGCATCGACCGCCATGGCCAACTCGCCGAGCGTCACCGGCTTGATCGGCGGGCGAATGCGGTAGTAGCCGACTTCCGGCACCGCGCAGCCTTGCGCCTGCGCCAGCAGTTCCGCCACCGTCAGACCGCAGAAGCGGCCCTGACACGGTCCCATGCCGCAACGCGAGAAAGTCTTCGTCTGGTTCGGGCCGACGCAACCCAGCGCCGCCATGCGACGCACATCCCCGGCCGTCACCTCTTCGCAACGGCACACGATGGTGCTGTCGTCGGCCGGGGCGCGAAAGCCATCTGCCGGACGGTAAAGGGCGTCGAGGAATGGACGAATCGCCGTATGCGCCGCCAGTTCCCGTCGCAGCGACAACGCGCGAGAGTCGCGCTTCGCCCGATCGAGCTTGCCGAGCTTCACGGCGGTTTGTATCGCGGCGAGGCGTCCCGACGGTTCAGCGGCCAACGCCCCGCCAATGCCCGCGCCATCGCCTGCCACGAAGATGCCCGGCACACTCGTCTCGCCCCAGGCGTCCGTTTGCGGGCGCCAGCACAACTGCGCCTCGTCCCACAGGTGCTCGCAACCAATGGAGCGCGTGACCTGCGTGTTCGGAATCACGCCCTGATGCAACAGCACCAGCGCCGTATCCATGCGTCGGGTCTTGCCGTCCACGACATACTCGATGCCTTCGGCCTTCGTTGCGCCGAGCACGCGCAGCGATGCGACATGCTGGACGTGTTCCACCCCCGCCGCGCGAATCGCGCGCAGCAGCTTGAAACCCTTCATCAGATACGACGGCGCGCGCAAGGCGCCACCCGCGTGACGCAAGGCCTCGCGGCGTGCGCCCGGCTCGGCCGTGTCGAGAATCGCGCGCACGGGCACACCGGCATTGATGAGCTGCCACGCAAACAGATAGAGCAACGGTCCGCAACCGGCCAGCACCGCCGGCGTGTCCGGCACGAGCGCCGATGCCTTGAGCAGCGTTTGCGCCGCGCCCACGCCCATCACGCCGGGCAACGTCCAGCCCGGAATCGGGAACGGACGCTCCTGCGCCCCACCCGCGAGCACGATGGCGCCCGCTTCGATCTGCAAAGTGCCGCCGCCCGCCCCCTGCCGCGTGACCGACACGCGCTTGTCCGCGCCGATCTGCCACGCCAGCGTCTGCGGCCAGTAGGCGATACCGGCCTCGGTGAACGCGTCGACCAGCGCGCGCCCGTGCAGATAGTCGGGCCCGAGTACGCCCGGATCGGCCAGCGGCGAGCGGCTCACGCTGCGGTAAATCTGGCCGCCGGGCAGGACGTTCTCATCGACGACGAGCGGCGCAAGACCGTGCCGCTTCGCTTCGAGCGCTGCCGCCAACCCTGCCGGACCGGCGCCCACGACCAATAAATCCACGATCTTCGTACTCATGCCACGCTCCTCGCCCCATCCATGCGACGCACCTGCATGCCCTCGCGCACGGGGGTCATGCATCCCTGCCGATTCGGCACACCGTCGATCTCCACGAGACAGTCGAAGCACACGCCCATCATGCAGAACGGCGCGCGTTCGCTACCGGTCACGGGCGTGGTGCGGCACGCCGTCATGCCCGCGAAGAGCAAGGCGGCCGCCACGTTCATGCCCTCCGGCACATCGACCGGCGAGCCCTCGATAAACAGTTGCACCGTCGCGCCGTCCTGGCGCGCCAGCGACTTAAGCAGCGAAACGTTTGGCATAGAAATGGTCCAGAAGCGCGGGGCGCTCAGCGCCGAGAATCCACGGCGCGATGGTTTCACAATGCGCGGCGGCAAGCGTCACGCCGCTGTGGCAGGTCGCGAGAAATGCGCCGGGACAAGCCTCGGACGCCTCATAGATCGGCAGGCCGTCGGCCGTCATCACACGCAACGCACCCCATGCGCGCACCACGCGCACGTGCTTGAGCAAGGGGAACGGCGCAATGCCGCGCCGCGCGATGTCCGCGAGCACGTCCGGCGTCACACCGTCGTTAAAGCCCACGTCTTCGGCCGAGTCGCCGAGCATGACTGAGCCTTCAACCGTCTGACGCACGTAAATCGTCGGGTAATCGAGAAATGGTTTGACGCGCTCGGTCACGAGAATCTGGCCACGCAACGGCTTGACCGGCGCGCTCAGGCCCACCATCGGGGCGAGGTCGCGATTGCCCAGACCGGCGGCCAGCACCACGCGTCCCGCGTCGAAAGACGCCTCGCCCATGCTCACGCGAAACGCGCTACCCAAGGGACGAATGCCGGTCACGCGCACGTTCGGCGCATACTCGCCGCCTGCCTGCTCGAAGGCCGTGAACAGCGCGCGCAGCGTGTAGAGCGGGCTCACGTGGCCGTCGTTCGGGGAATAGATGGCGCCCGCCACATCGGGGCCGATGGCCGGCAGACGCTGCGCCAGCGCATCGTGATCGAGCACTTCGTAGACGAGCGCCGGTTCGGCTTCCCTGAGCTTGCGCATGCTCTCGACCTTCACCGCCAATTCCTCGGCCGTCTGCGCAATGTTGAAGCCCCCGGGCCGTTGAAAGCCGACGTTCACGCCGGTGCGTGCGAACAACTCGTCGGCGAGCTGCTGCCATGTGTTCGCGGAATGCAGCGACCAGCGAGCATAGTCCGTGCAGGTGCCTCCCTTACCTTGCACCCAGACCAACCCGAAGTTGCCGCGCGCGGCACGCAGCGAGTTGTCTTCGCCATCGCAAACGACGACGCGTTGTCCGCGCTTGACGAGCCCGTAGGCAATCGCCATGCCGACGAGGCCGCCGCCGATGACGGCGATATCGTATGTCTTTTGCATGTTTTAGTGATTTCCGACCAGAACCTTGTTCAATCCGTAGATGCGATCGAGCACCAGCATCACGGCCAGCGTCAGCCCGATGAGCAGCGTCGAAATTGCCGCCACGCTCGGATCGACCGTCTCGCTCATGTTCATGTAGATGCGCACCGGCAGCGTGATCGTCTCGGGCGAGGTGACGAAAATCGTCGCCGTCAGCTCATCGAAACTGTTGATGAACGCCAGCACCCAACCGCCCGCCACGCCCGGCAGAATGGCGGGCAGCGTAATGCGGCGGAATGTCGTCCAACGCCCTGCCCCCAACGAGCGCGCCGCGCGTTCGCTCTCATCCGCCTGCCCGACCAGCGCCGCCATGATCAGGCGCAGCGCATACGGAAAGATCAGCAATGCATGGCACGCCACGAGGCTCACGAACGAGCCGCCCATGTCGAGCAGCGTGAACAGCCGCAGGAACGCAATGCCCAGCACCACCGGCGGAATCATCAGCGGCGAGAGCAGGAACGAATTGATCGCATCGCGCCCCGGGAAGCGGTAGCGCGCCAGCCCCATGGCCGTGGGCACGGCGAGCACCGTCGACACGGTGGCCGACATCACGCCCAACCACAGACTCGTGCGCAGCGCCGACTGAAAATCCTCGTCGCTCATGAGCGAGCGGAACCAGCGCAGCGAGAAGTGCTGCGTCGGAATGGAGAGGAAGTTATCGGGCGTGAACGCAACCAGACACACGACCACCAGCGGCGCAAGAATGAAGACGAGGAACAGCCCATGGAACGCGAGCGCCCCGGCGCCATTGCGATCGTACTGAGAATCCTGCTGACTCATGTGATGGTCTCCCGTCAGCCGAGACGGCGCGTGAAGCGCTTCTCGAGTGCGCGGTTATAGCCGCTGATGATGAGCACGTTGACGATCAGCAGCACGATCGCAATCGCCGCGCCCAACGGCCAGTTCAGCGTGCCGAGGAATTCGTCGTAGGCCGTGGTCGCCACGACTTTCAGACGACGTCCACCGATCAGGGCCGGCGTGGCGAACGCGCTTGCCGTCAGCGCGAACACGATCAGACTGCCCGAGAGAATGCCCGGCGTGATCTGCGGCAACACCACTCGCCACATCACCGTCGCGCGTCCCGCACCGAGCGAGCGTGCGGCGTGCGCCACAGCCGGGTCCAGCCGCGTGAGCGACGTCCACACCGAGAGCACCATGAGCGGCACGAGCACGTGGACCAGCGCCACCGTCACCGCACCCATCGTGAAGATCATCTGCAACGGATGATCGATGATCCCCAGTTTCGTGAGCACGATGTTGATGAGCCCCTCACGCCCGAGCAGGATCGACCAGCCCAGCGTGCGCACGACGACCGAAATCAGCAGCGGCCCGAGCACGAGCACCAGACACAGCGAACGCCACGGATCGCGCATGCGAAACAGGAAGTACGCCTCCGGCACGCCGACCAGCACGCACAGCAGCGTCACGCCGACCGAGAGCAGCAACGTGCGCAGGAAAATCTCGTAGAAGTAGCTGTCCGTGAGAATGTCGACGTAATGCTGCAACGACACCGTCGGCAGCACACCACCCAGATTCGGGTCGAAACCGTGCAGGCTCAACACGAACGTCAACACGAGCGGCACGGCCAGCAGCACGAGGAAATACACCGTCGCGGGCATGACCAGCGTCCAGGCGGCACGCCGCTGGCTGGCCGCCTCGGGCGAGACGGCCGTCGCCGTTTTCATTTTCTGCACGGCGGGCACCCCCGGTGGCGTAGACGTCGCGGCGTTCATGCGCGCTCCTGTACCAGACGCAGCGCGTCGTCGGCCCAATCGAGGCCGACCGCGTCGCCGTCGTTGGCGGCCACCACCCCGTCGTTGGACACGAGCACACGCAGATCGCCCAACGCGGTCGAGACGGTGAGCACCCAGTGGTTGCCGTGGAAGCTGCGCTGCGCCACGCGTCCCGGCACACGCCCGGCGGTGGCGGACGTCAACCGGATACGCTCGGGACGCAGGCAGAACGTGACCGGTGCGTTTGCGGCATTTGCGGCATTCCCGACGTCTGCCGTCACCAGCCCCGCCTGCGCCGGGGACACGACGAGCCGCAGCCCTTGCACTTCGAGCAACGCGACACCGCCGCGCACATCGAGCTGACCGGTGATGAGGTTGGTCTGCCCGATGAAGTTTGCGGCAAACGTGGCGCGCGGGTCTTCATACACGTCATGCGGCGTATCGATGCGCACCACACGCCCGGCATTGAGCAGCACCACGCGATCGCTGATCGCGAGCGCCTCGGCCTGATCGTGCGTGACCATGATGGTGGTCGTGCCGGCCTTGCGCTGAATCGAGCGCAACTCGTCCTGCATCTGTTCGCGCAGTTTGGCGTCGAGATTCGAGAGCGGCTCGTCGAGCAGCAACACGGGCGGCGCGATCACCATGGCGCGCGCGAGCGCCACACGCTGACGCTGGCCGCCCGAGAGTTCGCGCGGATAGCGCTGCGCGTGCTGGCCGAGATGCACCAGCTCCAGCGCGTCCTTTACGCGGCGCTGCTTCTCGCCGGGGTCCACGCGGCGCATGTCCAGACCGAACGCGACATTCTGCGCCACGCTCATGTGCGCGAACAGCGCATAGCTCTGGAAGACGATCCCGAGTCCGCGCTTTTCCGGCGGCACGGGCGTGAGATCGCGGCCTTCGAGCAGAATCCGGCCGGACGTCGGCGTAACGAAACCCGCGATCATCTGCAATGTCGTGGTCTTGCCGCAGCCCGACGGGCCCAGCAGGGAGATGAACTCGCCCTGCGCAATCGAGAGGTCGACCCCCTCGACTGCCACCGTGTCACCGAAGCGCTTGCCGAGTTGCTCGACGCGTAAATATGGGGTGCTCATGACGCTTGTCATCTCCCTGCGTCTCAACGCTCGATCTGACGGTTCCAGCGCTGCGTCCAGTCGGCGCGCTTGGCATTCACGACATCCCAGTCGACGCGCACGAGTTTGTCGATCTGCGCGGGCGACGGCACGCGTGCGGCCACCGACATCGAGAGTTGTGTCTTCTTGTTGGACGGCGCGACACCCTGGCTTTCGGCGAGAATGGCCTGCGTTTGCGGCGAGAGAATCGTCTGGATGAACTTCTGTGCGAGGGCGTCGTTAGCCGACTTGTCGACCGCGCACATGCCCATACCGAGCGCGACCGCGCCTTCCTTCGGATACACGAATTCGACCGGAATGCCTTGCTGACGCAGCGCCTGCACGCGGCCATTGCCCCACACCGCGATGGCCACTTCGTCAGCCTGGAACAGCTCGGCGATCTTGCCCGGCGAGGGATCGAACGAGAGCACGTTCGGCGCGATCTTTTCCATCTCCTTGAAGCCCGGATCGATGTTGGTGTCGCTGCCGCCGTTCAATTTCGACTCGACGAGCAAGGCGTGCAGGCCGTACGTGTTCTTGATGCTCGGCATCACGAGCTTGCCCTTGTACTTCGGATCGGACAGTTCCTTCCACGAGGTCGGTGCGGGCCAGCCCTTGGCCTGGAACAGACGCGTGTTGTAGGCGATACCCGTGGCGATCAGCCCGGCCGCCACGGCGTTGCCGTTCTTGAACTTCGCAATGTCGTAGAGATCCTGGTAGACCGGTGCGTCGGCGAGCTTGCCGCAGAAGCCCATCTGGATGGCCTGATACATCGGGCCGTCGTCGAGGAAGACCACGTCCATGCCCGCCTTGCCCTTTTGCGCCTGGAGCTTCGCGAGGGTCGTCGTCGAGTCGCCCGGCACGATCACCACTTTGGTGCCGGGGTTCGCCCGCTCGAAGCCGGGAATGACGTCCTTCTTGAGCATCTGTTCGAACGAACCGCCATAAGCACCGACGTAAAGCGTCGTGTCGGCATGTGCGGCGCTCGCACCGAACACCAGACCGGCACCGACGGCAACGGCCGCAGCGTGGCCAAGTTTGCGAAGCGTTTGGGGAACGACAGTCTTCATGGGGAAGCTCCTTGCGTGATGCAGTGTTATGTGATGTTATGGCCCGACATTACGAAAAAAATGAAACTATTGCGTGGTTTTCGTAGAGTCATTTTCGACACACTCACCGTCAAATCACATTTTTTTGCCCAGCCATACGTAAATGTTATGGCGGACTGAGACGAGGCTTCGATGAAGATCCGGCAGTTGGAGGCATTTCGCGCGCTGATCCTGCGCCAGACAGTCACTCGCGCCGCAGACATGCTGCACATCTCGCAACCGGCGGTCACGCGTCTGATCAACGATTTGGAAGCCGATGTAGGGTTTTCCTTATTCGACCGGATCAACGGCCGCCTGAACCCGACACCCGAAGCGATGGTGTTGTTCGAAGAAGTGGAGCGCTCGTTCGCGGGGATCGATCGCATTGCGCAGACAGCCGAACAGATCAAGTCGCTGCGACGCGGCTCGCTGCATATCGCCGGGGCACCGGCGCTCGCGCTGGAATTTTTGCCGACCACGTTGACGGGCTTCATGCGCGAGCATCCCGGCATCAGCACGACACTGCTGATCCACGCGTCGAGCATCGTGGTCGATATGGTGGTCGGACGGCGCTGCGACGTCGGCTTCATCGCGCATCCGCTCACGCACGCGCTCGCCAACGTCGAGACACTGCATCGCGCGCCCATGCGCTGCATTCTGCCGCTGGGCCATCGGCTGGCGGATCGCGACGTGATTTACCCCGAGGATCTGCGCGACGAGTCGTTCATCTCGTATCCCAAGGAATTCGATAACCGGATGTACATCGACCGGCTCTTCGCCGAGCGGCAGATCGACCGGGTGATGAGCGCGGAATCGCAGTTGTCCGCAGCCATCTGCGTGCTCGTGCAGCACGGCGCGGGCGTGGCGATCATCGATCAGGTCACGGCCCGTTACGCGGCCGAACGCGTCATCGTCAAACCTTTCGAGCCCGCCGTCCTGTCTGGCTTCTCGCTGGTCACGTCGACACAGCACCCGCCCTCGCAACTCGCGCAGGCGTTCGTCGATTACACGAAGCAGCGCATGATCGCCCTGCTCGCGGACTGAGTTCTCCATTGTCTTGCGCGCCGCATGCGGCCAATGCCGCCGCAGCGCCGCTCCCGGTTTTTACGCGCAAGTCAATGGCACCCCTGTCAATTACGATAGGCACTCAACAGTTCGATGCAAATTACTCAAGTTTCTTTTGCCTTACTGAAGTGTTTTATGCATGACAACGCGCTTCCCGACAAGTTTGCTCTCGGGCGCGCCACAAGCATGGAATAACGAATTCGAGTTCGGCAATAGGAGCATGAAGTGAAGTTTGCAGTTTTAACGTCAGACATCGGGCTCTACGACGCCATTCGCAACCGCCTCAGCGCCGACGGCGACTGTCAGCGATTCGACGACGCCGCCCAATATCTCGTGGCTGCCTCGCGTATCCCGTATTCGGCGGTGCTCGTCGATGCGGCGCTGGGTCCCCTCGACTTGCAGGGCGTGCTTGCCCGACGCCGTGGCACACGAAGCGCAGGCGCGCTGGTCATCGGCTTCGGCACGCCGTCGTGGATGCTCGACCTGTCCTTTCGCGCCGGATGCGACGACGTGCTGCCCTACCCCGTCGACGTGACCGAGTTGCAAACGCGGCTGGCCACGACACTGCATCGGCGTGCGTCGGCCAATGCGGCGCGCAGCGAAGACATCCTGGAGTTCGGGGCCTATCAGCTCGATCGGGGCCGCGACACCGTGGCGGTAAACGGCATCGAAGTCGAACTCACGCCCCGTGAGTTCGCACTGGCGTGGCTGTTGTTCTGCGCGCCGGACATGCGCGTGAGCCGCTCGCGCATCGCCTCGCTCATCTGGCGTAGCGACGAGACGTCGGCCGCACGCAGCATCGAGCAGCACGTCTATCTGCTACGCAACCGTCTCGGATTGCGCGGCGAGCATGGCCTGGTCCTGCGCGCGGTGTATGGCGGCGGTTATTGCCTCGGCGCACGCCCGCGCCGTATCACGCGCCCCGCCCCGCGTGCACAAGCCTTGCCTGAAGTCCCGCGCGATTGATAAGCTCTCGCCCGGCCTGCTGCCGCGCACCCGCAACACCGCGGGCGTCCGGCAGTTTTCAGGCAGACGACACATCACAGAGACAACCCTATGCTTGAACGCAGGACTCACCGGACGGCACGCGCGGCAGCCGTCGCCACGCTCATGGCGCTTGCCCTTAACGTCACCGGCGCCAGCGCAGCGCCTGGCGCCGAAACGCTTCACCCCATCAAGCTCGGCAAGCAGGAACTGGCCGGCCCGGTGTTCGATCGCACCGATGCGGTGCATGAGAGCGAAGACGGCAACGACACCGTCGACGTCACCACGTTCACGTCTCCCGACAAGGCGTTCCAGACCGGCGTGTTCCAGTCCGGCCCCGTGCGCGAAGCAATTCGTTCGGCACCAGGTTATCCGTACACCGAACTGCTGGTCTTTCTGAGCGGCGGCGCGAAGTTCACGTCGAGCGACGGCTCGGTCATCGAAGCCGGTCCGGGCGAAGCCGTCACGCTGCCCAAGGGCTGGACGGGGGTCTTCGAATCAAAGGGCTACACGAAGCTCTACGCCGTGTATGACACCGAAGCGCCGTCGCACATCGGGCCGTAAGTTTCGACGGCGCTCGACACGAGTCGACGAAGCGCCGTCATTCCTTGCCCCCATCCGCTGCCTCATCCATTGCACCAAAATGAAGCGACCCGTCACTCTAGAAGTGACGGGCCGCCCTCTTTTTTGACGGGTGAATCCTTCGTCAATACGTCGCCATCAGCGTCGCCACGCCGCGCAGGCTATGGCGGCGGTG
The DNA here is from genome assembly GCF_044745225.1 of Pandoraea sp. NPDC087047. Lineage (NCBI taxonomy): Bacteria > Pseudomonadati > Pseudomonadota > Betaproteobacteria > Burkholderiales > Burkholderiaceae > Pandoraea > Pandoraea sp. NPDC087047. Next base: position 249,723 of record NZ_JBIUZU010000006.1, read on the forward strand.
CCAGCGCAGATCGTCGAGCCCGACGATCGCCAGCTTCGGGAAACTGCTCAGCAATTTATCCAGCGCCACTTGCAGCGTTGCCGTGGCAAGGCGCGCGCCGAGGCAATGGTGAATGCCGGCGCTGAACGAAATCAAACGGCCGTGGTTCTCGCGCCCGATGTCGAAACGATCGGGGTTGTCGAACTTTGCCGGATCGCGATTGGCCGCCCCCAGCAGCATGAAGACCGTCGTCCCCGTTTCGATGGGGATGTCGCCCACGCGCACCGGCGAGAGCGCCGTACGCGCGACCATCTGCACCGAACTGTCGTAGCGCATCGCTTCGACCAGCGCCGCCTGGGTGAGCGACGGGTCCTCGCGAAGCCGCTGCCACTGCACCGGATCGCGGTACAGGTGAATCAGCGCGTTGCCCAGCATGTTCGACGTCGTCTCGTGCCCCGCCACAAACAGCAGCAACATGTTGGCGACGATTTCGTCGTCGGACAGGCCGCCCTCGCCGCTCGTGGCCAGGATCAACGCAGAGAGCAGATCGCCGCCCGGCTGGCGGCGGCGCACACGCAGCAAACGCTCGAAATACGATTCGAGCGTGAGCGCACCCTTGTTCGCCTCGGCAAGCGCGGTTTCGTCGAGCGGCGCCAGATCGAACGCCCGCACCAGCGCTGCGGCACTTTGACCGAGTAGATGACCGTCCTCGATCGGCACATCGAGCATGCGGCAGATGATGCGCAGCGGCAGCGGAATGCAATACGACGCCATCAGATCGACCGGCCCGGTCGCAGGCATCGCGTCGACGAGACTGGCGGCCTGCTGATGCATGACGCCCGAAAGGTCTTCGATGCGACGCGCGTTGAACGCGTGCATGAGCAGCGTGCGCAGTCGCGTGTGTTCGGGCGGGTTCGCCATCAGGAACATGCGGCTGATCGCACGAAACACCGGTTGCTCGACCGCGAGCGGGCCGTAGCGCGCAATCACGCTCGGCAGATAGGCCTTGCCCATACGACGATCATGCAGCAGCGCTTCGATCAGGTCGTAGCGCCCGGTCATCATCAACGCCGGTCCTACTGGCACGAGATTGCCCGCCTGGCGCAGACGTTCGTAGACGGGATATGGATTGTCGAAAAATGCAGGGGACGAAAAATCAGCGAGGTTCATAAGGACTAGAAAAAGGGGGGGCCGCCATCGCATCGGCGAACGGCTGCAAGGCACCATTGGCCCGCATGCCGGGTGGCGCGGTGCCACCGTCGTAGAGCACCGGCACGACAGCGTTGGCCAACGCGCGGGCAATCGGCAGCAGATCGCTCGACCCGGAGGGAGCAACTAGTGCAAACATTTGCCCGTCACGCCGCCACGTCACCGTATCCATAGGGGGAATCGTCTGCGCCGAAGGGCCATGGTCCAGACGCGAGTCCTTGACCACGTAGAGCGCCACCGGCGGCCCCTCGCGCGGCAGATAGGCGATCTGCACGACCGCGCGATTATCGAACTGCAAACGCTGCATGCGTTTGAATTCCATGCCCGCACGCCGCAGATCGGGCACGACAAGCGGAATATCGTCGCGATGCCGAATGGCACGCACCGTCGCAATCGCCTCGGCCGGCTCGTCGTCAAGCGGATCGAGCGAGGCGCGGGCGAAGAGCGTTTGGTACGACACAAAGGCCCGCACCCACGGCTCGTACGAACCATGCCACGCGCTCGGCCCCTCCGGCGGGGCGACGGTGACGCTGTCGACGTCGAGATTGCCGACGATGTCTACCGCGCTCGTCGGCGGCATCGGCGTCGGCGCCGGATCTTCGGTCATAAAGCGCGCGCCGGCGCTCGCCATCAGTACAGCGAATGCCATGGCGCCGGCCGAGAAGCCGCCGACCTGCCACCAGAGGGTACATGGGGTCTCGGGCGTCTTCGGGACATCGCGCTCGGTGCGTTCCGTGCGCTCAGTGCGCTCACGATCCGGCGGGCTTCGGCGAAGCACCGCGCTCCGGCTGCAGATACGCGCACGATAGCGCGCGCGAGCAAAGCGCGCGTCGTTGGCACTGGCAACGTGGGAGGGAACATCCAGCGGGGTACGCCCGCGCACGAGCGTGCGCACGGTCGACATCAGTTCGGGGGGGACGGGTTGCGCGAAGTACTTGTCATAGGCAACCCGGTACGGCACTTCGGAGGCGCGCAAGGCGGCCACGCGTGCCGCTAGTGCCGACGAGCGCGAGATCGCGGCCTCGACCTTCGCACGGGCGTCGTCAGTCAGGCTGCCATCCACATAGGACAGAAGGGTCTGGTCGTTGATCACCATTACGTCGAAGTTTCGCCAACCTCCGGGAGACTGCGCCGGCGCGGCGCAACGTCGAACTGCACGCCCAGGCGCTGACGCGCGGCCGACAGGCGTCCCATGACGGTGGCCACGGGCACGTCGAGAATCTGCGCGGCTTCGCGATAGCTGAAGCCTTCCACAGCGACGAGCAGCAACGCCACGCGTTGCGGTGCGGGCAGACGCTCGACGGCGTCGACGATCTGACGGTGTCCGACATGCTCGTCGGGCAACCCCGACACGGAGTCGGCAATGTTTTCCAGCAGGGCGTCGTCCCAGGCCACGCCTCCCCGATTGCGCACGTTGCGCGCGCGCAGTTCGTTGAGCCAGAGGGAATGAACGATGGAGTAGAGCCAGTTCAGCGGCGCGCTGTCGGGCCGCAGTTGCGCGTCGGCACGCTCAAGCGCACGCACACACGCGCGCTGCACAAGGTCTTCGGCATCATGGCGGTCGCCGGTGAGCCGAAGCGCAAATGTCCACAGCTTCGGCAGCATGGGGAGCAGCAAACGCGCAAACCCCGAATCGTGCTCGAACTGCATCATGTCCACTCGCCACCGCGGCCAAAGGCCGAAAGATTCGCATTATTCACAAGTCGGCGTATCGAAAGCATAGAAATCATTCCAAATTCGCCTCAATACTGGCAGCAATCCCGCTCATCAACGTCTAGATCACCAGACCATGCGGCAAACGACCGTTTCACAGAAAAACGACGGGATGCCGTCACTGCGCATCCCGTCGTCATTTCGCGACACAACCTCAAATCATCAGAAGCCGATTCCCAGCACTACGTGCTCCGGCGTCGGCGAGACCAGGGTGGAACTCTGGTCTGCCACGTCGTCGTACGAGAAGCCGTAAGCCTTGTGATCGATGCTGTGGTCATGCCAGAACTTCGCGTAGGCGTTGTACGGCGCCTTGGCATACCAGGCCGACGACGGTGCTGCCCACTGCGTGTCGTCTTCCATGATGTGGCGGTTCAACGCGGCGGCCACCTGCGCTTCAATGGCCAGCTCCGTCGAATTGCCGGTCGCCAGTGCACCGCGCGCTTCGAGCATGTCCTGCGTGCTCGGGTGGTTCACGTAGTACTTGCCGCCGACGTAAGCGCCGTTGCCCTGATCCACTTCCGTGAACACGAGTTGATCGCCCACCGTCTGGCCGACAAACTTGCGTGCGTTACCCCACATCAACAACGTCAGCGTGTTCGTACGGTAGTACTCCCACATGCTGCTGATGTAAGCATCGAAGTACTTGCCGTTCGGTTGTCCCTCGTCGAACCCACCCTTGCTCGGCGCCATGATGCGGTACGGCGAGGGGTTGATCGGCAGGAACTCCGGCGGCACTTCCTTCTGATACGCCGCGAAGATCGAGGCACGCGACTCGGTGATACCCGAGCGCGAATGCGTCGTGCGGTTGCTGCCATACACGTCTTCCGTCAGCGGGAAGCCGAACTGGTCGACCTGCGTGTTGTTCAGCCACAGGCCGTTGTCGCCATAGGTGAACTCGTACCAGTCGAAATACACATCGCCATTGGGATCCGTCGGGTTACGCACATCCGGACCCGCAAAGCCGACCTGATTGGCAGCGTCGTTCAGGGTCTTGATGTACAACGGCGAGCCCAGTGCCACGAAGGCGCGAGCGCCGAAGAGCTTCGGGAACGTCAGCGTCTTCGCCTGTGCGAGCGTGAAGAAGTAGTTGCTGTAGTTCTGTCCGTTCTTCGTCAGGTGGCCCGGCGCGTCGTTATCGTTGGCCGACATCAGCACCGTAGTGCCATCCGGCTTGAGATAGACGAACTGGCCGCCCTTTGCCGGATCGTGAGCGATCACCGCCACGTAGATCTGATCGTCCCGATAAGCGCCGTTCGTGTTGTTACGCAGTTCGACGCCAATCTGATTCTGGAAGATCGGATAGTTCGGGATGGTGCCGTCATCCGGCGGATTGCCACCCGGATTGCCGCCCGGATCGCCCGTGACCGGCGGCGGCGTCACCGTCAGCGTTGCCGCCGACGACGTCACCGTGTTACCGGCCGAATTGCTCACGTCAACCGTAAACGTCGCGCCGTTGTCGGCGGCCGTGGTGGGCTGGGTGTCATACGTCGAAGCATTGGCGCCCGGAATCAGATCGCCGCCACGACGCCAGCGGTACGTCACCCCATCCGGGTTGGCAACCGCGACAGCGAAGTGAGCGCTCTGGCCCTGCTGCACCGTGACGCTGACCGGCTGGCCGGAGATCACGGGCAACGGCGGGGGCGGCGGCGGTGTGCTGCCGTCGGTCGGGCCATACACTTCGAACTCGAACAGCGAATAACCGTACTGCGACGAGCGCTTCACACCCGCCATGCGCACATAGCGCGCCGAGGTCGTATCAAACGTGACGGTTTCGACACCGCCCTGGCCGTTCGGCTGCGAAGCCACACGGGTCCAGTTCTGGTTGTCGTTCGAGACCTGAATCTCGTAAGCCGCACCGTAAGCACGTTCCCAGCGCAGAATCACCTTCGACACCGGCACCGAAGCGCCCAGATCGACGGCGAGCCACGCGTTGTCGTTGAAGTCCGACGACCAGCGCGTACCCGGGTTGCCGTCCACCGCGAAGCGGGCCGGCGTAGCGTCGCTCTCGGCACCGCTGGCAAAGGCGGGCTTGCCCTTCGCGAGGTTGCCGTTGCTGTTATCGCCCGAGTTGTCCGTTGCCGGGTTGGTCACGGGCACCGTGCCCCCTGCCGGGCCGTACACTTCGAACTCGAACAGCGAGTAGCCGTAGGGCGACGAACGCTGGATACCGGCCATGCGCACGAAGCGCGTGGTGACCGGTGCGAACGACACCTGCTCCGTGCCACCCTGGCCGGCGGACTGGCCGCCGACCTTGCGCCAGGTGTTGCCGTCGTCAGAGACCTGGATCTCGTACGCGGTGCCGAACGCACGCTCCCAACGCAGTTGCACTTCCGAGATCTGGGTGGGGGCACCCAGATCCACGGCGAGCCATGCGTTGTCGTTGAAGTCCGACGACCAGCGCGAATCGGCGTTACCGTCGACCGCGTTGGACGCAGGCGTGCCCTGCGGGTTTTCCACGCCGCTGGCGAAGGCTCGCTTGCCCAGCGCCAGGTTCACCGGCGTGGGGCCACCGTTGCCACCGTTATTACCGATGTCGACTTGCGGCGTGACACCCACGTTCCCATTGCTGCCGTCACCGGTCGAGACCGGCGTGACCGTCAGTTGTGCGGGCGTGCTGGTGATGTTCGAATTACCGTCGTCGGCCACCACGCCGTACTGCGCACCGTTGTCGTCCATGGTCGTGGCCGGCGTGTCGTACGCGGGGTTTGCCGTCACGGCGACCTGCTGGCCGTTACGGAACCACGTGTACTGAAGATTTGACGCACCGATCACCGACACCGCGAAGTGTGCCGGCTGGCCCACTTGCACGGATTGCGGCTGCGGCTGCTGATCGAAGCTCAGCTTCGGACCGTAGATTTCAAACTCGTACAGCGAGAAGCCGTACTGGGTAGCGCGCTTCACACCCTGCATGCGGACATAGCGTGCGGCAACCGTCTGGAACGACAGGTTTTCCGTACCGCCACGCCCCGTGTTCTGGGTGTACACAGGCGTCCAGTCACCGTCGTTGCCGGTGGTCGAGACCTGAATCACATACTGCTTGCCGTACGCACGCTCCCACTTCAGGCGCACCAGGTTGACCGCCTGCGTCTTGCCCAGGTCGATCGTGATGTTGGCGTGATCGGCGTCCGGGTTGTCCAGGAACAGCGACGACCAGCGCGTATCCATATCGCCGTCGTTGACGTTGCTGGCCGCGCCGAAGCCCGGGTTTTCAACCGGTGAAGACGTGACCGTCTTGCCCAGTGCGAGGTTCGTATCGTTGGACGGCACGCCATCCACGACATTGAGCGTCGCGCCCTGGCTCAACAGGCTTGCACCGTTTGCACTGACGAGCACGGTGAACTGCGCACCGTTGTCCTCCAGCTTGACGGCCGGCGTGGTGTAGCTTGCCGACACGGCGCCGTCGATCTGCACGGCGTCGCGATACCACTGGTACGACAGCGGACCGTTGCCGGTCGCGCTGACCGTAAACGTTGCCGTCTTGCCAATGGCGGCCGACTGGCTCACCGGGTTGACCACGATCACCGGGGGCGGAACTTGCGGGTCGCCGTTGCCCGGGTCTTGCGGCGCTGCCGTCACCGTGAGCGTGAACTTCTGGCTCGTAACGCTGTTTGCGGCGTTACTGACCGTCACGTAGTACTGCGTGCCGTCGTCTTCCGGCTTGACGGGCGGCGTGTCGTAGACCGGGGTCGACGACGTGTAGAGCAGCGTGTCCGAGGTCTCGCCGGCTTTCGCCACGCGATACCACTTGAACGTGAGCGGGGCCGAGCCGCTGATGCCGAGGCTGAAGTGCGCCGGCTTGCCGATCGTGACGCTTTGATCGAACGGCTGCACCGTCACCGCCGGCGGCGTCACCTGCGCCGTACCCGAGACGCAAAGAACCCAACCCGGTGCGTTGTCGACGAGACCCTGACGGTCTTCGCCCGCCGACGTAATCAGGTAAGCCTGACGCTGGTCGGTCGGCAGAAGCGTCGACGTCCACGTCGTCCACTTTTCCGGGAAGGCGCACGCGGCGCTGTTGTTCGCGGCAATCGACAGCGCTTCGTCGCGCGTCGGCAGACGCTTGCCTTGTGCCGCGCAGTAGCTTGCGGCATCGAGCTGCGTGAACTGATGGTTTGGGTCCGTCGTCGCGTACTGCTTGCGATTCCAGAGCAGCGTGCTGGACGTATCCTGCGCTTCACCCGGGTTCAGCACCGTGTAACGTTCGTTGGTGTAGAGCGCACCGTCGTTACAGTTCGGAACGTTGTAGACCTCGATCTCATAGAGCGAGTAACCATAGTCCGTTGCCCGCTTCTGGCCGACCATCCGGACATAGCGTGCCGTGGTCGTCGGGAACGTGAAGTCGTCCACGCCGCCCGCGAAACCGGCCGGCGATTCGTATGCCTTGACGAAGTCGACGTTGTTGTTCGACACCTCGATGCGATACGAACTGGCGTACGCGTTTTCCCAACGCAGGATCATGCGGTTGATCGGCATCGGTGCGCCGAGGTCGACCGTGATCGACGCGTTGTCACCGTCCTTCTGATCCGAGCTCCAACGCGAGCTGACGTTACCGTCGGTCACGTTGCTCGCCGGCATGCCCTGCCGATCCTGGTAGCTGGTCGCGAACGCGACCTTGCCCTGCGCCAGGTTCACACCCGGTGCGGCCTGGCTCAGTGTTGCGGGATCGCTCGTCACCGACTTGCCCGAAGCGTTCGAGACAGTCACCGTGTACTTGCCAAGATCCTTCGGGGCGACGGCGTCGATCGTGAAGGTCGGCGAATCGCCGCCCACCACGCCCGCCGGGCCGCTCCACAGGTAATGCAACGGGTTTGAGCCGGACGCCTGGACCGTGAAGGTGGCGCTCTCGTTGAGCATCGCCACGGTGTTGGCCGGACCGCTCGTGATCGTCGGCACCGTCGCCGCAGCAACCTTGAGGGGTACCGGCGTCGACGTCACCTGCGCCAGCGGGTTCTTCACTAAGACCTTGAACATCGCGCCGTCGTCTGCGGCCGTCACCACAGGCGTGGTGTAGGTCGCCGACGTCGCGCCATCGATGGCAACGTCGTTGCGAAACCACTGGTACTGGATCACCGGCGAGCCCTTCACCGCAACGCTGAACGTGGCCGTCTGACCGACGAACACATCCTGCTCCGCAGGCGGCGTATCGATCGTCACGGCGAGTGCCGGGATCACCGACAGCACCGCGTCGTTCGACGTTAGCACGCCTGCGCCGTTGCGAACACGCACGCCGTAGACATGGCCATTGTCGTCGCTGATCGCGGCGGGCGTATCGAGGCTGCTGCCGTTCGCGCCCGGGATGTCCTGGTGATCGCGCTGCCACTGGAACTGCATGGGCGAGGCACCCGAGACCGTCACGTCGAAGTGAGCGGGCTGGCCGACGCTGACCTGCTGGCTGGCCGGCTGCACCACGATTTGCGGCGCCGAGGTTGCGGCTTGCACCGGCACGACGACCGGCGCCTGAACGTCATACGACGCCGTACCGCTACCCAGACCCGGCGAGGTTGCGCTCACCGTCACGTGGCCCGTCTGGAACGTGCTGCGAATGGCAATGCGCGTCAGACCGCCTTCGGCCGCGAGTTCGTGATCGCCCGGCGAGTGGTAACCCACGGGCTTGTCCATCGTCACGATGTGATCCCAGCCACCACGATAGTCGGCGACTGCCGCGTTGTCGACGGAGAACGTGATGAAGTTCGAGGCGTCCGGCACGACGACACCGTTGGCGTCGACGACCATGGCCGTCACGAACACGGCATCCGACCCGTTGGCCGTGACCTGGAACGGCTGGCCGTTCGGGCGCATGACTTCCGGCACCACCGACAGCACGATGTGGTGCGGTGCACCGGAGCTCACTTGCTCGTCGAGCACCGGCTTTGCGTTGGCCATGACCTGCGCACCGAAACCGTCCACGCACAGGGCCTGAATACGGCCGCCGTTCGCCTGCACATTGTCCCAATGCGCCTGACCCACGAGACCCGTGGTCATACCGTCGGAATTGTCGGTCGAGGTCGAGAGGCTGTTCGGCTTCTGATCGGCGCCCTGCACCACGTCGTTGACGACGAGACGCACGGCCGGGCAGTTACTGAACACGTTCACGCGCACCGGACCCTTGCGGTTCCAGGTGTTGGCGAGGTGCACCACCGGCTTGATCGAGAACGGTGTCCACGCGGCTTGATAGGCGTAGTACAGCAGACGCGGGAAGCGGTTGCCGTCGGCCATCGATTCGCCCAGCGAGCGAACCATCGGACCGCTCGGATTGAGCTTCGGATCGTACGTCTTGCCGCTCCAGTAGAAGCTGTCTTCACCCGGCGTATCCGCCAGATACCAGTGCGCGATACCGAAGGCGTTGGCCAGAACCCCGCTGCGCCAATCGTTCAGGAACGACGCCACCTGGTCCATTTCGAAGTCGTAGTTCTCGCGGAACTCACCACGTCCCCAGTACTCCGCCGACCATGCCGGCTTGTTCGGGAACTGGTTCTTCACGCCAACTTCGCAACCCTGACGCGAGCAGCTCAGAATGTCGCCATTGAGCGGATTCGGCGTACGGTCGGCCTGTGCGCGCGTGTTGACCGGATCCCACTGACGGCCGATGGCGGCGAGCAGCGGCGCGAACGAGGTGTTCATGATGCCGTTGTTCGCTTCCCAGGCGAGCACCGACGGGTTATTGCGATCGCGAATGATCATGTCGCGATGCAACTCCAGTTTCAGTGCGTACTTGTCGAGCTTGTTCTGCGGGCAGTCCGCCGTCGGCGCCGAGAGCTGATAGCACTCGTTGAAGCCGTTTTCGCCGTCGCCGCTCGGCTGCACGACGAAAATCCCCAGCGCGTCGGCCGCGTTGAGAAATTCGGTGCTCGAGGACGAGTGCCCCGGGCGATACAGATTGCCGCCGGCATCGGCCAGCAAACGCAGATCGCGCCACTGCTGCTCTTCCGGCACGGCAGTGCCGAGGCCCGGATAGTCGTAGCGGCCCGAAGCGCCCCAGAGGTGCGTCGGATAACCGTTGATGCTCGGGAAGTTGTTGTCCCAGGTGATCATGCGGATACCCAGCGGGCTTTCCGCCGCATCGACGACCACGCCGCCCACGCTGACCAGATGGAATACCCGGTACATGTACGGACGGCCGCGCGGCACGTTGTTCGGGTACCAGAGCGTCGGATGCTGGACCACCAGATTCTGGCGAACCAGCGTCGGATGCAGTCCCGGTCCGGCGTTCGGCGGCAGCACCTGATCGTCCTTCGCCTGCGCCACCACGGTGCCCGTGGCGTCAACGATCTGCGTGGTGACCTGTGCGGTCTGCGCCGTGCCCGATTCGTTGAGGACGTTCGTTTCGATCTGGATGTTAGCCGAACTCGCCGTACCCGAGCCATCGGTGGCCGGGTCCTGAATGCTCACGGTCGAGACGTGCGTCCCCCACGTTTGCATGACCGGATAGTCGTTGAGCGGGATATGTACCGGGTCGGTGATGTACATGTACACCGGCCGGAAAATACCCGTGTCGCCCTGACCGAAACGGAACGCGCCCGAGAAATCCGGATCTTCGAACCAGTCGCCATTGGCGGCGACGCGCACGGCGATCACGTTATCGGTCACGCCGTCGGCCGTCACCATGTTGGTGATGTCGATGGCGAACGGCAGGAAGCCGACCACGTGCGTGGCGTTCGGGCTGCGAACGCTGCTGCCCTTGACCAACTGGCCATTGACGTAGACCTGCGCGCCCATGTGCGCGCCCTCGAATTCCACGATGACCTTGCGGCCCGCGTAGGACTTGTCGAGCTTGAAATGCTTGCGATACCAGCCACGGCCGTGGGGTACGTTGCCGCCGCTCTGCGTGTTCGAGAACATGTCGTTCTCGTTCATCGAGTGCGGAATGCCGACGTTCTGCCAGTTCGAGTCATCGAATCCCGGCTGAGATACGCCATCGGGCTCGCTATCCCCCAGAAACTTCCAGGGGGTCGCGCCCAGGTTGATCTTTACGCGTCCTGACGCCGGTATGGGTACCGGCGTCGCTCCCGCGTTCGTCTGAGGCGTGGCGGTGCCCGCCATCAGGAACATCCACGCGAGCAACAGCCCGGTGCATGTCCACGCTAATGAGTGTCGTTTTCTCATTTCGTCATTTTGGTTCCGATGAACCCGTGCAACATTCGCCAGCCGTCTTCGACGATCACTCGGAAGGCTTACGCAAAATGTCGACGGTTAGATTGAACTCCGAACGAGTTTCCGTGGTCTGACCCACTTCGGGCGCAATACTAAGTTGGCTTTGTCCCGTGGAATTTTCACGAGTATCTTTAGTAGTTTTCATTGAAAAGACCTCGCGAGACATACGCTTGCCGAGCACCGAAACGGTGAAATTCCCGCGGCTTCAGCACTGACAAGGCGGGTTTGGATGCAGCGCAAAAATCCTCAAATCCGCGCTGTAGGACAAACCACCCACGATCCGGTAAATGCACCCCGACATTCGGATCCCTGTCTTCTTCGCGTTCGTGCGCGCTGAATTTTTTGCAATTCACTGCTGAGCGATTCGCATCTTCCCGACCCTTAGCAATTCCACGATGATGCGTGCGGCCGCATTCTGTTCGGCTCGGATACGCTCGCCATTTTTCAGGGGCCTGTAGGTTCTGTTATTTCGGCGAACGATCCGCTGTCTCATTCACTACGAGTCAACGCGTCATGAAACTTCGCCTGTCAGTCCGCCGCCGCTCCCCTGCCGTGCGCCAACGCCGCGCCCAGCGAGGTTTCACGCTGCTCGAATTGCTCGTAGTCGTGGTCATCATCGGTCTGCTCGCGGCTTACGTCGGGCCGAAGTACTTCGCCCAATTGCGAAAATCCGAAGTGACGGTGGCCAAGGCGCAAATCGATGCGTTCTCCAAATCGCTCGACGCCTATCGTCTGGACGTGGGTCGCTACCCGAGCACGGCCGAAGGTCTCAACGCGCTGATGGTCGCGCCCACTTCCGCCGGTGCCGCGTGGAACGGCCCGTATCTGCAAAAGGCGATCCCGCTCGACCCGTGGGGTCATGCGTACCAGTACCACTCGCCCGGCGCGAAGGGTGAGTACGAAGTGATTTCGTATGGCCGCGACGGTCAGCCCGGCGGCACGGGCGACGACGCGGACATCGTGTCGCAATAAGCGTCGCCGACGCCGTCGCCCCCTGACCGTCGCATGCTTTTCGACGTTCGCACGATTGGCCCGCAAGGAACGATCGAGACCCTTCGCATCGAGGCCGATAGCCCCGAGGACGCACGCCGCCGCGCGCGGGACGACGGCCGCTTCGTGAGCGAAGTGCGCGCCGTGCGCCTGTCCCCGCTTCGGTTCGGCTTCGGTTTCGCTGCCGGAAAAGGCGGCAAAGGCGTGACCGGCGCGAAGAAGCTCTCGCTGGTGCTCTTCAGCCAGGAGTTGCTCGCGCTCGTGAACGCAGGGCTCGGCGTGGTGGAATCGTTGCAGGCGCTGCACGAGAAGGAGAGCAACCCGGGCGTGCGCGAATGCCTGCACCGCCTGCTCGAAAGTCTCTCGTCCGGCAAACGCTTTTCCGCAGCGCTCGCGGAGCAGCCACGCATCTTCCCGCCGCTTTACGTCGGTATCGTGCAAGCCGCCGAAGGCACGAGCGATCTGCCCCGCTCGCTCGCCCGGTACGTCGACTATCAGCAACGTGTCGACAGCGTGCGCAACAAGGTCGTGAGCGCCGCCATCTATCCGTGCATTCTCATGGCGGTTGGCGGCGCCGTGAGCTTCTTCCTGATGATGTACGTGGTACCGCGCTTTGCCGAGGTGTATCAGGGGGCGGGCCGCCAATTGCCGTTCGCCTCGCAACTCATGCTCGACTTCGGTCAACTCGTGAGCGGCCACACCCCCCTTTTCCTCGCGGCACAGGGGGCGTTCGTGATCGGGCTTGTCGGGTTGTGGCGACGACTGCAACGCCGCGGTGGCGTGGTGCTGCTGCTCTCGCGCATTCCCGTGCTGCGCGAGCGCGTGCGCATCTATGAACTGGCGCGTGTGTATCTGACGCTCGGCATGCTGCTCGAAGGCGGCATCACGATCCTGCGCGCGCTCGCCACCGTGCAACCGATGGCTTCCGTCAATCTGCGCGCGGCGCTGGCGGCTGCCGCCGCGAGTGTCGATGCCGGAACGCCGTTGTCCGCCGCCTTCGAAGCCGCGGGCCTCACCACGCCGATCTCCCTGCGCATGCTGCGCGTGGGCGAGCGTACCGGGGAGATGGGCCCGATGCTCACCCAATCGGCCGCGTTTTACGACGGCGAAATCGATCGCTGGATCGACCGCTTCACGCGCTCGTTCGAGCCCGTGCTCATGGCGGCCATCGGCCTCGTCGTCGGCGCCATCGTGATTCTGCTCTACATGCCGATCTTCGATCTGGCCGGAGATCTTTCGTGAGCGCCATCGACCTCAGTCCTCCCGACACGCTCATCGACGCCGCTCAAGTGGCGCGCGCACGCGAGATGCAGCGCGAAACGGGGCAAGACCTCGTCAGCGCGCTGCACACCGTGGCGGGCGGCGACCTGCGCGACGTCGTGCTGGCGCTCGGCACACAGCTCGGCCTGCCGGTGATGGCCCTGTCCGACATGCTCGCCGTCAAACCCGCGTTCGACCTCGTGCCGCTCTCGCAAGCGTTGCAGCGTCATTGCGTGCTGCTCTCGGGGGCGAACGGCTCGCTCGTCGGTGTCGTCGGCGATCCGTTCGATCTGGACCTGCGCGTATGGCTGAGCGCACGCGCGTCGTCGTGCGCCGTGCAGCCTTCGGCACCGACATCCGCACCGACCTTCGCGCTGGCATTGCGCGACGACCTCCAGGCCTATCTCGCCAAGCAGGAAGAGACGGCCCGCGCCATCGATCACGTGGTGTCGGGAGACGGCGAGAGCGCGAGCAGCGACCGCACATCGACCCGGCTGTCGTTCGCCAGCGTGGCAGAAGGCGCGAGCCCGGCAGTCAAGCTCGTCAACTCCACGCTCTACGACGCTCTCAAGGCAGGGGCGTCGGACATCCACCTTGAGAGCACGGCGACGGGACTCGCGATCAAGTATCGCGTCGACGGCGTGCTCGATCATGCAGCGTCGGCACGTGGCACCGATCTGGCCGAACAGGCCATTTCGCGTCTGAAAGTGCTCGCAGAGCTCGACATCGCCGAGCGGCGTGTTCCGCAGGACGGCAGCTTCCGCGTGGAAGCCGCGGGCCGTGACATCGACCTGCGCGTGTCGATCATGCCGAGCATTCACGGCGAAGACGCCGTGATCCGTATTCTCGACAAACGCGCCATGGTCGAGGCCTACGGCGCCCTCACGCTCGAAGCGCTCGGGTTCGATCCGGCGTCGCTCGTGAGTCTGCGGGCGCTGGCGCGTGAAGCCTATGGCATGCTGCTCGTCACCGGCCCGACCGGCTCAGGCAAGACAACCACGCTGTACGCCGCGCTCACCGAGATTCACGACGGCCGCGAGAAGATCATCACCATCGAAGACCCGGTGGAGTATCAACTGCCGGGCATTCTGCAGATTCCCGTGAACGAGAAGAAGGGGCTGACGTTCGCGAAGGGGCTGCGCTCGATCCTGCGTCACGACCCCGACAAGATCATGGTCGGCGAAATCCGCGACCGCGAGACGGCCGAGATCGCCGTGCAGTCGGCACTCACGGGCCACCTCGTGCTCACCACCGTGCACGCGAACAATGTGTTCGACGTGTTCGGCCGCTTCAACCACATGGGGATCGATCCCTACGCGTTCGTCTCGGCGCTGAACGGCATCTGGGCCCAACGGCTCATGCGCGTGAACTGCCCGCATTGCCGGGAAGACGCACCCACGCCCGACGACGCCGAGCTCGCCAGCGTTGGGCTCACGCGCGCGGACGTCGTCGACTTCCGCTTCATGCGCGGCACAGGCTGCCCACACTGCCGGGGCTCGGGCTACAAGGGGCGCCGCTCGATTGCCGAAATCCTGATGCTCAACGACGAGCTTCGCGAACTGGTCGTGGACAAGCGCCCGATCCGCCAGATCAAGGCGGCGGCGCACGCCAACGGTACGCGCAGCCTGCGCCATGCGGCGCTCATGCTGGTGCGCGCTGGCGACAGCACGCTGGAGGAAGTCCGGCGGGTGACGACAAATGCGTGAGTGGCGAGCGCAATCCCTGCACCTGGGCGTATCGCGCGACGCGGTGAGCCTGGTACTGCACGAACGCAAGACGCAGACGTGGCGCGTGCTGGACACGGCACCGCTCACCGGCCCGAGCGAAGACGCGGGCGACGCCTTCGTGGCGGCCCTTCGCGACGCCGTACACGACATGCTGAGCCGGCACGCAACGCGCCGCGCCACGCTGGACATCGTCGTCGACGACCGGCTTGCCCGGCTGTGGATGACCACACCGCCTGCCGGCGCCACACGCCTGTCCGACATCGAAGGCGCCGCCATGCTGCGTTTCGCGAACCTGTTCGGCGAGACACCCGAGCGGTGGCACATCGCGGGGGACTGGCAGGTGTCGCATCCGTTTTGCACCGTCGCGCTGCCGCGCGCCCTCGTCGACACGCTGAGCGTGACGGCACAGGCGTGCCGCGTGCCCGTCACAAGCCTCGCACCGCAATTCGTGAGCGCGTGGAATCGCTGGCAACACCAATACCGCGCGCCCGGCTGGTTTGCCGTGATGCACGACAGCCTGATGCGCGTCGGCATAACCGACGGCGCGCACATGCGCTTGCGAGCGATGCATGACGTGCCTGTCCCTGCCGAGCACGACAGGCATTGGCTGGCGCAGACGCTCGCCCGGACAGCCCTGCTCACGGGCATGGCCCCGGCCACAACGCTGCACCTGTGCGCAACGGTGCCGAGCGACGTGTGCGCCGCGCCCGTCACTTCCGTCGCGTTGAACGTGAACATCCTCACGCCTGCCGCCGACCGTGCCGCGCACGACTGGCAAGCCACCGAGATCCTCGCGACAGGAGGGGGACTCGCATGACGCGTATCGCCATCGATTTCGCGCCGCGCGGCTGGCAGCGCACGTTGCGGCACCTGTCGCCACGCTGGTGTGCGGTGCTGGCGCTCGCCGTCGCGATAGCCATGGCAGCGGCCGTGCTCGGCTATCGGGTCTACGCTCGGGAGCAGGCTCGTCAAGCGTTCGCGCAACGCATCGCACAGCGCGACGCCGCCCACGCCCGCGCCAACCCGCCCGTCGCGCCGATCGTCATAGCGGTGCCGCAGGCCAACGCGATCAATGCGATCGCCCGCACGCTTAATCTGCCGTGGCGCGAATTGCGCGACGCCCTCGACGCCTGCGCCATGCCCAACGTGGCGCTGCTCTCCCTCGCGCCCGACCTGAACCGGCATTCGGTGCGCATCACGGCCGAGACCACGAGCCCGGACGACATGATCGTCTACCTGCGCGTGCTGCACGAGCAGCCCTTCTTCACCGATGTCCAATTGACGCATCACGAAATCAACGATCAGGACATCAATCGTCCCATCCGCTTTCAGTTGGAGGCCACATGGGCCGCACGCTGACGGCACGTCTGCCCGCCGCGCCGCTGCTCACCGTGCGCGTTGCCCTCACGCGTCTCGGTGCGGCACGCACTACAGCGCTCGCGCTACTGCTCTGCGCGCTCGTCGCGCTGGGCACATTCGGCTGGGCGCTCACGCGCGACGGTACGTCGTCCGTTGCCTCGGCGGTCGTTGGCGCGCGTCGCTCTGCCGCGGCATCGTTCGGCGTGGCGCCGGTCGACGCCCATCTGCTGGCGTTCTTCGAAACGCTGGGCAACCGGCGTCAGAACGATCTGCACATCAAGCTGCTTTTCGATCTGGCCAAACAGAACGGGCTCACGCTCAGGCAGGGCGAATACCAGTACGGCTACGACGCGGCCGCGCACGTGGCGACGTGCCAGATCGCGCTGCCGCTCAAGGGCAACTACGACGCGATCTGGCATTTCGTGCTGGACGTGCTGAAAACGCTGCCCTTCGCCGCCTTGCAGGACATCAACTTCAAGCGCGACGCGATTGGCGACGCCGCCGTGAGCGCACAAGTGCGCTTCACGCTTTACCTCCGGGACGCCCCGGTGCGTGCGCCATGACGCGCCGACGTCTGCTCCTGTGGGGCTCGTTGATCTCGAGCGTTGTGGCCGCGCTGGTGGACCCGTCATTGCTGCCGTTTTTTCCGTCGTCTTCGTCGACGGCCACCATCGCCGCGCCCGTGACGCACGCGCGCCCTCACGCGCCATCGCCCGCCGGTCAGACGGTGGCTTCGGTGAGGCCCAAGGTGGCTTCCGACGCGAATGCAGACGCAGATGCAGACGTCGATGCCGACGCCGCAGCGAATGCCGCCGCCGAGCGTCGCGAGTTGCTTGAGCAGGTGCGCGCGTTCGTGGCGGGCAGCGGGCCGAGCGTCGACGCCGCCACCATCGTGCCACCGACGCCGCGTGAGAACCTGGCCAGCGAGGGCGACACGCCCGCCGCGCAGCGCCTGTTCGTCAGCCAGAACTGGGGCCCGCCGCCGCCCGCCCCGTCCTCCGCTCCCGTGCCCATCGCGCCACTGCCGCCCACCGCGCCGCCGATGCCGTTCACCTATCTCGGCAAGGCGCAGTCGGCCGGGGCCTGGGAGGTCTATCTGGCGCGTGGCGAGAAGACCTTCATCGTGCATGAGAACTCTGTCGTCGACGACGTATATCGCGTCGCGTCGATCAAGCCGCCTCGCCTGTCGCTCATCTACATCCCCATGAACCAGCAGCAAGAGTTGGATATCGGAGGCGCGCAGTGAAGTTGCCTGTCCCTTCACCCCATGCGTTGCACACCGTCAGCACCTCCCGCGTGCACCTGCGTCGCTGCGCGGCCCTGCTCACCCTCGTCGCCCTGTCCGGCTGCGCCGCACAATTGGCGCTGCGCGACGGGCGCGACCTGCTCGCCCACGACCAGCCCGAAGCGGGCCTCAAGAAGTTGCAGGAAGCCAGCAGCCGCGACCCGGCCAATGGCGAGTACCGTCTGGTCTACCTCAACGCGCGCGACAAGACGTTGCTGGACTTCATCGCCAAAGGGGAAAAGGAGATGAACGCCGGCAAGTTTCAGGCGGCGCGCCCCTGGTTCAAGCGCGCGCTCGATCTCGACCCGAACAACGAGAAGGCCAAAGCCGACGTGCGCACGCTCGACGCCCTGCTGCGGCACCAGAACATGATCAAGCAGGCGTCGATTGCGATGGACGAGCGGCGTTACGACGCCGCGCGCAAATTGCTCGATCAGGTCTTGCGCGAGCGTCCCGAGAACGACGCGGCGCGCGCCATGCTGGCCGAAGTCGAATCGCGCGCGGCGCAACCGGTACTCAGTGCGGAACTCTCCGATGCGTTCCGTCAGCCGATGTCCATCGAGTTTCGCGACGCACCGCTGCGGCAAGTCTTTCAGGTGATCGCCCAGCGCTCGGGCCTGAACTTCGTCTTCGACAAAGATCTGAAGGCCGACACCAAGGTCTCGATTGCGCTCAGGAACAGCACCGTCGAGCAGGCGCTGTACTTCCTGCTCGTGACCAACCAGCTCGAACAGCAGGTGATGGACAACAACACGTTGCTCATCTACCCGAACCTGCCCGCCAAGGTGCGCGAGTACAAGGAAATGGTCGTGCGCACCTTCTTCCTGAACAACGCCGACGCCAAGCTGGTCGCTGCGTCGCTCAAGACACTCACCAAGTCGACCGACATCGTGGTCGACGAAAAGCTCAACGCGGTGATCGTGCGCGACACACCCGAGGCGATCACGGTCGCGGAGCAGATCGTGGCGATTCAGGATCGCGCCGAGCCGGAAGTGGTGCTCGACGTGGAAGTGATGGAAATCACGCGAAGCCGCCTGCAAAACCTCGGCATTCAGTGGCCGTCGACGGTGTCGCTCTCGCCCATCGCCTCGAACGGCACGACCCTCACCCTCGCCGACCTGCTCTCGCCCACGCGCAACTCTCTCGGCGTGGGGTCGCCCACGGCCACCGTCAATCTGAATGCGACCGACGGCGACACCAATATCCTCGCCAACCCGCGCATTCGCGTGCGCAACAAGGAGAAGGCGAAGATCCTGATCGGCGACAAGGTGCCGGTTATCTCGACGACCGTCGGGGCGGGCGTGGGCGGTTTCGCCTCGGAGTCGGTGAGCTATATCGACGTGGGCCTCACGCTCAACGTCGAGCCGACCATCTATCTGAACGATCAGGTCGGCATCCGCATTTCGATGGAAGTCAGCAGTCTCGGCGCGAAGACCACCACCAATTCGGGCAGCACCGTGTTCCAGATCGGCACGCGCCAGGCCTCGACCGTCCTCCAGTTGAAGGACGGGGAAAATCAGGTGCTCGCCGGTCTGCTCAACAATCAGGAGCAAACGTCGGGCAACAAGATTCCGGGCCTCGGCGACTTCCCCATTCTCGGACGTCTGTTCGGCAATACGACCAACAACGACCAGAAGACCGAGATCGTGCTGTCGATCACGCCGCACATCGTGCGTAATGTTTCGCGCCCGGCTGAGAGCGCCACCGAATTCCTGTCCGGCACGCAAGGCAACTTCCGCCGCCGTCCGGCACCGGCGGTGCCGGACACCACACCGCGTCCGCAAGCCACAACCGCCCCGGGCGTGGTCATGACGACCTCGGGCGCGGGTGGCGCCGCGATTGCGGCGAACGGGCTCTCGCTGTACGAAGCCTCGCACGCTGCGCCCGCAGCGGCGGCCCCTGGCTCCGCGGCCCCCCCTGCCCCGCTCGCGCCGTTGCCACCGCCGTCAGCCGCGCCGCAAGCCGGCGGAGCTGTTGCGCCGCCGCCGGGGAACCCGGTACCAGCGCCCACGCCCCCCGCCACCACCGCGCTCGGCCCGACCAGCGATCCGGTGCCGCTCTCGTCACAGCAGCCGGTGCCCGTGGGCGGCGCCCAGGCACCGCGCTGATGCGCACGCGTCACATGCGTCACATGCATCCCATGCGCCGCCGCTCGCACACCGCCGGACGTCGTCCGTCCGGCGTGCGCCAGCGCGGTTTCACGATGATCGAGTTGCTGGTCACGCTCGCCATCATGGCGATGCTCGCCGCGCTGGCCGTGCCCGTCTCGCAACTGGCAGTGCAGCGTCGTCAGGAACAGGAGCTCGCGCGCGATCTGCGCGAGATCCGTCACGCTATCGACGCCTACAAGCGCGCCTGGGACACCGGTCACATGGAGAAGAAGGCAACGCAGACGGGATATCCGCCGTCGCTCGAAATCCTCGTGCAAGGCGTGCCCGACATGCGCGATCCGAAGCGTCGGCTTCAGTACTTCCTGCGACGTATCCCGCGCGATCCGTTCAACAACGACGACTCGCTCACCGATTCGCAGACGTGGGGCAAGCGCAGCTACGCCAGCCCGCCCGATTCTCCCGCCGAGGGCGAGGACATTTACGACGTGTACACGCTGTCTCAGGGCGTGAGCCTGAACGGCGTGCCGTACCGTCTCTGGTGACCCCGGCCATGAACATCGCTCCGAGAATTCGCGCCCGCCGGTTCCATCGCCTCCGTGCGACTCGTGATATCCATCGCCGCCATCGTGGCTTCACGCTCATCGAGTTGCTGGTGGTGCTGGCCATCATCGCCACGCTCGCCACGCTGATGATCCCGAACTACGTGCCCGCCATCACCAAGGCGAAAAACACCGTGCTCGCGGAGAATCTGCGCACTCTGCGCAAAGTCATCGACCAGTACTACGACGACACCGGCCACTACCCGGTCAACCTGGCGGAGCTGGTCGAGCGCAAATACCTCCGGGCGATACCCCAAGACCCGGTGACCGGCAGCGACACCACCTGGATCACGATGACGCCAGCGGAAAATGCCGCGCAGGATCCGAGTGCGCAGATTGTGGCAACGTCGCGCGCGACGCAGGAGGCCGCGCGCTTCGGCGCCTCCACGCCGGTGCCGCCTCCGGGAGCGATTCCGGTCGTCGAGGACAAGGGTATCTGCTGCGTGAAGAGCGGCGCGACGGGCACCGACCCGGCAGGCAAGGCGTATGCGGACTATTGAACGCCGCTCCCGCATGGTGGCTAAACGTCGCCCTCCCCACACGCAAGCGGGGTTCACCTACGTGGGCCTGCTGATTCTCGTGGCGGTGCTGGGGCTGCTCGCGGCGCTCACGATCCAAGTGGGCGCGCTGTGGCAGCGTGCCGCGCGCGAGGCACAGTTGCTGGAGATCGGCGCGCAGTTCAGCGACGCGCTGCGTGCTTATGCCGACGCGACGCCCGCCGGTCAGTTGCCTCAGCCGCCCAACCTCGCCGCCCTGCTGCTCGATCCCCGCTTTCCGACGCCGCATCGCTATTTGCGCAAGATCTTCGCAGACCCGATTACCGGCAGCACGGACTGGGGCATAAGGTATATAACGACCGACAAAGGCGTGCTGGAGGTGTATAGCCGTTCGTCCGCCACACCGCTCAAGACGGCGCACTTCGACGAGCCGTTCGGCACCTTCGCCGGCAAAACGCATTACTACGACTGGCGTTTCTCGGCCGCCACGGCAACGCCGGTTGTCCTGCCCTCGACACCGTTGCCCGCCTCCGGCCCCGGCGCGCCGCTCGACGACTCGCTCAACAATCCGCTTGGCAATGCCTTCGGGAGCGCATTCGGTAATTCGTCCGGCAATGCCTTTGGCAATTCGTCGAACGCCAATTCGGGCAATCCGTCAGGAAATTCGCCGGGTGGATTGTCGTCTTCGCCACTCTCACCGTCCCCAACGACCCCACCCTTCCCATGACCCATGCGCCCGAGCCTCATCAACACGGATAAGCCCGCCCGCCGGTTCGCGCTGCGTCGCGCAGGTCTGCGAACGTTGCTGGCCTTTGCAGTCGCGACCGCCGCGATGCTTTGCGCAAGCCGCCCCGCCCTGGCCGACTGCTTCGACGACGCGGCCGCCTATCACCATGTGAACGCCGACGTTCTGCGGGCGATTGCGTGGGAGGAATCGAACAACCGTCCCGACGCGCGCCGCACGAACACCAACGGCTCGGTCGATTACGGCCTCATGCAGATCAACTCGGTGCATCTGGAAACGCTGGCGCGCTTCGGTATCGGCACCGCCGATCTCATGGTGCCGTGCAAAAGCGTGTACATCGCGGCGTGGCATCTGCAACGTCAGATGGCAAAATACGGCAACACGTGGGCCGCCATCGGCGCCTATCATTCCGCCACACCGGCACTGCGCGATGCCTACGCCGCGAGAATCGCCACGAAGCTGAACGCCATCAAGGATGCCCGCGAAAACCCGCGATGAACGCGCCGGTCACCGCCCTCCCGAACGATCGCCGCGCGCCATGCTGGAGAACACGCCGTCACGCTTGATGAGGCCATGCATGAGCGCCGCCGCCAGATGCACGAGGACCAGCGCGAACAGCACAAACGCCAGCCACGAGTGCAACGCCCGCAGCAGCGCGAACAGGCGAGCGTCGGCCGGCACCAGCGGCGGCAAATGGATCGCGCCGAACAGCGTCACGGGATAGCCGCCCGCCAACACCATCGCCCAGCCGATCAACGGCATCAGCAACATCAATGCGTAGAGCAGCACGTGCGACGCATAGGCGACACGCTTCTGCGCCGACGGCAAGCTACCCGGCAACGGCGGACTCCCCCGCCCCAGACGCACGCCGATCCGGATCACGACAAGCGCGAGAATTGCGATGCCCAGCGGCCGATGCAAGGCGATCAGCGTCGAGTGGGCCTGCGACAGTGTGCTGACCATGATGACGCCGATGAACAGCATGGCCAGCATCGCAATCGCCATGCTCCAATGCAACCAGCGTTGAACGGGACTGAAGTGAAGATGGGGACGATTCATCGTGAACGGGCCTCGTGGGAAGTCTCGGCATGCTGCGCAGGATTCAGGGCTTCCTCGCGCGTGCGGCGCTTGTACGACAGGGCATACGCGGCGGAGCGCGCGGCGAGCAGCGGATCGCCGGACGTCTCGATGCCCGCGGGCAGCACAGTCGGATCGAAGTTGATGTCGCGGCAGGCGCCATCGTCCTGCGACGATGCGCGCGAGAGCACCAGCGTTCCGGCGTCCACCTGTTTGCGCGTGGCGGGCCATTGACGCGTGGCGTCGTCGATCGGATCGCCGGGCTCGGCCACCGTCAGCAACAGATGCCAGCGCACCGGCCCTTTTTGCAGACGGTCGTACAACTCGGCCGCCAGATAGTTGGCCTCGCCTTTCTCCTTATCCGACACGACGTCAAACGGCAGCTCGGGCTGCATCGACCAGCGCACGGCGGAGCGCTGGCCATGCGCATCGACGAAATAGAACGCGTTGATGCCGTAATACGCCGCGTTGGCGTAGCTCGACGACGGCGGATGCCCCTTGACCCAATCGCGGAACGGCTGCGTGTCGGGATGCGCGGCAAAGAACGCCTGCAGTTTTGCCGGATCGGGCTTGCCCGTCGCCGGGTCGGGGCGCGACGCCGCGAGTTGCTCGTAGAACTCCTGCGGCGTGCGCACGGCGAAGAGCGGCGTGGTATTCATGCCCATGCGCCATTGCTCGCCGTCAGCGAGCGTCAACATCAGCGCCATGCTGCGAATCGGCACGCTGTTGTCGGACGCCGTCGGATTCGGTCCGGGAATGGCGAACCGACCGGTGACGGGCGTGCGGCCCGGCGCGAAGACAGCCGCCTTGGACAGCGCGACGCCATTTCCATTACTCTCGAAATAACCGTCGACACACAGGCCTTTCGCGTGATTACGGCGAAAGCCCTCGTGGATGCCGGCGTTCGACTCGAAGGTGTCGATCACCATGTCTGCGCTCAGCCGCTGTGGTGTAAGCCAACCAGCGGCGTAGGCGAAACCGCCCGCAAGCACACCGACGACAGCCACAATGGCCGCCGCCCGGCAGGGCACGCAGATGGGCCTCGGGGCGGGCGAGGAAGGTTCAGTCACGGATAGGCTCCTTATGATGGCGTCGTGGGGTTCGTTCGGATCGTTCGGATCGGCCGAACGGGGATGTGCCTTCACGGTAAAACACATTCCCGGAAGCCTTATTCCGCTATCGTGCGCAATTTTTTCCAACGAATGGAATAAGCCGTCTCGCGAAGGTGTTGACCCGATATAGCCCCGCTCACCGCCCTAAATCCCTGACAGCATGGATATCCGTGACCAGCTGTACGACCATGTCCCGCGCCTGCGGCGTTATGCGCGCGCGTTGACGGGACACGCCGATCTGGCCGACGACCTCGTGCAGGACACGCTGGAGCGCGCGCTGAGCCGCCATACGATGTTCGAAGCGGGCACGAACGTCCGCGCATGGCTCTTCACCATCATGCATAACCTGTTTCTCAATCAGCGGCGCCGCGCCAGCGCGCAAGCCTCACACGTCTCACTGGACGAAACCGACCTCGTCGAGCGCGAGGTCGCCGTGCCGGTCGATCCGGCCCGTCGTCTGGAAATCCGCGATCTGGATCAGGCGCTGCAACATCTTCCGGTCGAGCAGCGCGCCATCGTCCTGCTCGTCGGGCTGGAAGACATGAGCTACGCGGACGTTGCGGCGTCGCTGCAAGTGCCGATCGGCACCGTCATGTCGCGGCTGTCGCGCGGCAGACAGCGATTGCGCGAACTGATGTCCGGGGGCGCCCCGGCCGGCCAACCTGCCAAGCTGAAGGTGGTGCGATGAACGAACAGAATCGCCCGATAGACGACACCGAACTGCACGCCTACGTGGACGGCGAACTGCCGCCCGCACGGCGTGCGGAACTCGACAAGGCGCTCGCCACCGATCCGGAACTGGCCGCCGCCGTGAGCGAACTCGTCGCGCTCAAGCGCGCGCTGCATGCGCGCTACGACGACGTGCTGGACGAGCCGATACCTCCCCGGCTGCAACCGTCGCAGCATCGCCGCCTGTCGGCTGCCAACGGGTCGCGGTTTGCGGGCATGGCCGCGGCATTGGTCATCGGTATCGGTATTGGCGTGCAAGGGCATCGCATGTGGTCAGGGCGACTCATGCCTGTCACGTCCGATATGGCGATGCGCGATAACGCGGTGCAACGCAGTGCGATGACGGACAGCGCCGCCCGCTTCGCAAAGCGGGCCGCAATTGCCCACGTCGTGTTCATGCCGGAAATTCAGCGCCCAACGGGTATGGACGGTCAGACCGAAGCCCACTTCTCGCAGTGGATTGCCGCACGTCTGGATACCGGCGCCCGCGCACCCGACCTCACGCCGCGAGGGTTCCGGCTAAGCGGCGGACGGGTGCTGCCCGATAGCGACGAGCGCGTGGTGCAATACATGTATCGCAACGACGCCGGAGAGCGCATCACGGTTTGCATTTCGCCCGCCGGCATCGACGGGCAACCCGCCGCGTTCCGCTTCTATGAGGACGGCCCCGTCAGCGTCTTCTACTGGGTCGACAAGACGTTCGGTTACGCCATTTCGGGCGGCATCGACCGCGAGACGTTGATGGGCCTGTCGCAGGCCGTCTACGCCCAGTTGGAAGGGCGCGGGAGGGAGCAGCGTTAGTTCGTCGCAGCCATAGAGGCGGGCGCAGACGCCCGCGGCTACTTCGCTTCCCAGGTCTTGGGATCGTGCCCCAGCGTGTCCATCGCGGTGCGCACGATCTGGGCGCGCCATTCGCGCTTCATGTCGGCGCGAATGGCGAGCATTGCGCTGGCGCACAAGCCCGTGAATGCGCTCGTCACGCGCAGGTGCCGGTTGGCGTAAGCGTCTGCCACGCTCCGGGAAAGTCGCGCATCGGCATCCGGCCGGTCTGCGTGGCGCGAGGCGATTATAAACCTTAGAGGTCTATTTTCTACCAAAATGGTAGTCATCCCATTTTCTTTCAATTTCCCTCCACATTTCCCCGACTGCCCCGTCAGCTCACGCCCCACCCCCTCCTAAATTCAGTAGGCCGACACATTTCACGGTTAAGTATCTGTTTGCATGGCCGTAAACGTCAGTTCGGCCTGAGTTCGCAGATGGCCCCGCTTATGCGGGGTCTTCATCGAATTCAGCGGTGCGATCTTGACAGACCAGACAATGACAACGACCAGATACGTTGCAGTGACTTCGCAATGCCGAAGATCCTCTTCACTTCGCCTTTCCGCCCTGGCGCTCGCCTCGACCGTTTTCGTCACGGGTTGTGCCACCACCCCCGGCACCCCGGGCGGCTTCATGAAAGACACGTTCGCCAGTGACGATCCGTGCTCGAACAACGCCCGCAATATCGGTGTTGCGGTGGGGGCCGTCGCAGGCGCGATCCTCGGCAACGTGATCGCGCCGAAGAACCGGACGGTGGGCACCCTGATCGGCGCCGGACTGGGCGCGGGCGTGGGTGCGCTGATCGGCTCCGATATCGACCGGCGACGTTGCGAACTGGCCAAGGTGGCCAAGGCGCACAACCTCGAAATGACCGTGGTGACGTTGCAGGACACCTCGGCGCAGGGCGGCACACAAGGCGGGAAAGAGGCCGGGCTGTCGGTCTCGGTCGTCGACCAGGAAGCCACCGGGCGTGGCCAGTTCACCAGCGGCTCCGCCACCTTGCAGCCCGAGGCGCGCGCTTACTTTGCCGAGATCGCGAGCCAGTACTCCTACGCAACGCAGTCGACCAAGCTCACCGCCAAAAGCTCGGCAGAAGACCGTGCGGCCGTGGAGGCGCTCAAGACCAAACGCATTCTGCTGGTCGGGCACACCGACGACACCGGCAGTTCGTCCGGTAACGCCGACCTGTCGGAAAAACGTGCGCGCGCCGTCGCCGACGTTTTCAAGGCCGCCGGAATTCCGGACGCTCAACTGTTTTATCAGGGCGCCGGGGAAACGCTTCCCGTTGCGGACAACCACGACGAATCCGGAAGAGCTCGCAACCGGCGCGTGGAAATCGTCGACCTGATCGATCAGGCCACATTCGAACGCTATCTGGCCGCGCGTCAACCGAACATCGCTTTCTACCGCGAGAAGCAGGAAACCGGGGCATCGCCTGTTGAACGCTCACGCGCCTCGACGCTCACCGCCAGCGCTCTGGCGAGCCGAGGGACAGCAAGCGCGGCCCCCAGGAAAAAGGCCAGCACGAAGGCGACGACTGGCGGGGCCGCAGTTGGCAGCGACACGAGCGCGAATGCGAATGCCGTGAATACGGTGAAGTCCGCGTCGGCACCTGCTTCGGCACCCTCATCGGGATCGACGACGGCGCCCACTCCCGACGTTGCGGCAAAGCCCGCCAGCCCCCCTGCGCCACTGGCGTCCGCCAGTCCCGGGCAGGCCGCCAGGGCGTCGCGCACTCCCTGGAATTTCGGCGGCAACCCGACCAACGACACGCATGCCGGATTCGAACTCGGCAAGCTCGACAGTCCGTCGGGCTTCTTCATCAAGTCTGCGACGGCAGCCGTGCCCATTGCGCGCTGCGACCGCGATCGCCCTCGCGCCGCCAACGCGGTGAAATCGCTACGCACCGACCGGCCCATCGATACGGCGGAGTACATGCCTGGCCTCTACAACACGAGCTGGACGGACAACGTCAACGGCAATCTCGTCGCCCTGACCGGCGTGGCGGTACTGCGCGACGGCGGCGCCCCGGCACGCAAGCCTACGGTGCTCGTGTACCGCAACGCCGAAGCAGCGAGTCGCGCACAGCCCGACCTGCGCGTGGTCTCCGACGTCAATACGTATCGAGGCGACAAAGCCATTTTGTATCGCGTCTTCGTCAATACGGAAGACGTCAAGTGTCTCGACATCGTCATCGCCAATCGCACGCCGGACCGCGCAACGGGTTCCTGGCTGCGTTATGACCGCGACGGGGTCGGCTATTCGGCAGCATTCAATCCGACGATGGTCCGCACCAAATAAGAAGACCAAACATCAACTTCTGGGGAAAACATGCTTCAATGGGTCAACAATAATCTGGCGACGATTTATAGCGCCATCTCGCTGGTCATCGTGCTGGCGATCTATCTCAGCCGGAAGTTTCAGATCGACTTCATGCTGATGAACTTTTGGTACGGCCTGCCGGTGATCGGCAAGATCGCACGGCTGTCCAAGGATTCCACGCGCTACAGCAAAGATCAGACATGGACCTTGTCCGAGCGTACGCTGTGCGACGCCTACAAGCAGTTCATTCATTACACGCCGGAAGAGGAGTTCGAGAAGCGCCTGACGTACCTCTCCAAGGCGCACGACCTCGGCCGCACGCCGACGCCCGCCTGGATGATGGGCTTGCTCTTCGTTCTCGTGCTCGCGGAAGGCCTCGGCTTTTCGTACATGCTCGGCACGTGGATGGCCGGCGAAGGCGGCAGCGAGAACGCCCGGCAGATGCTGATGTGGGCGATCGTTTTCGTGTTGTGCGTGATTTTCGTTTTCGTCATGCACAGCGCCGGACACCAGCTCTACAAAAGCAATCTGATCCGGAACGCAGACATCGACTGGCGCGGCGAGGGGCAGGAAGGCAAGTTCGTCACCAAGAACATCAAGCTCAACGACCCGCAACACATCGATGACAACGAACCGGAATACAAACAACTCGTGAATCGGATCGGCGGCAAGCGCAGCTATATTCTGGTCGCCGCGGCCGTGCTGATCATCGTTGTCGTCTCGTTCATTTCGACGTACATGCGGGTCAAGCACCTGGACGCCGAGCGCACCGCGCAAACTGCGCTGATGGCGCCGGCCGCCGAGGCTTCGGGCACCAACCCGTTTGAGAAGCTCGGACAAAGCCTGCCGGCCGAAATCGTGGAAGGTCAGGCCAAGGCCGACGCAAAAGCCGCCGCCGACGGCCACGCTGCCTATAAGGACGAAGGCATGGCAGCCTTCCTGATGCTCGCCTTCATCTTCGCAGTGACGCAGCTCGTCGGCATTACGGCAGGCTATCGCTGGGGCTTCGCTGGCCGCGAGAGCAAGGCTGCCTTCAAAGGCACGCTTGGCTTTTCGACCTACGACGACTATCAGGCATTCTTCACGCCGATGATTCAGGTTGCACAGTCGAAACTTCAGGCGCTTCAGCAGAAGATGAGCGAACGCAGCTCAAACGAAGGCCTGAAACTGCGCCACACGTTTGACGACTATCTCGTTGCGTTCGAGCAGAAAGGCCGTCGCGGCCACACCCCCACCAAGCAGGACCTGCCCGCTACAGACGACGTTGCCAACCATACGGACATTGCCGTACAGCCCTCGCTGGACGATATTCTCGCGCAGATCGACAAGCTGACCGCCGCATCGCGACGCGACGAAGCGATTGCGTTGATTCAGAGCCAGCCGGGCGACGTGCGTGCCGAAATTACGCGTCGACTGGGGGAACGCAAGGCCGCCAGGGAAGCCGCCGACCGTGCCGAGCGTGAAGCGCAGGCCAGCCAGAAGGCCGCCGCCGAGCGCGCCGAACTCGACAACCTGCTCTGAGGAGGCGCCCATGTTGATTCAAGTTTTGCGCCGCGCGGCGGGCGTGGCCGGCGTGTGCCTGCTGGCGCTCGCCAGTGCGGCGCACGCGCAGTCCGGCGAGATTCCGAGTTGCTACGCCGCCAACCAATTGCCCTTACCCGCGCAATCGGTCAAGCGTGAGCTGTTCGTCGTCATTGACCAGACGACCGTGCTCGACGCGGCGCTCACCAATGCGCTGGGCCGCCAACTGCAAGCGCTTGTCGTGCCCGGCACGCGCTTCCGGATCTTCAGCTTCTCCGCGTTTTCGCAGGGGCGCTATCTCCAACCGCTCGGCAGCGGCACGCTAGAACCCCCGCTGACCGACACGTCGGTGCGCAACGCCACAGCCGTGGGCAAACTCAAGGCGCTCGACGCCTGCCTGAAGTCGCAATGGTCCTATGGCACCAAGCTCGCAGCGAAAGCCGTGGGCGAGGCGATCGCAGGCAGCACCGACAGCCTCGCGAAATCGGACGTGCTCAGCAGCCTGGCGGCTGTATCGAAGGCAATTCGCGACGAGCCCACGGGGGCGACGAAAACCGTACTGGTCGTCTCCGACATGCTGGAGAACTCGTCGATCACGAGCTTCTACGCCAAGGACCGGATGCGGCAGATCAATCCGGCCGACGAAGCGCACAAGGTTGAAAAGGCCAATGTGCAAGCGGACTTCGCCGGGGCCGACGTCTACGTGATGGGCGCGGGCATCGTTCCCGAACCTGCGGGCGGGGGCAAAGGCGCGCTGAATTACCGCACACCGCAAGCGCTCGAGGCCCTTCATACCTTCTGGCAAGGCTTCTTCGACAAGAGCCACGCCCGACTGGTGGAGTTCGGCATGCCCGCGTTGCTCAGCCCGATCAAGTAACGCAGGACGTCTTCCCTTCGACGTCTCGAAACGGCTGCCCTCCTCCGGCAGCCGTTTGTCGTTTCTGCGTCCGGCAAATCGTTTCTGCAACGCTACAATCGCCGGACATCCTGCCCGTCAACCTCCGCAAAACCGCAAAATCGGCAAAGCGCCTATCGATACATTGGCGTCCAAGGAGCGCAAATGAAACCCGAGACCCGTCTTCGATATGCCCGACACATGGAGCCTGTGCTGCGCTGGCTGGCCAGTCATCCGGAAAGCACCCCGGACCTGTACCACCTCGCCGAGCTGGCCTGTCTGTCGCCGTATCACTTTCACCGTGTCTACCGCGCGTTGCTCGGGGAGACGGTGAGCGCCACGGTGCAGCGCATTCGCATGCACCGTGCGGCGCTGGACCTGGCGGAGTCGGAGGATTCAATGCGTGTTGTGGCGTCGCGCGCCGGCTATACGTCGGACGCTGCGTTCAACCGGGCCTTCGGTGCGTTCTTCGGCATGCCGCCGGGACGCTACCGCGACGCTCGCTCCGGACCCATCGATCCCCAGGAGATGACCATGTATCCGATCTCAGTCGAGCCGTTTCCCGCCACCACCCTCGCCGTGCTCCGGCACAACGGTGACTATCAGGAAATCGGCCCCGTTTTCGTACGCGCCTTCATGCTGGCGGCCGCGCACGGCCTTGCCCAGCCGGACGCCACCGGCTTCGGCGTCTATTTCGACGACCCGGAGCAGGTGAGCGTGGCGCAACTGCGCTCCCTCGCGGGCGTGTCGGTGGCCCCCGACGCCGACGTCGGAAGCGATCTGGAGCGTTTCGAGATCCCGGCCGGACGTTGTGCCGTGCTGACCTACACCGGGCCGTACAACGAGATGAGCAAACCGTACAACTGGCTCTTCTCGGCGTGGCTGCCGAACAGCGGGCTGGAGCCCGCCGACTTTCCGATGTTCGAGCAATATCTCAACGATCCCCGCTCGACCCCGGCGGCGCAGCTTCAAACCCGCATCTGTTTGCCGGTGAAGTAAGCCCGATTGAACGGCGTGGCCGCCGAGCTTCGGCGGCTCGCCACCACCTTGCTCGCGATCATTTCCCCGATGGGTATCGACGACGTTGCCGCAGGCGACGGCGCATTGCAGACATGCAACATCCGGGGCGTCTCAAGGAACAGGAAGTCGTGAATCATCGAGCCGTCAGCGGCCACCGCCTGCGCACGAATCCCCGCTTCCATCGGCGTCAGATCGTCGAGCACCAGTGACGGGCAATACTTGCGGCACTCTTGCAGATAGCCACTCCGGAACAACGAGTTGCGGGCTTCACGCAGACCGTGACCAATGTTCGCCCGCATCGTCTTCCAGAAACCCGGAAAGCGGACAAACTCGGCCACATCCACAGGATTGAACGAGAACTTCCCATAGCCTTCGCGAGCAAAGCCCAACACGGCGTTGGGACCCACCGTCACCGAGCCGTCGATCATTCGTGTCAGGTGAACGCCCAGAAACGGCAGCGCAGGGTCGGGCACCGGATAGATCAGATGCTGGACGATATCGTTTCGGCGCTCGGGCAAGCGGTAGTACTCGCCCCGAAACGGGATGATCTGGTGCGTTGCGTGCAACCCCGCCATACGGGCGATGCGATCCGACTGCAAGCCCGCACAAG
Source organism: Pandoraea sp. NPDC087047 (assembly GCF_044745225.1). Lineage (NCBI taxonomy): Bacteria > Pseudomonadati > Pseudomonadota > Betaproteobacteria > Burkholderiales > Burkholderiaceae > Pandoraea > Pandoraea sp. NPDC087047. The sequence continues at coordinate 281,453 of NZ_JBIUZU010000006.1, forward strand.
CCACCAGCTTGCGCGCCTGATACAGCGCATCGCCCGTGTCGACGACAACGCTGCCGGCCTCTTCTGCAATGGCCTCGACCTTCGCGCCTGTCACGACCTGCCCGCCTCGCGACACCACCACGCGGGCCATTGCCTTGCACACGGCCAAATAGTCCACGATGGCCGTCTCCCTGACAAAAATCGCCTCCACCCCCGCGATGTTCGGCTCGCGCTCACGCAACGCCTTGGCACCGAGCCGTTTCACGCCAATGCCGTTCTGCTGCGCGCGGGTTTCCAGCGCTTCGAGGCGGCTGACCTCCAACTCGTTGGTGGCCACGATCAGCTTGCCGCAGTTCTCATAAGGGATGCCGTGCTCGTCGCAGAACGCTTTCGTCTCCTTCACGCCGCGTCGGCAAAGCTCCGCCTTCAGGCTGCCCGGCGTGTAGTAGATACCCGCGTGGATCACGCCGCTGTTGTGCCCCGTCTGATGGGCGCCGAGCGTGTTCTCCTTCTCCAGCAGGACCAGCGACGCTCCCGGCTCCGCCTCCAGCAGCTTCATCGCGGTCGCCAGCCCCACGATGCCGCCGCCAATGACGCAATAGTCGTAAATCATCTGGGCCGCTCCCGTCTCAGGGGGCCAGCACGATGCGACCCGCCGCCCGGCCTTCCAGCAACTCGGCGAGCACGTCGTTCACTTCGGACATGGGGCGGCTGGCAATCGGCACCGGCTCGATCCTGCCGTCCTGCAGCAGTTCGACCAGGTCTTCCAGCTCCTCGAGCGTACCGACGTTCGAGCCCTGAATCGTGATGTTGCGCATGGCCAGCATCGAGATCGAGACCGCGATCTCCCCGCCGAACAACCCCACGACGATCATGTGTCCGCCGCGCCCCAGCAGGCCGAGCGCCATCTGTCCGGTGCTCTGCGTGCCGACGAAATCCATCACCGCACGCGGCGAGCCCCCGCAAATCGCCTTGACCGCTTCGGTGCAACGCGCTTCGTCCTCGTTGCTCACGGCAGCCGACGCGCCGGCGGCAATCGCCCCTTGGCGCTTGGCCTCCGAAATGTCGGCCACCACAATCCTGGCCGGCGTCAGGTGCGAGAGCAGGCTGACCGCGGCAAGACCCACACCGCCAGCGCCGATCACGAGCACGTGATCGTCTTTCGTCAACGGGGGCAATTTGCAGATGGCGCTGTAGGCCGTCAGCCCTGAACAGGCGGCGATGGCCGCTACGCGCGGGTCCAGCGGGCCGTAGCCGACGACATAGCGGGCATCCGGCACCACGACGTAGTTGCTGTAGCCACCGTCCTTGCGCGTGCCGATGGTGCGCGGCGTCTCGCATCTCAGTTCGTGCCCGCTTCGGCAGGCGTCGCATTGTCCGCAACCGATCCACGGATAGACCACGCCGAACCGGCCGATGGCCGACGCATCGCCCTGCGGACCGACCGCCACGACTTCCCCCGCGACTTCGTGCCCCATGGTGAAGGGCAGCGTCGCGCCACGATCGGTGAGCGAGATGCGCTTGCCGCCACCGAGGTCGTAGTAGCCAGACCATAGATGCAGGTCCGAATGGCAGACGCCGCACGCTTGCACCTTCACGAGCACCTCGCGCCCCTTGAGCGCCGGGGTCGGGTAGCTGCGCTTTTCCAGCGGTTGTGCAAAGCGAGTAATTTGATAGCTGTCCATAAACGAAGGTAAATCCTGGAAGGTCTTGTGAGTCGTAAGCGTTGTGTTTCAGGCAACGCCGCCACGGGTCCTTAGTGAAGGAATCCGGTCGATATCCACGGCACCGCGGCAATGATCGCCACGCCCACGGAGAGCACGGCGATGAAACCCAGCATCGGCTTGACGGCAGCGTTCGGCGCCACGCCCGAAATGGCGCAAGTGGTGTAGTAACCGATGCCGAACGGCGGCGCGAAGTAGCCGATCCCCATCGAAAGAATGATGACCATCGAGTAGTGAACCTCGTTGATGGACAGCCCCTTGGCGATCGGCAAGAGCAGCGGCGCGAGAAGCGCAATCGCCGGAATGCCCTCCAGCACGCTGCCGATGATGACGAAGATCGCAATGCTCACGACCCAGAACGTCGCGGCGCCGCCGGGCAAATGCAACAGCGCACCGGCCAGGTCTTGCGAGAAGCCCGATTGCGTGAGCGCCCAGGCCATCGACGTGGCCGTGCCGACGATAAACAGAATGGCGCCGGCAAGCGATGTCGTGCGAACGAACATCCGGCCCACGACCGACCAGGACATCCCGCCGCCGAGCATCAGGCTGTAGACGATGGCGTAGAAAATACCGATGGTCGAGACTTCCGTGGCCGTCGCCACGCCCTCCACGACCGCCGACTTGATGAGAAACGGAAGCACCAGCGCCGGGAACGCCATCATCAGCTTGGTCACGATTTCGCGCGCGCCGGCCCGCTTGACACCGGCCACCTGCGTTCCGCGCTTACGCCACCAGACATACAGGCACAGAATCAACCCCATGACCGCCCCCGGCATCATGCCCCCGGTGAACAACGCGGACGTCGACACCCCGGCCGCCGAGCTGATGGCAATCAGCGCGAGACTCGGCGGAATGGTTTCCGTCTGCGCGCCCGTTGCCGAGAGCAGCGCGGCAACCTCGCCATCGTCTTCGCCCCGGCGTCGCATCTCGGGCACCAGCGCCGGTGCGACGGCCGCGATGTCTGCACTCTTCGAACCGGAGATGCCCGACACGATGTACATCGCGCCGATGAGCCCGAACGACAGCCCGTCCTTGCGGTGCCCCACGAACGCCGCCAGAAACTCGACGATACGCCGCGCCATGCCGGTGGCTTCCATCAGATAACCGAGGAAGATGAAGAGCGGAATCGCCAGCAGGATCTGATGCGACATGCCTTCGTCGAGACGCCCGATCAGCACCATCAACGGGACCGGCGTCGTCAGTTGGAGATAGGCGACCGTGGCCAGCCCGAAGCAAAACGCAATCGGAATACCGCTGAAAACGCCCACGCAGACGAAACCGACGAAGAAGATCGCAAGGTTCCACTTGCCGAGCGCGGCGAACAGCGGCGTGCCGAGATGCAGTGCATAAGCGGCGACGGCACAGAGCACAAGCGCGATGCCAACCGACGCCATATGGCGATGCCGGACAAGCTCAAGCAGGCCGAACAGCCACATGAGCGCCAGGCCCACCGGCAATGCGCCAGCGCGCCAGACACCCGAGATTTCGAGTGCGGGCATTGTCATGAAGGCTTGTGCGGATGCGTAGTCATAGGCCGACGGCATCACGAACGACAGGAACACCATCGGAATGACGACCGACATGATCTCCAGAAACTGCCGCGTGCGCTCGCTGGCACGGGCGCTGAACGACGTCATTCGCATGTGCTCGGCGCGCCGGAATGCGATGCACGCGCCAAAGACAGCCAACCAGAGAAACAGAATCGAGGACAGTTCGTCCGACCAGACGATCGGTTTGTCGAACACGTAGCGGGCCAGCACGCCCGCGGCCAGCAGTACCACTTCGACCGCCAGCAATACGCCGGTAATGACGTAAAGCAGCCGGACCAGTCCTTCCTCACATTTGCCGGCAATCGAACTCGCGCCGGCATGCGAAACACGTAGCGTGTGATCCATGGGAACACCTCATCTCATGTGTGCGTCGATGGGGGCAGCCGGTGCGCGCGACGCCCGATGGCGTCGCCCTGCCCGGCCGCTGGGGCCGTTTCCTTCAGGCGAGCTTGCCCGAGTAACGCTCCAGAATCCCCCACGCCTCATTGCCGAACTTCGATTTCCAGTTGGCGTAGAAACCCGCCTTCGTCAGGGCAGCGCGGAATGCAGCCGTGTCGACGTCGTTGAAAACCATGCCGCTCGACTGAAGCTTCGCTTGCAGCGACTTGTTCAGGCTGGCGATCTCGGCCCGCTGGTTCATCACGGCCGCGCGCAACTGCTGCTCGACGACCGTACGAAGATTCGGCGGCAACGCATTGAAAGCCGCGTTGTTGGCAACGACCCAATACCCGTCCCACATGTGATTCGTGTTCGACACGTACTTCTGAACCTCGTACAACCTCCCCGAGTTGATGATGGGAAGCGCGTTCTCCTGCCCATCGACCACCTTGGTCTGCAAGGCGGAGTAAAGCTCCGAGAAGTTGATGCTCGTGGGCGCGGCCTGCAACGCCGAGAAGAGCGAAGTCCACAGCGGGCTGACTGGCACGCGTATTTTCAGCCCCTGAAGATCCGCCAGTCCCTTGACCGGCTTCGTGCTCGTTGTGATCTGGCGGAAGCCGTTGTCCTGAATCCGGTCGATGGTGTAGAGATTCGAGTTGGCGATCTGTGCGCGGATATAGGCGCCGAGGTCACCGTCCATCGCCTTCCAGACGGTGTCGTAGTCGTTGAACGCGAAACCGACGCCGCAAATCGCCGCCGCGGGCACGAGTGCCGAGAGGACCGACGTAGGCGTCGACAGCAACTGGATCGCGCCCGCCCGCACCTGCGTAATCAGGTCGGTCGAGCTGCCGAGCTGGTTGTTCGGGAAGACCTGCAACTCGACCTGACCGCTCGTGGCCGCCTTGATGGCTTGCGCGGCGGCCGCCATCGCGGTGTTTACCGGATGACCGGCCGGCGCGTCGGTGCCGAGCTTCAGGGTATAGGTCTGCGCCGCCAGCAGACGTGTCGGCGCGGACAAGGATGCCGCCAGCGGGGCAACGGCTGCCACCTTGAGCAGCGTTCTACGCGTTTGCGAAATCATGATGGGCTCCCAGGACGTCACGCGGTGGCGTGCGAGACGAACTTCGTCACGAGATAGCTTTCGATGGCTTCGGTACCGCCCTCGGACCCGTAACCGCTGTCCTTCACGCCGCCGAACGGCGTCTCGGGCAGACCGAGCCCCAGGTGATTGATCGAGAGCATGCCCACTTCAAGTTCCGACGACAGACGCGCGGCCGTCGCAGCAGAACGCGTGAATGCATAGGACGCGAGGCCGTACGGCAAACGGTTGCCTTCTTCGATGACCTCGTCCAGCGTCTCGAACGAACGCATCAGCGCGACGGGGCCGAACGGCTCCTCGTTCATGATGCGCATCGCCGGGGTAACGTCCGAAAGAACGGCCGGCTCAAGGAAATTCCCCGCGTTACCGATGCGGCTGCCGCCCAACTCGAGCGTTGCACCGCGCTCGACGGCGTCGTTGATCAGTTCCTGCACCGCGTGCAGACGGCGCGCGCTGATGAGCGGCCCCATCGTAGTGTCCGGGTGAGCGCCATTGCCGACGCGCAAACGTGTCGCCTCCTTCACGAACTTCTGGCGGAATTCGTCGTAGACGCCCGCCTGCACGAGAAAGCGCGTCGGCGATACGCACACCTGCCCGGAGTTTCGGTACTTCGAGAACGTCATGAGCTTCACGGCGGCGTCGATGTCGGCGTCGTCGAACACGAAGGCCGGCGCGTGCCCGCCCAGCTCCATCGTGCAGCGCTTCATGTGGATGCCGGCCAGCGCAGCGATATGCTTGCCGACAGTGACGGAACCGGTAAAGGAAACCTTGCGGATTGCCGGGTGCGAAATCAGATACTCGGAGATTTCGCTCGGCACGCCGTACACGAAGTTGAGCACGCCGGCAGGCACCCCCGCGTCGTGAAAGATATCGGCCAGTGCGCCGGTCGTGCCCGGCGTTTCCTCGGGCGGTTTGATGACCATCGAACAACCTGCGGCCAGCGCCGGGCCAATCTTGCGGATCGCCTGCGAAATCGGGAAGTTCCACGGCGTGAAGGCCGCGACCGGGCCGACCGGTTCGCGCGTCACCACCTGGCTGACGTGCTGAGCGCGCGACGGGATCACACGGCCGTAGGTACGGCGGCCCTCTTCCGCAAACCAGTCGAGCAAGTCGGCAGACAGCGCCATCTCGACCTGAGCCTCACGCAGCGGCTTGCCCTGCTCGCGTGTCATCTGCACGGCGATCTGAGGCGTGCGCTCACGCATGAGCCGCGCAGCCGTGCGGAGGATTTTGTAGCGCTCGAACGCCGATGTGGCGCGCCAGACCCTGAAGCCCGCCTGACTGGCCGCCACCGCGGCCGCCAGATCCTGCTTTCCGGCGTGCGTGAGCTTGGCGTCGATCTCGCCGTTGGTGGGATCGTAGATATCGGTGTAACCACCGCCGGTCGCGTCTACCCACGCGCCGTCGATGAAAAGGCGTGCATGCGTTCGCATGTTTGTCTCCTGTGTTTTTTATGTTTGCTGCCGTGCGGCGCCGCTCGGCATGGGCGCCGCCAGACCTCCTGCGTGCCGCTCAGGCAAGTTGCGGCTCCAGACCGAACTCGCGCTCCATCGCGCAGCGATACTGGTACGCGTCGTCGTCTTCATCGACTTCGACGTCGTCCCAGGTGAGCACCGCGCCCTGTTTCACCGGACGCACCACCTTCCAGCGCGACGCCAGCCCGATCGGCAGCGCGCCCTGCGCCAGGCTCTGCGCGGCGGGCATCAACTTGCCCCACACCAGATAACCGCCCTCGCCATCGAGCACTTCGCCAGCAGCGATGTCCCGCTTGGCCGTCGCGACCACATCCGCGACGAAACCTTCCGGCCCGCCCGTCGACTCATTGCGCAAGGCTGCCGCGAAAATGGAGACGTTCAGCTCCAGCCCGATCAGGTGGAACGGACGGTAGAGCGCCGCCAGCTTCCCGCTCTCATCCGTCTTCACGCCGTACTCGCGGAAGCAACGCATCGAGTAATCGTTCGGCGCCTCGAACACGACGTACACCCCCCAGCGCAGATTGCCGGGGATCACGCTCCCGTCGCGCTCGACGCTGGAAACCACCTCCACCTGCCCCCGGTGATGGAGCGTCTTCTCGTTGAGCACGTTGACCAGATCGTCAGCGGCAGCGGGCGGGAAAGCGAGTCCCGTCGGTGCCGGCGTGAGGCCGGTGGCATTGGCGACGGCGGCCATTTCAATGGCGGCCTTGGTGCCGTCGATGAAGGAATTGAACATCTGCGCATTCATGCCCCCCTTGGCGGCGTCCTCGGGATTCACCCCCCGGTTCTTCCAGACATCGTCCGGCGTCGACGCGTGGAACGACGGCAGATAACGCGTGCCCTTACCGGCCGCCACGACCTCGAAGCCGCAATTGCGCGCCCATTCGACCATCTCGCACACGAGCGCCGGTTGATCGCCGTAAGCCAGCGTGTAGACCACGCCCGCTTCCTTCGCTTCGCGGGCCAGCAATGGACCGGCGAGCACGTCGGCTTCGACGTTGACCATCACGATGTGCTTGCGCGCCGCAATCGTCGCCCGGGCGTGGCGAATGCCTGCCGCCGGGTGGCCCGTCGCTTCGATGACCACGTCCACGTCGCTCGAATCGATGAGGCTCATTGCGTCATTCACGAAGCGCACGCGGTCAATCTGTGCTTCGCTCCAGCCCACATTGCGGCACGACTCGCGTGCCCGGTCGGTCGACAGATCGGCAATGACCGAGACCGTCAGGCCATCGGTCGTGGGCACCTGGGCGAGGAACATCGAGCCGAACTTGCCCGCACCGATCAGCCCGACTCGCACCGGACGACTCGCCACCTGGGCCTTTTCCTTCTCGCTGGTTTTAAAGATGAACGTCACTTACTTGTCTCCTTGACGGCAAACGTCAGCCGTTATGCCTGCACGGCGTCAAGCCATGGCTGATGAAGCAGTCCGCACAACACGTCGGCGCATTGCGCGGCGCCCTGCTGGTTGATGAATTCGAGGCCGATGGCACCGGAATACGGCAGCCGGCCGAGTTGTTCGAAAAAGGCGGTCCAGTCGATGTCGCCGGTGCCGGGCGCACCGCGTCCCGGACAGTCCGCAATCTGGACATGACGGACGTGGTCGATGCGGCGCCGGATCTCCGAGACGCAGTCGCCCCCGTCCATCGCGCAGTGGTAGGCGTCGAACAGCAGCTTCAGGTGAGGGCTGCCGATCTGGTCGATCAGCGACACCGCGTGGTCGATGGACCGCAGGAAATAGCCCGGTGCGTCGGTGCGATTGAGCGCCTCGACGACCAGCGTGACGCCTGCGTCGCCGGCCTCCTGCGCGGCCCATGCCATGTTGCCGAGCCACGTCGCCTGCGACACGTCGAACTCATGGGGATCGATCACACCGGACAGCACATGGATCAGCTCACATCCCGTGGCTGTCGCGTACTCGATCGCTTCCAGAAGCGTCGTCCTGAAAGCGTCGCGCCGACCGGCAACGCCCGCCAATCCGCGCCGCTTTGGCTCGCGCCCCAACGAGCCGTTGATCAGGACAAGCGTCTGCTCGTATTCATCGAGCGCTCGCTTGAGCGCTGCCGCAGGCAACGCGTAGGGGTACTGCACCTCGACCGAGGTGAAGCCACAGGAAGCCGCCGGCGCAAACCGATGCGCAAGCGGCACCTCCGTGAACAGCGTCGAGAGATTGACGGACAACCGGGTCATGGCCCTATGCCGCTCAGGCCCGGACCATCATGTCGGCAGCGGAGAGGTGTTCGACCTCGTCGTTGCTGCCTTCGAACGTGCGGGTGACACGTGAGGACGCGTAGATCCAGAGGATTCGCATCGGCACATCGCCCTTGTTGCGGAAGGCGTGCAGAACGCCGCCCGGAATGTAGGTGCTGTCGTATTGCTTGAGCGGCGTGATCTTTCCTTCGATTTCCACCTCGCCCACGCCTTCGAGCAACGTGACCTGCTCGTCACAGTTGTGCACGTGCATCGGGGCCCCCTTGCCAACGGGATACACGCTCATGCCGGTGGTAAAGCGCGATTCGGGGGCAGTGAAATGCGTGGCAAGCGGCGTGGTGGACACACCGCCGCCGCGGTGGATGGTCGGAACGTCTGCGACGTGGAAAATGCGGGCCGTGCTCATGGGGGCGTCTCCGTTGTGATTGATTTCGTGGCGTCGTCGAGCGCTTGCTGCAGCGCCCGCAAAGCGGTTGAATCAATACTAGCAGCGGCTTTCGCGCCCACTTATACCGATATGGGCGCACCCATGAGCAACGGTTATAGGGGGGGTATCAAAGGAAAAAACACCGGCGAATCGCGGGCAGATTGGCGGACGAACCGGCGTCTCATGCAGGATTCACCCGATTGTTCACATCGCATCGACGCCTCAGGATGACGACCGGGAGGGGGAAGACCCCGGCAAATCGGAAAGGACACGCAGTGAAGTTCAAGTTGAGGCAAATGGAGGTTTTTCGCGCAGTCATGGTGACGGGGACCGTGAGCGGCGCAGCGCGCATGCTGTACGTCTCGCAACCGGCCGTGAGCAAGCTGCTGAACCACACCGAGACAAGCCTTGGCATCAAACTGTTCGAGCGCTCGGGAGGCAAGTTGCTGCCGACGTCAGCGGCCAACGCGCTGTTCGAAGAGGTGCAGCAGGTGTACGACGCAGCGTTGAGCGTCGACCGATTCGTGGAGCATCTCGCAAGCCGGTCGACGACTGAAATCGCGGTCAGTTGCAGCCCGAGTCTTGGCTTGAGCCTGATCCCGTGCGTCATCGAACGCTTCAACCAGCGCAATACGAAGACACGCATCCGCTTTCACACGACGCTCACCGCAGACGTCCCCAACGAGTTGCTGAGCAAGAAAATCGATCTTGCCGTCACGGTCCTGCCTCTGAGCAATCCGCATTTGACCGTGGAAAAGCTCGGCAACGGCAAGATGGTCTGCGCGATGGTCGAGGGCCATCCGCTGGCCTCGCGCAAGTGCATCACCTTCGCCGATCTCGCCGCGCACAAGACCATTTTTCTGTCGCCCAGCATCACCTTCGGCGGACTCATCCGATCCACGCTTGAGGCCCACGGCGTGGACATCACGCCCACTATCGACGTGCCGCGCGCCGAGCTGGCGTGCGCCCTCGCGAAGCGTGCGCTCGGTGTGGCGATCGTGGATGAATTTTCCGTTGCCAACGGCCTGTGGGCCGGGCTTATCGTCAAGCCGCTCTCCGCGTCCATCACGTTCAACGTCAATCTCGTGACGCCCAAGTTCTCGGTGATGTCGCGCGCCGCAGAGCAGTTCATCCAGATTCTGCGCGAATGCATGGCGCTGCACGAAGCGGGGGAACCGTATGCGTGAGGGCGGGCGTTACCTCGACGGAATCGGCGCACCGAGGTGCGCCGCCCTCATGTCGATCGACATCTCAACGATCCACGCGCGGCACCGGCGGCGCGGCGTCAGACTCGGATTTGTCTTCCCGCGAATCTGCCGATGAAGTCAGCGCGAGCAAGGCCTGCGCCTGTGTGCGCAGGTCTTGCGCCGTGGGATGAAATACGAACGGGAGCGCCTTCGCCAGACCTTGCAACATCTTGCGCGAGCTGCGCGTATAGGCCGGGTCGTAGTGCCGCGTGATGAGCGCTTGCGAGAGTTCGCGCTGCTGGCCGTTCTCAAGCAGCGTCAACCATTGATCGATGACGGCTTTGCCGTGCAGCGGCACGAGGCGCAGGAGTTGCGCGCGGAAGTACGCCGGTTGCGCGAGCAGATGGCCGTACTCCTGCGTCAACAGTTCGACGCGCTCGTCGACGCCGACATTGACCTCGATGCACCGTGTGGTGCCGCGTATCGCCGTCATCAGCGATTCAGGCAGCGTAATGAGCCCGATCCGGCGGCTCTCCGCTTCCACGAACACCGGACGCCCGGGATCGAAGCCCCGCAGCGTGCCGATCAGCGACGTATCGAACGATTTCTGAGACGGTTGCGACGCATCGGGCATTGCGCCGAGCAACGACCCGCGGTGCACGGCCAGTCCTTCGAGATCGAGCGTCTGCGCGCCGGCGTCGGCCAGTGCGTGCAGCAGACGGGTCTTGCCGCTGCCGGTGTGACCAGCGAGCACGATGTAGTCGAGCGTAGGTGGCAGCGTTGCGAGCGACGCCACAACATCGCTGCGATAGGTCTTGTAGCCGCCTTCGAGCTGGCGCGCCCGCCAGCCGATCATGTTCATCATCAGCGTCATCGACGCCGAACGCATGCCGCCGCGCCAGCAATACACGAGTGCTCGCCAGTTGCGTGGACGGTCGGCAAACATGGTGTCGAGATGCGTGGCGATGTTGCGCGCCACCATGGCGGCGCCGACACGCGAGGCGTCGAACGGCGAGACCTGTTTGTACATGGTGCCAACGACGACACGTTCCTCGTCGCTGAGCACCGGGGCGTTGATGGCGCCGGGAATGTGGTCGTCGGCAAATTCGAGCGGCGTACGAACGTCGATGATTTCGTCGAAGTCGCCTGCGCTTTCGAGCGCGACGCGAAGATGGTTCATCGTGCCCCCGCCGAGAGTTGTCCGCAGTGCGAGCCGTAAGGGGTGCGTGACGTCGTCTGTGCGCGCGTCTGATCGGGGAAATCTGCCCGCACCTTGGCCGCGCGATCGATGATGCGGGTCGCCGCTTGCGCGTCACCCGCACCGCCCAGCGCGAGTGCGTAATCGTCGAGCAACTCGGCGTAGGCATACGGCACTTTGCGCGCAGCCTCCAGACGATCGAGCGTGCCCAGCGCCCGGCCAAAGTATTTCGCGGACACATCGAACTGACGCTGCACCAGCGCGAGCCGCGCCAGTTCGACGAGTGCGGGATAACGGTAGCGACCGGTCAGGATATCGAGGTCGTAAGCCTGACTCAGCTCACGTTCGGCCTCGGCGTAGTAGCAGGTCACGCCCAGTGCCCGGCCGTAATCGAAATGCACCGCCGCGCGCTGCGACGCCGGCCAGCCGGACTGGTCGGCCACGAGCACCGCCTGTCCGAAGGCACGCCGGGCATCGTCCCAGTCGCCACGCACTTCGGCCGCGCCGCCTTGCGCGGCGTAATCAGGCCCGGGCGGCTTGCTTGCGGGTGCGCTGCACCCGGCGGCACCCAACACGCCGCCCAGCGCGCACACCATTGCCAACCACGTCAAAGATCGAATCATCAGGGAGAAGGAACTGCCGGAAAATCATCTGTTTCATTTGTCGCCGGGCACCTCCGCCCCGCGTTCGCCCGACAGGATACCTCGTCGCACCTGAACTCCCCAACGCTGACGCCCGGTGAGGAAGTGCCCCCACCCCATCGCCGCCCCCGTGTGCCGCATCAACTGGAACGAAAACGGCTCCAGCACTGCGGCGACAAACGCGAGCCCGAGGCTCGTGCCGGTGCGGTGTCCGGTCCAGCGGCGATAGGCGTGCACCGACCAGAGATGGAAGCCCAGATCGATGACGATCTTGCCGAGAATGATCCCCGAGACCGGCAGCACCACGCCGTAATGTCCTTCGCAGACGAAGGTCACGAGCAGCGCGAAGGCCGTCAGGCCGTAGATCGGCTGGAGCGTGTCGAACGCCTTGACCGGCAGCATCCAGCGACCGAGGTTGCCGTAGCGGCCATTGCCGACCATGTCGCGATACCAATACTGCGTCTGGAGAAAGCCCGCGAACCAGCGGCGACGTTGCCGCAGGAAACTCGCGAGCGTGCCCGGTGCGTCGGTGATCGCCTGAGCGCCGCCGACTACGCGCACTTCCCAGTTCAGCGAATGTACGACCGAATAGCGGCGCAGACGATGGATCAGCTCGTAGTCCTCGACCAGACATGCCGGATCGAAACCGCCCACGGCGAGCACCGCCTCGCGACGCAAGCACGCGAACGCGCCGGAGATCAGCAGCAGGCCGTCGGCGCGCATCCACGCGAAGCGCGAAATGAAGTTGCGGATGTATTCGTATGTCTGGAAGAACTGCAACACGCGAGCGCTCACGGTGTCGCCGCACACGGGCGTGAGGACACCGGTCGCCGCGACCAGCCGGGGGCGTCGGGCAAACGCGTCGTGCATCGCCGCGCACGCGCCGCTATCGAGCAAGGTGTCAGCATCGACCGTCATCACGATGTCCGTCTCCATGCCCACGAGCGCGGCGTTGAGCGCCTTCGCCTTGCCGCCGTGCGGCACGCGCAGCCAGCGCAGGCTCGGATAGCGGGCGCTGGCTGCGCTCAGGCCGCCCACGCCAGGGTCCGTCAACCCGTACTCACGGGTGAGCAGTGCCACGGTGCCGTCGCGCGAGCCGTCGTCGGCAATCACGATGGCATCGGGCACCCGACGCCCCGCCATCAGGGCGCGCAACGTGACCGTCAGCGCAGCCGCTTCGTTATGCGCCGCCACCACCACGCCGAGCGTGAGCTGGGCGGCGGCTGTGTCGCTGGCGTCGCCCCACGTTTCGTCGGGATCGGGGCGCATCAATCGCCACGCCTGCCAGAAGACGAACGCGAGCAGCAACGTGTCGTAGACGACGTAGGCCACGCCCGTTCCCCACGCAAACACGCCTTTGAGGAAAAACGCCTGTGCAAACAGCAGGCACCACAGCGCCGCCACGCCGGTATGCACCAGCCAACTGGCAAGCGGTGTCGGCGGCAACGTGAAGCGCGGCGAGTGGCGCTCGCGCGCCGCTTCCAGTCGCGAGACTTCCGTCTTGATGTCCATGTTCGTTTCCGCGCTCACGGCAGCATCCGGCCGATCACCGGGTGACGGTCGATCCATTGATGCTTAAGCGCACCGCCGATGTGCAGCGCGAGGAGCGCGTAAAGCGCGTAAGCGCAGTAGGTGTGCACGTCGCCCAGCACGCCGTGCCAGTAATCCTTGCTCGCGTCGCTCATCGCCATCAGAAAGCCCATGCGAGGAAACGGCACGGCGCCGAACAGCACGAGCGGATGCGTCGAAGCGGCCACCCACGCCGAGTCGTGCGCCCAGCCCGAGAGCGGCATCGCGAAGATCAGCACGTAAAGCAGCCAATGCACCACATGCGCGGCAGCGCGTTCCCACGATGCGAAGACATGCGAGAGCTCAGGCGGACGATGCGTCACACGCCACAGAATGCGCAGGATCGCGAGACCCAGCACTGTAATGCCGATGGATTTATGCAAATCGATCCAGAAGCGCACGTCGATCTTCTCGAGCGTGGCGTCGGACAGCAGGGCAATCGTCTGGCCAATGGCAACGTTGCCGAGCATCAGCAGCGCCACCGCCCAGTGCAGCAGCATCGCGACACGTGTGTACTTGGGGTCTTCGTACAGGGCCACGCGGGGCTTTTGAACAGACGCACTGGAGGCTGAGGGGGGCAGAGAATTCACGTTTGACATCCTGAAAATGCACTGGAAGATGATTGCATAACGCCGGTTGAATCGCGCTTATTCCCGCGTTGCCGCAAAAAAAGTTGTTACTGGGAATTACAGCGCCTGCCGGCGTCGATGGCTGTGCACGATGCGAAAAACGTCCGATAGTCGGCTTTGATGGTCGCGGCGTGCGGATCTGTCTTGCGAGCCCGGCGCAAAACCGCGATGATCGGGCCTTACGTGCGCTGCGAATAACGAACTGCGCCCCCCCTCCGGAGACACACCATGCCACGCAGCACTGCCGAAAAACGTGCCGCTTTTCGCGAACTCCACCTTGCCGGTTGCTTCGTGATCCCGAACCCCTGGGACGCGGGCAGCGCGAAATATCTCGAACACGCAGGCTTTCAGGCGATTGCCTCGACCAGTTCGGGCTTCGCCTGGTCGACGGGGCGTCCCGACAATGGGGTGACGCGAGACCTCGTCCTGGCGCATTTGCGCACACTCGTCGACGCCACGGATCTTCCCGTGAACGCCGACTTCGAGAGCGGCTTCGGCTGCACGCCCGACGACGTGGCGCAAAGCGTCAGGATGGCGGTGGCGACAGGCGTGGCCGGACTGTCCATCGAAGACTCGACGGGTGACGTCAACGCACCGCTCTTCCCGCTGGACGAAGCGGTTGCGCGCATGAAAGCCGCACGCCGCGCCATCGATGAAACCGGCGGCGACACCCTGCTCGTTGGCCGTGCCGAGAATTTCTTCGCAGGCGTGCCCGATCTCGACGACACGATCAAGCGCCTGCAAGCCTATGCCGAGGCGGGCGCCGATTGCCTCTATGCGCCCGGCATCCAGTCGGTGGAGCAGATTCGCGCCGTGGTCACGGCCGTCGCGCCCAAACCGGTGAACGTACTGGTCGGCGCCACGTCGCCCTACACGTTGCAGGCGCTGGCGAGCCTCGGTGTGCGGCGCATTAGCGTTGGCGGTGCGCTCGCACGCGCCGCGTGGGGCGGCTTCATGCACGCCGCGCAGGCGCTGGCCGAGGGCCGTTTCGATGGCTTCGACAGCGTGGCCAGCGGCGCAACGCTCAACGGACTGTTCGCTCAGAGCAAGTGAGCGGGTTGCGGCGTCGGTGCGCTGCTGCCGCAAGCGCGCGGCAAGTGCATGGCCAGTGACTTTTCGTCGATAGACGTTGCCGCGTGCGTCCGGGGACAATGCGCTGCCAGCCGATGCCCTGCGTTGCGAAGTCGCGCAACGTTCTGCGCACTTCGTCGAATGCAGCGCGCACGGCGTCCCCCACCCGACGCAGCGCTCCATGAATTCCCCGCACGACGCCTTTGCCATTCCCACGCCGCTGGGCGCACCGCTGCCCAGACCACGTGTATTCGATAACGTCGCAGACGAGCGCGCCGACCGGAAGTTGCGTCTGGCGGTAGCGTTCCGGATCTTCGCGCGCTTCGGTCTCGCGGAAGGCATCGCCGGGCACATTACCGTGCGCGATCCCGAGTTCCACGACCGCTTTTGGGTGAATCGTTACGCGCAGCACTTTTCGTCGATTCACCCGGACGATCTGAGGCTCGTCGACGAGGCCGGCGGCCTGCATCACGGCGACGGCCCCGTGAATGCCGCCGCCATGGCCATCCACGCCGGCATTCACGCCACGCTGCCCCATGTCACCGCCGCGGCCCACACGCACACAACGCACGGCCGCGCCTTCTCCGCCCGCGCGCGAGCTCGCGCCGATCAATCAGGAAGCGTGTCTGTTTTACGACGACCACATGCTGTTTCGCGGCGACGTGCTGGTGCTCGGCGCCGACGACGGACGCCGCATCGCCCGCTCGATGGGCCACAAGCGGCACCCAGTCGCGACGCTGCGCCGGCTATGCGAAACGGCGGCTCCCCGACTCTCGCGCTTACTCGACGTGCGCCACGCCGCCCGCAAGCACCACACCGCCGGCCACGTCCTTGGGCAACGCCCACGACATCCAGTGCGTGCGCAGCGCGACGACCAGCACGAAGGCAAGCGCGGCCAGCGCGCCGAACGTCGCAAAGCCCATCTGATAGCTGCCCGTCGATTCCTTGGCCATGCCCATGATCACCGGCAGATAGAAGCCGCCGATACCGCCGGCCGCGCCGATGATGCCCGACATCAGACCTGTCTTGCCTTGCCAGCGTTGCGGCACGAGCTGGAAGGTCGCACCGTTGCCCAGACCGAAGCACAGATAGATCAGCACGAGCAGCGCGATACCGGCGCCTTGCGGCGGCATCCATGCCGCGAAGATGAAGTCGATGGCGGAGATCGCCGCAAGCAGCAGCACGAGCGCACGCACCCCGGAAATCCGGTCGGCCACCATGCCGCCGACGGGACGCACCAGCGCACCGAGGAACGCGAGCAGCGACATGAACAGACCGGCTTCGAGACGCGGCATGCCATACAGCGAGATGAGGAGCGTTGTCACGTACGACGACATGCCCACGAAGCCGCCGAACGTAATGCTGTAGACGAGCATGATGACCCAGGTATCGCGCTCGCCGAGCACGCTGCGATAGTGGCGCGGCAGCACCGCAATGGCGAGCAAGGCGCCCAGCACCGGCAGCAGCAGCACGCCCGCCTTGCCTTCACCGAACGCGCCTGCGTGCACGCACAGCACGAGCGCCACGAGGCCGGATACGGTGATGAAGAAGCTCGAGAACGCGCGCGGCGCGCTGCCCGACTTCACGCCCTGATCCTTGGCCCAGAACACCAGCGCCAGTGCGGCAAGTGCCAGCAGCGGCAACGCGGCGCCCGCGGCGCGCGCCCAGCCGTAGTGCTCGGCCAGTCCCGGAAACATGAACCCGTCGAGCACGGCACCGATGTTGCCCGCTGCGGCGAGGCCGAGCACGAGGCCCTGCACCTTCGGCGGATAGTTGCTGCCGGCCATCGGCAACGCCACGGCGAAGCTCGCACCGCCAATGCCGAGGAACACGCCGAGCACGAGCATCAGCGTGTATGACGGCGTGCCAGGCATGAGCAGCAGCACGACCGACGGAATGGCCGACAGCGCGAGACCCATCAGCGCGATCTTGCGCCCGTCGAAGGCCTGATACAGATTGCCCAGCGTGACGCGCAGAATGGCAGCCCCCAGGACCGGCACGGCCACGAGGAAGCCCGTTTGCGCAGGCGTCATCGCAATATCTTTGCCGATGAACGGGGCCAGCGGACCGAGCATCACCCAAACGGTAAAACCTGTGTCGAAGTAGAGAAAACACGCAACCAGCGCGCGCCAGTTGCCACTTTTCAACGATTGCGTGAGCGTGCTCATGGATACCCTCGTGTTCATATGCCGAAAAAAAAGCGCCCCGAAGCCGTACGCCTATGAAAAGGCCTGTGGCTTCGGGACGCCGTTGCCCCGAAATCCCCGCTCTCGCAGGGTCATGCATGCGGTGCAGTCAATTCGCTTGTCTTCACTCAGCCGCCGTTGGCCTTATGCAATCAATAGCAAGTGGCGTGCCAAGTGGGTGTCATGTCGGCACGCGAACGTCGCAGACGTCCGTCTCATGGGGCTTTCGGCAAGCACTGCGAGGCAGATGTTCGATGCGGGATCGGCGGCGGCAGGGGATAAAAGGTCGCATGAGGCAGCGCGAGACGCCCGTTGCATGGCATCGCAACGGGCACAATGCCGCATCGCGATGCGGCGGCGCACCATTATCGTGCGCCGGTCGGGCAGTCGAGGGCGATCTTGGGGGCAATCGGAACGACGATCCATCCGGGTGCCCGCGAACGGGCGCGGCCCCTGCGAGGACGCCATTACCCGCATCGACTCGACAAAACCATGCCAACGCCCACGCGCGTTGCGCTGCAACGCATGGGGCATTACAGTTCGCGCGCTATCGGTCGTTAAGCGGAACAGGCGGACTGCCTGCACACGCGCGCGGTCGGCGAAAACAACAACGTTCCGGGAAATCTCGCGTGTATCGCATCCTTCTTCGTCTGACGGTGGCCGCGCTCGGCCTTCTGCCGCTCACGGCATCCCTGGCATCTCTTGCAACGCCAACGGCCCCCGCGCCAGGCAATCCGCTGCTGAATCAGGACAGCATGACGCGGCAAGTCGACGCCGCGTCGCTCGCCAAGTATCGCGAGATCGTTGCAACTCTCGACACGACGCTGCGCGCGCGCCCCGGCGACGCCGCGCTGGCACTGGCGCGTTGCCGGTTCATACAGAACTATTCGTGGTCGGAGGATTTGCGCTGGGCCGAGCAGGCGCAAACGGACCTGAGCGCATGCCAGCAACATCTGAAAACACAGTTCGGCGACGTGCCGGAAGTCGCGCTGTATCTCATGCAAAGCGTGTACGGCAAAGTGGCCATCGAGCAAGGCTCGGCACTGCTGCCCAAGGCCACGCATTGGCCAGCGCAGGACCGCGCCCGTCTGCACGCCGCGCTGGCGAACGCTTACCAGGCAACACGTGACACGCGCAACGCCGGCATGCAGGCGGTGGAGGCCGCCGAGCTCTCGCCCGACACCCCGGTGCTGCTCCTCGCCGTTCGCCACCTCGCAACCACCGGCGAGAAGACCGAGGCCAGCCGTCTTCTGATGGCGGCGCCCTTGCCGAAAACACCCTGGCAAGCGAATGCGCAGATCAACACCGCGCACGATGTCTTGCCCGGGACCACGGCGCGCGATCTGCTGCTGAAGATCCAGAAGAGCGGTGTGAAGGTCGATGGATACACAAGCGCGCGTGCACTCGTTCAGGCGGGTGACGTCGCGGGCGCTCAACGCGTGCTCTCGGAAACCGGCGCCGGGGCGGCCGAGTCGCCTCAGAACCGCGCGCTGCGCATTTCGGTGGCGCTCGCGGCCGGTGACGCCAAAGCAGCATCGGCCGCGATTCAGTCGTCGCTCGAACACGACACCGGCAATCGCTGGCCGCTTGCCCAATCGTTTGCCGTGCTGCTCACAATCGACCCGACAGCGGCGGTGCGCCCCGCCTTCAGCCTGCTCACGATCACGCTGCTGGGCGTTGGGCTGATCGTCGCCCTGCTGCCCGGTGTCCTGATGTTTCCCGTGCACTATTTCGGCACGGTGCGCGCTCGCAAGGGTCGTCCGATCTTGCCTGTCTTCGAGGGCATCGGCCTGCGACATGCATGGTACGGCTTAGCGGTCTTCTGTCTCGTCACGTGGGTGGTTCCGGTAATGATGGTGGGACAGGCCTCGCAAGCGCGTGCGGGTGTCGGGGCCGACATGCAACTCCTGCAATCGAAATTCGCCATCGCTCATTGCGTGGCGCTCGGCATCGTCGCGCTGGCGTTGGCCCCCACGATCCGGCGCTTCGGCTGGCGTCAGTGGCCCGGCTCGGGCAAATGGAAGGCCAGCTGGTTTATCTGGCCTGTCGTACTGCTCGCGATCTCGATGCTCAGCGCATGGCTCAAAACGCGTCACGCACTGCCCGGTGGGTCCGAAGCCCCACTCTGGAGCGAGAGCATCGCGCACGGCGCGAAGCAACTGGGCGGCACCGGCCTCGCATTGCTGATCAGTGCGCTCGCCGTGCCGATTGTCGAAGAGTTCATCTTCCGCGGCTGCCTGCTCGGCGGTCTGACCCGTCACGTGAGTTTTGTCACAGCCAACCTGTGGCAAGCCGTCATCTTCGCGTGCGTCCACTTCGACGCCAAACACTTCCTGTTCTTCCTGCTGTTCGGGCTGACGACCGGCTGGCTGGCGAAAAAGACGCGGGGTCTCGCGGTTCCCGTCGCTTTGCACGCGCTCAACAACGCGTTCTTCGTTCTGGCGGTGCTGACCCGTTGAGCACGTGGCGCCGGTCAGCGCACAAGGGATACCGACGCACGGCGGCGTGAGGGATAATCGAGCCACCGCTGTCGTCGCCCTCCGTAGCCTCTTATCGATCCCTCACCGCGCTGACGTCACCCATGAACGCCAAGCTCTTCCCGCATCTGGTCCGCTTTCACCCCCGGCTGCTCGTCGCCATCGCCATCGGCGTGCTCGCGGGTCTTTTCGTGCAGGTCGCCGTGAAGGGCGAATTCAGCACCATCACCCGGATCCTGATCGGATGGAACGCCGGCGCGTGGTCCTATCTGGCGATGATCTGGTTCATGATGGTCACCGCGCCCAAGCGCAGCATCGAGCGCTTTGCCGAGCAGGAAGACCAGAGTGCCGCCATCGTGCTCACGGTGGTGAGCCTGTCGGCCATCGCCAGCGTCGCGGCCATCATCCATGTGCTGGCGAGCGCCAAGGCCGGCGCGTCGCCTCACGCGTCCGAGCATGTGCTGTTCGCGGCCGCCACGCTCATCGCCGGCTGGTTTCTGGTGCCAACGATCTACACGCTGCACTACGCCCGCCTTTACTTCACCGACACGGAATCGCCCTACGCCCTGCAGTGGCCAGACCGCGACTGCGATCCGGATTACTGGGATTTCCTGTACTTCTCGTTCACCATCGCGGTCGCTTCACAAACAGCCGACGTCGCGCTGAAGTCGCGCCGCATGCGACGCGCCACACTCGCGCAAGCCATCCTCTCGTTCTTCTTCAATCTGGCCGTACTCGGGCTGTCGATCAATATCGGCGCCGGGTTGCTCAGCTAACCCCGCTCGTGCGCCGGTGCGGCATGGCGTCGCACCGGACGCGGACATAAAGCCCTTCAAAAACATACATGTAGCACCTCAGAGCATGGCTCGCGATACCGCGTCAAGTCGCCACATGTGACGACTTGTCACGCATATTGCGATGCAGCACCGCCTAATATGCATGCAAACAAGTGGTGAATTGCAATCATTTTCACCATACAAGACAGGGTTTAATTGCATACATAGAGCGCAACATGACTGCCGTTCCCGAAGCTCTCGACCTCGCACGCCTGCAATTCGCGTTCACGGTCTCGTTTCACATCATTTTCCCCGCTGTCTCGATCGGTCTGGCGAGCTTTATCGCCGTACTCGAAGGACTCTGGCTCAAAACGCGTCAGCAACACTATCTCGATCTGTGCCGCTTCTGGTCGAAGGCCTTCGCCGTGTGCTTCGGCATGGGCGTTGTCTCGGGCGTGGTGATGGCCTATCAGTTCGGCACCAACTGGTCGGGCTTCTCCAGCTTCGCGGGCGCGGTGACTGGCCCGTTGCTCACCTACGAGGTGATGACGGCGTTTTTCCTCGAAGCGGGCTTCCTCGGCATCATGCTGTTCGGCTGGAACCGCGTGAGCCCCCGTGCCCACTTCGCCGCGACGCTGTGTGTCGCCGTCGGCACGCTGATCTCGACGTTCTGGATTCTCGCGTCGAACAGTTGGATGCAGACGCCGCAGGGCTACGAGATCGTTGATGGCCGCGTGGTCGTGCTGTCGTGGTGGGACGTGATCTTCAACCCGTCGTTTCCTTATCGCCTCGCGCACATGAGCATTGCGGCCTTCGTGGTTGCAGCGCTTGTCGTGGCGGGAACCGGCGCGTGGCATCTGCTGCGCGGACGCCGCGATCCGGCCGTCAAGACCATGTTCTCGATGGCGCTGTGGCTGCTGCTGATCTTCGCACCGCTGCAAGCGTTCGTTGGCGATCTTCATGGTCTGAACACGCGCGAACACCAGCCCGCCAAGCTCGCTGCCATCGAAGGACTCTGGGAGACGAAGACCGGCGGCACGCCGCTCAATCTGTTCGGCTGGCCCGACATGGACGCCGAGACCACGCGCTACGCGCTCGAAGTGCCGCACCTGGGCAGTCTGATCCTCACGCATAGCTGGGACGGCGAGATTCGCGGCCTGAAGGAATTCCCGAAGGACGAACGCCCCAATGTGCCGCTGGTGTTCTGGAGCTTTCGCATCATGGTCGGCCTGGGCTTCGCAATGATCGGCGCCGCGCTCGCTGCGGTGTGGCTGCGCCGTCGCGGCAAGCTCTTCGCCTCGCGCAACTTTGCCCGCGTCATGCTGGTGCTCTCGCCTACCGGCTTCATCGCCCTGCTCGCCGGTTGGGTCACGACCGAAGCAGGTCGCCAGCCCTGGGTGGTCTACGGCGTGATGCGCACGGCGCACGCGATGTCGCCCGTCACCGCGCAGCAGGTGCAGGTCTCACTGCTGGTGCTCGTGATCGCCTACTTCCTCGTGTTCGGCACCGGTGTCTATTACCTGCTGAAGATTCTGCGCGGCGGCCCCGTGCTGCCCGGCGAGTCGAACGACACGCCGCACGCACCAGTGAAGCCCGATGGCGGTCACCTCGCGCCGCAAGCCATCCCTGCCATGTCCGGCCTTTCGGGCCGCATGGACACCGACAGCGCGCACGCGACCTGAGCGACGGCTATCGCGATATTCGTCCGGCCAGCCCCGTCTGAGCCGGCATCGCCCCCAACATTGCCCCAACATCGAACAAAGCGAGACTTCTTATGGATCTGACGCTAGCCTGGGCCGCCATCATCGCGCTCGGCCTGTTTCTCTATGTGGTGCTTGACGGCTTCGACCTCGGCATCGGCATCCTCTTTCCGTTCTTCCCCGATTCGCACGAGCGCGACACGATGATGAACTCGGTGGCTCCCGTGTGGGACGGCAACGAGACCTGGCTCGTGCTCGGCGGTGCGGGCCTGCTCGCGGCATTTCCGATGGTGTATTCCGTGCTGCTCTCGGCGCTGTATCTGCCGCTCGTGCTCATGCTGGTGTGCCTGATTTTCCGTGGCGTGGCGTTCGAGATTCGCGGCAAATCGCGTCGCACGCGGCAATGGTGGGATCTGGCGTTCATCGGCGGATCGGCAGGCGCGACATTCTTTCAAGGCGTTGCACTCGGCGCGTATCTGTCGGGCATTCCGGTGGAGAACGGGCAATTCGCGGGCGACGCCTTCGCCTGGGTCACCGCCTTCAACCTGTTCACCGGACTGGGCCTGCTCGTGACGTATGCGCTGCTCGGCGCCTGCTGGCTGATCGGCAAGACGCAAGGCGATCTGCAACGCCGTCTGCGCGTGCTCGCGTGGCCGCTGACGCTGGCCCTCGTCATCACGATGGCCATCGTCTCGCTGTGGACCCCGCTGCGCTTGCCGCTCGTGGCCGAGCGCTGGTTCGACGAGCAATGGTTCTGGCGCTGCCTGCCGGTGCCGTTCGTGGTGGCAGGTGCGACCGTCGCCATGCGTCGCGCGCTCCAACGCGCGCATGACGCCACGCCCTTCTGGCTTGCCATCGGCCTCGTGTTTCTCGGCTATAGCGGACTGCTCATCAGCGCGTATCCGTATGCGATTCTGCCCGGCATCACGCTGTGGGACGCCGCCGCCCCGCACTCCTCCCTCTCGTTCACGATGTGGGGCGCGGCCTTCATCATTCCGGTGATCCTCGCCTACACGGCGCTGGCGTACTGGGTCTTTCGCGGCAAGGTGGCACACGATGCGCACTATCACTGATCTTGTACGCCCCGGCCTGCGCAGGCAACGCGAGCGAGACACCGTCGCGCGCCCGCCGTGGCAGCAGACGCTGATTCGCTGGGGATGGTTTGTCGCGCTCTGGTGCGCCGGTGTAGCGGGCACCGCACTGCTTGCACTACCATTCAAGCTCATCATTGCATCTGCCAAATAGGAGGCAACTTATGAATCGGCTTTCATCTCCGGGAGTGAAGCGCATTGCAGGCGCGGGGGCCATCGCCATGGCCCTGCTCGCCGGTGCGGCGCATGCGCAAGGCATGAGCGTTTCGTCCGGCGCCTTTGCCGACAGCGGTTTGCTGCCTGCCCAGCACGCCGGGTTGGGCGAATGCGGCGGCCAGAACGTGAGTCCGCCACTCGCATGGAACAACCTGCCGCAAGCCACGCGCAGTGTGGTGATCCGGATGACGGACCCGGACGGCGCGAAAGGCGGCGGTGTCGTGCACTGGATCGCTTACAACATTCCGGCATCGGTGACGTCGCTCCCTGCGGGTGCCGGTAACGCGTCGGGCGATCACATCACCGTCGGAAAGAACATCTCGGGTGCAGAAGCCTATCGCGGCGCCTGCCCGCCGGTCGGCGATACGCCGCACCACTACATCATCACCGTGACGGCGACCGACCTGGAGCCGGGCCGTCTGCCGCCGGGGCTCGACGCCGCCGGTCTGGCCGTCGCGCTCGCCGGGCACACGCTCAATGGCTCGACAATCGTGGCGCGGTACGGACGTTAACAAACGTTAAGTGACGTCAGGCAGGCTCGCGGTTCGCAGAGTCCGCCGCGTTCGCGCTCGAAAGCAAAAACGCCAGCGAGGCGCTGAACGGCGCTCCGCCGGCGTTTTCCATTCCGAACGCCCTGCGATTACTTGTCGCGAGCGAGCGCGAGGAATTCCGTGCGCAGCGCCAGATTCGGCTGCAATTCGCCGAGCATGGACGACGTCACCGTCTCTTCGCCTGCGGTACGAATGCCGCGGCTTTCCATGCACATGTGACGGCACGACACCACCACGCCGACGGCCTTCGGTTGCAGATGGGTCATGAGCGCTTCGGCGATCTGCGTCGTCAGACGCTCCTGCACTTGCAGACGGCGGGCGAAGCAATCGACCAGACGCGTCAGTTTCGACAATCCGACGATCTTGCCGTTAGGCAGATAGCCGATGGTCGCCTTGCCGAAGAACGGTGCGAGATGGTGCTCGCAATGGCTGTAGACAGGAATGCCGCGCACCACGATCAATTCGTTGTATTGCTCGGCGCCGTCTTCGAAGACTTTGAGCACTTCGGCCGGGTCCTGGCCGTAACCCGCCGTCCACTGACGCCACGCCTTTTGCACACGCGCCGGCGTTTCGTGCAGGCCGGAACGGTTCGGATCTTCGCCGATGTGTTTCAGGAATCGCTTCCAGTCGTTTTCGTCGAATGTGTCGTGAGACATATCAATCAAGCTCCCTTGCATGAGATCCGCAGCGCTGCGCCAAGACTCGCGCATCCCCGCGCCGCCGGACATGTGCGCACAATAGCAGAGAGTCTTATAGCGCGCACGGCGACGGCTGGCGCGGGAGAGACGTTCGGGCATGGCGAAGGGTCTGCGTTTGCGTGTGCGCGTTGCCGCCCGCGGATCATGGCGTCTGGCCCCCATTGCTCGCGGCGCCGGTTTTGCGCTAAGGTGACAGCGGACAACCGCAACGCACGAGGCCCGCCATGGCGGCACTCCCTTGCAAGTGCACTACCACGATGCCCGTGGCTGCAATGGCCGCCCGCGCCGCCCCCGCACTGCTGATGCTGCTGGTGCTGCCGGTGCTGGTGGCAGGGTGTGGCGACGGCGGCCCCAAGCCGTGGCAAGGCTACGTCGAGGGCGAATTCGTCTACGTCGCCTCCTCGCAAGCCGGCACGTTGCAAACACTCGCCGTCACGCGCGGTCAGCAGGTCAAAACCGGCGATGCGCTCTTCGATCTCGAAGCCACCTACGAGCTTGCCGCACAGGCGCATGCGCGCGAGACGCTCGCCAGCGCCCAGGCACAGTTACGCGATCTGCAAACAGGCAAGCGCCCCGACGAGATCGCCGTGTCGGCCGCACAACTTACCCAGGCCGTCGCGGCACGCGAGAAGGCAGTCACCCAGTTCGATCGCGATCAGGCGCAGTACGCCGCCGGGGGCATCTCGCGTGAACAACTCGATGCGAGCCGTGCCGACGCCCGCAGCAGCACCGCGCGCGTGCAGGAACTGCAAAGCAGCCTGGCCGTTGCGCGACTTCCCGGGCGCGAAGCGCAACGGCAATCGCAGGCCGCACAAGTCGATGTGGCGCGCGCCGCGCTCGCGCAGGCCGATTGGCAACTCGCGCAAAAGCATGCGGTCTCGGGCGCGGCGGGACGCGTGTACGACACGATGTATCGCGTCGGCGAATGGGTCGCGGCGGGCAGCCCCGTGGTGCGTCTGCTGCCACCGGGCAATATCAAGGTCCGGTTCTTCGTGCCAGAAACGGCGCTTGGCGACCTGCGGGCCGGGCAGGCCGTGCACATTGCGTGCGACGGCTGCGGCGCGGGCGTCGACGCTCGCATCACTTACGTCGCCAATCAGGCCGAATACACACCGCCCGTCATCTACAGCAACGACACGCGCGACAAGCTGGTCTACATGGTTGAAGCGCATCCGTCGGCGACCGATGCCGTCAAGCTCAACCCCGGCCAGCCGGTGCAAGTGAGCCGTCAATGAACGGGCACTCGCCGAGTGTCGACAGTCCGCGCGAAGACAACGCGCTGGCCATCGACGTGCGCGGACTGAACAAGCACTTCGGCGACAAGCACGTGGTGAAGGATTTGTCGATGCAGGTGCGGCGCGGCGAGATCTTCGGCTTTCTCGGGCCGAACGGCAGCGGCAAGACGACCTGCATCCGCATGATGTGCGGCCTGCTCACCCCCGACTCGGGCAGTGGCACGTGCCTGGGCTTCGACATCGTGCGCGAGAGCGCGCAGATCAAGCGCCATGTCGGCTACATGACGCAACGCTTCTCGTACTGGGAAGACCTGACGATTCGCGAGAACCTCGATTTCGTCGCCCGCGTATACGGCATGCCGAACCGGCGCGAAGCCGTCGAGCATGCCATCGAACGTCTTGGGCTGAAGGGGCGCGCGAAGCAACTGACCGGCTCGTTATCAGGCGGCTGGAAACAACGCCTAGCGCTCGCGGCATGCATGCTGCACGACCCGCAGGTGCTGCTGCTCGACGAACCGACCGCGGGCGTCGACCCGACGGCACGGCGCGACTTCTGGGACGAATTGCATGAGTTGGCCTCACGCGGCATCTCGGTATTGGTGAGCACCCATTACATGGACGAGGCCGAGCGCTGCCACAAGCTCGCTTACATCTCGTACGGCGAACTGCTCGCGCAAGGCTCCGCTGCCGAGGTCGTCGAAAGCCAACACCTGTCGACGTGGACGGTGCACGGCGACAACCTCGTCGAGCTCGCGAGCGTTCTGCGCGAACAGCCGGCCGTGGCGCAGACGGTCTCGTTCGGCAGCGCGCTGCACGTGAGCGGCAAAGATGCCGATGCCCTGGGCAAGCTCCTGCACGATCTGGCCAACGCGCGCGGGCTGCGTGTGGCGCCCATCGAGACGAGTCTGGAGGACGTGTTCATCTACCTGATGAGTCACGTCAAGGACAATTTCGGAGACAGCTCATGAACGCGCCGCTGGGATTCTCCGTCGCCCGCTGGTGGGGCATCGTGCGCAAGGAATTCCTGCAATTGCGCCGGGACCGTGTCACGTTCGCCATGATCGTCGGCGTGCCGCTCCTGCAACTGACGCTCTTCGGCTTCGCGATCAACACCGATCCGAAACACATGCCCACCGCAGTGCTGATGCATGACGACAGCGAGTTCACGCGCAGCTTCACCGCCGCCATGCAGCACTCGGAGTATTTCCGCTTCACCGAATCCCTGACGAGCGAAGAGGCCGGGCGCGCCGCGCTCGCGCAAGGACGCGTGCAATTCGTGCTCAACATTCCGGCCGACTTCACCCGCCGGCTGCTGCGCGGCGAACGGCCCGCCCTGCTCGTCGAAGCCGACGCCACCGACCCGATGGCCATGGCCTCGGCATTGGGTGCGCTGCCGGCGATTGCGCAATCCGTCGCGCAAAAGGACCTCACGGGCGCACTCGCGCCGCTGGCCGGCGGGCAAAGTGCGTTCGACGTTCAGGTCCATCGCCTGTACAACGCCGAGGGCATTACCCAGTACAACATCATTCCGGGGTTGATGGGCGTGATCCTCTCGATGACGCTCGCCATGATGACGGGCCTTGCCATCGTGCGCGAACGCGAGCGGGGCACCATGGAAAACCTGCTTGCCACGCCGGTGCTGCCCATCGAAATGATGACGGGAAAAATCGTGCCGTATATCGCCATCGGGCTGACGCAGGCGAGCATCATCCTCATTGCCGCGCGCTTCGTCTTTCACGTGCCGTTCGAAGGCAGCGTGCTCGCCATCTACCTGTCGGCGCTGGTCTTCATCGCGGCCAACCTGACGGTCGGCATCGCGCTGTCGTCGTTCGCGCAGAATCAGTTGCAGGCGATGCAGCTCACGGTGTTCTACTTCCTGCCGAATATGCTGCTCTCCGGGTTCATGTTCCCGTTTCGCGGCATGCCCGCGTGGGCGCAGGCCATTGGCAACCTCCTTCCGCTCACGTACTTCAACCGGCTCATTCGCGGCATTCTGCTCAAAGGCAACGGCTGGGGCGACGCCTGGCACGACTTGTGGCCGCTGTTCGTCTTCTGCGCCGTGCTCATGACCATTGCCGTCCGATTCTATAAACGAACGCTCGACTGACGCCATCATGCGAGCCGCCCGCCCATCACGACGCCTGCCTCCGCTCTCGCTGATCCTCACGACAGGACTGGCAGGCGCTCTGTCGGCGTGCGCCGTCGGCCCCGATTTCCGCACGCCCGATGTGCTTGCCGTCGACCGGTACACGAGCGCCCCGCAGCCGTCCATGACTGCGGGGACATTGGCGACGGGGACTGGGACGCAGACGCCCCAAGGCGCGCCGCAAGCGTTCGTAACCGATGCCGACGTGCCGGCGGCGTGGTGGACTCGCTTCGGCTCGGTGGCGTTGAACAAGCTCGTCGATCAGGCGCTGGCGGACAGCCCCACGTTGCGACAGGCCGAAGCGAAATTGCGTCAGGCGCAGGAGGACTATCGGGCACAGGCGGGCGCTCGCTTGCTCCCCTCGGCCGACCTGAAACTCTCGGGCACACGCGAACAGGTCGATCTTGCATCGTTCGGCATCACCAGCGTGCCGAATCCCGGGCCGTTCACGCTGTACAACGCGAGCGTCGATATCTCCTACACGCTGGACGTCTTCGGCGGCAGTCGTCGTGCCCTCGAAGGGCTCGCCGCACAAATCGACTATCAACGCTTCGAGCTGGAGGCCGCGCGGCTCTCGCTGGCCGGCAACGTGGTGACGACCGCCGTGCGGCAGGCCAGCGCTCGTGCCCAACTCGCCGCGCTCGAAGGCATGCTGACGACACAACGCGTGCAACTCGACATCACGCGCTCACGCGAACGCGCGGGCGGTGTGGCGACACTCGACGTCGAGAATCAGGCGGCTCTCGTTGCGCAAACCGAAGCGCAGTTACCTGCGTTGCGCGCGCAGATCGCACAATACGATCATCAGTTGGCGCGCTGGGTCGGACAGGCGCCCGGTGCGTTCACCCCCCCGGCGATCGATCTTGCGACGCTGCAATTGCCACAGACGGTGCCGGTCTCGCTGCCCTCCACGCTGGCCAAACGACGGCCGGACATTCGCGCGTCGGAGGCGATGCTGCACAAGGCCAGTGCGGACATCGGCGTGGCAACGGCCAATCTGTACCCGCAATTCACCCTGTCGGGCAGCTTCGGCACGCAGCGCATGCGCACGGCCGATCTCGGCGAGGGCGTCAACATCTGGAACATCGGCATGAATCTGCTGCAACCGCTGTTTCGTGGCGGCGAGTTGCGCGCACAACGCCGCTCGGCCATCGCGGCCTACGACGCTGCGCTGGCGTCGTATCAGGACACCGTGCTGCTCGGGCTCGCGCAAGTAGCCGACGCCATGCGCGCACTCGATGCCGACGCCACCACCCTTGTCGCCCGCACCAACGCCGCACAGCGCGCCGAGAGCGCCTACCGGATCGCAAACGCACGTTATCGGGCGGGCGGTATCAGCCACCTTGCGCTGCTCGACGCGCAACGTCAGGCGCTCGACGCCACCCGCGCCCAACTCGACGCCCAAGGCACCCGGCTCGCAGACACCGCTGCGCTATGGCAAGCGTTGGGCGGGGCGACGGTGACGACATCAGCCGATGGGGCGAGCACCGCGCCTGCGTCCGGCCCCGCCCCGAGTCCCGCGCCTAGCCCCGCGACTGCGCCTCTTCCGTGAGGCATTTCATCAACGTCGCCACGGGCGCGCGCTTTAGCGCCGACTGACGCACCAGCACGCCGATCTCGCGCATCAGGGGGACGCCCGAGAGCGGCAGCACCTGAACCCCCGGCGCGCTGCCCCTGGCGGATTTGGCGGACGCGGACGCCACGCCCCCGTCGACCGGCAAACCGATGAGCGTGGCCGGCACGATGGACCAGCCCAGGCGTGCGCGCACCATGCGCAGGATGACTTCGGGCTCGTCGAGCTCGATACCCTCACGCACCCAGAGGCGGTGGCGGCGCAAGTAGCGTTCGACAAGATCGCCGCCATACGAGCGCCGGTTGTAGCGCACGAACGGCAGCGCCGTCGCCCAGTCGGCCACGGTCCCGCGAGTCCCTTTGGGCGCGATGGCCACATAGGGCTCTTCCATGAGCGTGAGCCACTTCATGTCGGCCGGCACACCAATGCGCGGACGGATCATCACTGCCAGATCGAGTTCTTTGGCGTCGAGCTGCGCGAGCAACTGCACCGACATGCCCGGCACGATATCCAGATGCGGCATCGCGCCGAGCGATGTCCAGCGTTGCACCGCCCCCGGTAGCAGCCCGAGCTGCACCGTGAGGATCGCGCCGACGTGGATGGGCGCGAGCGCCGCCTGGGCGCCAAACGCGCCCGCCTCCCCGCGCATGGCCTGATAGCCCGCGATCACCCCTTGCGCCTGTGCGAGCAAACGCCGCCCGTCGTCGGACAGCGACACCGCACGCCCGGTGCGCTCGAAGAGTTGCACGCCGAGGTCGTCTTCGAGACGCTGGATCTGCGCGCTGACGGCCGACTGCGTCAGTCCGAGACGCGCACCAGCGGCCGAGAACGACGCGGTTTCGGCTGCCGTGACGAAGGTTTTCAGGTAGCGGATCATAGATCGAAAATTTCGTGGCTGAGCGGTCGAATTATTCGTTTCTGATTATTTTTATCGATGGATAGAATTTACCCCAAGTCGACGCGTTCGTTGGTGCGCACCGATGCACAAATCTCATTCAACCCCACGTTGCTTCGCAGACGACTATGGCCACGCCGCTCTTTCACCTCGCCTTTCCCGTCCACGATCTCGACGCGGCCCGCCATTTCTATGGCAGCGTGATGGGCTGTGCCGAAGGCCGTAGCTCGGACCACTGGATCGACTTCGATTTCTTCGGCCATCAACTGGTCGCGCACCTCTCGCCCGATGAGGCAGGCAAGCGCATCACGAACCCGGTCGACGGCGACGACGTTCCCGTTCCGCATTTCGGCGTTATTCTTGACATGCCCGCGTGGCATGCCTTGGCCGAGCGTCTGCGCGCCGCAGGCACGCGTTTCGTGATCGAGCCGCATATTCGCTTCGCCGGGCAGGTCGGTGAGCAGGCAACGCTGTTTTTCTACGATCCGTCGGGTAATGCGCTGGAGTTCAAGGCGTTCGCGGATATGTCGCAGGTCTTCGCCAAGTAAGCGGAATTCATGGCGTCGCCGTTGGGCGGCGTCTGTTTGTGTTTGTTGTAGGTATTCGTCTCACATCAGTCGAGAGTCTTCTCATGAGCCAATTCGTTATTTCGGCCCCGCCCCAGGCGTCGGTCGCCGTTGCTGGCAGCGATGCCCGCTTCCCCGTGCGTCGCGTGTTTTGCGTCGGCCGTAACTACGCTGCACACGCCCGCGAAATGGGCAGCAATCCGGATCGTGAACCGCCGTTCTTCTTCATGAAGCCGGCCGACGCTGTCGTTGCCGCCGAGGGCACGCTGCCCTACCCGCCGCTCACGAACGAGCTGCATCACGAAATCGAGCTGGTCGTGGCCATCGGCGCCGACGGCGAGAACGTCGATGCCGGCGATGCACTCTCGCTGGTCTGGGGCTATGGCGTGGGCGTGGATCTGACGCGTCGCGACCTGCAACAGCAGGCGAAGGACACGCGCCGTCCGTGGGACTGGGGCAAGGCGTTCGACGCCTCGGCACCGTGCGGCCCGCTGCACACCGTGGCAGACGTTGGTCATCCGAGCGAAGGCCGCGTATGGCTCGACGTGAACGGTGAGAACCGTCAGACCGGCGATCTCAACGAACTGATCTGGTCGGTGCCCGACCTGATCGCCGAGATCTCGCGCAGCGTCAAGCTGGCGGCGGGCGACCTGATCTTCACCGGCACGCCCGCAGGTGTCGGTCCGCTCGAACCCGGCGACAAGGTGAGCGCCGGTGTCGCCGGTGTCGGCGAAATCGCCTTCACCGTCGGCACGAAACCGGCAGCCTGAGCGCCGGACGTTCGACCTCCGTCAAGCGGGGGTTCGACGGCAAGGATATCCACAGTAACTGTTGATAACCCTTTGCATAAGTCCCCGGTCAGCGCCGCAATCGCCCGCTGGCATTGGGTGTGAAGTGCCTTGCCTAATTTGCCGTCACTGCGCGGCGCATTTGTCTTCCGACGGTGCGCCGCGCGCGTTGCCCTGTGTCATGTTTACCCCGCGTTTACCCCCGCGTTTGCTTCACCGCGCCCTCTCCCGCACTCCCCGTAATTTCATTCCTGAAACGTTTTTCGCTGCACAGCGGCAAAATCCCCGTTTCAAATACTGAACTTCCTTGTCGATTCAATAGGTTGCGGGTCTTGGCACGCTTCTCGCATCAGGTAAGGTGCAAGCCGTCCGCGCCCGGGGAAGTCTCTTCGCCAGGCCGACCGCCTCGGGAATCACGCCATGCACGCCACATGGCCCCGGCACGCCCGATGCCTATCCCTCGCCGGGAGCGCCCCGGGCGCGGACGGATTTGCACCCGTGACCGGCACCGGTCTGACGATGGGAAATCTTCAGGGAGAGGATCATGCAAATGCGCCGCACCGGGCCTTGCGCCCTGAGTCCCTGCGTGAGGTCGCTCGCTCCGGCGAGCCCTTCGAAGTCGGCCCGCCGGCATCCGCGCGAGCGGTGTGCGAGTTGGCGGCATCGGCGGCACGACGCCGCCGGAGATCGCCGCCACGTGGCGCCCGGGAGAGCGCTGCGCTGAGGCGCCAACCCTCGTCAGGTGGCGCCAGCGGTCATCCACAGATCCGCCTTCGTCAGCGCTCTTCGGCCCAGAACTTCGCCGCGCGCACCGCTCGCTGCCAGCCGCCGACCGCGCGGCTGACATCGCTCTCGGAGAGCTTGCGCGAGAAGCGATGCTGCAACTGCCACTGACGCTGCAAGGTGTCGATGTCCGGCCAGTACCCGACGGCCAGCCCCGCGAGATACGCGGCGCCGGCGGCCGTCGTCTCGATCACCTTGGGACGCACGACATCCGCTCCGAGCAAATCCGCCTGCCATTGCATCAGCAGATCGTTGGCCGCCGCCCCGCCGTCCACACGCAACTCCGAGACATGCAGACTGGCGTCGGCTTCCATGGCGCGCAGCACGTCGAGTGTCTGGAAAGCAATGCTGTCGAGTGCGGCACGCGCAACGTGCGCCGCCGTCGTGCCACGCGTGGCGCCGAACAGCGTGCCGCGTGCGCGCGGCTGCCAATGCGGCGCGCCGAGCCCGGCGAAGGCCGGCACGAGCACGACGCCGTCGGCATCGGGCACGCTGGTGGCGAGCGCCTCGACGTCACGCGAATGACGAATGATGCCCAGCCCGTCGCGCAACCATTGCACGACCGCGCCGCCGATGAAGATACTGCCTTCGAGCGCGTAGTCGACACGATTGCCGATCTTCCACGCAACGGTGGTGAGCAGGTTGTGGCTCGACGCCTGCGGCTTGTCGCCGGTGTTCATCACCATGAAGCAACCGGTGCCGTAGGTGTTCTTCACCATGCCCGGCGAGAGACACATCTGACCGAACAGCGCGGCCTGCTGATCGCCCGCGATGCCCGCAATCGGCACCGGCGCGGAGAACAGCGGCGTGCTCGTGTGACCATAGACTTCGCTCGACGAGCGCACCTGCGGCAGCATGCTGCGCGGCACGTCAAGCAGGGCGAGCAGTTCGTCGTCCCATTCGAGCGAGTGGATGTTGAAGAGCATGGTGCGCGATGCGTTCGACACATCGGTCACATGCAGCTTGCCGCCTGTGAGATGCCACACGAGCCAGCTATCGACGGTGCCGAACGCGAGATGCCCGGCTTGCGCCGCCTCGCGCGCCCCGTCGACGTGATCGAGAATCCAGCGGATCTTGCTACCCGAGAAGTAGGAATCGATGCGAAGTCCGGTGCGGCTCGCAACGAGCGCTTCCTTGCCTTGCTCACGCAGCCGGTCGCAGAAGTCGGCCGTGCGGCGATCCTGCCAGACGATGGCGTTGTACACCGGTTCGCCCGTGCGACGATCCCAGACAATGGTCGTCTCGCGCTGGTTCGTGATGCCGATGGCGGCGAGGTCGCTGCCACCGGCCCCCGCGTGGGTCAGGGCTTCGGCGGCAACACCGGCCTGCGTTGCCCAGATCTCACGCGGATCGTGCTCGACCCAGCCCGGGTGCGGGTAAATCTGACGAAACTCTTTCTGTGCGCTCGACACGACCTGGCCGTCACGATCGAACAGCAACGCTCGCGAACTGGTCGTGCCCTGATCGAACGCGAGAATGTACGCGCCTGCTGCCATTGCCTTCGTCTCCTTGATGCTTGCGCTGTTTTGGTTTCTCGTGGCGCTCAGGCGGCCATTTCGAGGTGTTGCGCAAACCACTGCTCCACGCTCGCCTCGCCCTCGCGGCCGACGTGCAAGCCCAGTTTGGTACGACGCCACAACACGTCCTGTGCCGTGCGCGCCCATTCGTATTGCACCAGATAACGCAGTTCGGCTTCGTAGAGATCGCCGCAAATGCGCCGGCCGAGACCGTCGAGCGAATTCGCGTCGCCGGCAAGCACATGCGTGCGCGTGCCGTAGGTATGCGCATATCGATGCGCGAGCGATGGCGGCAGCCACGGCATCTGGGCGCGCAGCGACGCCTCGAACGCCTTGGCATCCGGCTCGGGCATATCGCCACCGGGCAGCGGCGCGCCCGCCGTCCAGTCGCCGTGCGTGAAGCCCAGCGGTCCGTGCAGGTGCGACATCGCTTCTTCCGCCAGACGACGGTACGTCGTGATCTTGCCACCGAACACCGAGAGCAGCGGTGCGCGCGTGCCGGGCGCGTCGAGTTCGAGCTTGTAGTCGCGTGTGACGGCCGACGGGTTCGAGACGTCCTCTTCCATCAACGGACGCACGCCCGCGTATGTCCATACCACGTCGGCAGGCGTAATCGGCTTGGTGAAGTATTCGCTGGCCGACTTGCAGAGGTACGCGATCTCGTCGTCGTTGATCGCGACTTTCGCGGGATCGCCGTGGTATTCGATGTCGGTCGTACCGATCAGCGTGAAATCGCGCTCGTACGGAATCGCGAAGATGATGCGCTTGTCGGGATTCTGAAAGATGTAGGCGTGATCGTGATCGAAGCGCTTGCGCGTAACGATGTGGCTGCCCTTGACGTTACGAATGCGATGCGTTGCGTTCTGATGCAACACGTCGCCCAGCAGATGGCCGACCCACGGTCCCGCCGCGTTCACGATGGCGCGCGCGCGCACGGTCTGATGCGTGCCGTCCACGCCTTCGAGTTGCGCCGTCCACGAGTGCTCGCCGCGCTCGGCGCCCACGAGACGCGTGCGGGTGAGCACCGTGGCGCCGCGCTCGGCGGCGTCCTGCGCGTTGAGCACGACCAGACGCGCGTCCTGCACCCAGCCGTCCGAATAGACGAAGCCGCGCGTCAGATCGCGTCGCAGCGGCGCACCGGCCGGATGCTGACGCAGATCGATGCCGCGCGAGCCGGGCAGGATTTCACGACGCGCGAGGTGATCGTAGAGGAACAGCCCCGCGCGAATCATCCACGCCGGACGCAGATTCGGCATGTGCGGCATCACGAAACGCAGCGGCCACATAATGTGCGGCGCGGCGCGCAACAGCACTTCACGCTCCTGCAACGCTTTGCGCACCAGCCCGAACTCGTAGTACTCGAGGTAACGCAGACCGCCGTGAATCAGCTTGGTGCTTGCCGACGACGTGTGCGACGCCAGATCGTCCTGCTCGACGAGCAGCACGCGCAGCCCGCGACCGGCGGCGTCGCGCGCAATGCCCGTGCCGTTGATGCCGCCGCCAACGACCAGGAGGTCATAGGGCGCTGCGGGCGCCGAGGAAACCGAAGCCGCGGCG
Organism: Pandoraea sp. NPDC087047; assembly: GCF_044745225.1. Taxonomy (NCBI): domain Bacteria; kingdom Pseudomonadati; phylum Pseudomonadota; class Betaproteobacteria; order Burkholderiales; family Burkholderiaceae; genus Pandoraea; species Pandoraea sp. NPDC087047. Next base: position 317,346 of record NZ_JBIUZU010000006.1, read on the forward strand.
GCTGTCAGTCCGTTGTCCGATAGCGATTGAGTGGATGTCTGCACGTCGTCACTTCCGATGATGGGGGCCAGATCAGGGGAAAGTTCGAAAAGTTCGGGGAAGGTCGTTTCGAATGGCAAAAATGTTCTTTTTCGAACATTTCGCTTCGAATTCTAACATATTGAATATCACGCGTTTCGGATTCGAGCATTTCATCGCTCTGATGTGCGAATTCGCGCTTGCGCCGCTGCCCTGCCTCGTCTGCGTCAGTCCGCCACGTGCACCAGCGTGCCGGCCTCGGCGATCACGTCTGCCATGCCGGCGGGCACCGGACGGTCGGTAAACAGGGCGTCGACTTGCGAGAGGTGTCCCAGGCGCACGAGCGCCGGACGTCCGAATTTGCTGTGATCTGCGGCCAGAAACACCGTGCGGGACTGCGCGATGATGGCTTCGGCCACCCGGACTTCGCGGTAGTCGAAGTCGCGCAACGTGCCGTCGGCGTCGATCGCGGAGATGCCAACGATGCCGAAGTCCACCTTGAACTGACGGATGAAATCGAGCGTAGCCTCGCCGGTCACGCCCTGATCGCGTGCGCGCACAACGCCACCGGTGATGATGACTTCGGCGTCGGCATAGCTGCTCATCATCGCGGCCACATGCAGATTGTTGGTGATGACGCGCAAGCCCCGGTGGCGCGACAACGCCCGCGCCACGGCTTCGGTCGTGGTGCCCAGATTGATGAACAACGAGGCGTGATCGGGGATTTGCTCGGCCAGACGCACGGCAATGCGGCGCTTTTCGTCGGCGAGTTGCGTCTGGCGGGCATCGTAGGCGTCGTTCTCTGCCCCGCCCGGCAGCCCGACGCCGCCGTGATAGCGTCGCACCCGTTTGTGCTCGGCCAGGAAGTTGATGTCTCGCCGGATCGTTTGCGGCGTGACGTCGAAGCGCGCGGCGAGTTCGTCGACGGTCAAAAAGCCGTCGCGGCGAACGGCGTCAAAAAGCGCCTGCTGACGCGGGTTCAGCGAGGCTTGTCCGGTGTCAGCGGTGGCGATCAGGCCTTCGGAGACATCGACGGATTCTCTGGATTCGACGGATTCGGTATTGGACATCGGCACGCACGCAGGTAAAAGCCATCGCGCGGCCCGGCCGGACGCGCGTTCGCCGTCATGATACCCCGCCGTTGTATGACGCCGCCGTGACACCAGCATGACGCCGGCCACGTGCAGCCCGGCCGTCGCGCGCGCCGTGAATAATCAGCCGTCAGTCCCGGTCAGGCCACTCTGCGTGTTGGCGACTGTGATGGGCGTGCTGCGAATACGCCGACGCTCAGAGGCACTGACGCACGGCGTCGGCCAATGACTGCGGGCCGGTAGCGCCGAGATAGAGCGAGCCCTCGCTCCCCGGCTTGCGCGGCGCGAGATCGAGGATGGCGAGAATGCCGTCGTCTTTCGAGGAGAGTTCAAGCGTCTGGCCCGTGCCGGCCTTCACCCGTTGCAAGCGCGCATAAGGCAGTTGCTTCTTCCAAAGCCGCGCCGTGCAGGTGCTCACCCGCGCGAACGCCTTTTTCGACGCCCCCTGCCAGACGGCACCGTTGCCGCGAGCGTCATCGATCGTGTCGCGATAGGCGGGCAACGTCTCGACTTTTACATTTTCCGGCGCCACGTCGGCGACGCTGCCCACGGGCGGATCGTCTGCCGCGACGACGGGTGGCGTCTGCGCACATGCGGCCAGCAGCAAGGCCAGCGTCAGGCTCGCGGCGGCGACCGCTCGCGTAGCCCCGCGCGGCGCTGCGCACGGCGCGTCGGAATTCTTATGGATGCCCCGATTCATTACCCCGCTCCACACTTGCAAATCGCTGCCGCACGCGCCACGTCCGGCGTCTGCCGCAGCAGACGGGCATGGGGACGACGACAGCGGGTATCTGGTCACGGCACCGGAAGTCTGGCGGCCACGCGATGTCTTGCTGCATCCGTGCCTGGCTGCCACTCGCGCCGAATTTAGTTCGTTGGTCTTGCGTGACTGCTGTCTGACTGTTGCCCGACGATCGATTGTCGATGCATGACAGCCGACGCACTGCACTGGTCATATTCGTACGCGCCCACGCATATCCTGCGCGCCAATTCGCGGGCCATGCGGCCTATCGGGCGACGTACCGCCAGTTGGCGCTCATCTTACTCGTGTTATTCATAGCATGGCAATTCACGCAATGCGCGCTGGCCCGAATCGCGTATATTGCTGGTTTCTGTCACACTGCGCCGCGCCGCCTCGCCCACGACCCACGGCGAGCCAGCGTGCGACCCGCCCGCCGGGCCTCGGACTCACCGTCCTGCCGGTACGCCATAAGCGATAACAAGACGCGGGCCGATAGACACACCTGGCGCACGTGAATCCTGCCAACCTCTTTTTGCGACTGTCCCGATTTCCATGTCCAGCAATGCGCAAGCCCCGATCATCGTCATCGCTCCCGACTCGTTCAAAGGTTCGTTGAGTGCCCCGGAAGTGGCGCACGCCATCGCCTCCGGCATCACGCGCGTACTGCCGCAGGCCGATCTGCGCCTGCGTCCGATGGCCGACGGGGGCGAAGGCACGCTCGACGCCCTGCTTTCCGCCGGCGGACGGCGCGTGCCGCTGTCGGTACGCGGTGCGGGCAACGCCTCGGTCATGGCCGAGTACGGTGTCATGCCCGACGGCACGGGCGTGCTGGAAAGCGCTAACGTGGTGAGCATTACCGATCCGGTGGGCATGCAGACGCCGGTGGCGCAACGCTCGACGGTGGGCCTGGGCGAACTGCTGCGCGCGCTGCTCGACACCGGAGCGCGTCGCGTGCTCATCGGTCTGGGGGGCAGCAGCACGAACGACGGCGGCGCGGGTCTGCTCGTCGGCCTCGGCGCCCGTTTGCTCGATGAGGCCGGTGAAGTGGTACAGCCGGTGCCGGCTGCGCTGCATCGTGTGGCATCGATCGACCTGAACGGGCTCGACGGCCGCTTGAAAGACTGCGAGCTGATTGCGATGTCGGATGTGAACAATCCGCTGAACGGCGCGCAAGGGGCAACGGCGATATTCGGACCGCAAAAGGGGGTGAGCGACGCGCAGGTCGAACCGCTCGACCGCGCTATCGCCCACTTCGCCGGACACGCGCACCGCGCGTTCAACGCCAACGAAGCGGCGAGCCGTGCCGGTGCGGGAGCTGCGGGCGGTCTGGGCTTCGCGCTGCATCTGCTGGGCGCGCAGTTCCGCTCGGGGGCGGAAGTGGTGGCCGAGCGCGTGGGCTTGGCGCAAGCGGTGGAAGGCGCCGACTGGCTCATCACCGGCGAAGGTCGCAGCGACGCGCAGACGCTCTCCGGCAAGACTCCCATGATCGCGGCACAAGTGGCCCTCAAGGCGGGCGCGACAGCGTCCCTGCTCTCGGGCGCCATCGATCGCAGCGCACTGGATAGCCTCTCGCGCGTGTTCTCGGGATGCTTCTCGCTAACGTTCGGCCCGACCACACTGGAGAAGGCCATCGCCGACGCCGCCGGCCTGCTGGCCGACAGCGCGGAACAAATGGCGCGTCTGCGTTATACGCATAAGGGCTGAGCCTTACGCGTCACCGCGTCATCCCTTCATTGCGTCATTCGACGATGCCAAGCGCAGCGCCCGCCAATCGCGCCACGTCTAGCGTGCGCCGGGCATCGTCGCCGTCTTCTCGGCGCCAGACGGCCGACAACCCCGCCCACGCCAGCACCCACAGCAACAGCCGCTGAGCGTCGATCGCGGCAGCGCGCGTCACGATCTCGACGCGCCGCGCAAAGACGCCGGGCGCGAGTGCCGTGTCTCCATCCGGATTACAGAAGAGATTTGCGTAGTCGAAACCGCGTTCGCCATGGAGCCCTTTGGGATCGATGGCGAGCCACCCTCTTTTGCCGAAATCCAGCACGTTGGCATGGTGAATGTCACCGTGCAGCACGACCTCGTCGCGTGGTGCGCCCAACAACGCACGCGCGGCATCCGCGCTGCGGGCCAGTACCGACGACTCACTCGACGGAACCGCTAGCAGTGCGCCGAACCATCGCTCCAGCGGCACGAGGGGCGGTCTCGCCTCGGCGCGTGGCCGATGCAAATGCGCGGCCGTCGTGCAGAGAATGCGCGTCGCGTCGTCGTCACGTCCCGCTGTGACCATTTCGGTGAGCGACCTCGAGCCCTCCGCCCGCACCATCAGCAACGCTTCGCCCTCATGCGCGAGCACCGGCGCTGCGCCGTCGCCATTCCACCACACCATGACCTGAGCACCCGCGATTTCCTCGGGTTCGTACGAGATCTTGAGAATGGCAGGCGTGCCTGCCTGACGCACCGGCAAGAGATGGCCGCTAAGGGAAGTAAACGGCTCCCCGTCGGGCGCCAGCCCCCATCGCCGGAGGTAAGGTTCGAACACGTCGGGTTCCATCAGCGAGCACCGGGCGCGATCCGCGCCCGCAGACGTGGCGTAGCGAAATCCAGAAATGCACGCAGCTTCAGCGGCAACGGCGTCTGGCCCTTATGCACCAGGCTGACGGGCAACGGGGCCGCTTCGAAGTCATCGAGCACCACTCGCAGGGTGTCGTCGTGCAACGCCTGCGCCACCTGATACGACAGCACGCGCACGAAACCCACGCCCAGCACCGCCGCCGAAATCGCAGCCTCGGCCGTATTCACTGCCAGTTGCGAACGGATGGGCACCGATTGTCCGGTGCGCCCCGCGCCGAACTCCCACGCCCGCCGCGACGCCAGCACTTCGAACGTGATGCACGCGTGACCGGCAAGATCGCGCGGTTTGCGCGGCACGCCATGCGTCGAGAGATAGCCGGGACTTGCGCAAATAACACGGCGTACCGTACCGATGCCCGTCGCCACCAGCGTGCTGTCCGGCAAGTCGCCAATGCGCAGGGCGACATCCGCATGCTCGTCCATCAAATGCACCACGCGGTCCGTCAGCTTGAGGCTGATGTCGATTTCCGGATACTGCGCGAGAAATTGCGCGACCACCGGCAACACATGCAAACGCCCGAACACCACGGGCGCCGTGAGCACCAGTTCCCCTTTCGGCGTTGCATATTCCCCCGTGGCCGTGCGCTCGGCCTCGCCGATGTCTTCAAGAATCCGTCGGCACGCCGCCACGTAGGCACCTCCGGCGTCCGTCAGCGACAACTGACGCGTGGTCCGATGAAGCAGCCGCGTTTTCAGATGTGCTTCGAGCTCGCCCACCTTGCGACTGACCGTTGCCAGCGGCATCCCGAGCTGGCGCGCCGCCGCCGACAGACTGCCCGCATCGACCACGGCAATGAGGATGGACATGGATTCGAGGCGATTCATGAACTCTACCAAATTTTGGAAAGATGACTCCTGATCTTGACGGATTCTCTACGTGAACGCAACTGCGTAACGTCCATCACTGAGCGTGGAGCCCCGTCAGCGCGCCATGGTGCGAGCGGTTTCCACGTCCCGTTACCGTCATTACAGGAGTGCGTCGTGCGCCCACCCAACACCCCATCCGCAACGCCGGCCCCGTCATCGCAAGCGGCGCCCCAGATCGCCTCGCGCAGCAAGATCGTCATGATGGCGATCATCGCCGGGGCGGTCGTCACCAACATCTACTGCACGCAACCAATTCTGCCGTTGATCGCCGCCGGGCTTCACGTCGACCTCGGGACCGTAGACCTCGTGGCCGCTGCCGCGCTACTGGGCTTCTCCGCGGGCCTCGCGTTGTTGCTGCCGCTTGGCGACCGTTACGACCGCCGCAAGCTCGTGCTCGCGCAGATCGCGCTGGCGTTCGTGTTCGCCGTTGCCGCCGCGTTTGCGCCGGGCATCTGGGCGTTGATCGCCGCGTCCTTCGGTCTGGGGGCGGTGTGCTGCGTGCCGCAACAGTTGGTGCCGTTCGCTGCCGTCATGTCGCTGCCTCGTTCGGCGGACGCGCCACCGACAAGCTCGGGCCGCGCGGCGTGATCGGCGTGAGCATCGCCATCGTCACCCTGGCCTACGTGCTGCTGGGCGGCGCGAACACGTCGCTCGCGTTGCTGGTAGTCGGCGTGATCGTGCTCGACGTCGGCGTGCAGTCCGGGCTGGTGTCCAACCAGACGCGCGCCTTCGCCGTCGCCCCCAAGGCTCAGGGCCGGATCAACAGCCTCTACATGACGGCGACGTTCTTCGGCGGTGCCGTGGGCGCCACGGTGAGCGGCTGGCTGATGGCCCGGTTCGGATGGTCCGGCATCGCGGGCTTCGGCATCGCGCTCGGACTGCTTGCCTCGGCGCTTCATTGGCTGGGATCGGTGCGCAGCGACGCTGCGGCGCCCGGCGCAGGCCGCGCGGTTTAATGACGCGGGCACCCTGTGCAGCGATTCGCGCCGGGTGCCTGCACGAGACGTCACACCATCAGATCGACGAACTGGTGCACAGGCATGGCCTCAAGGCGTTGCTGATCGAGCGCCACGTCGAGAATGCGCGATTGCGCGCGGGGCGCGAAACAACGGGCGAGATTGGTCCTGAATTTCTCCACGAGCAAAGGAATGCCCTCGGCGCGACGACGCTTGTGCCCGATCGGATATTCGACGAGCACTTCGTCGAGCGTCGTGCCGTCGATCAGAGTGACGGTGAGCCCGTTAGCAATCGAACGCTTGTCCGGGTCGTAATAGTCGCGCGTGAACTGCGGATCTTCCTCGCACACCATCGTCGCGCGCAGTGCATCGATACGGGGATCGGCCGCCACAGCGTCTTCATAGTCGGCGGCCGTCAACCGCCCGAACAGCAACGGCACCGCCACCATGTACTGAATGCAGTGATCGCGATCGGCCGGGTTGGCCAGCGGCCCCTGCTTGTCGATGATGCGAATCGCCGCCGCGTGCGTGCGGATCTTCACCGAGCGGATGTCCTGCGCACTGCGCCCCATCGCCTGCAACTGACGATGCAGCGTCATCGCGGCTTCAGCCGCCGTCTGCGCGTGAAATTCCGCCGGGAAGGAGATCTTGAACAGCACGTTCTCCATCACATACGACCCATAGGGCCGCTGGAATGCGAACGGCTTGCCCTTGAACGACACGTCGTAGAAGCCCCACGTCCTGGCCGTGAGCACGCTCGGATACCCCATCTCGCCGGTACGCGCCATGAGCGCGAGACGCACCGCGCGGCTCGTCGCGTCTCCCGCCGCCCACGACTTGCGGCTGCCTGTGTTGGGCGCGTGACGATAGGTGCGCAGACTCTGTCCGTCGACGAACGCCAGCGAGAGCGCGTTGATGAGTTCGTCGCGCGACAATCCCAGCATCTCGCCCACGACCGCCGTCGAGGCGACCTTGACCAGCACGACGTGATCGAGTCCGACCTGATTGAACGCGTTCTCCAGCGCGAGACAGCCCTGAATCTCATGCGCCTTGATCATCGCGGCCAGCACGTGACGCATGGTCAACGGCGGTTGAGCCTGTGCCACCGCCGTGCGCGAGAGCCAGTCGGCGGTCATCAGAATGCCGCCGAGATTGTCCGACGGATGTCCCCACTCGGCAGCGAGCCAGGTGTCGTTGAAGTCGAGCCAGCGAATCATCGCACCCAGACTGAACGCCGCCTGCACCGGATCGAGTTGATACGGCGTGCCAGGCACTTTCGCCCCGTTCGGAACGACGGTGCCCGGCACGAGGGGGCCGAGCAATTTGGTGCACGCGGGGTAGGACAAGGCCTCGAAACCGCACCCGAGCGTGTCGATCAGACAGTTGCGCGCGGTGTCGAAGGCGAGATCGCTGCGGATCTCATAGGTGAGGACGTAGTCGACAATGTCGGTCAGCACCTTGTCGGGCGAGGGACGTACATTCGAAAGACTCCCGGACATCGACGACCTCCTGTGAGATGAATCGGCGCAGCCTCAGAACGCGTCTCCCGGAATCCGCACCCAACCTTCCATCAGCACGCGTGCGCTGCGGCTCATGATGGCTTTGGTGACGGTCCACTCACCGCCGGCTTCCTGCGCCTGCGCGCCCACGCGCAGCGTGCCCGACGGATGGCCGAAGCGCACGGCATTGCGCTCGCCGCCGCCCGCTGCCAGATTCACGAGCGTGCCCGGGATCGACGCCGCCGCCCCGATGCACACCGCCGCGGTGCCCATCATGGCGTGATGCAGCTTGCCCATCGACAGCGCACGAACGAGCAGATCGATGTCGCCAGCGCTCACCGCCTTGCCGCTCGACGCCGTGTAGCCCGCCGGCTTCGCCACGAACGCGACCTTCGGCGTGTGCTGACGCGTTGCCGCCTCCGACACGTCCCTGATGAGGCCCATGCGAATGGCGCCGTGCGCACGAATCGTCTCGAACATCGCGAGCGCTTTCGGATCGCTGTTGATGGCGTCCTGCAACTCCGTGCCCTGGTAGCCGATGTCTTCGGCGTTGAGGAAGATCGTGGGAATGCCCGCGTTGATCATCGTTGCCTTGAACGTGCCCACGCCGGGCACTTCGAGGTCGTCGACGAGATTGCCGGTCGGGAACATCGCCCCGCCGCCATCACCGTCTTCCTCGGCGGCCGGATCGAGGAATTCGAGTTGCACTTCGGCGGCCGGGAATGTCACGCCGTCGAGTTCGAAATCCCCCGTCTCCTGCACTGCACCGTTCGTCATCGGCACGTGGGCAACGATCGTCTTGCCGATGTTGGCCTGCCAGATGCGCACGACGGCCACGCCATCGCGCGGCACGCGCGCCGGGTCCACCAGCGCGCCGCCGATCGCGAACGGGCCGACGGCCGCCGACAGATTGCCGCAATTGCCGCTCCAGTCGACGAACTTCTGATCGATCGAGACTTGCCCGAAGAGATAGTCCACATCGTGGTCCGGGCGCTCGCTTTTCGCGACGATGACCGTCTTGCTGGTGCTCGACGTGGCCCCGCCCATGCCGTCGATCTGCTTGCCGTACGGGTCCGGGCTGCCGATCACACGCATGAGCAATGCGTCGCGCGCGGCGCCCGGCACCTGGGCGGCGGCGGGCAGATCCTGCAGGCGGAAGAACACGCCCTTGCTGGTGCCGCCACGCATATACGTGGCGGGAATGCGAATTTGTGGCTGATGTGCCATCGCGTCTCTCCTCAGGCAGCCGCCTGCGACGATTCCAGAAAGTCCTGCGCGAAGCGCTGAAGCACCCCGCCCGCCTCGTAGATCGATACCTCTTCGGCCGTATCGAGACGGCAGGTCACCGGCACTTCCACGCGCTCGCTACTCCCGTCTTTCTTGTGGCGATGGATCACCAGCGTGAGGTCGGCGCGCGGCGTGCGCTCACCGATCACGTCGAACGTTTCGCTGCCGTCGATCCCGAGCGTCTTGCGATTGGTGCCCGGCTTGAATTCGAGCGGCAACACGCCCATGCCGACCAGATTGGTGCGGTGAATGCGCTCGAACCCTTCGGCGACGATGGCCTCGGTGCCTGCCAGACGCACGCCCTTGGCAGCCCAGTCACGCGACGAACCCTGACCGTAGTCGGCCCCGGCGATCACGATGAGCGGCTGCTTGCGCGCCATGTACGTCTCGATGGCTTCCCACATGCGCGCGATCTTGCCTTCGGGCTCGATGCGCGCAAGCGATCCGGCCTTGACCTGCCCGTCGACCACGACCATCTCGTTCTTGAGCGTCGGGTTGGCGAACGTGGCGCGCTGCGCCGTGAGGTGATCGCCGCGGTGCGTGGCGTACGAGTTGAAGTCTTCTTCCGGCAGGCCCATCTTCGCGAGGTATTCCCCCGCGGCGCTGTCGGCCATGATGGCGTTGGACGGCGAGAGGTGATCGGTCGTGATGTTGTCGCCCAGCACCGCCAGCGCGCGCATGCCGCGCAGCGTGCGCTCGCCCGCGAGCGCGCCTTCCCAATAGGGCGGACGGCGGATATAGGTGCTCATCTCGCGCCAGTCGTACAGCGGTTCGGCCTGCTCGCCCGGCTCGCTCGATACCGCGAACATCGGCTCGTACACGCGGCGGAACTGCTCCGGTTTGACGCTGGTGGCGATGATCGCGTCGATCTCTTCGTCGCTCGGCCACAGGTCGGCAAGTTTCACCGGCTTGCCGCTCGCATCGACGCCCAGCACATCTTTCTCGATGTCGAAGCGGATGGTCCCGGCAATGGCATAGGCCACCACCAGCGGCGGCGACGCGAGAAACGCCTGCTTCGCGTACGGATGGATACGGCCGTCGAAATTGCGGTTGCCCGAGAGCACCGCCGTGGCGTAAAGATCGCGCTCGACGACTTCCTGCTGAATCACCGGATCGAGCGCGCCCGACATGCCGTTGCACGACGTGCAGGCATAAGCGACCACGCCGAAGCCGAGCGTCTCCAGCTCCGGCAGCAGCCCGGCAGCTTCCAGGTACAACGTGACGGCCTTCGAGCCGGGTGCGAGCGAACTCTTGACCCACGGCTTGCGGGTGAGGCCCACGCGATTCGCATTACGCGCGAACAGCCCGGCCGCGATCATATTGCGCGGGTTATTGGTGTTCGTGCAGCTCGTGATCGCCGCGATGATGACCGCGCCGTCAGGCATCAGGCCCGGTTCGTTCTCGACCTTGCCGCTGATGCCACGCGCGGCCAGCTCGCTCGTCGGCACACGCTTGTGCGGGTTCGACGGACCGGCGATGTTGCGCACCACACTCGACAGATCGAACGTCAGCACGCGTTCGTACTGCGCGTTCGCGAGGCCGTCGGCCCACAGGCCGGTCTGTTTCGCATAGGTCTCGACGAGCGCAACGAGCGCGTCGTCGCGGCCGGTGAGCTTGAGGTACTTGATCGTTTGCGCGTCGATGTAGAACATTGCCGCCGTGGCACCGAACTCGGGGGCCATGTTCGAGATCGTCGCGCGGTCGCCCAGCGTGAGGTTCGCGGCACCTTCGCCGTAGAACTCCAGATAGGCGGACACCACCTTTTCCTTGCGCAGGAACTCGGTCAGCGCCAGCACGATGTCGGTCGCCGTGATGCCCGGCTGCGGCTTGCCCGTCAGGTCGACACCGACGATATCCGGCAGACGCATCCACGACGCGCGCCCGAGCATCACGCTCTCCGCTTCCAGACCGCCCACACCCACGGCGATCACGCCCAGCGCATCGACCATCGGCGTGTGCGAGTCGGTGCCCACGAGCGTATCGGGATAGGCCACGCCGTGCGTCACCTGAATCACCGGGCTCATGCGCTCCAGATTGATCTGGTGCAGGATGCCGTTGCCCGGCGGAATCACGTCGACATTGCGAAACGCCTTCTTCGTCCAGTTGATGAAGTCGAAACGGTCTTCGTTGCGGCGATCTTCGATGGCGCGGTTCTTCGCGAAAGCATCCGGATCGAAGCCGCCGCACTCCACCGCCAGCGAGTGATCGACCACGAGCTGCGTTGGCACCACCGGATTGACGAGCGCCGGATCGCCGCCCTGTGCGGCGATGGCGTCGCGCAAGCCCGCGAGATCGACCAGCGCGGTCTGGCCGAGAATGTCGTGGCACACGACGCGGGCCGGAAACCACGGGAAGTCGAGATCGCGACGTCGCTCGATCAGTTGCCGGAGCGAGTCGGTGAGCGCCGCCGGATCGCAGCGGCGCACCAGGTTTTCGGCCAGCACGCGCGACGTGTACGGCAGCGTGTCGTAAGCGCCCGGTGCGATGGCCTCGACGGCAGCCCGCGCGTCGAAATAGTCGAGCGACGTCCCGGGCAGGGATTTACGGTATTCGATATTCATGTCTTACCGCTTCTCGATCGGCACGAACTGGCGGTCTTCCGGACCGGAGTAATTGGCGCTCGGACGAATGATCTTGTTGTCGATGCGTTGCTCGATGATGTGAGCGCTCCAGCCGGACGTGCGCGCGATCACGAACAGCGGCGTGAACATCGCGGTCGGCACGCCCATCATGTGATAGCTCACGGCGCTGAACCAGTCGAGGTTCGGGAACATCTTCTTGACGTCCCACATCACCGACTCCAGACGCTCGGCAATGTCGTACATCGCCGTGTTCTGCTGCGCCTTCGACAACTCGTGCGCGACTTCCTTGATGACCTTGTTGCGCGGGTCGCTCACGGTGTAGACCGGGTGGCCGAAGCCGATGATGACTTCCTTGTTCTCGACGCGGTGACGGATATCGGCCTCGGCTTCGTCCGGCGAGTCGTAACGCTTCTGGACTTCGAACGCCACTTCGTTGGCCCCGCCGTGCTTCGGGCCGCGCAGTGCGCCGATGGCGCCGGTAATGGCCGAGTGGATGTCCGAGCCCGTGCCCGCGATCACGCGTGCGGTAAATGTCGACGCGTTGAATTCGTGCTCGGCGTACAGGATCAGCGAGGTATGCATCGCGCGCACCCACAGGTCCGACGGCTTCACGCCATGCAGCAGGTGCAGGAAGTGACCGCCGATGCTATCGTCGTCCGTCTCCACATCGATGCGCACGCCATTCTGGCTGTAGTGATACCAGTACAGCAGCATCGAGCCGAGGCTGGCCATGAGGCGGTCGGCGATGTCGCGCGCGCCCGGAATATTGTGGTCGTCCTTCTCCGGCAGCACGGTGCCGAGCACCGACACGCCCGTGCGCATCACGTCCATCGGGTGAGCGGCGGCGGGCACGGCTTCGAGCGCGTCCTTGACGGCGGCCGGCAGCCCGCGCAGCGACTTGAGCTTGGCCTTGTAGCCACGCAGTTCGGCTACCGTCGGCAGCTTGCCGTAGACCAGCAGATAGGCGATCTCTTCGAATTCCGAGGTCTGCGCCAGATCCAGAATGTCGTAGCCGCGATAGTGCAGATCGTTGCCCGAACGGCCCACGGTACACAGGGCCGTGTTGCCTGCGGTCACACCCGACAGGGCGACGGATTTCTTGGGCTTGAAGCCGGTGGCGGTCGTCTCGCTCATGTTCATTCCTCCAGGATCAGGGGTTCGTTATTTCTGTTGTGCGAACAGCGCGTCGAGCTTCTGTTCGTAAGCGTGGTAGCCGATGCTCTCATAGAGCTCGGCGCGCGTTTGCATCGTGTCGAGCACCGCCTTTTGAGTGCCGTCGCGACGAATCGTGTGATAGACGTTCTCGGCCGCCTTGTTCATGGCACGGAACGCGGAGAGCGGGTACAGCACCAGACCGACCTGCGCGCTCTTGAGTTCTTCGACAGTAAACAGCGGCGTCGAGCCGAATTCGGTAATGTTCGCGAGCACCGGCACTTTGACCGCGTCGGAGAACTGGCGGTACATCGGCAGCTCGGTCATCGCTTCGGGGAAGATCATGTCGGCACCGGCTTCGACACACGCGCAGGCGCGGTCGATGGCGGCCTGAAGCCCTTCGACGGCGAGCGCATCGGTGCGCGCCATGATGACGAAATTCTCGTCGGTACGCGCATCGACCGCCGCCTTGATACGGTCAACCATCTCCTGCTGGCTCACGATGGCCTTGCCCGGACGATGGCCGCAGCGCTTCGCGCCGACCTGATCTTCGATGTGCATCGCGCCTGCGCCGAACTTGATGAGCGACTGCACCGTGCGGGCGATGTTGAATGCCGACGGGCCGAAGCCGGTGTCGACGTCCACGAGCAGCGGCAGATCGCACACGTCCGTGATGCGGCGAACGTCGGTGAGCACGTCGTCGAGCGTCGAGATGCCCAGATCGGGCAGGCCGAGCGAGCCGGCGGCCACACCGCCGCCCGACAGATAGATCGCCTTGAAACCGGCCGCCCTGGCGAGCAGCGCGTGGTTGGCGTTGATCGCGCCGACAACCTGCAACGGTTGCTCGGTCTTGACGGCCTCGCGGAAGGCGGCGCCGGCCGAACGAATGGTTTGCGTCACTTGAGTCCCTCGGTCGTGTGGGGTGCGGGCGGTGCTCTTGACTCACCTGCGCGCACCGGGTTGAGTCGCGGTATGTCACCCGATATGTGCCCGTCATGCATCGGCTACGGCGAGTCACGCATCGTCACGGATAGTTATGGCTACATCGTTAGCAATGCGCGTGCCAGCGATGCGCCCCGGCGCGCGCCGCCATCGGCTTTTCGCGTCTGTGGAGATTTCCGGGCATCTAACGCCTTCATTTATCGAAGGAAATTCTTCGCTGATGTGACGTTTACGTCAAGTTGAAATTCAACGCTTTCTGCGGATGTTTTGTTGCACGATGTTTCATTTTGATACATCAATGAAATTTCAGGTTTCATCATGATACGATAACGTTCACTGCCTGCGACCGCCGCCGCGCACTTGCCGACGCTCCCCGCCATGCCGAACTCGATGCCCGCAGATTTGCCACCGCGCCTGCCCGCGACCGCCGCAGGCTTGTCACGCGCCGGGTCAACGCCCGCCGCGCGAAAACCGGTGATCTGGGCGGTCGGCATCAGCAAGCTCGGTGAGTTGTATCGCGACATTGCGCCGGACTACGCCGGGCTGGCCGACGTTCATATCGTCGACAAGGGGTACGAAGCGCTCGTCGACGCGCTGGAGAGTCTGCCTGCCGGGAGCGTCGACGGCGTCGTGGCCGCTGGCTCGCACGGCGACTTCCTGCGCGAGCGCCTCGCGTTGCCGGTGGTGCTGGTCAAGGTGACGGGGTCCGACGTGATGCACGCACTGGCCCGCGCAAGGCGCTCGCTGCCGTCTTCCTCGCCCGATTCCCGAATCGCACTGGTGTCGTATGCGCGCCCCGCCCAGGAGTTCGAGCGCTTCAAAAGCGCCTTCCATCTCGACATCGCGCAGCACACTTACGTCGACGCTCAGAACGCCGAGGATCTCGTTCACCGGCTGCGCGACGAAGGCATCGAGGCCATCGTCGGCCCGGGGCTTGTCACGCAACTGACGGAGCGTGCCGGGCTCACCGGCATCTTTCTTTACTCGCAGGATTCGGTGCGCGCGGCGTTCGACACCGCGCTGGAAGTCGCGCGCGTGGGGCGCATCGAAGCCCAGCGGCGAGAGCGTCTCAATACGGTGTTGCGGCATTTGCACGAAGGCGTGGCCGCTGTCGATCTGGACGGGCGCATCGAAGCGATCAATGCGTCGATGGCGGGCATGCTCGGCATTCCCGTCGCCGATGCCGTCGGCCACCGGCTCGACGCGATTGCTCCGGCGCTCGACATCGCCCGCACGCTGGAGAGTGCGAGTGCCGAACTGGAATCGATCGTGTCGATGGCGGGCAAGACGTGGGTCGTCAACCGCATTCCGCTGCTCGATCAGGGCACGCTGACCGGGGCGTTGCTGACCTGTCAGGACTCGCAGTCGTTTGCGCGCGTGGACCGGTCGCTGCGCTCGCGTCATCGGCCGCGGCATCTCGTGGCGCGTTACCGTCTGGACGATCTGATCGGCGATTCGGCCGCGATGTCACAGGTTCGCACCCTCGCGCGGCGTTACGCACGGACCGATTCGACCGTGCTCGTGCATGGCGAGAGCGGCACGGGCAAGGAGTTGCTGGCGCAGGGCATTCACAACGCCAGCCGCCGCCACGACTATCCGTTCGTCGCGATCAATTGCGCCGCGTTTCCGGAGACGCTGCTCGAGAGCGAACTATTCGGTTACGAAGACGGCGCATTCTCGGGCGCGCGGCGCGGCGGCAAGGCCGGTCTGTTCGAGACGGCGCACAACGGCACCATTTTTCTCGACGAAATCGGCGAGATGCCGATGCCGCTGCAAACGCGTTTGTTGCGGGTGTTGCAGGAGCGCGAAGTCCTACGTCTCGGGGCCAACGAGCCCGTGCCCTGCGACGTGCGCGTCATCGCCGCCACGCACCGCGACCTTCGTCAGCAAGTCGCCGCCGGGGTGTTTCGCGAAGACCTTTATTACCGTCTGAACATTCTGCGCATGGTGTTGCCGCCCTTACGCGAGCGCATGGACGATCTGCCGCGCCTCACCCCGCTCTTTCTGGAGCGCGCGCTCGCCCGCGCCGGGGCGCGCATGAGTGTCGATGCCTTGCAGGCGTCGCTGCTGCCGTTGCTCGCCGCCTATCGCTGGCCGGGGAATGTTCGGGAACTGGAGAATCTGCTGGAGCGCATCGCCGTCGTCTGCGCCGACGTGGTCGACGCGCGAGAGATCGGCCGGGCACGCTTGATTGAGATTGCCCCGGAACTCGGGACGATGCAGGAGACGTTCGCGTTCGATGTTTCAAAAACGAACGGGGGACGGAAAATCCCTGACTTGGGGTGGGGAATGACGGGAGCAGCGGGCAAGGACGTCGAAGCGCCACCGTTCGCCCCGCTCACGGGACGCGAACGCCGGGCGGCCGAAGAACTTGCGCGCATCCACGCCACGCTGGCGGCGTGCGGCGGCGATCGCAACGCGGCCTGCGAAGCGCTCGGCATCAGCCGCTCGACGCTCTGGCGCAAACTTCGCACTAACGACTGAAGCGGCCGGTACCGCCCTGCTGGCAGGGGAAATCAGCACCGGCCAAGCCGGCCCAATTGGCCCAATCGGGCCAATCAGTGCTGGTGACGGATGCGCTCCCACATCTCATGCCAGTCCAGCCGCTTGTGCTCGGACGGCTCGTCGTGATGCGTCACCCAGAAGTGATCCACGAGCATGCCGATCGCGAAGCCGACGAGCAGCGCCACCAGCATCATCGAGACATTGATCATGGACATGGAAGCCTCCTGTCGATAGGAATTACGGTTCCATTCTAGTCAAACGCATGGCAAACGGCGTGGCGACTAGCGAACGGCGCAGGCATAAAAAAACCGGGATCGAAATCCCGGTGCTTCATTCCTTGCGGACCATGCGCGCGACGCGCATGGAACATCAACGCAATGCTTACCAGGTCGCAATCAGCGCGCCCTTGAACTGCGTGTCGATGAATTGCTTCACTTCGTCCGAGTGGTAGGCGTCGACCAGTTGCTTGACCCACGGCTTGTTCAGGTCTTGCGTGCGCACGGCGATCAGGTTGGCGTACGGGCCCTTCAGATCTTCGATGGCGATGGCGTCACGCTTGGGCACCAGACCGGCTTGTGCAGCAAAGTTGGTGTTGATCGACGCGGCGTCCAGGTCCTGCAGCGCGCGCGGCAGTTGAGCGGCTTCCAGTTCCACGATCTTGAGCTTCTTCGGGTTCTCGACGATGTCCAGCGGCGTGGCGTTCTTGCCGTCCAGACCAGCGCGCAGCTTGATCAGCCCTTCCTTTTGCAGCAGGAGCAGCGCACGGTTGCCGTTCGACGGATCGTTCTGGATACCGACCTTCGCGCCGCTCTTCAGATCCTTGAGCGACTTGACCTTCTTCGAATAAAAGCCCAGCGGCGAAACGTACGTGAGGCCCGCGCTCACGATCTTGTAGCCGCGGTCCTTGACCTGGCTGTCGAGGAACGGCTTGTGCTGGAAGCCGTTGGCGTCCAGATCGCCGGCGTCGAGCGCGGCATTCGGCTGTGCATAGTCACTGAACTCGATGATCTTGATTTCGAGGCCGCGCTTGTGAGCGACTTGCTTCACAACTTCGAAGATCTGCGCGTCCGAGCCGGCCATGGTGCCGACCTTGAGGGGCTTGTCGGCCGTCTGGGCCGAGGCGCCGAGGGATGCCAGCGCAAACGTTGCGCCGAGGAACGCATTGATCAGTTGACGGGACAGCATGAGCGATTTCTCCTTTTGCTTATTTGATTCGACGCCTGTTGAGCGTCTGTGCGAGTGACGGGGGACCTGATGAGTCCGCATCGATCGCGCCGTTGCGCGACCCAGACCCCGGATGCTGCCATAAATGGGGGTTTACGCGAAATACATAATCGGCATTTCGATATCCCCCCGCTCGTTTCGATAGGCTGCGCAAATCATAAAAAAAACGCCCCCTCGGATTTCCGAAGGGGCGCATCGCCGGGAGAACAGCCTGATCGCGGGCCGGGGGGGTGGCACGGCTGACGGATAGGCCGCCAGCCGGTCGCATCAGGTACCGACGATTAACCTGAAAGACTCGCTATATCGTCAGGAAGACGCCAGGGACCAGCGCCTGCACGTGCTGTGCCGAACACGTGCAGGCCCCACCCACCGCCAGTTCAGGGACAGGGCTCCTCGCCAGCCTGACCATTCATCGCGCATCCGCCGCCGCCGCCGAAACCGGCAGGCCCACCGAATGCCGCCAATCCATTGCCACCGGCCGCGCCGCCGATGCCGCGACCGCCAGGGCCACCGACACCGATACCTCCGCCGCCACCGCCGCTGCTCGCGCCACCACCACCGGTGCCGCCACCGCCAGTGCCACCGCCACCGGTTCCGCCGCCGCCGCCACCGCCACCACCACCGCCACCACCACCACCACCACCACCACCACCACCACCACCACCACCACCACCGCCACCACCACCGCCACCACCACCGCCACCACCACCACCACCACCACCACCACCACCACCACCACCACCACCACCACCACCACCACCACCACCGGTGCCGCAGCCGCAGCCTCCTGCGCCGCCGATGCCAACCCCCACGCCAATGCCAACGCCGGTCCCGTTACCGCCGGGGCCGCCGAATGCGCCCAACCCGCCGAGCCCGCCGCCACCGCCGAAGCCGATACCGCCGCCTCCGCCACGCCCACCGCCACCACCGGCGGCGTACGATGCGTTGATCGAAATACCGCACAGCATGACCGCTGCGGCCGCTCCCACCAAAGTCGCCTTGAACCTGTTCATGGTCCCCTCCCCGTGCACGCGCACACTCACTTCGAAACACACAGAACCCCGCCATAAGGTTCGGCGTTACGGCGTAAGCGCATCAGCAGAAAACGCGGGCAATAGCAGGCCGGCCCGTGCAAGTTATGCACAGGAGTCCTTAGCCAACAGCCTGCGGAGAATCCGGGTTGGCGCTTCGCCATACACGATCCACATACGCGAATTCCGTGCCAGACGAACTAACCCATTGATTTACAAAGAATTAATAACTCAACTTGCGAGACATCGCACCGGCATCCGTTGAAAATGTATCGTTCATGAAACGCTTACCACGTGGCATGCCGCAAAACGGCATACTTCCCGTGGACGAAACGCTCATCAAGCCGGTGTCCAATGCGCGATGTGCGCGCTCATGCCCGCAAGCGTTCGCGCGCCTCGCGCAGGAGCGCCTGTGGCGGCTTGCCAAGCGTGCGGACGAAGGCGCGGCGCATGCGTTCTTCGTCCCCGAAACCGGTGATGTTAGCCACCCGGGCAATCGACGCCTCCCCGGCTTCGAGCAACGCCTGTGCCGCTTCGAGACGCAGCTTCTCGATGGCCTTGGCAGGCGTAAGTCCGGTCTGCAACGTGAATTCACGGCTGAAATGCCGCGCGCTCCAATGCACTTGCGCAGCGAGCTGCTCCACGGAGAGCGGCTCGCGCAAGTGTTCGCGTGCGTAGGCGAGCGCCGCACGCACGCGATCGGAGCTGGGCTCCAGGGTGGAGAGCGTGGAGAACTGCGACTGGCCGCCGGTGCGGCGGTAATGCACAACGAGTAGCCGGGACGCATCGCGCGCAATCTCGCTGCCGTAGTCATCCTCGACCAGGGCGAGCGCCAGATCGATCCCTGCCGTCATGCCCGCCGATGTCCAGACCGGCCCGTCGTTGATGTAGATCCGATCGTCCTCGACAACCACGTCCGGGTATTGCTGCTGCAATGCCGCCGCCTGCCCCCAATGCGTCGTGGCTCGCCGGCCATTGAGCAAACCCGCGTCCGCCAGCACAAACGCACCGGAGCAGATGCTCCCGATCCGTCGCACCTTCGGTGCCAGACGTTTCAGGGCGTCGACGAGCACCGGTTCCGCCGGCACCACATACGTCGCCCCCGCCACCAGCACCGTATCGAAGGCACCCTGCCCGATCGTTTCGATGGTCTCGATCGCCTCGGTCGCGACGGAAATACCGGCCGAATCCCTCACTAGCCCGCCGCGACTGGAGACGACCTGCACTTCGTAGAGCGGCTCGTCCCGCCCGAAGTTCGCGATCTCGAAAACCGACATCGCGGCCATCGAAATCATCTGGAAGCCAGGGTAGACCACCAAAGCAATGCGTTTCGTCATGACGGAAAAGGGCCCGGCGGGGCCCTGGCAAAGGGGCGACAAAGACGTTAAGCGACGACAAGAGGCGGCTTGACGACCGATGCGTCGATTGTAGTTGGCGCGCGTCGGCGACGTCGGACACATTTGTCCTGAAAAGTGGCCTTCCTGTCATTTGAGACAACGCCGCCGCGTACCAAACTGGATGTCATTGGCAACGCGACACCGGTGCTCCACCGCGCTACCGCTGGTGTGAGTTCCGACGCGTTCGCCAACGACTCCGCCTCACCGTCCCTCGGCGCGACAGGCGCACGAAGGCCCCTGCACAGGAACCGCATCAGTCATGAACCCAACCCTCGACTCAGCCACACCGGGCACCGCCCTCATCACCGGCGCCTCCTCGGGCATCGGCGCGATGTATGCCGACCGCCTCGCCCGTCGCGGTCACGACCTCATTCTGGTCGCGCGCAACACCGGGCGTCTGCGCGACGTCGCGCAACGCATTCACGCCGGCACCGGCCGCAAGGTCGATATCCTCAGCGCCGACCTTTCCACGCGCGAAGGTCAGGCCATCGTCGAAGCCCGGCTGCGTGAAGACACGCGCATCGATACGCTGGTCAACAATGCGGGCTTCGGCGCCGTCGCTCCGCTGCTGCAAGCGGACGTCGAGCAGATGACGGAGATGATCGAAGTCAATGTCACGGCCCTCACCCGGCTGACATACGCCGCCGTGCCCGGCTTCGTCGCGCGCGGACGCGGCACGGTCATCAACATCTCGTCCATCGTCGCCATCGCGCCCGAACTGCTCAACGATGTGTACAGCGGCTCGAAGGCTTTCGTGCTCGCGTTCTCGCAAGCGCTGCAACATCAACTCGCCGACACTGGCGTGCGCGTGCAGGCCGTTCTGCCGGGCGCGACGGTCACGGAGTTCTGGGACGTGGCAGGCAAGTCGCACAACGAGTTGCCGCAGGAATGGCTGATGACCTCAGCCGATATGGTCGACGCGTCGCTAGCCGGACTCGATCAGGGCGAAGCCGTCACGATCCCGCCGCTGCAAGACGGCGACGACTGGACGTCGCACGAAGCGTCGCGTCGCGTCGCCAACTGTCGCAACGCCTCGGCAACGGTACGCCGGGCAAGCGTTACGGGGTGCAGCACGCCGCACCCGAGGTCAGCACCGCCTGATGTGAGACGTTGCTGTGCTCGGCAGACACGTCGCGCGCAGGGCCTCAATAGCGGTAATCGAGCTCGCGCGCGAGGTGCGCACATCGCGCCTCGCGTGGCTGGCCGCTCGTGGATGGCAGGTGGCGACGGCGCTCGAAGGCGTCCAGCCACGCGTCGCTGCCCAGATTGGGGTCGTGCGCCTGCGCGTCGCCAAGGGCGGAATAGTGCGTCTCCACATAGGCGAACCATTCGGGTGTGCAGGGCCTGCGCTGAGGATTGTCGAGCGCCGACGGCAGCGATTGACTCGCCACTGGCGCGGTATCGACGGCATTCGAAGCCGGAGTCGTGCATCCGGCCATCACGGCGGCGGCCGTAACCACGGCGAGCACGCGACGCGCGGCGCAAAGGCGATAAACGGGGTGGCGTTCCATGGGCGAGCTCCAACGAGACGGGTTCGAAGTCGCCCCAGTCTACGCATCGTTCAGGCTGCGTTTTTGGGCTTTCCCAAAGGTCGCCAAACGCGTCAGTTGGCGTCGATCAACTCCGCAGACGACTCCCGCAGACAGGCGGCGAATAGCTGTGCTGCGGGCGTCGTCGTGTCTTCGCGCCAATACAGAATCGCTTCGCCCAGCGGCGCCAACGGCGGCAGCGGCAATACGCGCATGGTCCCGCGCTGCACATAGCGTCGCGCGAGCGACAGCGGCAGGATTGAGACGAAGTCGCCGCCGCGCAGCAACGACAGATTTAGCGCCAGCGAACTCGACTCGATGGCCGGACGCTGCAACGTCACGCCATGCGCGGCCAGAATCTCGGTCATCGTGGCAAACGCCGGCGAGCCACCCATCGGCGTGATCCAGCGCACGTCCTGCAAGTCGTCCCAGGAGACAGCCGTGTCCGGCCCGCCGAGCGCATGCCGCGTGCCGACGACAAACACGAACGGCTCGTGATGCAGCGACTCGTAACGCATCACCGGCAAGTGCCCCGTGACACGATTGCGGCCGAGCGCCAGATCGAGGTTGCCTTCGTCCATCATCTTGAGCAGCCGGTCCAGCGTGGCTTCCACGAACGAGAAGGACGCGTTGGGCGCGCGCCGCGTGAACAACTCCACCGCATGCGCGATCAAGGGCTGCGGAATCGTCACCACAGCGCCAAAGCGCACATGACCGGCAGTGCCGGCGGTGAGTGCGCTCACATCGCGGCGCGCCAGTTCGATCTGCCGCAGAATCTCGTGCCCGCGCTCGACGAGCACGCGTCCGATGCCGGTCAACTCCACCGCGTTCCCCACACGACGCACCACCGGCGCGCCCAGCGCCTCCTCGATTTCCGCGATCTGCTTGGAGATCGCGGGCTGCGTGACGTGAAACGCAGCCGCCACTCTCGTGACCTGACGCAGCTCGCCCAGCGTCACCAGAATGCGCAGATGCCCCAGCTTCAGGCCGCTGCGAAAAAAGCGTTCTATCGAGTTATCGGTCGTTGTCATGACGCAGACGGGAAGTGAGAACCGGGACGCGCGTACCGCCGCCAGCAGACGACAGACGGCAGGCAGCGAGGCAACCAAGGGCGCAACCCGTGCATCATAACCAAACGGTAATGCCGCGATCACAAAGTGTGATTTGCCGTTGCGCCCGCCAAGCCCTTACCCTTGGATCGAGCAACACTGCCGCGCCGGGGTCTTTGCGACACATCGGACGATTTTCGGGGATACCCTTCCCCACGCATCGAATCGACGCCGAATCGCCACCGCATAACCGAACGCGTGCCGCGCTGCCCGATAACTCGACGTGCCGAATGGCACGCACCACGGAGACAACACCCCATGAGCACGTCCCTTTCCGGCGGCGCGCAGCCGCCTGCCGGCGCCCATGCCGCCCCCGCCACGCTGGACCCCGTGCAGCGCAACGCGCTGTACCGCAAGCTGACCTGGCACATCATTCCGTTTCTCTTTCTCTCGTTCATCGTCGCGTACATCGACCGCGTGAACGTAAGCTTCGCCAAGCTGGAGATGCTCTCCGACCTGTCGCTGTCGGAGACCGTCTACGGGGCGGGCGCGGGCGTGTTCTTCCTCGGCTACTTCCTGTTCGAAGTGCCCAGCAATCTGATCCTGCATCGGGTGGGCGCGCGCATGTGGATCGCGCGCATCATGGTGACGTGGTCGATCATTTCCTGCCTGACGATGTTCACGCAGGGGCCAACGTCCTTTTACGTGCTGCGCTTCCTGCTCGGCGTGGCCGAAGCGGGCTTCTTCCCGGGCATCGTGCTGTATCTGTCGACGTGGTTCCCGTCGAACAAGCGCTCACAGATCATTGCGCTGTTCATGGTGGCGATTCCGGTCTCCGGCGCCATCGGCGGCCCGCTGTCGGGCTGGATCATGCAGCACTTCGGCGGCATGCACGGTTACGCGGGGTGGCAGTGGCTGTTCCTGATCGAAGGCATCGCCTCGCTGCTGGTGGGCATCGCGGCGTTCTTCGTGTTGCAGGACAAGATCGAGACGGTGAAGTGGCTCACCGCCGACGAGAAGCGTGTGCTCGCGCAGGATCTGGCGGCCGACGACAGCACCCGCGCGCATCACAGTGTGCGCGAAGTGTTCGGCAGCGCCAAGGTGTGGCTGCTCGGCCTGCTGTACTTCTGCATCGCAATGGGCAACTACGGTCTCGTGTTCTGGCTGCCGACGATGATTCGCGCCGCCGGTGTCGCCAACCTCGGCAATATCGGCCTGCTCTCGGCGGTGCCCTCGCTCATCAGCGCCGTCGCCATGATTCTGATCGCGCGTCACGCCGACCGGCACAACGAGCGCCGCGTGCACGTGGCCGTGTGCTGCGTGCTGGGCGCGGCGGGCATGCTCGCGTCGGTGTTGCTCGCGCAGCATCTGTGGTGGTCGATGGCCGCGCTGGTCGTGGCCGCCATCGGCATCAACTCCATCGCGCCGGTCTTCTGGGGCATTCCCACAGCCATGATGGGCGGCGCGGGTGCGGCCGCCGCCATCGCGCTGATCAATTCGACCGGCAACCTCGCGGGCTTCGTCAGCCCGTACCTCATCGGTTTTCTCAAGGACAGCACCGGGCAACTGCTGCCGGGCATGATCGTGCTGGCGTGTGCGCTGGTCGGTGGCGCCTGCATCGTGCTGTCGCTCAAGCCGCAACGGAGTCATGCATGAGTTTTCCCGTCTGCCTCGTGACCGGTGCCGCCAGCGGCATCGGCGCCGCCACCGCCCTGCGCTTCGCTCAGGACGGCTGGGCCGTGGCCATCAATAACTTTGACGACAGCACGCGTGCCGACGCCGAAGCGCTCGCCGCGCAATGCCGCGACGCCGGCGCGCAAACGCTCGTCGTCGATGCCGATATCGGCGACGACGCCGCCTGCCGCCGCCTGGCCGACGCCGTCGCTGCCCAATGGGGACGGCTCGACGCCCTCGTGAACAGCGCCGGCACAACGCGTGTGATCCCGCATGGCGACCTCGAAGCCATCGACGCCAGCGAGTTCGAACGCGTCTACCGCGTGAACCTCATCGGCATGTTTCAGATGACGCGCGCCGCTGCGCCGTTGCTGCGCGAGCGTCCGGGGGCAGGATCGTCGTTGCCGCCGTCGGCGTCGGTGATCAATATCTCGTCGCTGGCGTCGCTCAACGGCACGGGGTCATCGATTGCTTATGCGGCGTCCAAGGGCGCGGTCAATTCGCTCACGCTCTCGCTCGCCCGCAATCTCGCGCCGCACGTGCGGGTGAACGCCATCGCCCCCGGCATGGTCGACGACGGCCTGCTGCGACGCGTGCTCGGCGACGACGCCTACGGGCGCGTCGTCGAGGGGATGCGCGATAACGCGCCCCTCAAGCGCGTTTCACGTCCCGCGGAGATCGCCGAGCTCGCCTGGTTCCTCGCCGCCCGCGCGCCCGCGATGACCGGCCAGGTGCTCGCCATCGAAAACGGCTTGCTGCTCAATACGTAAGCGCCTGCGCGCTTTGTGCGCGGCGCAAGCCCAAAAAGGACAAGGAAGTCCCCATGACAGATCTGCACAAACACCGCTCCCGCACGGTCACCGAAGGCGTGACGCGCACCCCGCACCGCGCCTTCCTGCGCGCCACCGGCCTCGACGATGCCGCCATCGACAAGCCCTTCGTCGCCATCGTCGATACGTTCGGCGAGAACACGCCCTGCTCCATGTCGCTGAACCAGATTTCGGACAACGTCCGTCTCGGTGTCGCGGCCGGGGGCGGTGTGCCGATTCGCGGCTCGGCCATCTCGGTATCGGACGGCACGTCGATGAACCATTCGGGCATGCGCTTCTCGCTGGTCTCGCGCGAAACGATTGCCGACAGCGTCGAGCTGTTCGTGCGCGCCCATTGTTACGACGCGCTCGTCGGCGTGGCGGGCTGCGACAAGACGCTGCCCGGCATTCTGATGGGCATGGTGCGCGTGAACGTCCCCGGCATCTTCCTGTTCGGGGGCGCCATGCTGCCGGGCGTCGCCCCGGACGGCTCGCAGGCCACCATCCTCACCGCCATCGAAGCGGTAGGCACCGCGCAGCGCGGCGATATGTCCGCCGAGACGTTGCGCGGTATCGAAAAGCGCTGCACGCCCACCGCCGGTTCGTGCCCGGGACAGTTCACCGCCAACACGATGGCGATGGTCGCGGAAGTGCTGGGGCTCGCGCCGCTGGGCTCCGCGATGGTGCCCGCGGTGTATAGCGAACGGATTGCGATTGCGCGACGTGCCGGTGAGAACGTGATGCGCGCGCTGCGCAATGGCGGCCCGCTGCCGCGCGATCTCGTCACGCGCAAGAGTCTGGAGAACGCCTGTGCCGCCGTCGCGGCCACTGGCGGCTCGACCAACGCCATGCTGCACATTCCCGCGATTGCGCATGAGGCCGGTATCGAGTTCACGCTCGACGACGTCTCCGAAGTGCTCGCCCGCACGCCACTCATCGGCGACATGCAGCCCGGCGGACGCTTTCTCGCTGTCGATCTGCACCACGTCGGCGGTGTGCCCGCGGTGCTCAACGCCCTGCTCGCAGGCGGCCACATTCACGGCGACACGCTCACCCAGACGGGCGAGACGCTGGCCGTGGCGCTGCGCGCGTTTCCCGGCCCCGATGGCCGTGTCGTCAAGCCGCACAACGAGCCGCTCTCGCCCAACGCGGGGCTGGTCGTGCTGCGCGGCAACCTTGCGCCGGACGGTGCGGCACTGAAGACCGCCGGCCTCAAGCAACGGGTCTTCACGGGCACCGCCCGCGTCTTCGAGACGGAAGAAGACTGCATGGCCGTCGTGTCGGCACAAACGTATCGCGAAGGCGACGTGCTGGTGATCCGCAACGAAGGCCCCAAGGGCGGGCCGGGCATGCGCGAGATGCTCAGCGTCACCGCGGCGATCTACGGGCAAGGCATGGGGGAAAAGGTCGCGCTGCTCACCGACGGGCGGTTCTCCGGCGCCACGCGCGGCATGTGCATCGGCTATGTCGGTCCCGAGGCGGCCGCGGGCGGACCGATTCGTCTGCTGCGCGACGGCGACACGATACACATCGACGCAATCAAGGGTAAGCTCGACGTCGAACTCTCCGACGAGGAACTCGCCGCACGGGCCGCGCAGGCCAAACCGTTTGTGCGCGGCCGTCTGGGCGGCGTACTGGAAAAGTACGAAGCGCTCGTGCGGCCGGCCAAGCTGGGCGCGGTGACCCATTCGGGGGCCGTGCCGTGGCCCTACGAAGCCTCGATCGGGGAGACGCCAACCCACGAGGACTCGAATTGATGACTAACCCACGCGTAGGCTTTTGCGGCATCGGCCGCATGGGCGAACCCATGACGCAGCGGCTGCTGGCCGCCGGACACGAGGTCGCCGTATGGAACCGTTCTGCCGCGAAACTGGGCGCGCTGACCGGCGCGGGCGCCATCGCCTGCGTCACCCCGCAGGCGCTCGGGGAATGTGTCGACATCGCCCTGCTGTGTCTGGGCGACGGCAAGGCCGTCGAGGACGTGGTGTTCGGCGAGCACGGTCTGGTGCATGCCGCTACGCCACCGCGCTTTATCGTCGACCATTCGACGCTGTCGCCGGCGCTGACCCGCAACCTCGCCAAACGCTGGCATGCGGCGACGGGCAGCGTCTGGATCGACGCCCCCGTGTCGGGCGGCACGGGGGGCGCCGAAGCCGGCACACTCGCCGTCATGGCTGGCGGCCCGGCCGATGCCATCGAAGCGGTGACGCCGGTGCTGCGCGCCTTCTCGTCGCGCGTCACGCGCATGGGTGAGATTGGCGCAGGCCAGACCACGAAGCTCGCCAATCAGGCCATCGTCGCCACCACGCTTGCCGGACTGGCCGAGGCCTTCGTGCTCGCCAAGCGCAGCGGCATCGACACGGGCGCAGTGCCCTCGGCGCTGCAAGGCGGCTGGGCCGATTCGGTCCTGCTGCAAACGCTGTGGCCGCGCATGGTGACGCCGCCCGAATTTGCCACCGGCACGGTCCGCGTGATTCTCAAGGATCTCGATGCGATTGCCGAACTGGCGCACACGAGCGCGACCATGCAGCGCGTGCTGCCCGAAGTACGGCGGCTGCTGAAGGACGCCGCAGAGCGCGGCATGGCGGATTGGGATCTGTCTCAGATCTTCCGGATCGGCGAGATTGAGAGCTCGCCTGACGCTTGAGGCTTGATGTCTGAAACCGGCGCGCGAACGTCGAAAAAAAGCCATGTCCGTTGCCGGGCATGGCTTTTCTTCATTCGCGAGCGGCTTACTTGACCGTGACCGTCGAGAAGTCCTGACGGCCGAACGGGCTTACCCGGTAGCCGGACACATCGGCACGCGTGATCACCGACGCCACCGGATGCGCCAGCGGAATCCACAGCGCATCGTCCTTGATCGTCTTCTGCGCGGCCTGATACTTGGCGGTGCGCGCCGCGAAGTCGGGCGTGCGCTTGCCGTCGCTGATCAGCTTGTCGAGATTGGCGTCGCAAAAGCGCGCGAAGTTCGTGCCGGAGGTCACCGCCGCGCAGCTGAACTGCGGCGTGAGGAAGTTGTCCGGATCGCCGTTATCCCCCGACCAGCCCATGAACAGCAGATCGTGCTCGCCCGCCTTGCCGCGGCGAATCAGCTCGCCCCACTCCACTGTCTTGATCTGCGCCTTCACGCCGATCTTCGCCAGATCGCTTTGCAGCATCTCCGCGCCCACGCGCGGGTTCGGATTGAGCAGACTGCCCGCCGGACGCGTCCAGATCGTCGTCTCGAAACCTTGCGGGAAACCGGCGTCGGCGAGCAACTTCTTCGCCTTGTCGATGTTGTGCGGATAGTCCGCCACGTTCTTGGCGTAGCTCCACGTGTTTGGCGGGTACACATTGACCGCCGGCGTGGCCGTGCCTTCGAACACTTGCTTGACGTAGCTCGGCTTGTCGAAGGCGAGATTGAGCGCCTGACGCACCCGCACGTCGTTTAACGGCTTGTGTTGCGTGTTGATGGCGACGAACGCCGTCATGAACGCGGGCGTCTCCACCACTTTGAGCGCCTTGTCGCTGCGCGCGGCCTGCACGTCGAGCGGCTTGGGCGACAGCGCGATCTGGCACTCGCCCACCTTGACCTTCTGCGCGCGCACGGCGGCGTCCGGCACGATCGTGTAGATCAGGCGCTCCGAGGCGGGCGCGCCGCCGAAGTACGCCTTGTTCGCGTCGTAACGCACCACGCTGTCTTTCTGATAGCTGCGGAAGACGAACGGGCCCGTGCCGATCGGACGCGCGTTGAGTTCATCCGTCTTGTTCGCGGCGACGAGCTTGTCTGCGTACTCGGCCGAATAAATCGACGCGAAGCCCATCGACAACATCGACAGGAACACGGCATCGGGTTCGGACAACGTGAAACGCACGGTGTTGTCGTCGACCTTCTGCACCGACTTGATCAGCTTGCCCAGCGAGAGCGATTGCGCATGCGGGAACCCCGACGGCGTGAGCTTGTGCCACGGCGCGTTGTCGTTGAGCATGCGATCGAAGGTGAAGACGACGTCATCGGCGTTGAACGGGCGCGTCGGCTTGAAGAGATCGTTGCTGTGGAAGCTGACGTTCGGGCGCAGCGTGAACGTGTAAGTCAGGCCATCGGGGCTGACGTCCCACTTGGTCGCCAGACTCGGCACGACCTTGGCTTGCGCCGCATCGAATTCGACCAGACGGTTGAATACGGGATCGGCCGACGCGTTGGTCGTGGTGAGCGAGTTGTAGCGCACGACGTCGAACCCTTCCGGGCTGGCTTCGGTGCAAACGGTGAGGGGCTTGGCCTGTGCCGCGAGCGGCACCATGGGCAAGGCAAGGACGGTGAGAACGGCGGCGAGCGTATGACGCGAACGGCGGCGCATGAGCTTCTTCTCCAGGAAGTCGATGACGGGTGGCGAAACAACGGGGCAGAATAGCGCAAATTCAGGACGACTGCCTTTGCGCCGCAGCATATGCATATATGCGCGTTCACAAATGCCAAAACCGAAGGTCAGTTCTGCCAACCGAAGGCCCGCATGCGATGGACGATGCTGTCGCGGGCCGCCACCACCGTCAGCCGCGAACTCACGGACATATCGTAGAGATAGCGCGTGCGCCCCGCGTAGGGCACGCTGACGTACGGGTGCGCCAGCAGCGGAACCTCGGTGCCCGCCGCCAGCCCTTCCCCTTCCCCGGCAAGACGCGCCAGGCACAAGCGATGGGCGGCATCGCGCGCCACGGCGAACGGATCGAATGGGTTGGACGGCGGACTCGCCTGCGCCGCCTGAACGATCGCCGACGCGCCGTCGTCCGCCCCGAGCGGCGCCGGTGCGTGGGCCGCCAGCGCCACCGGACCCTGCCCCATTGCGACGAAGAGCCACAATCCGGCGTGCGCCATGTCGACCCATACCTTGCCATGCGGGCCGTCGCATTCGAGCGACGACACGCCCGGTGTGGCCGTCGGGACAGGCGCCTGCGAAGGCGAACAGCGGAACCAGCGGCCGAAGATCCAGCGCAGGGCAATGCGCTCCGAGAGAAAGCGATGACGCATCTGCGCGCGAGGCAGGCGGCGCGCGAGGGAATGCTCGGCGGCCGAGAGCCACGTCGCGCCGTCGTCAAGGCCGCCCGCTGCCGCGCCCGTCGCGCCAAAGGGACGCCCGGCCAGCAAAAAGCGCCATAGCCAGAGTTCATCACCCGCGCATTGAGGGAACGGCCTTTGCGCCAGATCGGACGCCTCGCCGGCCGCTTCGGCTCGCGCTTGGCGATTCACGCTGCTCGCCAGCGCCCGATTCTGCGCACCTCCCGAGAGCTTGCGCTCCCCCTGTCCGAACTGCCCTAGCGGCACGTAAGTCATTGAAGGCGTTGGAATCGATGCCACGCGCGGGGTCGGATCGACCGTTCGTTTCAACATCAACAATTACGACCTCCACAGGCGGGGCTCCCGATAACACTCACAGCTTTGCTCAAGGGCATTGTCATCGGCGACCCTTCATTTGTTAATGAGAATCATTATCAAATAATAGCACAGGGGGCGACACAAAAGATGTCACCCGTGGGGCTGGTTAGATACGTGGAAAACGTAAGGAGGACGGGAAGAAGCGTAGATGCGGTCAGCCGCGATCGCGGCTGGCGCATCGGCCCTGCGGATTGGGAAAATGTCTTCGAGATGGGGTCAGGCGCTCGCTGGCAGCGGCGGGCGGTAGCCCAGCGCATGGCTGGCGGCCAGCGCCTCGCGGCGGACGGCTTCGCCGATGGGGCCGTCCATACGCGCGTCGAAGCCTCCCGTCGCACCAAGCGCCGTGATCACGCCGACGAGCCGGCCGTCGTAATTAAAGACGGGGGCGGCGATGGCGCTGATGCCGGTCAGGTTGGTATCGCGAACGCTCGTGCCCTGCTCG
This sequence comes from Pandoraea sp. NPDC087047, assembly GCF_044745225.1. Taxonomy (NCBI): domain Bacteria; kingdom Pseudomonadati; phylum Pseudomonadota; class Betaproteobacteria; order Burkholderiales; family Burkholderiaceae; genus Pandoraea; species Pandoraea sp. NPDC087047. The sequence continues at coordinate 348,183 of NZ_JBIUZU010000006.1, forward strand.
GCACGCACCGACGCACGTAGCACACCGATGGGGTCGGCGCCTTCAAGCTGTGCCCGGTGTTCGGGGCTGGCATGCGAGAGTTCGCTCTCGGCCATGGCCAGGACTTGCGGATCGTCCAGCAGGCCGAGGAAGACGCGACCCGCGGCCGACCAGAGGACGGACATGACCGAGCCGATCCGCACGTTGATCGTCACCGGCAGGCCGGGCTCTTCGAAACGCACGATCGTCGGCCCCTTGTTGCCCATCACGGCGATGAAACAGGTAACGTCGAACATTTCACGCAAGCGCACGAGCGCTGGCTCCGCGGCGCGCACCGGATCGGCCTGACGCATGGCGGCCACGCCGAGGAGCATGGCTTCGAGCCCGAGGTAGTAGTGCTGCGAGTCGGCGTCCTGTGCGACGAGGCCTTCTTCCACCAGACTCATCAGATAGCGATGGACCTTGGCGGGACTCTGCTGCACGTGCTGCGCGAGCGCGGTGAGGCTGGCACGACCGCCCAGGCGGGCAAGTCCCTTGAGTACGACCATGCCGGTCTCGGCCGATTGCACGCGCTGACGACGGCCGCGCTCACGCGGTGCGTCGCCGGTGTCGTTGCCGGAGGCCTCGATGCCATCCTTCTCGCGCGAAAGCGCGGCCGCGTGGGGCGGGCGACCTGCTGTGGGTCTTTTGCTTGTCGTCATCGGCGAGATTTTAAGATGCAAATCGACGTTGTCCGGCGTCGACACGCCTAGAGGTTAACCCCAGTCCACCAATTTACGCAATGCGTATTATATTTACGCTTAATAGATTCAGAGAATGTGAGCGCACCGCAAGGGCAGATCACATCGGACCGAGGAGACGTCCCTGCCTACGTGGGCGCGCCAGTGCCGGGTGTTGCCGGGGACACGCTGCCGCATCGGGCAACGCTCCTCTACACTTGTTTTATTGCGTGTGTCGCCGCGAGCCGTGTCTGGCCCGCCGTCGCACCCGACCAAGAGAGCCTCAGAGAGCGAACGGATGAGCCAGACGATTTCCCCCACTCCCGGCACTGCCGGCAATGCAGGCACGGCCGCCGCCAGCGCAGGCGGTTGTCCGTTTCATCAGACGTCTGCCGCGCGCGCCCCGAACGGCTGCCCGGTGAGCGCACGCGCCGCCGAGTTCGATCCGTTCGAAGACGGCTACCAGCAAGACCCGCCGGAATACGTGCGCTGGGCGCGCGAGCAGGAGCCGGTGTTCTACAGCCCGAAACTCGGCTACTGGGTCGTGACGCGCTACGACGATATCAAAGCGATCTTCCGCGACAACATCACCTTCAGCCCGTCGATTGCGCTGGAGAAAATCACGCCGACGGGCCCGGAAGCCAACGCGGTGCTCGCGTCGTACGGCTTCGCCCTGAACCGCACGCTGGTCAACGAAGATGAACCGGCACACATGCCGCGCCGTCGCGTGCTGATGGAGCCGTTCACCCCCGAGCACCTCAAGCATCACGAGCCGCTGGTGCGCCAGCTCGCGCGCGAATACGTCGACCGCTTCGTCAACGATGGCCGCGCCGACCTCGTCGATCAGATGCTGTGGGAAGTGCCGCTCACGGTGGCGCTGCACTTCCTCGGCGTGCCTGAAGAAGACATGGACAAGCTGCGCGAGTACTCCATCGCGCACACGGTCAACACCTGGGGACGTCCGAAGCCCGAGGAGCAGGTCGCCGTTGCGCATGCCGTGGGCAACTTCTGGCAGCTCGCGGGCAAGATTCTCGACAAGATGCGTCAGAACCCGGATGGCCCGGGCTGGATGCAATACGGCATTCGCAAGCAAAAGGATTTCCCGGAAGTGGTCACCGATTCGTATCTGCACTCGATGATGATGGCCGGCATCGTGGCGGCGCACGAGACCACGGCCAATGCCACGGCGAACGCCATGAAGCTGCTGCTCTCGCATCCGGACGTCTGGCGCGAGATCTGCGAAGACCCGTCGCTCATTCCCAATGCGGTGGAAGAGTGCCTGCGTCATAACGGCTCGGTCGCGGCATGGCGACGTCTCGCGACGAAGGACGTCAACATCGGCGGCATCGAGATTGCCGCCGGGTCGAAGCTGCTGATCGTGACGTCGTCCGCCAACCACGACGAAGCGCATTTCGCCGATGCCGATCTGTTCGACATCCGCCGCGAGAACGCCAGCGATCAACTGACCTTCGGCTATGGCTCGCACCAGTGCATGGGCAAGAACCTCGCCCGCATGGAAATGCAGATCTTCCTCGAAGAATTCACGCGCCGCCTGCCGCACATGAAGCTCGCCGCGCAACAGTTCACCTATGTGCCGAACACGTCGTTCCGTGGCCCGGAGCATGTGTGGGTCGAGTGGGATGCGACGCAAAATCCGGAGCGTCTCGATGCGTCGGTGCTCTCGCGCCAGTCGCCGGTGCGCATCGGCGAGCCCTCGGGACACAGCGTGACGCGCCCGGTGGTCGTCGAGTCCGTCACGCCCGTGGCCGAGGACATCGTCAAGCTGCGCCTGATCGCGCCTAACGGCCGCGCCATGCCGCGCTGGGCCCCTGGCTCGCACATCGATATCGAGTGCGGCGAGACGGGGCTGTCACGTCAATATTCGCTGTGCGGCGATCCCGCGGACGCTGGCGCACTGGAAGTGGCAGTCCTGCACGAGCCGCAAGGCCGCGGCGGTTCGAACTGGGTTCACACGCAGGTGAGCGCGGGCCACCGGCTGCGCATTCGCGGCCCGCGCAATCACTTCCGTCTCGATGAAACGATCTCGCGCGCGATCTTCGTGGCGGGTGGCATCGGCGTGACGCCGATTGCCGCGATGGCGCGTCGCGCCAAGGTGCTGGGCATCGACTACGAAATCCATTACAGCGGCCGCAGCCGCCGCACGATGGCGCTGATCGACGAGCTTCAGGCGTTGCACGGCGAGCGCCTGCATCTGTGGGTGAAGGACGAAGGACGTCGCGCCGATTACGTCAGCCTGCTGGCCACGCCGCACCAGGGCACGCAGGTGTACGCCTGTGGTCCGGTGCGCATGCTCGACGCCCTGGCGCAATGCAGCGCGCACTGGCCGCACGACACGCTGCGCGTTGAGCACTTCCAGTCGCAACTGGGCACGCTCGATCCCGAGAAGGAGCATGCGTTCGAAGTCACGCTCAAGGATTCGGGGATTACGGTGACGGTGGCGGCCGGTCAGACACTGCTCACGGCGCTTCGCGCGGCGAATATCGATGTGCAGAGCGACTGTGAAGAAGGCCTGTGCGGCTCGTGCGAAGTGCAGGTGCTGGAGGGCGACGTGGATCACCGCGATGTGGTGCTCACACGCGCCGAGCGCGACGCCAATACGAAGATGATGTCCTGCTGCTCGCGCGCCTGCGGCAAGAAGCTGGTGCTGGCGTTGTAAGACGTCGCGCGCGGTACGCTCTTCATGCCTTGCCGTTCGCTCAATGCGCACTCTGCGGCTTGCGCAGCATCGTCATCAGTGCGATCAGCGCGAGCACCGCAAAACCGCACATGAGCGTGACGAGCGGACGCGGCGAGCCGTCGTTCAGCAAGCCGAGCAGCCCGCCCGCGGCGAAGCCGAAGCCATACTGCACGCTGCCCACGAGCGCCGCCGCAGCGCCCGCACGCGTGGGATGATTCGCCAGCGCCCCCGCCACCGAATTCGCCGTGATGATGCCGCGCAGCGACATGAACAGGAACAGCATCACCACTATCAGCGGCAGCAACGCAAAGCCCAGCCACACCGTCGCACACAAGACGGCAGTGACGATGGCGCAGCCGATAATGCCGATGCGCATCAATCGATACGGCCCTATCTGCCCGACACGGCGCGAGTTGAACATCGTCATCAATGCCATGCCCACGATGTTGATGCCGAAGAGCACCCCGAAGAACTGCGGCGAAACGTGGAAGTACTCCATGTACACGAGCGGCGTGCCGGTAATGTATGTGAACGACGCGCCAAAGACCGCCCCGCCCGCCAGCATGTAGCCGACGAAATGCGCGTCGCGCAGCAGATGCCAGTACGACATGACGATAGCGCGCGGGCCACCGGGCTGACGGGCATGCACGGCCCCCGTCTCCGGCAAACGCCACAACGCGAGCAACGCGCCCACGCCGAACACGGCCAGGATGCCGAAAATCACCCGCCACGTCGTGAAACGCAGCATCTGTCCGCCGACCAGCGGCGCAACGATCGGCGCCACGCTCATCACCAGCAGCATGATCGAGAACGCGCGGGCGCTGTTGCGCGGCCCGTAGACATCGCGCACGATGGCCTGCGCGATCACGGGCATGGCGCACCCCCCCAGGGCCTGCACGAAGCGCCACATCATCATGTGATCGATGCTGTCGGCAAACGCGCAGCCGATGCTGCCGAAGACGTATAACGCGATGCCTGCGGCCATCGGTTTGCGGCGTCCGAAGCGATCCGCGAGCGGCCCCCAGACGAGTTGTCCAAACGCAAATCCGAGGAAGAAGTACGACAGCGTGAGTTGCGCCGCCGCTGCGCTCGCGCCGAGTTCGTGACGCATCGTCACCAGCCCCGGCAGATACATATCCGTGGATGCGGGCGCGATCATCATGAACAAGCCGAGAATGCCGAGCAGCACGCGCTCGGAGGGCAACGCAGGAGAGAGTTCGGACGTCGAGGTCATTTATCGTTCTGATTTTTGTGGACGAAGCCTGTCGCGTCGCAAGAGACGCCGCCCAAAGAAGAACGACGAAACGACGCCCGCCATGATAACGCCGGCGGGCGTCGCACTTTCATACTCGATGGTTATCGCACACCTAACCGCTGCTCATGGTCGAGCCTGCGCGAGCGGCGCTTCACGCGCCATGCATCGTGCGATCAACCGGCCGTGGCCGCGCGCAAACTCCCGCCGTCGCGACGCTGGGTGCGGGCAATGGCCAGCACGCCGACGAGCGAAACGCACGCCGGGACCGCCGCTGCCAGGAACAGCGAAGACGACGACCATTGCAGGTGCATCAGCGCGCCGCCGAGCACCGGGCCCAGCACCGAGCCGATGCGGCCGATGCCGAGGCTCCAGCCAATCCCCGTCGAGCGCAACGACGTGGGGTAATACGTCGCGGCCAGCGCGTTGAGTGCCGGCTGTCCGCCAATGATGGAGAAGCCTGCGAAGAAAATCGCAACGAACACCGCGACCATCGACACCATCACCATCGGATTGCCGATGGCCGCCGTTGCCGCAATCGCGATCAGGAACGTGACGGCCAGCACACTGGTGAAGCCCACGCGGTCGATCACACGGCCCAGCAACAGCGTGCCGATCACACCGCCCGCCCACAACGCGGTCCCCGCCATCACGGCGACCTGCGTCGAATAGCCGGCATCGCGAATCACCGTGGGCAGCCAGTTCGACAGGAAGTACATGTCGAGCAGGTTGGCAAAGTTGATGACCCACAGCAGCAGCGTTACGCGAGCGCGGCCGTCCTTGAACAGTTCGATGAACGGCACGCCCTTGGCCTTCTGTTCGTCGAGCACGAAGTGGGCGTTCATAGGCACATTGGCGTTCGGCACCACGCGCAGCAACTGCTTGCGAATGCGCGCGTCGTCGTGATTCCCGCGCTTCCTGAACATCAGGAACTGAATCGATTCGGGCAACGAGACCCACATCAGCACGCCGAGCACCAACGGAATGGCCCCGCCGATGAAGAACACGGCGCGCCAGCCCAGACTCGGGATGATGGCGGCCGTGATGAGTCCGCCGACCACACCGCCCAGCGTGAAACCGCACGACACGATCATCATGAGCGAGACACGAATGCGGCGCGGGCTGTACTCACCGGCGAGCGCCATCGCATTGGGCATGATGCAGCCCAGACCCAGCCCGGCGGCAAAGCGCCAGATGACCAGTTCGGTGATCGTATTCGCGAAACCGGTGACGATCATGCACACCGAGAAGAACAATGTTGCACCGATCAGCACCGGGCGGCGACCCAGCTTGTCGGCCAGCGCCGAAAACGTGAGCGAGCCGACCAGCATGCCGAACAACCCCGCACCAAAGACCGGCGAGAGCGTTTCCTTGGCGATGCCCCACTCGCGAATCACGACCGGCGCCACATAGCCCATCGCCTGAACGTCGAAACCGTCCACCACCAGGCACATCGCGCACAACGCGATCACCCACCACTGATAGGTGCCCAGTCGACTCTCGTCGATCAGCGTGCCCACATTCACTTCTGCTGCTTTCATTCTGTCTCCAAACATTCTCGCAACTTCGTGGTATTGCGTCCCGGTCGAGGCGCCGGCTTTTCCCTACGTTGCCTCGCAGGCACCTCGCCGCCTTCTGGGGCCGCGAGGCATTTCGTGCGGAGGATCGGCGGACGAACGGTGTCGCCCACTCGCGCACGAATTTACGCTTTGCGGAAGTTTATCTCTCCCAACGTAAATCGATGCTTGGTGTTAACACTTAGACAAGACGTGGATTCTCAGCCCTTGCCAGACAAGGGTTGGCAGCGGTTCGCGCGTTGCGTCGGCGGGGGTCGCTCCTCCTGTTCGTCTGCGGGAGACGTCCGTCAGTTCTGTGGTTTTTCTCCATCGCGACGAGGCAACCATGTCTCTGCCGCTCGGCGCAGACGTATATGGAGCAAGGAAGCAGACGATTCGCGCCTGAAAAAGCGACGAATTGTCGCAGTTGTGGTTTTTCTACCTATTTTTTCGGCGAAGGTTTACCCGTCTAGGGATTTCCCTGATATAGTTGCACCTGTCTCCTCCACCTCCTCCTGGTGGATTTCACGGCCAGCAACGCGCTGGCCGTTTTTTTTGCCTGTCGATTTCGTGATGTCCCGAGCGCGCCGGTCGGGTGGGAATTAACGAGACGTAATGCAATCGCGGAGACGGCGTGGCTGTGGGCGCACTTTCCTGCGCTACACTCGACGCCATGAAAATCGCGCCGCTCGCCCCCCTGCTCTGTGTTTTGCCGCTCGCCGGCTGCTATGTCGTCCAGTATCCGGGAGGCGCCCTCACGCTTTCGCCGAACCCCGATGCGCCACAAGCGCTGCGCGCTGCGCCGGGTTCCATCGGCAGTCCGGAAGTCACGACAGCCCCGGTGCCGACGCCGCGCGTTGCGACGGCCACGGTGACATCGTCGCCCATGCCGCCTCCGCCTGCTGGCGCGGCCGCGCCTCGGTCTTCACCGCCGGCGTATCCGAACGGGTCGCCCGTGCCGCCCGACTACCAACCGGGCAATGGCTCGCCTGTCCCGCCGGATTATCGACCGCCAGCGCAACCGGCGCGACCGCCGGCCTACCCCAACTATCCGAACGGATCGCCGGTGCCACCCGATTACGTACCGCCGCCGACGTCGCGAGTGCCGTCATCGGGTGCCGTCGCGTATTCGTCCGATCCAGGGTATGCGACTTACGCCGCCTACCCGACCTATCCGGCATATTCGGCCTATCCGACGTATGCGACCTACCCCACCTATCCGGGGTATCCGGGATATCCGGCCTATGCGCCGATTTACCCGGCATATGCACCGTCGCCGTGGCTTAGCAACGTGTCGTTCTCCGTTTCCTGGGGGCGCGGATGGGGTGGTTGGGGCGGGCGCTGCTGCTATCGCTGGCGCTGAACGGCCAGCGGCCGCTCAGGCAAACGCGAGCGAATCTCTGATGTGCGCTGAACGCGCGCGTGATCGAGCCCGAGTCAAGGTTGAATCGATGGTGAGTCGAGGCCGAGTGCTGACCGAAGACCGAACGCGGTCCCGATACGCGGTGAATCCTGCAGTGCGGAGGGTGAGTACAACGCCCAGTGACGCTTAGCGACAATCCACGCAGTGGTCAGTGCGACGTCTTGCTTTCGTTCGCCACGCGATCCTCGATGCGGCACTCGATACGTTTGCGGATCTGCGCCGCAGCCTCGGACGCACAGTTGGCGTCGATACTCGAGAATTCGCAACGGCCGATGTAGTCGCCGTTGCAATACGCATCCACCGCGCCATCGAATCGGCTGTCGGCGCGCGGCGTCACCGCACCTGCCAGCTCGAACGGACGCCCCGGAGGCGTGTTGCTGACGTAGCGCCAAGAAAATCTGAATGAGTCTGTCACGTGTCCCCCTCTGTAAAGCGGCAGCTATGGATCTGTCGGCCAATGCTGTTTTTCGAAGAATCGTAACATGTTCAGGAATTTCGCCAACGGCACGAAAAAAAAAGCGGCCCACCAGGGCGGTGAGCCGGACAATCCGTGGAGGTCGGGGGCACATCAGGACCACGGTGATTTCACTGTAGTCCCGAATCATTGTCGTTACTCTCGGTGATTTGCCTGATGCGGGCGCCGAAATTATTACCGGCGGTTGCTAATGCGTCCCCCGATCGTCTCACCCCATTGCGCCCCGCCGCTCGGGCAATTCCCCCGTTTTATGCGCTTGCGCCACGGGTATTTACCGCCGTTGCCGCGTTTGTGACGTTTGTGACGGGCGCCAGATCGTCTGCCGCCATCGCCTTGCCGAACAACCATCCCTGCCCCACAACCTCCGGATCGATCGCCAACATGTAATCGGCCTGCGCCTGCGTCTCCAGGCCTTCGACGATGACATCCACCTTGAGCAGCGCCGCCATCTTGCAGATCTGATCGACGATGGCGCTACCCACCGTATCCGTGCCAATGGCATGCGTGAACATGCGATCGATCTTCAGCGCATCGACATTGAGCGTCGACAGGTATGCCAGATTGGAAAACCCGGTGCCGAAATCGTCGATGTGAATCTGATAGCCGTCGACACGCAACCGATCGAGTGCTTCGCGAAGCCGCGTCATGTTGTCGGTCGAGCGCTCGGTCACTTCGAGCGCAATCTGCGCACGGGGAACCCGCAGCGACGACGCCACGTGATTCAGATACGTGTGGAATGTGCGGTCGACAATGTCGGTCGCCGCGAGATTGATGCTGATGTGGAACTCCGGATCGGCCAGGGCGCGTCCGTGCATCTCGATCAGCGCGCGACGCGTGACCTGACGCGAAATCAGCCCGATCACGCCGCGTCGCTCGGCAATCGGGATGAACATATCCGGCGAAATCGGATTGCCCGTGCTGTCGTTGAGTCGCGCCAGCGCCTCCACGCCGACCATCTTTCCGTCTCTCAGACGCACCAGCGGCTGGTAGACGACGTGAACGCCGCCCGACTCGGCGGCCTGTTGCGTCACCCAGTCGATGGATGTCCGATAGCGCTGGCGGGAACGCCACGACTGGCCCATCGAACCACCGGCGAGCGCGCCGATCGTCAGCGCGAGCATCAATCCCCACGAATTGGTCAGAATACATGACGACACGTACACCGCCGACGCGCAGACATCCACGTCGCTCGAACACGCAGAGAACTGACGCAATGTGCCGAAGTCGAGCCAGCCCGACGTCTGCCCCAAAGTCACGCGCTGCTGGTCCTCGAACCGCCCGGCGCGCCAGAACTGAAAGCGCATGTCGCCCGTTGATGCCACCGACGCGAAGCCCGGCTGCGGGGTCGCGAGCCGCTCGGGCAGCACCGGCGGGCTGAAGACCACCACGTCGCCCATGCCGATGGCCGTGGCCTGCACGCCGGGCGTCACAATCCCCGTGAGCGTATGCCAGAGCTTCACGCCGGAGCGCGTTTCATGACTGGCCGGCGGCAATAGCGGCGCAGGGTCGAACCGTCCCGACACCGCCGAGCACAACAGACGCGAATCGTGAACCCGTGCGATGTCATGGAAATAGGGACTGCGCATCGCCACACGACGCAACGCGAGAATGTCCGCATCGGTGCAGGGCACTACGCCGCCGTACATCGCATCTTCCAGCGCGTTGCGGCTGGAGATCGAGGCGTCGCTCATGAAGCCCATGATGTCCTGCACATACGCGCGCAGGCGAAAGTCGTCGACGCGGGTCTGCACGATCTGTCCGACCAGCAGCAGGGCCAGCATGCCCGCGACAGCCCCAATGAGTACCGGCAACCAGCGGGTCAGCCTTCTGAAAGTTTTCATGAAGCGTGGCGTCCACGGTAGTGCCCCGATCGCGGCGGAGCGTCGTCGCAGTGTAGCGCACCGCTGCATGGATAGATCGGAATGCCATACGGTGGGACGCTCGACGCTTCGCGTTGCATCGCATTGCACTGAATTGCCTCGCATCCAAGCCGCGACAAGCGTGCGAGCGTGGGACGAAATGGGGTCGGGGCTCGGCTACCTTGGCAATTCCTCTTTCTGAAGACGATTTCGCCATGACACTCAAATTTCGCAATCCGGCGAACGAGGACGTCATCGAAATTTCGTATCTGTCGTGCATCGCGGCCTTTTTCCTCGGCCCGCTCTACCTGCTCGCCTATGGCTTCATCTGGCACGCCCTCGTCTGGACGGTGCTCGCCATCGGTCCGGCCCTACTCTGGAACGAATCGGTGCTGGTGCTCTCGCTGCCGGCAACGTGCCTGCTCTACGCCGTGCTGATCCACCCGCTGCTCGTTGGCAAACTGCGTGCGCATGGCTGGCTGCCCGCCGATGACAACGCCTCGCCGAGCCCGCGTCAGCGCGGCTACCACTAGCTCACTGATCGTTATCGGCGGTGTCTGGCGCCTCCGAGAGGTCCGACGGGCGAGCCGGCAACATCGCAATGAAACGCGCCAGCGCCGCCGAGCCGTGATCCGCGCGATAGGCGAGGCTGATCGGCGCTAGCGGCACCTTGCCGTCGATGGCGTCGATGGGCCAGAACCCCATGCCGGGCGTGCGGATCTGGCTCACCGACGCGGGCACCAGCGATACCCCGAAGCCCGCCGCGACCATAGGCACGATCGAAGTGATCTGCGGCGCCTCCTGCCCTTGCTTCGGACGAAACCCCGCCGCCTCACAGGCCGCAATCGTGCGGTCGTACAGAGCGGGACTGATCTCGCGCGGCAGCAAAATGAATTCGTCCTGCGCGAGCGCGGCGAGCGGCACCCGCTCGCGCGCACACATCGGATGCCCGAGCGGCAGAACGAGAACCATCGGCTCGTCGACGACCGGCACGCTCACGATTCCCGGCGGCACTTCGAACGGCGTGCGCACGAACGCCGCATCGACAGCCTCCTCGACCAGCGCATTCAACAGACTCGCGGTATTGCTCTGCTGCGGATGCAGTTGCACATCGGGATAACGGGCACGAAAGTCGCGAATCCACGCGGGAATGCTCGGCTCGAAATATGTCGCCCCGGCAAAACCGATGCGGATGTGCCCCGCCTCGCCCCGAGAGATCTGCTGCATGCGCCGTTTGACACGCTCCACCCGCTCCAGAATCTGCCGCGCCTCCGGCAAGAACGCCTCACCCAATTCCGTGAGCACGACGTCGCGCGGCAAACGCACAAACAACGGGCCGCCCAGCTCCGCCTCAAGTTGCCGGATCTGCAAGCTCAGCGGCGGCTGTTGTATGCCCACACGCGCCGCCGCCCGCGTGAAATGCCGCTCCTGTGCGACAGCAATGAAATATTGCAGATGCCGCAATTCCATGACCGCTCCCCCGTAAGCCCGATGCCGTCGGGCTTCGCATCGTCAATACATTAAAAGTATGAAAACAACGTGTTCAATATATTGGAAATGTAGCCGACGGGTCAATACACTTCGAGTCACGCGCAGACCGGCTCATGCATAGCGGTCGCGCCGAGAAATCAAGAGATTCGAATAAGAGAGACGAGGAGCCTCACGATGTTTGAAGACCGCATTCGCCCGGCGTCGCTTCGCGACCGGGTGATGAGCGCAGACGACGCTGCCAAGCTCGTCGGCGACGGCATGGTGGTCGGCATGAGCGGGTTCACCCGCGCCGGCGACGCCAAGGACATGCCGATTGCACTGGCCAGGCGGGCGAAGGCCCACCCCATGAAGATCACGCTGATCACCGGGGCATCGCTGGGGCACGACTCCGACAAGACCCTCACGGAAGCCGGCGTACTCGCCAAGCGCTTGCCGTTCCAGGTCGACACCACGCTGCGCAGCGCGATCAATCGCGGCGACGTGATGTTCGTCGATCAGCATTTGTCCGAGACGGTCGAATTCCTGCGCACCGGTCAGTTCGGCAAGCTCGACGTGGCTGTCATCGAAGCCGTCGCCATCACGGAAGACGGCGGGCTGGTGCCGAGTTCGTCGGTCGGCAACTCGGCGAGCTTCGCGATTCTTGCGAAAAAAGTGATCGTCGAGATCAACCTCGCGCAGCCGCTCGCCTTCGAAGGCATGCACGACATCTGGATTCCGGGTCAGCGCCCGCACCGCGCACCGCTGCCCATCGTCGACGTGCGCGACCGCGTTGGCACGAACGTGGTGAAGATTGCGCCCGAGAAGATCGCGGCCATCGTCATTACCGATACGCCGGACAGCGCGTCGAACGCGCTGCCCGCCGACGCCGACACGCAGAACATCGCCGGTCATCTGATCGAATTCTTCCAGCACGAAGTCTCGCGCGGGCGCCTGCCGCGCACGCTGCCCGCGATTCAGTCGGGCATCGGCACCATTGCCAACGCCGTGCTCACGGGCTTCATCGATTCCCCGTTCGAAGACCTGACGATGTATTCGGAAGTGCTTCAGGACTCGACGTTCGATCTGATGGAGGCGGGCAAGATGGTGTTCGCCTCGGGCTCATCGATCACGGTGTCGCAGGCGGTGCAGGATCGCGTGTTCAAGAACCTGGAGCGCTATCGCGACAAGCTCGTGCTGCGCCCGCAAGAGGTCAGCAATCATCCGGAGGTCATCCGGCGCCTGGGGTTGATCGCGCTGAACACCGCACTCGAAGCGGATATTTACGGCAACGTGAACTCCACCCACGTCGGCGGTACGCACATGATGAACGGCATTGGCGGCTCGGGCGATTTCGCCCGCAATGCCCGCATGGCGATCTTCGCGACCAAATCGATTGCCAAGGACGGCAAGATTTCGAGCATCGTGCCAATGGTGCCGCACGTCGACCATAACGAGCACGACGTGGACATCATTGTGACGGAACAGGGCCTGGCCGATCTGCGCACCCTCGCGCCACGCGAGCGCGTGAATCTCGTGATCGATAACTGCGCGCACCCGAGCTATCGCGAAGTGCTGCGCGACTACTACCGCGACGCGCTACGCTACGGCGGACAAACGCCCCACGCGCTGGAGCGGGCGTTCGGGTTGCACGTCAACCTGCGCGAGCGCGGCTCGATGCTGGCGGGGAAATGACATCGGCGTTGGCCGCCAACGCCGGGGGGCGAGCGGCCCGAAGCCGATTGACCGGCATCGACCGCACACGTTGGTGCCGAGAAGAACATGGGACGCATGCGGTTCCATGGCCCGAACGCTGGTGAGAGCGTTCCGGCATTCACGGCTCGCCTGCTCAGGCGAGCCGTTTTTTATGGCGTCGCAAGGCGCGAATCAGCCCGTCAAGAAACTCAGGCGGCGATTCGGGGGACTTGATGCCCCTCACGCATGGCGGGCCGCAGATTGGCCGAGCCTTCGATCCGGAAGATCGACACCAACTCACGCAAGCCGCTCGATTGCGCTGCCATCGACTGCGCGGCAGCCGAGGCCTCTTCCACCAGCGCGGCGTTCTGCTGCGTGACCGTGTCCATCTGCATCACTGCCTGATTCACCTGCTCGATGCCGGTGCGCTGTTCGGTCGACGCGGCAGCGATTTCCGCCATCAGATCGGTCACGCGCTTGACGGCATTCACCACTTCGTCCATCGTGCCGCCGGCCTCGGAGACGAGCTTCGCGCCCTCGCCGACCTGACGCGTCGACGCATCGATCAACTCCTTGATCTCCTTCGCGGCGTTGGCGCTGCGCTGTGCGAGCGTGCGCACTTCGCCTGCGACCACGGCGAAGCCACGTCCCTGCTCGCCGGCACGGGCCGCTTCGACCGCCGCGTTGAGCGCCAGAATATTGGTCTGGAACGCAATGCCCTCGATCACACTCGTGATATCGGCCACACGTGCCGAGCCGTCCGAGATCTCGCGCATCGTCTCGATCACCTGACGCACCACCTCGCCGCCGCGCTGGGCAATCTGCGATGCAGTCGAGGCAAGCACGTTGCCCTGCTCCGCATTGTCGGCGTTCTGTTTGACGGTCGTCGTCAGCTCTTCCATGCTCGCCGCCGTCTCCTCCAGCGACGCCGCCTGCTGCTCCGTGCGCGAAGACAGATCGGTGTTGCCCGCGGCAATCTGCGCCGAGCCGGTCGCGATGCTCTCGCTGGTGTTGCGCACCTGCCCCACGACCTGCGCGAGCTTGCCGTTCATATCCGCGAGCGAACCCAGCAGTTGGGCGAGTTCGTCCCGTCCGTGCACGTCGATATGCGAACTGAGATCGCCACGCGCCACCGTCTGCGCAATCTCCACACAGCGGCCGATCGGCACCGTGATCGAGCGCGTGATGAGCCACGCGATGACAACAGCCACGGCGAGCGCCAGCACAATCAGCACGATGGTCGCGACGAAAGCGGTCTGGTAGTCGCTTGCGGCGGCATCGGTTGCGGCGTTCGCACCGGCGCGATTGACGGCTACGTGTTCGGCGAGCCGATCGCTCAGTGCGCCAAAATTTTTGACGGCGTCGGTCGTGACCAGCGTGCGCGCCTGCTCTTTTGCGGTATCGTCGCCCAACTCCAGCTCGGCGACGCGATTGTCGATGGCCAGATAGTTCGACCAGGCCTCTTTCACGGCGTCGTACGCGCGACGGTCTTCGCTCGACGCGACCATGCTGTTGTAGCTGTCGAGCGTCTTGTTCATCAGGTCGATCGCGGCCCGGCGCTTGCCGATCTCGTCCGAGCGCGAGGCATCGGACGCGGCGAGCAGCATGGCCAGCGTTGCCCGGCGCGCCGAGTTGGCGGCCACCTGCGCGGTGCCAAGCGTCTGCACGCTGGGCAGCCAGTTATCAGCGAGGTCGCGGGTGCCACCGTAAATGCGCGACGCCTGATACACGGCCATGCCGCCCACAATGCACAACAGGACCAGCGTGACGGCAAATCCGACGGTCAACCGCGTGCCGATTTTGAGACTACCCAAGAACTTCATGCCCGCTCCATATGCGACAAAACAAGAACAATCGCATGCAGTAACGGGCAACCATTCAAGAAACTTGAGCCAATAAACCCCTGATTCTCACGAGCTGGCTTTCAAAATATTTCAAAAATCGAAAAATAAAACCAGCATCCGTATTCTTCTTGCGCCGGTTTCGCAAAGCAAACCCGACGACAACTGAAGCGCTCAATAATATCCATCAATATATATTCAATAATCTATTAAATGAGATATTAATCAATTGAACAACGATTGCCCGATCTTTCGCCCAATACGAAATCGGGCCCGGGTATGCAGCGTCCGTGCTTAGCGGCTGGCACCGTCGAACGGCGTGGGGTGAACGGAATCGAGATCGATGTCGTCAATGCAGCGCACGTTAATGGCTGCCATTTTCGATCCGTCCGGCATTTCGCCAAAGGCGAATGCCTCGACGCCACAATTGAGACAGAACTGATGACGAATGCGGTGCTTATTGAAAAGATATTCCCGCGCTTTTCCTGCACCCGCGATTTGCGAAAACTCCGCGATCGGCGCGAAAGCGAGAATCAATCCACGCTTCTTACAGATCGAACAATTGCACACAATTGTTTTGGATAAATCAATATTTGCGGTGAAGCGCAAATCACCGCAATGGCATCCACCTGCGTACTGATGACTCGACTGACTCGGCTGGTTTTGCTGATTCGCCATGACGCATCTCCTCGGAATATTGGGGACACCGCCGGCGAATATCGCTCGGTCGACGCGAAGCGGCGTCGAAGGATCGGGAGGCTGGGAAGTCTTGAAGAGAACCCGCCGGCGTGCGGCCTATTGTGCGGCAAAATCCGGCGGGCGGGCGGCAACCGGCGGCATAGCGCCGGTCTCGCCTAGCGGGGAGGTGAAACGTTCGGATACTCAGGCAGCCAGCGCCGGCTCGTCGCGCTGCGGGCCACGCGCACCGAGCTGTGCATGAACCACTGTGGCACCGTGACGGCTATGTTCGCGCAACTGGAACAGCGCGACCGTATCGGCCAGATTGCGCGCCTGCTCGCTGAGCATGGCCGATGCGGCGGCCGACTCTTCGACCAGCGCCGCGTTCTGCTGCGTCGACTGATCCATCTCTGCCACACTGCGGTCGATCTGGCTGATGCCGGTGCTCTGCTCCATCATCGCCGTGTGAATCTCGCCGATCAGGCGACGCACGCGGCCGATGCCGTCGACAATTTCACCCATCGTATTGCCCGCTGCCTGCACGCGCTGCGTGCCGCTCTTGACGTTCTGCACCGAGGCTTCGATCAACGTCTTGATTTCCTGCGCGGCTGCGGCGCTGCGTTGCGCCAGCGTGCGCACTTCCCCGGCCACCACGGCAAAGCCGCGGCCCTGCTCGCCAGCACGGGCGGCTTCGACGGCCGCGTTGAGCGCCAGAATATTGGTCTGGAAAGCGATGCCGTCGATCACACCGATGATCTCGGTGATGCGCTCGGACGATTGCGCGATTTCGCTCATCGTGGTGACGGCACCCGTGACGACATCGCCGCCACGCGCTGCCGCGTCGCTCGCATCGGTGGCAAGGCGCGTGGCGTGCTCGGCGGCCTCGGCCGTCTGCTTGACACTCGCCGTCAGTTCGGTCAGCGCCGCCGACGTCTCCTGCAACGTGCCCGCCGACGCTTCGGTGCGCTGCGACAGATCGCGGTTGCCCATTTCGATCTCGCTCGTGGCCGACGTCATGCCGTGAACCCCGGAGCGCACGTCGAGCATGACGGTGCTGATCTTGTCCACGAAAGCGTTGAACGAGCGCGAGATTTGCGCGACTTCGTCATGACCGATGACATCGAGACGGCGGGTCAGATCGCCACCGCCGGAGCCGATGGTATCCATCGCGTCGCGCACTTGCGAGAGTCGGCGGAAGGCCTTCGACGTAAAGAAGCTGGCGATACCGATGGCGCACAGCGTCAGGACGATCAACGAGATGACGGTGCCGCTCAACACGCTCGACAAACCTGCCGTGGCTTCGGATTTGTCGAGGGCGACGACGAAGAGCCAGTCGGTGCCGGGCACCGGCTGCGCCTTGACCAGCTTGGCCACGCCATCGAGGTCGACTTCCATCGGCTCGGTGGCATGTTCGAGCTTGGCGAGCGCGTCGGGCGTGAGCGTGGCGGCGAGGTCGCTCGACTGCTTGAGCATGCGCTTTTCGTCGGGGTGCGCGATCACGAGGCCGTCGCGCGAGACCACGAATGCAAGGCTCGACGGCGTGGGGTGCACGGCCTTGACGACGTCCTGCACGGCGTCGAGCGGCACGGCGCCGCTCACGGCACCGAGCGTCTGGCCCTCACGAATGATCGGTGCGGCAAACGACACGTACAGCTTGCCCGACGCAATGTCGGCGTACGGCTTGACGACCGTCAGCTTGCCCGCGCCGGTCGCGCCCTTATACCAGGGACGTGCGGTCGGATCGTAGTCCGGCGGCGTGGGGCCGCTCGAGAAATACGACTTGTCGCTCCAGCCGATGCTGGAAATCGGGAAGCCATTGGTGGCGCCGAGTAACTTCGTGAGCGCCACACCCTGCTCGCCCTTTTCGACGGCGGCGGCGGTGCCCACGACCGATTGGCCCTTGGCAGCCGCCCAGCGCTCGACGGCCAGCGTGTTGCCACGTGCCACGGCATCGAGCGTGTTCGAAATGGTTGACATCATGCTGCTGCGCACGATGACGTAGGTGGTAATGCCGGAGAGGATCAGTGCGCCAATGACGGTGGCACACGCGATCAGAATGATGCGTGTTCTAAGCGAAGAGACTGTCATGCTGTCGGGATGGGCCTGCGGCTACGGGGGTCAAAAGACAGGAGACCGGCACCCAGGCTACCGGCTCCACGAGGTGGGAGAATCCACCCAGGGAATTACGGCGTGCGTTGAGAAAACTTTAGGTGTTAACCCCAAAACTCATCGAAATGCACCGAAGTACGCCGCCACCGCTCGCGCACGATTCGTTACGGATAGCGAAACATCAGGGATGCAAACGGCAAACAATGACAGCCGGCACCGCGCGGGGCACTACCGGCCGGGCAGCAAGCCTCACTCGTTAGCGGCCGCTTCCGCTTCGGTTTGCTCGATGGCCTTGACGATGATGTGCAGCGTGGCGTCGAGGTGAGCCTGCGTGTGCTTGCGCGCGGCGGCCACGTCGCGAGCGCGATACTCGTCGAGCATCTTCTGGTGTTCCTGATTGCTCACGTCGACGTGCACGGGCCGCATGTAAAGCGACAGCGCGATGTACGGGCCGGACGCATCGCGCAAAGTCTTGATCAGATGCGCGAGACGCGAGTTGTCCTGCGACGTCCACAACGCCGCGTGAAAGGCCTGATTGAGCTCCGTCCATTTGACGACATCCGAGGTCGCGAGCATCTCGATATGCAGCGCCTCGGCGTGTGCGATGTCCTCATCCCGAATCGTGGCCATCGCCTGCTCGGCCATCATCGGCTCGAGCGTCATGCGCAAGCGGTAAAGCTCGTTGACGTCGTCGATGGTCAGACCCCGCACCACAGCACCGCGATGGACGTCGAAAAACACCAGACCTTCGGAGACCAGCGTGCGCAGCGCTTCGCGCACCGGCGTGGTCGACATTTCGAGGCGACGCGCGAGATCGTCCTGCCGAAGGCGGTCGCCCGCCTTCAACCGGCCTTGCAGAATCTCGGTGCGCAGGGTTTCGATGGCGTATTGATACGCCGTGAGCCGACGGCGGCCGGAGGTGCTGGCCGTGCCGGACGCGACGCCCGGCACAGCAGCAGAGGCGGAGGACGTGCTTTTCAAAGGGGTGCCGTGTGAAGATTATTGACGCGTGAGTTTACTCCAATTTGCCAGCGCATCTCCGAGCTCGGCGGGCGCCGTACCCGTGGCCAGCAGCGCGCTCACCAGCAGTCGCGACTTGAGCCCGGACAGCCAGCCGGCCAGATGCGCGCCGCGACGCGCGAGGTCGATTTCAGCACCGACATAGCCGTAAGTCTGCGAAGCCGTCGAGCCAGCCGCCGCGCGACTCGCGATCACCACCGGCACTTGCGATGTCAGCTCCCCAATGCGCTGCGCAAATCCGAACGACACATGCCCCGCACCTTGCGCGGCAATCACGACCGCTTCGTATCCGCCCCTCACCGCCATCTCGGCCAACTCGCCGTCGTCTCCCAGCACGGCACTCACCAACGCCACCTTCGGCCAGTCGCGCACCGGACGCGGCAACGACTGCGCGCGCACCGGGCGCGCATGGAAAAACGTCGGACGGCCTTCGACAAGACGTGCCGCGGCACCGCCGTCGAGCGAGGCGAACGCCTGCACGGCGAGCGCGTCGCTCTTGCTGACCCAGCGCGCGTAATGGGCGGTGTCGTTCATCACCACGAGCACGCCGCGCCCGGTGCTGTCCGGGTGGCAGGCCGTGCGCACGGCGGCCAACAGGTTGGCGGGGCCGTCGGCACCTGCGGCCTGCGGCGCGCGCATCGCACCGGTAATGACCAGCGGCGCAGGCGACTTCCAGAACAGATCCAGCAGGAAGGCCGTCTCCTCCAGCGTATCGGTGCCCTGCGTGAGCACGACGCCGCTCGCCCCTTCCTCGATTTGCTGCTCGGCCCAGGCGAGGGCCGCCATCAGGTCGTCGTAGCCCAGCGAGGCGCTCGGCAACTGACGAAGCGACGCCGTGCGGATCGTTGCGACGTCAGACAGACCAGGCACCGAGCGGGCCAGTTGCGTGGCGTCGAGCGTGGGGACAACACCGCCGGCAGCGTCGGAGGGCGTCATGCTGATCGTGCCGCCGAGCGAGGCGACGGCAACCAGGGGAAGCACAGGATGTGAGTGGGGCATGGAGGACGATTTTTAGATTTCAGTTGATATGCATTGTGCATTATATATAATCGACAATCGTTTGCGAAGGGCATCGGCAACTTCGCAGAAATCCGCCAGAGACATCAATATTCAGGAGACGTCATGCAACCAACAACTGTGGGCCATCTGGCCGCCGGGGCGACGCGATACCGATTCGCGGTGTTCGCACTGATCGTGGTGATCGCCCTTGTGAACTACATCGATCGCGGGGCCATTTCGTATTCGGCCGCGCAGATCACGGCCGAATACGGTTTCGACCGGGCGGGCTGGGGCGCGGTGCTGGGCTACTTCGGTTATGGCTACATGTTCGGGGCATTGTTCGGCGGCGCGCTGGCCGACCGGCTGGGCGCGAAGACAGTCTGGGTGATTGCGGGCGTGGCGTGGTCGGCGTTTGCCATCGCAATGATCTGGGCGGGCGATCTGGGCATCGCGGTATTCGGTGGATCGGCGCTCACGGGCTTCGCCACGATTCGAGTGTTGTTCGGGTTTGCCGAAGGACCGGCCTACTCCATCATCAACAAGACGATGTCGGCGTGGGCGTCGCCGTCGGAGCGCGGTTTCGCCGTGTCGATCGGGCTGCTGAGCACGCCGTTGGGCGCCCTGCTCACGGCACCGGTCGCGGTCGGACTGTTGTTGCTGACCGATAGCTGGCGCACGATGTACATCGTGCTCGGCGTTGCGGGTTTCGTGCTGATTGCGCTGTTCGCGCGCGTCTATACGAATCGCCCGGAGGACAATCCTCGTGTGAATGCCGCTGAAGTGGCACTGATTCAGGCGGGACGCCCGGCGCACAATCCGTCGGCGGCTGCGGCAGCAAGCGATATGCCGTGGTGGAGCTTCTTCAAGAGCAAGACGCTGGTATTCAACTCCATCGGCTACTTCGCGTTCGTCTATGTGAACTTCATGTTGTTGACGTGGACGCCGAAATATCTCGCGGACGAGTTCCACTTCACGCTGTCGTCGCTGTGGTACATCGGCATGATTCCGTGGACGGGCGCGTGCGTGACGGTGCTGCTCGGCGGTCGCATTTCGGATTGGCTGTACCGCAAGACGGGCAAGCTGGTGATCGCGCGCAGTTGGTTTGCGGCAGCGTCGCTGACCTGCACGACGCTGTGCTTCCTGATGGTGTCGCAGGCGCAGAGCGTGTGGGCCGTGATCGCGCTGATGACGCTGGGCAATGCGCTCAATGCGCTGCCGAACTCGGTTTACTGGGCGGTGGTGATCGACACGGCGCCAACGCGTGTGGGCACATTTAGCGGGTTGATGCACTTCATCGCGAACATTGCCTCGGTGCTGGCACCCACGCTGGCGGGCATTCTGTCGGCGAAGTATGGTTATTCGTCGATGTTCATTGCGACTTCGGTGGCGACAGCGGTCGGTGTCTTCGCAATGTTGCAGGTCAAACCCGGCGTCGGACCGAAGTTGGGCCGACGCGAGGGGGAGACGGTGTCGGTGTGACGCGCCCGGCGCGTGGCATCAACGCGCCGCCTCGAACGCCCCATCGAAGCGATTCATCACGAGACGGCCGGCGCGAGTCCGAGTGGAAACTCGCGTTACTCGCGCATCGCAAGACGACACGCCGGCTCGCTGCTCGGGCCGGTCAGTCCAGTCACCAGAAGCGGCCGCTTGCGCGACATGTTCAGCATGACGATCTTGCCGACGCTGTCCGGCGCAGCGCGAACCGTGTCACCAACCGCGAGCCGCTCGCTGCCCTTCTCCTGTCCGGGCTGCCGAAGCAGTTCGAACAATGCGTAGATTCCCGATCCGAAGCGCACGATGAACCGTCCGGACTGTTCGTCGTGCGCATCGATCACGCCGTCTTCCACTTCCATTCCCGCCCCCACTCCATTTCCATTTCCGTTCGGATCACAACCCATATGGGCCGGCGGCCGTTCGTACGTCAGCGTTATCAAAGTGTTTGCGATACACCCGAATCGACTGCGCCGCGCACGATTTCCCTGCTCGTCAGTCCACGATAGGCAAAAAAATGCCCGCCACAAAGGGCGGGCACTTTCAAAACACAGGCGCAAGGCCGCGTAGATATTGGTAGGCCGTGCTGGGTTCGAACCAGCGACCAAGGGATTATGAGTCCCCTGCTCTAACCGCTGAGCTAACGGCCCTCAACTACTGGCGCTCGCTCAGGCGCAATCAATTGCCTTCGAGGAACGACTTGAGCTTGTCGGAGCGGCTCGGGTGACGAAGCTTGCGCAGTGCCTTGGCTTCGATCTGACGAATACGCTCGCGCGTCACGTCAAACTGCTTGCCGACTTCCTCGAGCGTATGGTCCGTGCTCATTTCGATACCGAAACGCATGCGCAGCACCTTGGCTTCACGCGGGGTCAGCGAATCGAGCACGTCCTTCACGACGTCGCGCATACTACCATGCAACGCGGCGTCAGCAGGCGCTACCGTGCCGGTATCTTCAATGAAATCACCCAAATGCGAATCGTCGTCGTCACCGATCGGCGTTTCCATGGAGATCGGTTCCTTCGCGATCTTCATGATCTTGCGGATCTTGTCCTCCGGCATTTCCATCTTCTCGGCCAGCGTCGCCGGATCCGGTTCAACACCGGTTTCCTGCAGAATCTGACGCGAAATCCGGTTCATCTTGTTGATCGTTTCGATCATGTGCACCGGAATACGGATGGTACGGGCCTGGTCCGCGATCGATCGCGTGATGGCCTGACGAATCCACCACGTCGCGTACGTCGAGAACTTGTAACCACGACGGTATTCGAACTTGTCCACCGCCTTCATCAGGCCGATGTTGCCTTCCTGAATCAGATCCAGGAACTGAAGGCCACGGTTCGTGTACTTCTTCGCAATCGAAATCACGAGACGCAAGTTTGCTTCGGTCATCTCGCGCTTGGCCTTGCGGGCGCGGCGCTCGCCTTCCGACATCTTGCGATTGACGTCCTTCAACTCGGTCAGCGGCAACACCACACGCGCTTGCAGGTCAATCAGCTTTTGCTGCAATTCCTGTACGGCCGGCACGTTACGCTCGACCACCGAGCTGTAGCCCTTGTTGTCGGCCACGACCGTGTAGATCCAGTCGAGATTGGTTTCGTTGCCCGGGAAACGCGACACGAAATCCGCGCGCGGCATGCCGCACTTGTCGACCACGATGTTGAGGATCGCACGCTCGATGTTGCGCACTTCGTCCACTTGCGAGCGCAGCGTGTCGCACAGACGCTCGACGGTACGCGCGGTGAAGCGGATCGTCATCAGCTCTGCCTGGATCGACTCGCCAGCCTTCACGTACGGCTTCGACTGGTAGCCTTCCTTCTCGAACGCACGACGCATCTTGCCGAACCAATCGGCGATCACGGCGAACTTGGCGAGCGAGTCGCGCTTGAGCTGCTCGACCTGCGCTGCCGAAGCACCGCCGCCGCTGCCGCCGCTATCGTCCTCGTCGTCGCCTTCTTCTTCCTCTTCTTCCTCTTCTGCGTCAGCGTCGGCGTCGAAGTCTTCGTCATCCGACGCCGCTGCTGCCGCATTGGCTTCCGCGTTCGGATCGATCAGGCCGTCGACCACTTCGTCGATGCGCATCTCTTCACGCTCGACCTTCTCGGCCATCGCCAGAATCTCGGCAATCGTCGTGGGGCACGCGGAAATGGCCTGCACCATGTGCTTCAGGCCTTCCTCGATGCGCTTGGCGATCTCGATTTCACCTTCGCGCGTGAGCAACTCGACCGTACCCATTTCGCGCATGTACATACGCACCGGATCGGTCGTGCGGCCAAACTCGGAATCGACCGTCGACAGGGCCGCTTCCGCCTGCTCCTCGACTTCGTCGTCCGTTGCAGCATTCGGCGCATTGTCGTTCAGCAAGAGCGTTTCGGCATCGGGTGCCTGCTCGTAGACGGCAACGCCCATGTCGTTAAACGTGGCGATCACGCCTTCCAGCGCATCACCCTCCACCACATCGTCGGGGAGGTGGTCGTTGATCTCTGCAAAGGTCAGGAAGCCTCGTTCCTTGCCCAGCTTGATCAGTGTCCGCAGCTTGCCACGACGCTCCTCAAGTTCCTCGGCCGTACCGGGCTGGTGCGAGGAAAATGCGTCCTTGAGCAGTGCTTTCTCTTTTGCCCGGCGATCACGCGCCTTCTGCTTTTCCACTTTGGTCTGATCTTCGTTCACGGGTTGATCGTTAGTATTCGCTGCAACGTTCTGCGCCCCCGGGGCGGCGGTCTTCGCGGCTCTGCCGCGTGCCTTTGGGACGACCGGCTCAACTGCTGCCGGCGTAACCTCCACCACTGCCTCCGGTTTGCTGGAAGCCCCGGTCTTGCGTGGGGCTCGCGTTGCAGGCGTACTCCTGCCCGCCAGGCCCGAAGCCTTGGCGGTGGTTGCGCTCTTCGCGCTTTTTTCAGCGGGTTGTCGAGCCTGCGGTTTCCCGCCGGCCGTCGCCTTCGTGGCCGTTGCCGCCCTGGCCGCTTTGACGGCCTTGACGGGCGGCTCGGACTTCACCGTCGGCTTGGCTGCCTTCGCAGCCCCCACCGTTGCGGCGGTCGCACTCTTGCGCTTGGTGACATCGGTCACCTTCGCAGCCGTCTTGCCGGTCGTCTGTTTTGCGCCGGCGGCTGCCTTAACTTGCGTAGTACGTTTCGCCGAACTTGCCTGGCTGGCCGTTTTCTTCGTGGCTTGCGACGCCGCACCGGCTTTTCCTACAACGCCAGCTTTCGCAGAACGAGACGCCCCCCTTCCACCAGATGCCGCCGCCGCGCTTGTCGCGCGCTTTGCCGTCGGTGAAGGGATAACCGTCTTTTTTCCGCTGGTCGTTGTCATCTTTGCCATAGCGATCTCGCTTGCCAGAAAACAGCCCACTGAAAACCTTCTATTGTAGCACGCGGGCTTACCTCAACTTCGCGTGCCTCCTGTGCCGGCCGTAGCCAGCCACCGCTTCAGTTCGTCGCGTTGCCGCGACAGCGCCTGAGCGTGGCGCAATTCATCGGACGTCAGCGACGCCCGCTTGAAAATCGTCTCCACTTCTTCGCACAGCCGGTCGTACTGCAGGCGCTGGACTGCGCTGCGCAGCTCGGTGAGCCGCAGGGCAATCTGCTCCTCGCGACGCTCAACCTGCGCCTCGTCATTTGGGTCGGGCATCAGGTCGCGGGTATTTTCACCAAACGAGAGAATTTCGCGAATGATGTCGTCGAAACTCGCCCAATTCGGCGATGTCCGCAGCCGAGCCGACATATAACGAAAGTCGGCCTGCGCGCCCATCTCGCGGCAATGCGTCAGCACTTCCGAAAAAATCTCGGCGTGCTGCCCCACTTCGCACAAGATCCTGAGTTCTTCCTGCGTCAATTCGTTTCCAAGCGCCGGGAACATCAGCAGATTCTGCAAGGCCCTGTGCTCAGTGCCCACCACGCGACGCTTCTCGCGCTTGGCCGGCGTCTTGTCCCACGCGTTCTGACGGCGTGCCGCGCCGATCTGCAACTCGCACAACTCGGCGACCTCTTCCACCGAGCTGCCGACCCTATCGGCAAGCGCATGGATGATCTGGCCGCGCAATGCGTTCGCCGGCATCTGCTGCAACAGCGGCTTGGCCTCGAATAGCGCCCGGGCCCGGCCCTCCGGCTGATTCATCTCCTTGCCGGCCGTCACCTCGCCGATCAGGAACTGCGACATCGGCATGGCGCGCGACACTTCGTCGGCAAACGCTTGCGTGCCGTGCTCGCGCACGTAGCTGTCCGGATCGTGCTCGCTCGGCAGGAACAGGAACTTGAAACTCCGGTTGTCGTCGGCATGCGGCAAACACGCTTCGAGCGCGCGGCGCGCTGCCCGGCGGCCCGCCGCGTCGCCGTCGAAACTGAACACCACCGTTTCGGTCTGGCGCAACAGCTTCTGCACGTGCATGGGCGTACACGCGGTGCCGAGTGTGGCCACCGCATGCGGGAAGCCCAGTTGCGCGAGCGCAACGACGTCCATGTATCCTTCGACCACCAGCACGTAACCCGCGTCGCGAATACCGATGCGCGCTTCGAACAACCCGTACAACTCGCTGCCCTTGCTGAAGAGCGGCGTCTCGGGAGAATTCAGATACTTGGGCTCGCCCTTGTCCAGCACGCGGCCGCCGAAGGCAATCACCTGGCCTTTCGTGTTTCGGATCGGGAACATGATCCGATCGCGGAAACGGTCGTAACGTCGCTTCGTGCTGCCCGCTTCGCCCTTCTCGCTCTCGATGACGAGACCGGCGTCGACCAACTGGTCGTCACGGTAATTCTCGAACGCGGTCTCGAGGTTCTGCCATCCATCCGGGGCATAGCCCAGACCGAAATGCGCGGCGATTTCGCCCGTCAACCCGCGTCGCTTCAGATAATCGATGGCGACCGGCGCACCGCGCAATTGCTTGCGATAGTAGTCGCAGGCACGCGTCATCACGTCCACCAGACCGAGCGTTTGCGCGCGCTGCGCGGCTGGGGCTGGCGCGCCCGGCATCGGCGCCTCACGCGGCACATCCAGCCCGACATTGCGGGCCAACTCCTCAACAGCTTCGACAAATCCGAGCCCGGCATGCTCCATCAGGAAGCTGATCGCGCTGCCGTGCGCACCACACCCGAAGCAGTGATAGAACTGCTTGGTGGGACTTACGGTAAATGAGGGCGACTTTTCGTTATGAAAGGGGCACAACCCCATGAAGTTCGCGCCACCCTTCTTCAACTGCACATAACGACCCACCACCTCGACAATATCGACGCGGTTGAGCAAATCCTGCAGGAACGACTGGGGAATCACTGGATCGATGCCATCGCAGCGCGGTGCCGCACCGTCGCACGCGCGACGGCACCGAACCGCACCACCGGGTTACGCAGCCAACGCCGCCTTCACTTGCGCGGACACGGCGGTCATATCGGCGCGCCCGGCCAACAGGCCCTTGAGCACGCCCATCACCTTGCCCATGTCCTGCGGGCCAGCGGCGCCTGTCTGAGCCACGGCCGCCTTGACCGCTTGCGCGACTTCGTCTGCCGAGAGCTGCGCCGGCATGTAGACCTGAAGCACTTCGAGTTCAGCGGCCTCCTTGTCGGCCAGATCGGTGCGACCAGCCGCCTGGAACTGGCTGATGGAGTCCTTGCGCTGTTTGATCAGCTTGTCGACGATGGCGACGGTGGCCGCATCGTCAATCGTGATGCGCTCGTCGACTTCCTTCTGTTTGATTGCCGCGAGCAGCAGCCGGATGGTCCCCAGTTTGTCGGCAGCCTTGGCACGCATGGCCGTCTTCATGTCTTCGTTGATGCGTTCTTTCAGACTCATGAGCTGGGATTCCGGAATTCGATTACGTTTCAGTGTAGTGCATGCCGCCCCAAAGAAAAGGACGACTACGGTGGGACACTCACCGCCCGCGGCCGCAGCCGACGCACTGGCGCAGGGACAAGCAGGGGTATAAAGCGCAAAAACCCGCTTGAGGAAACGATCGCACATGCGATCACAAGCGGGCTCGCCGGAGACTCGGCCACCTCGGCACCGGCGCACGCCCGCCACCGTTGGCGTGTTGGACGCTAATCACGAGGAAATGCCTCGGAGGCGCCTCGAACCGCTATCGGCAATGTGCCGAAACGATCGTTGCAACCGAGATAGCGCCGTCTCCACGAAGGAGAGAGCGTAGCACAGCGTCCGAGTGCCCGTCTATGACAGCGCGTCCCCTGCTGGCGTCATTCGTCGGCGTCAAGCGTCACTGGGCGCCCGTCGGTGTTGCTCGACTCTCCTCACCCGAGCCCGACGCAGCCGCCTGAGCGGGATGGATACTTTCAGACATCGCCCGCGCGCACGCCACGGCAGATGCCCACGCCCACTGGAAGTTGTAGCCGCCCAGCCACCCCGTCACATCGACGACTTCGCCCACAAAGTGCAGCCCCGGCTGACTGCGAGCCTCCAGCGTGGCCGAAGACAAGGCCCGCGTATCGACACCCCCGCGCGTCACTTCCGCCTTGCGCCATCCCTCCGAGCCGCAAGGCTTGAGCGTCCAGCCAGAAAACGCCTGCGCCAACGCCCGCAACGCCTTGTCCGGCAATTCCTGAACACGTGCCTGCGCAGAGAGTCCGCTGTTGATGACCCAGGCGTCGGCCAGCCGCGCCGGCACCCACTGTGCCAGCAGGTTGCTCAATTGACGCTTGGACGCCCCCTTCGCCTCGAACAGCGCCGCCGCGATATCCGAAGATGGCGCCAGATCGAGTGTGATCGGTTGCCCGGGCGTCCAGAAGCTGGAGATTTGCAGAATGGCGGGGCCGGACAGACCTCGGTGCGTGAAGAGCAGGTCCTCAACGAAACTGCCCGCCTCCTTGCCCTTACCGGTGCTGACCTCGACCTCCAGCGACAGCCCCGACAAGCCCGCGAAAGGCGCCCACGTGGAGGCGTCGAACATCAACGGCACCAGCGCCGGACGCGGCTCGACGATCTCCAGCCCGAACTGACGCGCGATGCGGTAGCCCCAGTCCGTCGCCCCGATTTTCGGAATCGACAGACCGCCGGTCGCGATCACGAGACGTTTGGCGGCGATATGCCCGGCATCTGTCGTCAAATGATAGCGATGTACCCCACCCGCCTCGGTGTAGGCCACGGTATGCACCGCGCACGGCATACGCCAATGCACGTGACCCGCGGCGCACTCCTTTCGCAGCATTTCGATGACGTCTTCGGCACTTTCGTCGCAGAAGAGTTGCCCGCGATGCTTCTCGTGCCACGCGATGCGGTGACACTTGAGCAGATCCAAAAAATCTCGCGGCGTATAACGCGCGAGCGCGGAACGGCAAAAACGCGGGTTCTCCGACAGATAGTTCGCCGGCCCGGCATTGATATTGGTGAAATTGCAGCGTCCGCCGCCCGAGATGCGGATTTTCTCCGCCAGACGCGTCGCATGATCGATGAGCACCACGCGCAGGCCCAGTTGCCCAGCCACGGCCGCGCACATCAGGCCGGCCGCGCCAGCACCCACAATCGCTACATCGAACTTTTCCATGGCGCGCATTGTAACCGGCAGGCGATGGGGTCGACTGGTATACTTCCGGGTTACCCACATTCATTGACGCCACGCGCATCTCCTCCCGCCATGCTGGTTCTAGGCATTGAAAGCTCTTGCGACGAAACCGGGCTCGCCCTCTACGATACTGAGGCCGGGCTGCTCTCGCACGCGCTGCATTCGCAGATTGCCATGCACCGCGAGTACGGTGGCGTGGTGCCCGAGCTGGCGTCGCGAGACCATATTCGTCGCGCACTGCCGCTGGCCGAAGATGTGCTCGCACAAGCGGGCAAGCCGCTCTCTGCCGTCGACGCCATCGCCTACACGCAAGGCCCCGGACTGGCCGGTGCGTTGCTGGTCGGCGCAAGCGTCGCAAACGCGCTGGCCTTCGCACTCGACCGCCCGGTCGTCGGCGTGCATCACCTGGAAGGCCATCTGCTGTCGCCGCTACTCGCCCCTGACGCCCCCGATTTCCCGTTCGTCGCCCTGCTCGTCTCGGGCGGCCACACGCAATTGATGGAAGTCCGCGCCTTCGGTCAGTACGCAATGCTCGGCGAAACGCTGGACGACGCCGCCGGCGAAGCCTTCGACAAGACCGCCAAACTGCTGGGCCTCGGTTACCCGGGCGGGCCGGCCGTCTCGCGTCTGGCCGAATTCGGTACGCCGGGCCGCTACGATCTGCCGCGACCGATGAAACACTCGGGCAACCTCGATTTCAGCTTCAGCGGCCTGAAGACCGCCGTGCTCACGCAAGTGCGCAATCTCGGCGGCAATGTCTGCGAGCAGGAAAAAGCCGATCTCGCGCGCGGTTTCGTCGACGCGATCGTCGACGTGCTCGTCGCCAAATCGATGGCCGCGCTCAAGCAGACCGGCATGAAGACGCTGGTCGTGGCCGGCGGCGTCGGCGCGAACGCGCAATTGCGCGCAGGACTGAACGAAGCGGCGCGTCGTCGCGGTTATCGCGTGCACTATCCGGACCTCGCGTTCTGCACGGATAACGGCGCGATGATCGCCTTTGCCGGTGCCATGCGCCTCAAACACTGGCCGGACGAAGCGGACAGCGAGTACGCCTATACCGTTCGCCCGCGATGGGATCTCGCGGACATCGTACGCAGCGCGTGACGCACTGCCCGGCTTGACGGCTGGCAAGCGCCCAAGAAAAAACCGCTCCGAGGAGCGGTTTTTTGTCGCCGACGACGCACCCGAAGGTGCCGTCACAACGAGCTTTCAGGCCATCAGGCGATCAGGCAGCCAGACGCTTGTCGCGCTCGATCACGGCATAAGCGCTGTGATTGTGGATCGACTCGAAGTTCTCCGCCTGAAGCACATAGGCCGCAATACGCGGCTCATTGTTCAGACGTGTCGCCACATCACGCACCAGATCTTCGACGAACTTCGGATTCTCGTAGGCGCGCTCGGTCACAAACTTCTCGTCCGGACGCTTGAGCAGCCCCCACAACTCGCACGACGCCTCTTCCTCCGCCATGCGCGCCAGATCCTCGACAGCGATATCGCCCACGATCTCGGCATCGATGGTGATGTGCGAGCGCTGATTGTGCGCGCCGTACTGCGAGATCTTCTTCGAGCACGGGCATAGGCTGGTGACCGGCACAAGCACCTTGAGCCACACACGCGTTTCGCCGTTACGCACATCGCCCGTGAGCGTGACCTCGTAGTCCATCAGACTCTGCACGCCCGAGACGGGGGCCGTCTTGTTGATGAAGTACGGGAACGTCACTTCGATGCGACCGGCTTCGGCTTCGAGCCTCTCCAGCATGCTGTCGAGCATGGCACGGAAACCGGCGACGTCCAGCGGTTCGCGATTCGCTTCGAGCAGCGCCACGAAGCGCGACATATGCGTGCCCTTCTGGTCGGCTGGCAAATGCACGTCGAGGTTGAACAAACCGATGGTGGCCTGCACATCACCATCGGCCAGACGCACCGACAGCGGATGACGCACACCACGCACGCCAACGCGCTGAATCGGAATCTGCCGGGTGTCGACGGTGCTCTGCACGTCCGGCATGACGAAAGCGGGGTTCATCTGATTCATCTAATTTCCTTCTTTGCCGGCAAGCCGACGGGGGAGGCAATGGGCAAACGTATCCAATGCTCGGCTCGCAAGCCTCTGGCGAGTGCCACCGGGAACGTGCCGGAGACTCCCGGCACGCGATGGAAAAGCGCTATGCAAAATGAAACGATCCGGCGCGCAAGCCGGATCGTTCAGACATTCAAGACTACCGGGTGGTTCAGGCGACGAGCTTCGTTGTGACCTTGCCCGCTGCCTGCGATGCCTCTGCCGGCTTGAGATCGAAGCGCTCGCAGATCGACTTGGCGATGCCTGCGGCGTCGAGACCCACGCCCGACAGGAGCAACGCCGGGTCGCCATGATCGATGAAGCGATCAGGCAGGCCCAATTGTAGTACGGGTCGATTACCCCCACTGGCCAACAGGGATTCTGCGACCGCAGAACCGGCGCCCCCCATGATGCTACCCTCTTCGACCGTCACGAGATAATCATGCGTCTGCGCCAGTCGCGCGATCAACGCATCGTCGATCGGCTTGACGAAGCGCATGTCGGCCACGGTAGCGTCCAGTTGCGCGGCAGCGGCAAGCGACGGCGCGA
This sequence comes from Pandoraea sp. NPDC087047, assembly GCF_044745225.1. Taxonomy (NCBI): domain Bacteria; kingdom Pseudomonadati; phylum Pseudomonadota; class Betaproteobacteria; order Burkholderiales; family Burkholderiaceae; genus Pandoraea; species Pandoraea sp. NPDC087047. The sequence continues at coordinate 379,553 of NZ_JBIUZU010000006.1, forward strand.
CCATGCTGCCGAACGCCAGAATCGCCACGCGGCGCCCGGCCTCGGCCTGGCTTTCGCGACGCACGATACCCTTGCCGATCGGCAACGCCGTCATCGTCTGCTCGATTACAGCGCCCGTGCCCGCGCCACGCGGGTAACGCACAGCCGACGGACCATCGATCTGCACACCGGTGTAGAGCATCTGACGGCATTCGTTTTCGTCCGACGGCGCCATCACGACCATGTTCGGGATGCAACGCATGAACGGAATGTCGTAAGCCCCGGCGTGCGTTGCCCCGTCGGCACCAACGAGACCCGAACGATCCAATGCGAAGACGACCGGCAGGTTCTGCAAGGCGACGTCGTGAATCAGTTGGTCATAACCGCGTTGCAGGAACGTCGAATAGATGGCGACAACCGGCTTGAGGCCTTCGGTCGCCATGCCACCAGCGAACGTCACGGCATGTTGTTCGGCGATGCCCACGTCGTAATAACGATCCGGGAAGCGCTTCTCGAATTCCACCATCCCCGAACCCTCACGCATGGCCGGGGTGATCCCCACGATGCGCTTGTCCGCAGCGGCCATATCGCACAGCCAGTCGCCGAACACTTGCGTGTAAGTCTTCTTGCTGCTCGTGCTCGGCTTGATGCCCTCGGCCGGGTTGAACTTGCCCGGGCCGTGATACAGCACCGGATCCGCTTCGGCGAGCTTGTAGCCGTAACCCTTGCGCGTGACGACGTGCAGGAATTGCGGCCCCTTCAGATTCTTGATGTTTTCGAGCGTCGGGATCAGCGAGTCGAGGTCGTGACCGTCAATCGGGCCGATGTAGTTGAAGCCGAACTCTTCGAACATCGTGGCGGGCACGACCATGCCCTTGGCATGTTCTTCGAACTTGCGTGCCAGTTCCAGCACCGGCGGCGCCACGCTCAGCACCTTCTCCACACCCTTCTTCGCGGCGGCGTAGAAACGGCCCGACATCAGGCGCGCCAGATAACGATTGAGCGCGCCGACCGGCGGCGAGATCGACATATCGTTGTCGTTCAGGATGACCAGCAGCGGCACGTCTTCGTGAACGCCCGCGTTGTTCATCGCTTCGAACGCCATGCCGGCTGTCATCGAGCCGTCGCCGATCACCGCGATACCGAAACGGTTTTCGCCCTTCGTGCGAGCGCCGAGCGCCATGCCGAGGGCCGCCGAGATCGACGTGCTCGAGTGCGCCGTGCCGAACGTGTCGTACGGCGATTCGTCGCGCTTCGGGAAGCCCGAAATGCCGCCGAGCTGACGCAGCGAACCCATGGCGCCGCGACGCCCGGTCAGGATCTTGTGCGGATAGCTCTGGTGGCCCACGTCCCAGACAATGCGATCTTCCGGCGTGTTGAAGACGTAATGCAGCGCAATCGTCAACTCGACCGTGCCGAGGTTGGACGACAGGTGGCCGCCCGTGCGCGACACGCTCTCGAGCACGAAGGCACGCAGCTCTTCGGCCAGCGGCGCGAGTTGACGACGCTCCAGACGCCGCAAATCGGCCGGGTCATCGATAGTATTTAGAAGTTCGTACATCGTCGTTCCATATATAGGCGTTTTATACCGGGCAGCACCCCCTGTGAGCTGTTCCCGATCTCCTGCCGGTGCGTTCTGTGGGGAGATCGCGCCGACCCTCCTTGCCCCATGCTTGTATCTACTGCATACCGCTCCCGCCACGCAATCCTGCCGCGCTCGCGGAACCGTTCAGAAATCTGTCCCGCCGGCGCTCCGCACATACGGCGGATGCCGGCCCACACCACTACGCTCGATCAGTTGATGCGATCGACCACGTAATCGGCCAGCGCACGCAAACGATCCGCGTTACCCAGCGACGCGCTCGCCGCATGAGCGTCGGCACGCAGTTTCTCGGCATAGCCGCGCGCACCGTCAAGGCCCATCAGCGACACATACGTCGGCTTGTCGTTGGCGGCATCCTTGCCCGCCGTCTTGCCCAGCGTGGCCGAATCGGCCGTCGCATCGAGAATATCGTCCACGACCTGGAAGGCGAGTCCGACAGCGGCCGCATAGGCATCGAGCGCGACGGTTTCGTCGTCCGACAGCGCACGGCCGCAAATCGCCCCCATACGCAGCGAGGCACGCAGCAGCGCCCCCGTCTTCAGGCGGTGCATGTTTTCCAGTTGCGACTGCGTGAGCTTGATACCCACGCTTTCCAGATCGATGGCCTGACCGCCGGCCATGCCGAGCGCGCCCGAAGCCAGCGCCAGTTCGCGCACCAGCGCGAGCGACTGCGCCGCGCTCAGATCGCCCGTGGCTTCGCCCAGCACCACGAACGCCTGCGTTTGCAGGCCATCGCCGGCGAGCAGGCCGGTGGGTTCGTCATATTGCACGTGGACGGTCGGCTTGCCGCGGCGCATTTCGTCGTCGTCCATGCACGGCAGATCGTCGTGCACCAGCGAATAGGCGTGAATCATTTCGACCGCGCATGCCGCACGGTCCAGGGCCGTCTCGCTGGCCTGCGTCACTTCGCCCGCGGCGAAGCACAGCAACGGGCGCACCCGCTTGCCGCCGCCGAGCACGGCGTATCGCATCGATTCGTTGAGTCGCGCCGAGCCGCCATCGGCTGCCTTGGGCAGCGCGGCGTCGAGCGCCTGTTCCACACGAGCCTGCACTGCCTGCATCCAGGCCTTGATATTCTGATCCGCCATCGTCTTCGTCCTGCACGTACCCTTCAGGCCGTGCGTGTTATTGAGGCGCCCCGGTGTCGCCTGGGAACGCTTTGGGTCGTGGGTCGTCTTGCCGCCTTGCTCAATCGGGGGTGCGACTCAGAACTCGTCGCGCGCCGGTTCGAGCGGCTTGAGCGTCTCGCCTTCGAGCACCTTCACCTGCTGCTCAACCTTCTCGAGCAGGCCCTGGCAATACTTCACCAGCACGGCGCCGCGCCGATAGGCGCCCAGCGATTCCTCCAGTCCCAGCTCGCCACCCTCCATGCGCCCGACGAGCTTTTCCAGCTCGGCTAGCGCAGCCTCGTAGGTCTCGGGAAGGTCTTGCGGCACCTCTGGCGCCGCGTCTTGCGACTTTGCAGTCTTGGCCATAAACGCAAAATTCGGGTCGAATGTTCCATTTTACGGCAAAAGCGCACTAGCTCGCAGAGCGTAAATTGCCTCAAAACGGGTCGCGATGACTTTTTTCGGACAATATTTAACGTAAATCATGGACTTAGCGGCCCCCGGAAGTCCATACCGGGTATAATCGTCGGTTCCCCTAAATCGATTTTTCGATGGTTGGGTAGTTCACTGCTTTCAAGCTAGTCGGGAGTGGGAATGTCCAATCTAAGCAGCGCTTTGCAATTGAAACCGGCCTCGAGCCAACTGCCGGTCTACACGTATTTCGACGAGGCGCTCCTCGCCCGCGAGCGTGAAGTCCTCTTTAAACACGGCCCCCGCTACGTGGGTCACGAACTGATGGTCCCGGAAGCGGGCGATTATTTCGCCCTGCCGGCGGAGCAGGAAGGCCGCATGCTGGTCCGCAATGGCGCGGGCGAGCATAACGGCATCGAACTGCTCTCGAACGTCTGCCGTCATCGCCAGGCGATCATGCTAGGTGGTCGCGGGAACACACCCAATATTGTGTGCCCGCTGCACCGGTGGACTTACGACACGAAGGGCGAACTGCTCGGCGCGCCGCATTTCCCGGAGAAGCCCTGCCTGAACCTCGGCAAGTTCCCGCTGCAGAGCTGGAACGGGCTGCTGTTCGAAGCGCAGGGCCGCGACGTACAGGCCGACCTCTCGCGCCTCGGCGTGAAACACCATCTCGACTTTTCGAACTTCATGTTCGATCACGTCGAAGTGCACGAATGTAACTACAACTGGAAGACGTTCATCGAGGTTTATCTCGAGGACTATCACGTCGTGCCGTTCCACCCCGGTCTGGGCAGTTTCGTCTCGTGCGAAGACCTGAGCTGGGAGTTCGGCGACTGGTACAGCGTGCAGACGGTAGGCGTGCACGACGGTCTCGCCAAACCGGGCAGCCCGATCTATCGCAAGTGGCACGACGTGCTGCTGCGTTACCGCGAAGGCGTGCCGCCGGACTTCGGCGCGATCTGGATGGTGTACTACCCCCATCTGATGATCGAGTGGTATCCGCACGTGCTCGTGGTGTCATGGCTGATTCCGCGTGGTCCGCAGAAGACGACGAACATCGTCGAATTCTATTACCCCGAGGAAATTGCGCTCTTCGAGCGCGAATTCATCGAGGCCGAGCGCGCCGCGTATATGGAAACAGCGCGGGAAGACGACGAGATCGCCGAACGCATGGATGCCGGGCGTCGCGCCCTGTTCGAGCGCGGCGTGTCGGAAGTCGGTCCGTATCAGAGCCCGATGGAAGACGGCATGCAGCATTTCCATGAGTTCCTGCGTCGTCAGATGGGCGACTTCTGAGCGCCGCACGGCCAGGACGTCTCACATCACGAGAAAGCAGGAACCCCCGGCCGAGATCTCACCGGATGGCCGTGATGGCGTAGCAGGGGTGCTGCTGTGGTGCTCGCGAGACTGAATTAAATATTTGCCGAAAATTCGCTGAACGGCGGGCCATGCGCCCGCCGTTTTCGTTAGAATCGTCGCCATGCTTTCCTTATGACCATGCGCCAGCGATTCGTGCTGCATGCGTTGCCTGCGTTCGGCACAAAACGCGCTAATTCGTCTTTCTCGCCGCCAGTCGGCCACAATTCGCCATGCAATCGCTCTGGATGTTGGTCTCCGCCTTCATGTTCACGTTGATGGGGCTCTTCATCAAACTGGCGGCAAACGAATACAACACCGGCGAAATCGTGCTCTACCGCAGCCTGATCGGCGTGATCGTCCTACTGGCGATTGCTCGCTTTCGCGGCCAGTCGATCCGCACGCGGCACTTGGGCTCCCACGTCAAACGCAGCACGGCTGGCGTCATCTCGCTCGGTCTCTGGTTCTATTCGCTCACCCAATTGCCGCTTTCCACGGCAATGACGCTCAACTACATGTCGCCGATCTGGATTTCGCTGATCGTCATGGGAACGGCGGCGATCCGCGGGAGCCTGCGCACCGATTTCCGACTGGTGGCGGCAGTTTTCGCGGGCTTCGTCGGCGTCGCCCTGCTGTTACAGCCGACTATCGATAGCCAGGCCTGGGGCGGTGGGGTCGCAGGCGTCGTCTCGGGCGTGTTCTCTGCCGTGGCCTACATGCAGGTCAAGGAACTGGGAGCTGCGGGCGAGCCGGACTGGCGCATCGTCTTTTATTTCTCGGCGGGTGGCGTATTGCTGGGCCTCGGCTGGGTCGCCATCGACGGCATGCACGCGCTGACGTGGCGCGGCGCCGGCCTGATGCTAGGCGTGGGCATTGCCGCACTCATCGCGCAAACCGCACTCACACGGGCGTTCAGCCTGGGCAATACGCTTGTCACTGCGAATCTGCAATACTCGGGCGTAATCTTCGCTACACTGATCAGCATGCTTGTCTGGGGCGACTGGCCTGCACTGGCCGGCTGGATCGGCATGCTGCTCATCGTGGCGAGCGGCATGACCGCACTTCGCCGGCCCTCGGCCTCCGCGTGATCGCCGCCGGACGAATTCCCCACGCCCGTCTGTGGAGACGTCATGATTCACACCCACTTCACCACGCTTATCAGCCCGCAAAATCTCCACGCGCTGATGCAAACCGCCGCCGGCGGCGGCGCCCCGGTGATCATCTTCGATTGCCGCTTCGATCTCGCCAACCCGACAGCCGGCGAGGAAGCCTACGTCAAGGGTCATATCTTCGGTGCGTTCTATGCGCATCTGGAGCGTGATCTTTCCGGAAAGCCGACCGGCAAGAACGGCCGTCACCCGCTGCCCGATCGCGACACGCTCGTGCGACATCTCGCAACCTACGGATTGTCGAAGGGCCAGCAAGTCGTCGCGTACGACGCGCAAGGCGGCATGTACGCCGCGCGTCTGTGGTGGTTGCTGCGCTGGCTGGGACACGAGTCCGTTGCGGTGCTCGACGGCGGCCTGCAAGCGTGGGAAGCCGCAGGCTTCACGCTCGACGCCGCTCCGCCCGAGGAGCCGCCCGCCGGTGACTTCGCACCGGGCGAGCCGCTGGCCACGACGGCCGATGCCGCCGCCATCGAGCGCAATCTCACCTCGCATGAGCGTCTGGTGATCGACGCGCGCGCACCGGATCGCTATCGCGGCGAGAACGAAACGCTCGATCCGATCGGTGGCCACATTCCGGGCGCCGCCAATCGCTTCTTCAAGGACAACCTCGGACCGGACGGCCGTTTCAAACCTGCCGCCACGCTTCGCGAAGAGTTCACGCAGGTTATCGGCCCGAACCGACTGCCGGAGCGAGTCATCTCGCAATGCGGCTCGGGCGTGACGGCTTGCCACAACCTGCTCGCAATGGAAGTCGCCGGCCTGCACGGCGCCAGCCTCTATCCGGGGTCGTGGAGCGAATGGTGTGCGGACAAGCGCCGCCCGGTTGCCACCGGCGCACAGCCGTAAGCGGATGCCCCGGGGCGCGGGGCCAATGCTGTGGCGGAGGCTGGGCAGGGTTAGGGTCGCTTGACGTCGCGCGAAGTCATTCGAAGTCACTAAACGTCTAACGCCACCTGAATCCGCAGCAGACGGCTCAAAGCCGTTGTAAGCGACGGTAAGCCATACGGACTGATTGGCGGCAATGCCGGGGCATTCAATGAGAAAGGGCGTCTCTCGAGACGCCCTTTCTCATGTGCGCACCTGCCGGCGCAACGCGTCAACCGTGCCCGGCCGCTCTCGTGCGGCGAGGCGTTACCGGCTGCCGGTCGTTACACCTGTTTCACCCATTACACCGCCGCTTTGCGCCGCCCCCACCTCTGGCGACATCGCGAGCGCACTTCCGCCGCTCTCATGGTCGTGTCCGTGCCCGTGGTCATGATCGTGACCGTTGAGCCACACGACCAATGCCAGCCCCACGCCAATCAGCAGGATTTGCGGCAGCGCATCGCGCGGCGACGTTCGCCGCTGCATCTGCGGCATCAGATCCGATACCGCGATGTAGATGAAGCTGCTCGCGGCCAGCGCCAGCAAATACGGAATCAGGCTCTGAAGGCGGTCGAGCATGAAGTATCCGAGCATGCCGCCCAGCAATGCCGTCAGGCTCGACGCCAACGTCAGCACCAGCGCCTTGCGGCGCTTGAAGCCCGCATTGAGCAACACCATGAAGTCGCCCAGTTTATGCGCCACTTCGTGCACGGTAATCGACACCGTCGCCGCAACGCCAAGACGGGGATCGGTGAGGAACGCCGCCGCAATCACCACGCCGTCGGCAAAGTTGTGAATGGCGCTCCCCACCAGAATCATCCAGCCGCCCTTGCCCGCCTCATGCGCGTCGTGGCCGTGCTCGTGATGATGGCCGTCGCCCTCGTGGTGATGGCTATGACGCAGCAGCGCCAGCTTCTCCAGCAGGAAGAACCCCAGCAGGCCGCCGAGCAGCCAGCGCGTAATGATGTGCGCGTCAACGTGCGACTCCAGACTCTCCGGCAGCAAATGCAGCAGCGCCGTGCCGAGCAACACGCCCGCCGAGAAGCTGACCATCTTGTCGATGAGCTTGGAGAGCAGCCCCAGCGACAGCGACGCCGCCCCGGCAAGGCTCAGCACGCCGGAAGCCAGCGTAGCGATAACGATGAAAAGAAAGATGGCGTCGATGGTGATTCTCCCGCAGGCAAGGCGGCGATTTAACCAGCTTTTACCGTCGCAGGCAAACCGTCTACCCGCCCGACGCAACGATATCCCAGGCGAACGCCATCCGCTTAGCCCGCAACGGTCCACCCGCGATATCGGTAGCGCAAATTGGCAAACGTAGGCAAACCGGCCGCCCTTGCGGCACCCGAGCACCCTCGGCTCAACCCGCAACGGTCCGCCCGCGATGTCGGCAGCGCAAATCGGCAAACGTAGGCGCCCCCCCCTATCCACACGACACTACGACATCCCGCATTTCCGGCCGCCCGGACGGATGCGCAGCCAGTTCAGCCCGCGACGGCTCGTGCGATATCGAGAACAGCTCAGATCAGCAACTCGGGCACGCAGCGCAAGCCGTCAACTCAGGCGACGCCGTGCTTGCGGAACCAGTCGAGTGTCAGCGTCCAGCCTTCCTTCGCGTCCGCTTCGACGTAGCTCGAACGGTAATCCGCGAAGAACGCATGCCCCGAGTTCGGGAACACTTTCAGCGTGGAGCCCTTCGATGCAGCATCGCCCTTCGCCAGCGCCTCACGTGCCTGCTCGACGCTCGCCACCGGAATGCCCGTGTCCTTGCCGCCGTAGAGCCCCAGCAGCGGGCCATGCAATTTGCCCGCGATATCAATCGGGTTTTGCGGGAAGCTCTCACTCTTGTCGCCCACGATGCGCCCGTACCAGGCCACCGCCGCCTTGATGTTCGGGTTGTGCGCATCGTAGAGCCAGGTCACGCGTCCGCCCCAGCAGAAACCGGTAATGCCCAGCCGCTTCTCGTCGCCGCCGTTGGCGACCGCCCATTTGACCGTTGCGTCGATATCGCCCAGCACTTGCTTGTCCGGGGTCTTGGCCACGATCTGCGACTGGATCTCGGCAATCGTGCCCAGCGACTGCGGATCGCCCGCGCGTGCGAACAACTCCGGCGCGAGCGCCAGATACCCGAGCTTCGCGAAGCGACGGCAGATATCGGCAATGTGCTGGTGCACGCCGAAGATCTCGGAGACGACGATGATCGTCGGCAAATGCGTTTTCCCGGCAGGCTTTGCGTAGTACACCGGCATTTTGATGCCAGGCACGTCGAGCATGTGTTCGCCCGTGTCGAGCCCTTGCGAGTCGGTGGTGACCGTTTCGGCAGCCACCGGCAGTACCGCCAGCGCGAACGCCGAGCCGACAGCGGTCTTCAGAAAATCACGCCGGTTACGCGGTGCCACTTCAGGCACGAGACTATCCAGATCCGCTTGCGACATGTCGCACTCCAGGAGAAAGCGTCAGTAAGAGAAGGGGAAAACCGAGACGAGCCGCCGACCCGAGGCCGGACGTTCGGATATTACTAGAGAGGGAATGCGCTTGCACTCGGACAACGCCGCGAGCGCGATCGGATTCATCCGAAACCGTGCGTGAGACGGTCGGGAACGCCTAAAAAGCCGGCCGCGCGAGGATGAAACTCGCGCGGCCGTCCCTAACAATACTCAACAACACTCAGCGAACAAACCTCAGTGCAGCTTCACACGCGGCACGGTGGAGCGGCGCAGTCGATTCGCCACAGTATCGAGCATCATGCGCCAGACACCGTGCAGTGCGGCGACGTGCATCCGATAGAGCGAGGTGTACATCACCCGAGCGAACAGCCCTTCGATGAACATGCTGCCGCCGATCAGACCGCCCATCAGATTGCCCACCGCGCTAAATTTGCCCAGCGAGACCAACGAACCGAAATCGCGATACGTGAACGTCGGCAGGCTTCGGCCCTTGAGCCGCGCGTCGATCGCCTTGACCAGAAAGCTCGCCTGCTGGTGCGCGGCTTGCGCGCGCGGCGGCACGAACCCATGCTCCGGCCACTCGCAACTGGCGCAATCGCCGAACGCGAAGATGTCCGGATCGGTCTTGCTCTGGAGCGTCGGCAGCACTTCGATCTGATTCAGACGATTGACGGCGAGCCCCAACGTGCCGAGCACCGGCGGTGCGGTAATACCTGCCGACCAGACCGTGATGTCGGCCGGCAGCACCTTGCCGCTCGTCGTCGTCACTTCGTTCGGACGCACTTCGGCCACCGAATCGCCACACAGAATATCGACGTCGAGCTTGGTGAGCAATCCGGCCACCGCTCCCGACACCCGTTCAGGCAGCGCTTTGAGAATGCGCGGGCTCGATTCGATGATGGTAATGCGCACGTCCTTGCGCGGATCGAGCTTCAGACCATACGAGCGCAGCACTTCCGCCGTATTGCGCAGCTCCGCAGAGAGCTCCACGCCCGTCGCCCCCGCCCCCACGATGACGAGATTGACTTTGGGACGCCCATGTCCCGCCGCCGGCGACAGCAGCGCGCCGGTCGGTTGCGTCCCGGCGGCCGCAGGTGCAACAGCAGCAGCCGGCTCCGGCGTTTCGGCCGCGTTCTGCGCACGCACGCACGCGGCCATCAAACGGCGACGGAAGCGTTCGGCCTGCTCGACCGTATCCAGGGCAATGGTGTTTTCTTGCGCGCCGCGCACACCGAAAAAGTTGGTCGTGCTGCCGATGGCGAGCACCAGCGTGTCGTACGGCAAGGTGCGCTCGGGCAGCAGATCGCCCTCGCCTTCGTCGGCCGCCGCAGGCACCGCCGCCAGACGAATCGTCTTGGCCGCGCGGTCCAGGCCGATCATCTCGCCCGTCGCGAACTCGAAGTGGTGCCAGTTGGCCTGCGCCACGTAAGAGAGCTGATGCGTCGCCGTGTCCATGACCCCGGCTGCGACCTCGTGCAGCAACGGCTTCCAGATGTGCGACAGCGAACGGTCGACCAGCGTAATTTGAACGTCCTTGCCACGCCCGTACTTGTCGCCCAGCCGGGTGACAAGTTCGAGACCGCCGGCGCCGCCGCCGACCACAACAATGCGATGCACACTCACAATAACTCCCCGTGCTTGGAAAACCGTCCGGCCGGTCGGGCTGTGCCAAACCGGCGATAGCGATTACCTTACCGCAGAGTGCGGGATTAGGGTATTCCTGCGTTCCTATTCCTGCTATTGCGTGGTCCCAATCGTGACGTCAGGTGTCGACGCATTGCGACAGCCACAGCAAGCTACGCCCCACGTCACGCAAGCACTTTAGGCGTCAGCCACGTGGCGTGCCATCGCGCAACGGCGCAATGGCGCAGAAGCTCAGTGCGCCTGCTCCCAGTTCTCGCCAACGCCGACTTCGGCTACCAGCGGCACGCGCAGCTTTGCCACCCCGCACATCAGTTCCGGCAAACGCTTGCGAACTTCCGCCAACTCGTGATCCGGCACTTCCAGCACCAGTTCATCGTGCACCTGCATGATCTGACGCGTCTGCAAGCCGCTGTCGTCCAGCCAGCGCTGCACGGCAACCATCGAGAGCTTGATGAGGTCGGCCGCCGTGCCCTGCATCGGCGCGTTGATGGCCGCACGCTCGGCGGCCTGACGGCGCGGCCCGTTGCCGCCGTTGATGTCCGGCAACCACAGACGACGGCCGAACACCGTCTCCACATAGCCGCGCGCCTTGGCGCTCTTGCGCGTCTCGTCCATATAACGCGCTACGCCCGGATAGCGCATGAAGTAGCGGTCGATGTATTGCTTCGCGGCGTCGCGCTCGATGCCCAGATTCGCCGCCAGCCCGAACGCGCTCATGCCGTAGATCAGACCGAAGTTGATGACCTTGGCGTAGCGGCGCTGCTCGGAGGAGACCTCCAGCGGCGTGACGGCAAAGATCTCCGCCGCGGTCGCACGGTGGATGTCCTCGCCATTGGCGAAGGCCCGCAGCAGGCTTTCGTCGCCCGAGATGTGGGCCATGATGCGCAACTCGATCTGCGAGTAGTCGGCCGACACCAGTTGGCTGCCCGGCGGCGCGATGAACGCTTCGCGAATGCGGCGGCCTTCAGCCGTGCGCACCGGAATGTTCTGCAAGTTCGGATCGTTCGACGCCAGACGGCCGGTGATCGCCACGGCCTGCGCGTAATTCGTGTGCACGCGACCCGTCGCCGGGTTGACCATCTTCGGCAACTTGTCGGTGTAGGTCGACTTGAGCTTGGCGAGGCCGCGATACTCGAGCAGCACCTTCGGCAACGGATAGTCCTCTGCGAGCTTCTGGAGCACTTCTTCATCGGTCGACGGCGCCCCGCTCGCCGTCTTCTTGACGACCGGCAGTTGCAGTTGCGTGAAGAAAATGTCACCGATCTGCTTCGGAGAATTCAGATTGAACTGCTGTCCGGCGAGCGTGTACGCCTCGGTTTCGAGCGTCACCAGCTTGCGGCCGATCTCATCGCTTTGCGCCGCCAGACGCGCCGTGTCGACCAGCACGCCGTTGCGCTCCATGCGCTGGAGCACGCGCGCCGTCGGCATTTCGATATCGCGATAGACGAATTCCAGCGTGGCCTCGCGCGCAACGTCGGGATACAGCGCACGGTGCAAACGCAGCGTGATGTCGGCGTCTTCCGCAGCGTATTCGGTGGCCCGCTCGACGGTGACGTCGTCGAAGCCAATCTGCTTCGCGCCCTTGCCGCACACGTCTTCATATTTGACGGTGGTCACGCCCAGATGCCGCGACGCGAGGCTGTCCATATCGTGGCTGCGGTGCGACTCCAGCACATACGATTGGAGCAAGGTGTCGTGAGCAATGCCGCGCAGCGCGATGCCGTAGTTTTCCAGTACGTGCGCGTCGTACTTCAGGTTCTGACCGACCTTCTTGTGCTCGGGACTTTCGAGCCAGTGCTTCAGACGCGCCAGCACTTCGTCACGCGGCAACTGCTCGACTTCGCCCGGTGCACGGTGCGCGACCGGAATGTACGCGGCACGACCGGGCTCGCACGAGAACGACAGACCCACGAGTTGCGCCTGCATCGCATCGAGCGAGGTCGTCTCCGTGTCGAACGCCGTCAGTTCCGCGGCTTCGATGGTCTTCAGCCATGCGTCGAATTGCTCCCACGTCAGCACGGCTTCGTACTGACGCTCGATAGTGTCGGCCATGGGCGCCGGGGCCGGCTCGCCGGCCTGCGTGGCGACCGCCGCTTCCGCTTCGCGCAACAACGTCTTGAAGCCGTGACGCGAGAAGAAATCGCGCAGGACTTCAACATCTTCGGGCTGCGTTTGCAGACTCGCTTCGATAGAGGTGACCTGCGGCGCGAGATCGCAGTCGAGCGCCACCGTCACGAGCTTGCGCCCCATGGGCAGCCAGTCGAGCGCACGGCGCAGGTTCTCGCCGACAGCGCCTTTGACCTCGGCGGCATTCGCGACGAGACGGTCGAGATCGCCATACTGGCTGAGCCACTTGACGGCCGTCTTCGGCCCGCATTTTTCCACGCCCGGCACGTTGTCGACCGTGTCGCCCACGAGTGTGAGGTAATCGACGATACGCTCGGGCGGTACACCGAATTTCGCGGTGACGGCCGCGGCGTCGAGCGTTTCGTTGGTCATCGTGTTGACAAGCGTCACGCGGTCGTTCACGAGTTGGGCCAGATCCTTGTCGCCCGTCGAGACGACCACGCGCATGCCGCGCTCGGATGCGTGCTTCGCCAGCGTGCCGATGACGTCATCCGCTTCCACACCGTCGATCATCAGCAGCGGCCAGCCCATGGCGCGCACCGCTTCGTGAATTGGCTCAATCTGCGCGCGCAGATCCTCCGGCATCGACGGACGATTCGCCTTGTATTCGGGATACCAATCATCGCGGAAAGTCTTGCCCTTGGCGTCGAAAACGCAGGCGCTATACTCTGCATGAACGTCTTTACGCATGCGGCGCAGCATATTGACGATGCCGTGAAGCGCGCCCGTAGGTTCGCCGTTGGGGCCGCGCAAATCCGGCAGGGCGTGATAGGCTCGATAAAGATAACTCGAACCATCGACCAATAAGAGCGTCTTACCTTCCAGACTTTGCTGTTCCGACATATGACCAAGAGAAGAAAAGAGATACCGAGTCTGCGCATGTTGGCAGACCATGAGCGCGCCACCGCCAAGAAGGCGCGCGCGTCGTGGCAGATGTTCACGATTATGGCAGAGTTCATCGAGGCGACCGAGTACCTGTCCGAGATCCGCCCTGCAGTGAGCATCTATGGCAGCGCGCGCATCAAGCCCAAATCGCCGTTCTACAAATTGACGATGACCATCGCGCGCAAGTTCTCGGACAACGGCTTTGCGGTGATCTCCGGCGGCGGCCCCGGCATCATGGAAGCGGCCAACAAGGGCGCCCATGGCGGCGCGTCGCCGACCGTCGGCCTGAACATCGAACTGCCGCACGAACAGAAGGGCAATCAGTGGCAGGACATCTCGCTGCGCTTTCGTCACTTCTTCACGCGCAAGGTCACGTTCGTGAAGAACTCGGACGCCTTCGTCATCATGCCGGGTGGCTTCGGCACGCTCGACGAGTTGTCCGAAGTCCTCACCCTCATCCAGACGCAGAAGTCGCGTCACGTGCCCGTGATTCTCGTGGGCTCGGAGTTCTGGAAAGGGCTGCTCGACTGGGTGCGCTCGACCATGCTGCCGATGGGCCTCATCAGCGAAAAGGACCTCGATCTGGTGCAGGTCATCGACGACCCGGACGAAATCCTCAAGGCCGTATTCGCCTTCTACGACGGCCACATCGAGCCCGAAACCGAAACCAGCGAAAAGATGTTCTATCTGTAAGCGCCTTCGTGATCTTCGTCACGAATGCAAAAACGGCGCCGCGAGTGATCGCGAGCGCCGTTTTTCATTGGCAGACGGTGATCTGCCGCCGAGTGAAGCAGATCAGCAGCCGCTTTCGCGCGGCGTGGTCTCGACTTCCAGACCGAAGAACGGACGCAGACGCGTGCCGAACACGTTGCCGAAGAACGCCGCCACCAGCCACAGCCAGCCGTGCAGGCTGCCCGAGACGATGCCGCTGAAGTACGCGCCGATATTGCAGCCGTATGCCAGACGCGCGCCGTAGCCGAGCAGCAGGCCCCCCACGACCGCCGCGAGCAGCGAGCGCAGCGGAATCTTCCACACCGGCGCGAACTTGCCCGCCAACGATGCCGCGACCAGCGCACCGAGAATGATGCCGAGGTCCATGACCGTCGTCACGTCCTGCGAGACCGGCGCGTTCAGCACGTTGGCCTGCTTGACCCAGTACGGCCACGAGGCCACGTCGACGCCGAGCGCCATGAACGCCTTGGCGCCCCACAGCGCGAAGGCAGACGTCACCCCCCACGGACGGCCCGCGAGCACGAGCGTCGCGTAATTGAGCAGCACGAGCGCCAGCGCTCCCCACAGCAACGGCCACGGACCCCGCAGCAGCTTGGGCGTGCCCTTGGCGCTGTGCGTCATCGGCACACCGACGACACGGCCATGGCGACGCTTCTCCGCCCACAGCGTGAACACGCCAATCGCGGCGAACAGCGCGAGGTTGGCGATGAGCGCAGGCCACAGGCCCCACACCTTGACCAGCGAGACGGGCTTGATATGCGGCAGCGACTCCCACCACGGCAGATGGGCGGTGGCGACAACCGAGCCGACGATGAACGCCGCGAGCGTGACGATCATGCGCGTATTGCCGCCGCCTGCGGTATAGAGCGTGCCCGAGGCGCACCCGCCGCCGAGCTGCATGCCGATACCGAAGATGAAGGCGCCGAACGCCACGGACACACCGACCGGCGAGACGAGGCCGACGACCTTGTTGCCGAAGAGCGTTCCCTCGGCCAGCGCCGGGAAGAACAGCACGACACCGACGGCGAGCATCACCATCTGCGCGCGCAAGCCCGCGCCACGACGATCGGCAATGAACACGCGCCAGGCCGACGTGAAACCGAACGCGGCGTGATAAAGCGCGACACCAAGCAATGCCCCGACGCCGGCCAGCGCGGCCTGCTTGGGCCCGACCGTCGCCTGCAGATAGGCGATGCCAATGACGATGAGCAGCAGCGCGACAGTCAGCGGACGGGCATTGTAGGAAGAGGAAGGCGAAGGCGGAACCGTTTTGACGGTGGCCTGAGCGGCGGAAGACGACATGACTTTCTGACTCCAGAATGCAGATGGGCGGCACGCGGCCACCCATTGAGACAACGTCGCAGGATGCCAGACGGGGAACGCGAGGGAAACGACCGTTTAGTGATTTTCTTATAACCCCCTGGAATATAGAAATTCCCGATTCGGCGTTAGCCGGTCGCCACGCCGGCTCTGCGTTCTGTCACAAAACGTTCATACGACAAGCACCATCGCTGCGCAGGCAAGCAACCACGGCACATCCAACGCGATTTCACAATGCGAAGCAGAGCACGTTTGATAGAATGGACATATTGGAGCCCGCTGCACCGGCCCGGCTTACCCCGCACGTTGCAGATGCGTTCCCGCCCTCGGAGAATAATGATGAAAACGCGCTTTTCCCGTGCCCTGCCCCTGCTGATCGGCGCCGGCCTGCTGTTCGCCGGTCATGCGTTTGCCCAAGATGGCGCGGAAACCGCCGCGCAGGCCGCCAAACGCGAGGCGGACGCCCGCGCCGCGGCGACCAGCAACCAGTCGGTCGACGTCAACCAGGAGCGCAAGCCTAGCTATTACGTCAACGACCAGGGCACCACCGTGACCGAGTACCGCGATCGCGGCAAGCCCACGGAGATCGACGTCCATTCCCGTTTCGGCACCAACTACCAATTGACCACGCCGCCCGACAATTCGCCGCGCGCCCGTGACAACACGTCGCAAAACGACCGTCTGCCGTCCGTCGGACTGAAATTCTGACGTCTCTGGTAATCTGATCCATTCGCGCGCCATTGCCGGCGCGCCAGTTTCCTGTATGTCTCGAACCAGCGGCCCGCTGCCCGTGCGCGGGCCGTTTGTCTGAGTCTTATCCATTCAACGCACGCATGGCCGTTTTCACTTCTGTCTCGCCCGAGCAGCTCCACCAGTGGCTGCAACGCTACGATTTGGGGAATGTCCTCGATTTCCGCGGCATCAGCTCGGGCATCGAGAACACCAACTACTTCCTGACGACCGAGCGCGGCGAGTTCGTGCTGACGCTGTTCGAGAAGCTCACGGCCACGCAGTTGCCGTTCTATCTGCAATTGATGGGTCATCTGGCCCATCACAGCGTGCCGGTGCCCGATCCGATTCCGGACCGCACGGGCGAGATTCTCGGCGAGCTCAACGGCAAACCGGCGACCATCGTCACCAAGCTGGCTGGGCGCTCCGAGCTGTCGCCCGCGCCCGAACACTGCGCGCACGTCGGCGCAATGCTCGCCCGCATGCATCTGGCCGGACGCGACTTCACGCTTGAGCAGGCCAACCTGCGCAGCCTGCCGTGGTGGCGCGAGGCAGCGCCCCAGGTGCTGCCGTTCCTGAGCGATGCGGAGCGCACGCTGCTCGAGCGCGAGATGGCGCATCAGGAAGCGTTTTTCGCGTCGAGCGACTACCGCGCCATGCAGGCAGGGCCGTGCCATTGCGACCTGTTCCGCGACAATGTGCTGTTCGACAAGGAAAAAGACGGCTCGCCGCGTTTGGGCGGCTTCTTCGACTTTTACTTTGCCGGTTGCGACAAGTGGCTGTTCGATCTGGCCGTGACGGTCAACGACTGGTGCTGCGACCTGACGACCGGCGTGCTGGACGACGCCCGCGTGCACGCCATGCTGCGCGCCTACGAAACCGTGCGCCCGCTCACGGACATCGAGGCGTCGCACTGGCGCGACATGCTGCGAGCAGGTGCGCTGCGCTTCTGGGTCTCGCGCCTGTATGATTTTCACTTGCCTCGGGCGGCCGAAATGCTCAAGCCACACGATCCGGGGCATTTCGAACGAATCCTGCGCCAACGCATCGAAGCCGTTTCCATTCCCTGGCTGTAACCCGGCGCCCAATCGGAGTCATTCGAACCCTATGCAATTGCTTGAAGTCCCGCCGAAGAGTGGTTATGTGTGGCTGCGCCAGGGCATCTGGCTGTTCCGCAAGAACCCGCTCGCCATCATGACCCTGTTGTTCGCCTACCTGTTCGGCATGCTGGTGATTTCCATCGTGCCCGTGGTCGGCGGACTCGTGTCGCTGGTGCTCGTTCCGGGCCTGTCGGTAGGATTCATGGCCGCCTGCCGCGACATCATCAAAAACAAACAGGTGCTACCGCAGGTACTGCTCGACGGCTTTCGCGGTCACGGCAAGGAGATCGCGCGCAGACTGCTGATCCTCGGCGGCTATTACATGCTGGCGACGGTCATCGCCTATCTCGTCTCGTCGCTGTTCGATGGCAGCGCACTGCTCAACAAGCTGCTGTTCGACGGCAGCGTCAATCGCGACGAAGTCATGAACGGCACGGCCGGCATGGCAGCGGTGCTCGCGTTCGCCCTCGCCTACATTCCGGTGGCCATGTTGTTCTGGTTCGCGCCGATATTGGTCGCCTGGCACGACATCCCCCCCGTCAAAGCCATCTTTTTCAGCTGGACGGCCTGTGTTCGCAACTTCCGCGCGTTCGTGGTCTACGGTCTTTGCGTGATGTTGCTCGCGATGGCCACCGCCATGATCCTGATGGTCGTGATGGCCGTATTGGGCATCTTCCAGTACGTGATGCTCGTGATCTGGCCGCTCTCGCTGCTGTTCGCCGCCATCATGTACTGCACGTTCTACGCGAGCTATCGTGGCTGCTTTGGCGTGCAGGAGATCGGCGCCATCGACCCGAACGTCTCGCCGCCCGAGGCGTAAGCGCCAGAGACGTCGATCAACGTCAAGCGACGTGAAGCAACGTGACGCAACGTGAAGCGACACCCAAAACAAAGGGCACCCAAGGGTGCCCTTTTTCATGCCTGCGACCGCGACATCATCGAATCGATGACCGCATCGTCACTCGATCGGCTGGAGTTTTGCGACGGCCAACGCCAGCCACTTCTCGCCGTGGCGGCCGAACTTCACGTGGGCGCGCGCTTCGTCGCCCGCGCCCTCGAGTCCGATGATCTTGCCCTCGCCGAACTTCGTATGGAACACGCCCTGCCCCAGCTTGAAGCCGGTATCCGATGCGCGTGAACGGTTCGCGAGCGCCTGTTCCGACTTCGTGGCCGCCCACTCGTCCGGCTTCGGCGCACTCGTCTGCGGACGCGCAAACCAGTCGCGCCCCCAGGCTGGCTCGGCATGCCCCAGACGCGCCCCCGGCTGCGCCCGCGGCGTGAGGAACTTCAGCACCTCATCGGGGATTTCCTCGAAGAAACGCGAGCGCACGTTGTAGCGCGTCTGGCCATGCAGCATGCGGCTTTGCGTGAACGACAGATACAGCCGCTCCTTGGCGCGCGTGATCGCCACATACATCAGCCGGCGCTCTTCTTCGAGGCCGTCGAGCTCCAGCGCACTGTTCTCGTGCGGGAACAGCCCCTCTTCCAGACCGGTGACGAAAACCGCCGTGAATTCAAGGCCCTTGGCTGCATGCACCGTCATCAGTTGCACGGCGTCCTGCCCGGCTTCGGCCTGGTTATCGCCCGCTTCGAGCGACGCGTGCGAGAGGAACCCCGCCAGCGGCGTCATCTCGACCGGCGCATCGGCGTCGACCACGCCATCGGGCGACGCCAGCACGTCCGGCGCGCCCGGCAGCGCGGGCCGCATCGCCACCAGCCGTGCCGGCGCATCGAGCCCATAGCCCTCCTCGGCAATGAATGCCGTGGCCGCGTGCACCAGTTCCTGCAAGTTCTCGATACGATCCTGACCTTCCTTCTCGGTCTGGTAATGCGCGATCAGGCCGCTCGCGTCGATAACGTGCGTGACCACTTCCGGCAGCGTGAGGCGCCCCGTATCGCTGCGCATCTGTTCAATCATCCGCACGAACGCCAACAGATTGGTACCCGCCTTGCCGGTCATATAAGGCACGGCGGCATACATCGAGCAGTTGTACAGACGCGCGGCGTCGGCCAGTTGCTCCAGCGAGCGAGCGCCAATGCCCCGCGTCGGGAAGTTCACGACCCGTGCGAAAGCCGTATCGTCGTTCGGATTCTCGATCAGACGCAGGTAAGCCAGCGCGTGCTTGACTTCCTGACGCTCGAAAAAGCGCAGACCGCCGTACACACGGTACGCAATGCCCGCGCCCACGAGTGCGTGCTCCATGACCCGCGACTGCGCGTTGCTGCGATACAGGATCGCCACGTCCTGCCGCGAGAGCCCTTGCGCGACCAGTCCCTTGATCTCGTCGACGAGCCAGCTCGCCTCTTGCAGATCGGTGGTCGCCTCAAAAACGCGAATCGGCTCGCCGTGCCCCGCGTCGGTGCGCAGATTCTTGCCCAGACGCCGCGCGTTGTTCGAAATCAGCGCGTTGGCGGCGTCGAGAATATTGCCGTGCGAACGGTAGTTCTGCTCCAGCTTTATCATGTGACGAACGCGAAATTCGCGCTCGAAGTCGGCCATATTGCCGACGTTGGCACCACGAAACGCGTAGATGCTCTGATCATCGTCACCCACGGCGAACACGGCGGCATGGGTTCCCGCGAGCATCTTGAGCCACGCGTACTGGAGCTTGTTGGTGTCCTGGAACTCGTCGACAAGAATGTGACGGAAGCGCGACTGATAATGCACGCGCAGCGGTTCGTTGTGCTTTAGCAACTCGAAACAGCGCAGCAGCAGTTCGGCAAAATCGACCACACCTTCGCGCTGACATTGCTCCTGATACGTGGCGTAGAGCTCGACGAACTTCTGGTTGAACGCGTCGTTGGCCTCGACCTCATGCGGGCGCAGGCCCTGTTCCTTGGCGTTGTTGATGAAATACTGGAGATTCTTGGGTGGGAATTTCTCATCGTCGACATTCGCCGCCTTCATCATTCGCTTGATGGCGGAAAGCTGATCGGACTGGTCCAGAATCTGAAAACTCTGCGGCAGCCCGGCGTCGCGAAAATGCGCGCGCAGCATGCGATTACACAGCCCGTGGAACGTGCCGATCCACATCGCCCGCGTGCTGATCGGCAGCATCGCGCCCAGGCGGGCCTGCATTTCCTTGGCCGCCTTGTTGGTGAAGGTCACCGCCAGAATGCCTGCCGGGCCGACGTGCCCCTGCTGGATCAACCAGGCGATACGGGTGGTAAGCACGCGCGTTTTGCCCGAACCCGCGCCCGCAAGAATGAGGGCCGGCTCGTCGGGAAGCGTGACGGCGGCCAGTTGTTCGGGGTTCAGATTGGCGAGCAGATCGGGCATGTCGGGAAGGAATTTCGAGTGAAACCCGATTATAAATCCTGCCGCGCCGCGGAAATGGCACCGAATCTTTTATAATTCAGGGTTTCACGCATTACACGGTCCATCCAATCCATGAGCGACAGCGACAATACGCTTGCCAAGAGCTTCGAGCCGCAGGACGTCGAAGCCCACTGGGGCCCCGAGTGGGAGCGCCGCGGCTATGCCCGCCCGACTTTCGACGACGCCCGCGAAGATTTCAGCATCCAGTTGCCGCCGCCGAACGTTACCGGCACGCTGCACATGGGTCACGCGTTCAACCAGACCATCATGGATGGTCTGACGCGCTACCACCGCATGAAGGGCGCGAACACCCTCTGGGTGCCGGGCACCGACCACGCGGGCATTGCCACGCAGATCGTCGTCGAGCGCCAGCTGGATGCCCAGAAGGTCTCGCGCCACGACCTCGGCCGCGAGAAGTTCGTCGAGCGCGTCTGGGAGTGGAAGGAAGAGTCGGGCAGCACGATCACGCGTCAGGTGCGCCGCCTCGGGGCTTCCATCGATTGGAGCCGCGAATACTTCACGATGGACGAGAAGATGTCGCGTGCCGTGCGTGACGTGTTCGTCACGCTCCACGAGCAGGGGCTGATCTATCGCGGCAAACGCCTCGTGAACTGGGAATCCACCCTGCTCACCGCCGTGTCCGATCTGGAAGTGGTGAGCGAGGAAGAAGAAGGCTCGCTGTGGCACATCCGCTACCCGCTCGCCGACGGCTCGGGTTCGCTCACGGTGGCCACCACGCGTCCGGAAACGATGCTGGGCGACACGGCGCTGATGGTGCATCCGGAAGACGAGCGCTACAGGCACCTGATCGGCAAGACGGCTACGCTGCCGCTGTGCGATCGCGAAATCCCGATCATCGCCGACGATTACGTCGATCTCGAATTCGGCACGGGCGTGGTGAAAGTCACGCCGGCGCACGACTTCAACGATTACGCCGTGGGTCAGCGTCACAACCTGCCGCAAATCAACATCCTCACGCTCGACGCGAAGATCAACGAGAATGCCCCGAAAAAGTACCGTGGGCTGGATCGTTTCGACGCGCGCAAGCAGATCGTGGCCGACCTCGACGCACTCGGCCTGCTCGAATCGGTCAAGCCGCACAAGCTGATGGTGCCGCGCAGCGACCGCACCGGCACGGTCATCGAGCCGATGCTCACCGACCAGTGGTTCGTGGCGATGAGCAAGCCCGCGCCCGAGGGCACGTTCCATCCCGGCAAGTCGATCACCGAAACCGCGCTCGACGTGGTGCGCAGCGGTGAAATCAAGTTCGTGCCGGAGAACTGGACGACGACCTACAACCAATGGCTCGAAAACATTCAGGACTGGTGTATCTCGCGTCAGCTCTGGTGGGGTCATCAGATTCCGGCGTGGTACGACGACGCAGGTAACGTGTTCGTCGCCCGCACGGAAGAAGAAGCCATCGAGAAGGCGCGTGCTGCCGGCTCGACCGGTGCGCTCAAGCGCGACGAAGACGTGCTCGACACGTGGTTCTCGTCGGCGCTCGTGCCGTTCTCGTCGCTCGGCTGGCCGCAGGAAACGCCTGAACTGAAGCACTTCCTGCCGTCGTCGGTCCTCGTGACCGGCTTCGACATCATCTTCTTCTGGGTGGCGCGCATGGTCATGATGACCACGCACTTCACCGGCAAGGTGCCGTTCAAGACCGTGTATGTGCACGGTCTCGTGCGCGACGCCGAAGGCCAGAAGATGTCCAAGTCGAAGGGCAACACGCTCGATCCGATCGACATCGTCGACGGCGTGTCGCTCGACGCCCTGCTCGCCAAGCGGACAACGGGGCTGATGAACCCGAAGCAGGCGGCAAGCATCGAGAAGAAGACCCGCAAGGAATTTCCGGAGGGCATCGCGCCGTTCGGCACCGACGCGCTGCGCTTCACGTTCGCCTCGATGGCCACGCTGGGTCGCAACATCAACTTCGATCTGGCGCGCTGCGAAGGCTATCGCAACTTCTGCAACAAGCTGTGGAACGCCACGCGCTTCGTGCTGATGAACTGCGAAGGCCATGACTGCGGTCTGGCCCCGTGCGTGGGCGATTGCGGCCCGGAAGGTCAGCTCGACTTCTCGCGCGCCGACCGCTGGATCGTGTCGCTGCTCCAGCGCGTGGAAGCCGACGTGGCCAAGGGCTTCGCCGATTACCGTTTCGACAACATCGCGAGCACGATCTACAAGTTCGTGTGGGACGAGTACTGCGACTGGTACGTCGAGCTGGCCAAGTGGCAGATTCAGAACGGCACGCCCGCGCAACAGCGCGCTACGCGCCGTACGCTGCTGCGTGTGCTGGAAACGGTGCTGCGCCTGGCACATCCGATCATCCCGTTCATCACCGAAGCCCTGTGGCAGAAGGTGGCACCGCTGGCCGGCCGCTACCCGGCGGACAAGGCCGTAGGCGAAGCCAGTATCATGGTGCAGCCGTACCCGGTGGCGGATACGAGCAAAATCGACGAAGGCGACGAAGCCTGGATGCAGCAGTTGAAGGCTGCCGTGGACGCCTGCCGTAACCTGCGCGGTGAAATGAATCTCTCGCCGGCGCAACGCGTGCCGTTGCTGGTCGCGGGCGATGTGGCGTTCCTCACGTCGATTGCCCCGTATCTGCAAACGCTCGCGAAGCTCTCCGAAGTGCAAGTGCTGGCTGACGAGGCCACGCTCGACGCACAGGCGGCCGGTGCGCCGCTCGCCGTGGTGGGCGCGAACAAGCTGGCGCTGAAGGTGGAGATCGATGTAGCGGCCGAGCGCGAACGCCTCGGCAAGGAAGTGAAGCGTCTCGAAGGTGAGATCGCAAAGTGCCACGGCAAGCTCTCCAACGAGAGCTTCGTGGCGCGCGCACCTGCCAACGTGGTGGAACTCGAGAAGCAACGACTGGTCGACTTTGAGGCTGTCCTTGGCAAACTGCAGGCCCAGCTCGCCCGCCTGCCCGCCTGAGACGCGCTGTATCCAACAGGGAGATATCAATGAAAACCGTTGTGACCAAAGCCGTATTCCCCGTCGCGGGTCTCGGCACCCGGTTCTTGCCGGCGACCAAGGCGAGCCCGAAGGAAATGCTGCCGGTCGTCGACAAGCCGTTGATTCAGTACGCCGTGGAAGAAGCGGCTGCGGCCGGCATTACCGAAATGATCTTCGTGACGGGCCGCAACAAGCGCGCCATCGAAGATCACTTCGACACGGCGTTCGAGCTCGAAGCTGAACTCAGGGCGAAGAACAAGCAGGCGCTGCTCGAAGTCGTGAACTCGATCAAGCCGCCGCACGTCGATTGCTTCTACGTGCGCCAGCCGGAAGCCCTGGGTCTCGGACACGCCGTACTGTGCGCCGAGAAGCTCGTGGGCGACGAGCCGTTCGCCGTCATTCTGGCCGACGACTTGCTCGACGGCCAGCCGCCGGTACTCAAGCAGATGGTCGATCTCTACGATCGTTATCACAACTCGATCATCGGCGTTGAAGAGATCGCCATCGAGCAGAGCCGGTCTTACGGGGTCGTCGCGGGCGATGGCACCGACGAGGAATACTTCAATCTGAAGGGCATCGTTGAAAAGCCGGCCCCGGAAGACGCACCGTCGAATCTGGGTGTGGTGGGACGTTACATCCTGCGTCCGCGCATCTTCGATTACCTTCGCGAGAAGGAAAAGGGCGCGGGTGGCGAGATCCAGTTGACGGACGCCATCCAGAAGCTGATCAGCGACGAGAACGTGATGGCCTATCGCTACAAGGGCAAGCGTTTCGATTGCGGCAGCAAGCTCGGCTACCTGAAGGCGACGGTGGAGTTCGCACTGCGTCACCCGGAGTTGAAGGACGCGTTCCGCAAGTACTTGCGCGACGAAGTGCAAATCGATCTGACGTAAGTGCAGAGCAACGCATCCAATAAAAAAACCGACGGCGTGTCCGTCGGTTTTTTTGTGCCTGCTGCGCTACTGCGCCGCTACGGTGCTTGCTACCGGCAGCGCACAAACGCAGCGCGAGATTAGCGGCGGCGCATCCAGAAGTGGAACGTCTTGCCCTCTTCGCGCGACTCGAGCAGTTCATTGCCGGTCTGCTTCGCGAAAGCGCTGAAGTCACGCCCCGAACCCGGGTCGGTTGCGATGATGTGCAGCACTTCACCACTTTGCATTTCGGCCAGCGCCTTCTTCGCGCGCAGGATCGGCAGCGGGCAATTCAGGCCGCTCGCGTCGACTTCTTTCTGGAATTCCATGCTATGTCCCTCTCTTCGGTCTCGTTCGAATCTTATGCCGGGTTCGCCCCGCAAACCGGGATTCTACCGTAGTCGCGGAGCTACGCCGTGGGCAAACCGCCAAGGTTCCGGCGGATTCCGCCGCTCAATCGCCCGTCAACCCGCAATCGAAAGCCGCGCCGAATCGACGTATTCGACCGGCAAATTACGCCGCCGCAGCCATTCGGCCACCGCGTGTCCGGTCCCGGCACGCCACGGACGCACCTGAGTCGGCGCCACCAGCCGGAACTCGGCCAGTTCTTCCGAGAGACGAATATCGCCGTCGCAAACCGCGTGATAGGCGATGATAAGTTCGTTCTTGCGCATGAATTCGTAGACGCCGAGCAGCGAAATCGCGTCGGTTTCCAGATTCGTTTCTTCCTTGATTTCTCGCCGGATGCCGTCCTCCGGCGTCTCGTCACGCTCGAGAAAGCCCGTGATGAGCGCGAACATGCCTTCGGTCCATGCGGCATTGCGCGCCAGCAGAATCTGGCCGCGATACTCCACCAGTCCGGCCACCACCGGAAGCGGATTGTCCCAGTGGACGAAACCGCAGGCCGCGTCAGGACAAGCGCGGCGAATCCGCCCGGCGACTTCGCGAGAATCGAGCGGCGAGGCACAGCGGGGACAAAAAATGAGTTCGTTCATGATCGTTCTTCAGCGAATTCGAACATCTTAAATGAACTCATGACGCACTGCACATTCGGCATATTCCGAGACTCGGCCGGACCAAGCCCAAGGGGGCGAGGCGTATAATCGCCCAACGTCTTCCCTATTCCGCTCACGGCCCCGTGACTGATATTCCGCCGAACACCCCGCCCGGTTCCACGCCACCGCCCACGTCGCCCACGTCGCCCTCGCCGTCTTCGGGGTCTTCGCCACCCTCGGCGCCCGCTTCATCGCGCTCCAACCGCCTGACTCAACGTGGCGTGCGCCGCTCGCGCCGGCTGTGGCACAACTACGGCGTGTTCTGGCTGGGTGCAGTGCTCGTAGGTCTGGTTTCGGTGGCCTACGCCAAGCTGGTGGATTTCGGGTTCGAGCTGTTTCAGCGCATGCTGTCGCACGGCTTCTGGCTGCCGCTGATCGTCACGCCGCTTGGCGCGGCGCTGGCGCTATGGCTGACACAGAAGTTTTTCCGCGGCGCCGAGGGCAGCGGGATTCCGCAGGTGATTGCCACGCTTCAGAACTCGCGTCTGTCGAAGTCGCTTCTGTCGCTGCGCATCATGGTCGGCAAGATCGCGATCTCGTTCCTCGGCATTCTCTGCGGCTTCACGATCGGCCGCGAAGGACCGACGGTCCAGATCGGCGCGTCGCTCATGTACGCCATGCGACGCGGCTATCGGCGCAGCAGCGCCCACATCGAGCGCCAATTGACGCTGGCGGGCGCGGCGGCGGGTCTGGCGGCGGCATTCAATACACCGCTGGCGGGCGTGGTATTCGCTATCGAGGAACTGAGCCGCAGCTTCGTCGCGCGCAGCAGCGGCACGCTCATCACGGCGATCATCTTTTCCGGCGTCGTGGCCCTCGGCCTGCAAGGCAATTATCTGTATTTCGGACAAATCAAGGCGATCAGCGATTTTCATTGGGCGCTGATTCCGGTGCTCATCGCGGCGAGCCTGCTCACGGGCGTGGCCGGCGGGCTGTTCGGCTGGCTGATACTCAACGTGCCGCGCTGGATGCCCGCACCGCTCGTGAACCTGCGTCGCGCCTATCCCGTGCGTTTCGCCTTCCTGTGCGGACTGGCCATCGCGGTGATCGGCATCGCCTCGGGCGGCACGACATTCGGCAGCGGCTATGCGGAAGCGCGCGGCCTGCTGGAGTCGCACGCCGCGCTTTCACCGCTTTACGCCGTGCTGAAGTTCGCAGCGTTGTGCGTGTCGTATCTGTCCGGCATTCCTGGCGGCATCTTCGCGCCATCGCTGGCGATCGGCGCCGGATTGGGTAACGTGATGGCGCAAGTGACGTCCGTGGTGCCGCTCCCGGCCATGGCCGCGCTGTGCATGGTCGGCTATCTGGCAGCGGTAACGCAATCGCCGATTACGTCGTTCGTGATCGTCATGGAGATGATCGACGGCCACCAGATGGTGATTCCGCTCATGGCCGTCGCCCTGCTCTCGACACAAGTCTCCCGGGCCATCGTGCCGTCGTTCTATCACACGCTGGCGCACCGTTTCCTTACCCCCACGGTACCGGCACCGCGACAGGCATGAGGCCGCTGCCCCACGCGCGGGACCGGCATCGGTGAGCCTTGTCAGGCCTTCGTGCTCAAGGCACGAATATCGGCCGCCAGACGCTCCACCGTTTCCACGCGCGTATCCCACGCACACATGAAACGGCAGCCGCCCGCGCCGATGAACGTGTAGAAGCGCCAGCCCTTGGCACGCAGCGCTTCGATCACGTGGGCGGGGAGTTCGGCAAACACCCCGTTGGCCTGCGTCTCGAACATGACTGATACGCCCGGCACATCGCGAATGCGCTCTGCCAGCCGCTTCGCCATATCGTTTGCGTGACGCGCGTGGCGCAGCCACGTGTCGTTCTCCAGCATGCCGAGCCACGGCGCGGAGATGAAGCGCATCTTCGAGGCCAGTTGCCCGGCCTGCTTCACGCGATAAGCGAAATCTTCGGCAAGCGCACGGTTGAAGAACACCACCGCTTCGCCGACCGGCAGGCCGTTCTTCGTGCCGCCGAAACACAGCACGTCCACGCCTGCGCGCCAGGTCACGTCGCCCGGATGGCAGCCCAGCGTCGCCACCGCGTTCGCGAAGCGCGCACCGTCCATATGCACGCGCAGATTGCGACGCTTTGCCACCGCCGAAATCGCCTTGATCTCGTCGACCGTATAGACGGTGCCGACCTCCGTTGCCTGCGTGAGCGTGACGACCTTGGGTTTCGGGAAGTGGATGTCGGAGCGCCGGCTGATCACGGACTCGACGGCATCCGGCGTGAGCTTGCCGTTGTTCTCGCGCCCGCGCGCGGTCAGCAACTTCGCGCCGTTGGAGAAGAATTCGGGGCCGCCGCATTCGTCGGTCTCGACGTGCGCCAGCTCGTGACAAATGACGGAGTGATACGACTGCGAGAGCGACGCCAGCGCAAGCGAATTGGCTGCCGTGCCGTTGAAGACGAAAAAGACCTCGCAGTCCGTGTCGAAGAGTTTGCGGATGCCGTCGCACACGCGCTGCGTCCACGTGTCGTCGCCGTAGGACACCTCGTGGCCGCTGACATTCGCCTCGATGAGATATCGCATCGCCTCGGGACAAATCCCGGCGTAGTTATCCGACGCAAAGTGTTGCGGCGGCTGCGCGGTGTCGCCATCTGCGATTTGGGGCACGGCGGGGATATTCGATACGGACGGGGCTTGCGACATGACGACCTCTTCAATACGGCAGGGACTCCACCAGAATCCCCGCCTCGGACTTCCCGGTGACAATCACCGGCCTACCTGAATCCATACGAGTGCGCGCGCCAACACGACGATGTGGGTCTGCGCTGGCGTCTGCGACCTGCCACCTTAGGCCGGGCGCGGGTCAGACCAGAGCGTGCCGCCCGTGGACCAGTTCTCGGGCTTGATATCGGTAATGATGATATCGACGGACTCCGGTGTGCAACCGATCGTCTCTACTGCCGCTTGCGTGACGGCTTTGACGAATGCGCGCTTTTGCTCAACCGTGCGCCCCTCGAACATCTCGACGTGAAACGTTGGCATTGCAGTCTATCTCCTGGTGTTGTTATTAGAATTCGCAGCGCCGCCCATCTCCCGAAAGTCCAACGCCGGGTGCCAGACGCCAGATGCCGGATTCGAGGCGTTGCCTGACGTCTGCGATGTCCTGCCTGCGCGATACCGCACTCAGGCGCTCAACGCAGGCGCTCAATCGCGAAACGAGGCGTCTATTCTATCGAGTTTGCGCAATAACGCAGGCCATTCCAGAACGCCCTCGATCGCCCCGCCGTCTTCGAGCTGAATAGCCGTTTTATCCTGCACTGCGGGGCTGGGCAGGTTCGGTGAGGTACCGCCTGCAAGTGCCAGCAGTTGAATTTCGCATGCCTTGATGAGCGTGGCCATCAGCACGAACGCCTCCGCGACCGTGCGGCCCACGCTCAGGGTGCCGTGATTGCGCAGCAGCATGGCCGGATACGCGCCGAGCGACGCTACCAGCCGCTCCCCCTCGGACGGCGAGAACGCCAGCCCCTCGTAGTCGTGATAACCGATACGTTCGTGAAAGCGCAGCGCGTGTTGCGAGATCGGCAGCAATCCGTGTGGCTGGATCGACACCGCAATGCCCGCCGTGTTGTGCAGATGCATGACACACACGGCGTCCGGGCGCGCCGCATGCACCGCACCATGTAACGCGAACCCCGTCACATTCACGGGATGGTCGCTCTCTCCCACGATCTCGCCCGCCATCGTGATCTTGACGAGGTTCGACGCCGTCACCTCGTCGAACGTCAGACCGAACGGATTGATGAGAAAGTGCCCCGGCTCGTCCGGCACCATCGCGGAGATATGGGTATAGATGAGATCGTCCCAGCCGTGCAACGCGACGAGGCGATAGCAAGCGGCGAGATCGACGCGCATCCGGCGCTCTTCGTCGCTCACGACAGTGGCGGCCTTTTTGCCCGCCTTCAAGGTAAAAGACATCGCGCTTCTCTGGGGAAAGTCCGGGAATATGAGGGATCGAGGCTCAGGCGTTCGCAGCGAGGCTCAAGGCGCGCGTTCGAGCGAGCGCCGCCAGTCCCACACGAAACCGATGGCGCCGAGCACGAGCACGCCACTCGCGCACAACAGCGCCGTCGTGAAGCTGCCGGTCGCCGCTACGAGCGGCGCAGCCACCAGCGGGCCGACAATCTGTCCGATTCCGTAGGATGCCGTCACCAGACCGATCAGACCATTGGCATTGTCCCCACGCAAACGCCGGCACTCCCGCACCGCGTAGACGGTAATCGCCGTGAACGGCAGCCCCACGAGCACGCTGCCCAACGCGAATCCGGCGACGTTCGGCAGCACCAGACCGATCCCCACGCCCAGCCCTTGCATGACGTAACACACCGCGAGCAACAGACGGTTGTCCCACGAGAGCGGCGCGCGCGCACCGATGATCGCGCCCGGCATCACCATCAGACCGAGCAGCGGGAAGAAGAAATCGGGCCAAAGCGAGCCCGGCAATTCGTGACGTGCGATCACCGGCAGGAACGTCGCCGTGATGATGTAGCCGAACCCGGCGAAGCTGTAGAGGATCGTGACGGGAATCACGCTCTCGCCACTCCCATGATTGACGGCATGCGCAGCGGTGGGTTGGGCGGCACCGGAAGTCTTGGCGGCATCGGGGCTCGCGGGAGCTGCAGGGGCATCGGCAGCGAACGTCCGCCAGATCACGGCGAGCAACACCAGCGCCAGCACGCCGCACAGCAACCAGCCGCCCCGTGCGGGCCACCCCAGCGCACTGTTCAGGCTCGCGAGCAGGCCCGTCACGACAATCCCCGCGCCAGGCCCTGCGAAAATCACGCCGCCCAGACTCGGCATGCGCAGCTCGGCGAGCTTGCGAAAGCCCCATCCCGCCGAAAACACCATCGCCCACGCGCTCATCACGCCGGCGAGCGTGCGCACCGCCGCCCAAACCACGAACGATTCCATCAGCCCCATCGCGAGCGTCAGCGCAACGGTGGCGGCGAGTGCGAAGCGAATGATGAGTGTCGGCGTGAAGTGCAGCCACATACACGACAACGCGCCAACGAAGTACCCCGCGTAGTTGAGCGACGCAAGCCAACTGCCGTGCTGAATGTCCGTGAGATGCTCGTGCAGCATGAGCGGCAGCATCGGCGTGAAGGCAAAGCGGCCAATACCCATTGCAATTGACAACGCGAGCATGCACGACAGCGCAATGCGCCACGCGGCGCGCTCTGGCGCTGGGTGGTGCGAGTCGTGTGACTTGTTTGACTTGCTTGACGTTGAAGGGCTGTCCGAATCGGCGAGTGTGGCTGACATGGCAATGGCTGGCCCGCAGGAGGCAGAGCAAACGTAAGACAATGAATACGGCGAAAATCGCGCGTCGACGCGCGTGACGTATCGAATACTTTACATGCAAACCATTGCCGGATGCGAGGGTTTCCCTGAGCCTCGAAGGGCGATGCGCTGCATTTACAGACACTTTTCCGACGCATCCCCCCACGGGCTTCGACATCCCTTCGGATCACAAAACCGTACCGCCACAGCGTCAGGCCACTTGAGACACATCCGTCGCCAGAAATGCAAAACGCGCACCGAAGTGCGCGTTTTGCTCTCACTGGCTAGATCGACCGAAGAGGGCATGCCCTCTTCATCGAATCATGACAGCTTGCCGGCCACCCACCCCTGCACACCGGCGAGCGCCTGCGGCAGTTGCGACGGGTCGGTACCACCGGCCTGCGCCATGTCGGGACGGCCCCCCCCCTTGCCGCCGACCTGCTGCGCGACGAAGTTGACGAGCTCGCCGGCCTTGACCTTGCCGGTCGCGTCCGCCGTGACCCCGGCGATCAGCGTGACCTTGCCGCCTTCGACCGCGGCCAGCACGATGGCTGCGCTCTTCAGCTTGTCCTTGAGCTTGTCCATCGTCTCGCGAAGCGTCTTGGCATCGGCGCCTTCGAGTTGCGCGGCCAGCACCTTCAGGCCGCTCACGTCGACTGCCTTCTCGACCAGTTCGTCGCCCTGGCTCGATGCCAGCTTCGACTTGAGCGCCGCCAGTTCCTTCTCGAGCGACTTGACCTGCTCCTGCACCTGCGCGATACGCGGGGTGAGTTCGGCCGGCTGCGTCTTGAGTGCGGCCGCGGCTTCGTTGACCTGATCGTCGAGCTTCTGGACAAAGCGCACCGAGTTGTCGCCGGTGATCGCTTCGACACGACGGATACCAGCGGCCACGCCACCTTCCATCACGATCTTGAACAGGCCGATGTCGCCCGTGCGCGTGACGTGCGTACCGCCGCACAGTTCGCGCGAGGTACCGATGTCGAGCACGCGCACTTCGTCGCCGTACTTCTCGCCGAACAGGGCCATCGCGCCGCCCTTGACGGCGTCGTCGAAGGACATCAGCGCAGCTTGCGTGGGCGCATTGGCCAACACTTCCGCGTTGACGATGTCTTCCACGCGACGGATTTCGTCCGCCGTCATGGCCGCGTTGTGGGCGAAGTCGAAACGGGTCTTGTCGGCGTCGACGAGCGAGCCCTTCTGTTGCACGTGGCCGCCCAGCACTTCACGCAATGCCTTGTGCATCAGGTGAGTCGCCGAGTGGTTGCGCACGGTGCGTGCGCGACGCACGGCGTCGACTTGCGCCGTCACGGCTTCGCCGACCTTCAGTTCGCCCGATTCGAGCGAGCCGTAGTGACCGAACACGTCGGCCTGAATCTTCTGGGTGTCCGACACGCCGAAACGTGCACCGCCCGTGACGATCAGACCCTGGTCGCCCACCTGACCGCCCGACTCGGCGTAGAACGGCGTGGTGTCGAGCACCACGATGCCCTGCTGGCCGGCGCCGAGCTTGCCCACGCTGGTGCCGTCCACGTACAGGGCCGTCACCTTCGCCCCTTCGAGCGAGAGCTTGTCGTAGCCTTCGAAGCGCGTCTTGTCGCCGTTGTATTCGAGGGCGGTCGCCATCTTGAACTTGCCGGCAGCACGCGCCTGTTCGCGCTGACGCGCCATCGCCGCATCGAAACCGGCTTCGTCGACCGTGATGCTGCGCTCGCGGCAGACGTCCGCCGTCAGATCGAGCGGGAAGCCGTACGTGTCGTGCAGTTTGAACGCGAGTTCGCCGTCGAGCGTGGTCACGCCTTGCCTGGCCAGATCGGCCAGCGCGCCTTCGAGAATCTCCATGCCGTTCTCGATCGTCTCGCCGAAACGCTCTTCTTCCTGCTTGAGCACGTCGGTCACGCGCTGCTGCGCCTGGGCCAGTTCCGGATAGGCGACGCCCATCTCGGCGACCAGATCCGGCACGAGCTTGTAGAAGAACGGCTTCTTGCAGCCGAGCTTGTAACCGTGACGGATGGCGCGGCGGATGATGCGGCGCAGCACATAGCCGCGGCCTTCGTTGCCCGGAATCACACCGTCGACGATCAGGAACGAGCAGGCGCGGATGTGATCGGCGATCACCTTGAGCGAGTTCGCGGTGAGGTCGGTCACACCCGTCTCGCGGCCAGCGGCTTTGATAAGGTGTTGGAACAGGTCGATTTCGTAGTTGCTGTGAACGTGTTGCAGCACGGCCGCGATACGCTCCAGCCCCATGCCGGTGTCAACGCACGGCTTGGGCAGCGGCGTCATATTGCCCTGCTCGTCACGGTTGAACTGCATGAACACGAGGTTCCAGATTTCGATGTAGCGGTCGCCGTCTTCTTCCGGCGATCCCGGCGGGCCACCCCACACGTCCGCCCCGTGGTCGAAGAAGATTTCCGAGCACGGGCCGCACGGGCCGGTGTCGGCCATCTGCCAGAAGTTGTCCGACGCGTAGCGCGCGCCCTTGTTGTCACCGATGCGGATGATGCGCTCGGTCGGCACGCCCACTTCCTTCGCCCAGATGTCGTAAGCCTCGTCGTCTTCCTTGTAGACGGTGACCCAGAGCTTGTCCTTGGGCAGCTTGTAGACGTTCGTGAGCAGTTCCCATGCGTACTGAATCGCTTCGCGCTTGAAGTAGTCGCCGAACGAGAAATTGCCCAGCATTTCGAAGAACGTATGGTGACGGGCGGTGTAGCCCACGTTCTCGAGGTCATTGTGTTTGCCGCCGGCGCGCACGCTGCGCTGGGCCGTGGTCGCGCGCTTGTAGGGGCGCGTCTCAAGTCCGAGGAAGACGTCCTTGAATTGCACCATGCCGGAGTTCGTGAACAACAGCGTGGGGTCATTGGACGGCACGAGGCTCGACGAGCGCACGATGGTGTGCCCCTTCGACTCGAAGAAGTTGAGGAATTTTTCCCGAATGTCTGCGACTTTCATAGCATGCGTGCGAGCGTGGGGACCGGGCGAGCTAAGCCTGGCGGGTATTTTGCAAACTTTTGATTATACGGGAAATCGACCTCTTCACAGTGCCGCGCCGCCAACCGCACTGCGAAACGACGCTGGTCAGCGTTCGACCGGCCGACGTAGACTCCCGCACACAAGTTCCGCAATGCAAAACGACGTTTCGCATTCTTGGCATCGGCATGACGAATCGTCGCCGCACGATGAAGCGAGACGGAATCAGGGAGGGATCACACGATGGGCGCGCTGAGTCATATCCGGGTACTGGACCTTTCGCGCGTGCTGGCGGGCCCATGGGCCACGCAAAATCTGGCGGATCTGGGCGCCGACGTGATCAAGGTCGAACGGCCCGGCGCTGGGGACGACACGCGTCGCTGGGGGCCGCCGTATCAGCGCGACGCCGAGGGTCGCGACACGCTCGAGGCCGCTTACTACCTTGCCGCGAACCGCAACAAGCGCTCGCTTACGCTGGACATCTCGTCGGCCGAGGGCCAGGCCATCGTGAAGGCGCTGGCGGCGCAAAGCGACGTCGTCGTCGAGAACTACAAGGTCGGACAGTTGGCAAAATACGGGCTGGACTATGCGTCGCTGCGCGAGGTCAGACCCGATCTCGTCTATTGCTCGGT
The DNA here is from genome assembly GCF_044745225.1 of Pandoraea sp. NPDC087047. Classification (NCBI taxonomy): domain Bacteria; kingdom Pseudomonadati; phylum Pseudomonadota; class Betaproteobacteria; order Burkholderiales; family Burkholderiaceae; genus Pandoraea; species Pandoraea sp. NPDC087047. The sequence continues at coordinate 414,160 of NZ_JBIUZU010000006.1, forward strand.
CACGGGCTTCGGACAGACTGGCCCCTATGCTTCGCGCGCGGGCTACGACTTCATCGTGCAGGGCATCGGCGGGTTCATGAGCATTACGGGCGAGCGAGACGGCCTGCCCGGCGGCGGCCCGCAGAAGGCGGGCGTGGCGATCGCGGATCTGATGACCGGCATGTACGCGACCATTGCGATCATGGCGGCCCTCACGCATCGCGACCGCACGGGGGTGGGTCAATCCATCGACATGGCGCTACTCGACACGCAGGTGGCGATGCTGGCGAACATGAACACGAACTATCTCGCCAGCGGCGAGGCGCCGATGCGCTGGGGCAATGCCCATCCGAACATCGTGCCCTATCAGACATTTCAGACGGGCGACGATGGCTGGATCATTGTGGCGGTGGGCAACGACGGTCAGTTCCGCAAGTTTGTGGAAGTCGGCGGCGAACCGGCGTTGGCGGACGATCCACGGTTCGCCACCAATCCGGCGCGCGTGCGACATCGAGACGAACTGGTGCCGCTGCTCGCTTCAATGGTGCGCAAATTCGACAAGGACGACTGGATCGGCAAGCTCGAAGCGGCGGGTGTGCCGTGCGGGCCGATCAACACGTTGCCGGAGGTATTTGCGCATCCACAGGTGAAGGCGCGCGGCATGGAGGTCGGATTGCCACACGCGTCGGGCGGCATTGCGAAGGTGGTCGCGAGTCCGATGAAGATGAGCGAAACCCCGCCGCTGGCCCGCACCGCACCGCCCACCCTGGGTCAGCACAGCGACGACATTCTGCGCGAACGCCTCGGCTTCGATGAGACAAGGATCGCCAAGCTACGGGCCGACGGTGTAGTCTAGTTTTGCTATACTCTTGCGCTCGCGAGACCGTTGGTTATCAGTTCCAGACGGTCTTCGCGTTCTCCCTGTAGTTCAGTTAATAGAATGACAAGATAAATAACTGATTAGAAAGGGATTTTTGATTTGCTGTAGCAAATTTGTAGCACTTGTAATGCGCTGTGGGTTGTGTATACGGCTGTGGAAATGGCTTTGTTTTTGGGGCTGAATCTTCCATATTTGGGCGCTCGAAATCCAGAATTTATGAGCATTTTTCCTCGCCTTCCCGAGCGCCAAATCTCAGACGTTTCCTTATTGGTTTAACCGTTGGAGCAAACCAAAAGCGCGCGGCATACGCACTAGCTCTCCGAGCACTCAAATCGTTGGTGCAGCAATACAGATATGCCGAACAAGGTTGGGCTGCGCATTGTTCGCCTCGCGGGGAGCAAGTGGCGGTGGACTTTCCCGAGCACCCAACGCGTCACGGGTGGCATCCCTTTCCGGCCAATTTCGGTCAGTCGACGTGACCCTACCAGATCGTCGACAATTCGACATTATCAAGAGCGCCGTTGAACGGATGGAGGCAAATATGGGATCCAAAAGGCAAGAGCTGATTGAGGTGTTGGCCAAACTCGCCGATCTACTTGAAATCAAAGGCGGACAGCACTGGCGCGCTTGGTTGCTTCGTGCCAAAGCTCGTTTAGAAAATGCGGATTACTCCGGTATTGAATATTTGCTTCAAGCGTACGGAGGTATGGGTTCGTTCAATGACTTTGTTGCGCCACAGAGCGCTATAGAGGGGCAGCCCACCGGGAAACCCGGGTACGTTGAACTGAACGATGAGATAGATGCTTTAAGAACTGAGGCGTGGGAGATTGCAACAGACATAAAGCACAACCACGAAGTCCAGCGTACCTGACCATCGAATTCATCTCGGCTGACCGCATCAGGCAGATCTCGGCCAACTCCGGACGTTCGACCCGAGCTTTCGAATTGTTCACGATCGCTCTTCGTGACCGAGACCGATGCGCCAATGCTCGCTAGGCGGAAGCGCACCATTTGTGGAACTGCTCTCGGTGTCCATGAAGCCGGTAGCAGCCCATAAGGTCTTTAACTGATCTAGCGTACTGCCATGAGCACACTCATTGAATTAACCAAATCTCTGCACTTAACTGACATTGCCATTAATGCCATAGGCGGGTTCCTCGGCAGCGCTGTGCTGCTGTGGCTAGCGATGGGATGGCAAGGTATTAGAACCCTGAGATCCAGATTCGCGCGACCGACCGTTCTGCTACAGGCCCGCAAAACGCCAGAAAATATCTTTACAGGCATCGAATTGGGAGCCCCTGCGGAATGGGTCAAGGAGCAACTAGGGTTCCCGAATAGGATCGCCGAAAATTGGTGGGGCTACCGATTTTCCGACTCCCTGGTTGCTCTTACATTCGACGCAAACCATTCTCTGTTGACGCTCGCTGTAGCACTCACAGATGAAACAACGACCTTCGATTTTCCAGCAATGCATTTCGATTGCCCACCACTAGGGAAGCTGGTCCTGTCTGACCTTGATGTGGATCATCTTTCATTAGAGTTCCGTGAATCGACCCGGCATAGCGAGCTACTCATCAGCGGCCGCGAGGGGCTTGGCACTACATCGCTTTCGGAGTGCTAAGTCCGCACTTCCCGGGACCTATGTTGGAAGGTGATTTTCACTGGAGTAAGGACGAAGCCGTGCTTATGAGTCCCGCCGATCAAGTGAAAATCAATTGGGCCGCGGTGTCGGCAAGTTCAGAAATTGGCACGTTCCCTTGGGATTTTGGACTGAGGTTGTAATGAATTGCCACAGTCTTCCGTGGAAGCTGAAGGTCCGCTTCAGGTCGGAACCAGCCGACGGGCCAAGGGAAAGCATCGGCCAGTAACAGTCGATCGTGAGCGTCTGCTCGAAGTCTTACACTTAACCGATATGGCATCCATGCACGAATTGGTTCTTCGGCTTTATCAAGGCAACTGGGACGACTCCCTGAAAGTCGCGGTCGGCCTTGTCGATAACGCTGGTGCTGTGGATGCAGTCCGAGAACTGGTCACGAGTCGTGGCTGGCGTGAGCGAGTTGCAGCGGCAAAGGTCATTAGTGCATTTCACTTGGTGGAGTTTGTCGCGCCGCTAATCCAGACGTTTGTGGCCGAGCCAGAGACCTACACCGCAAAGGCGTTCGCCTACATGCTCGTCAGCGTGAAAACGCATGAGCGAGACCAACTGCTTGCGGTTCTTCGTTCCGCATGTCCGGGAACGGATTACGGTCATCATCTTCTCGATACTATCGATAAAGCTTTGAACGAGGCAAAGGCCGACGACCGTTGAACGCCCGCTTTGTTGATCGTGCCCAAGTTTGCTATGGGTCGGAATGGTGTAGACGGCAGACGGCCAGCACCCGGCGCTTAAGCTGCCCTGCCTTCGGTGGTCATCTTAGCTTTTTCGTTAGACGCTTATCGCTACTGTAGAGGTTCCAGAATGACTGAAGTCGCTGAAATGTCCGGAGAGCAGATCGAGGCAGAGGTTTTTGCCAAGCTTGATCAGTACAAGGATCGAAGCGCATTTGAACAGTACGCCATATTTATGGGCAAGGCCCAGATGCTGGAGTTTGGCCTCAAGGGATTGCTTTCCCGAAAGTTCAACGTCTCACATGAAGAAATGGAACGCTGGACACTCGGCAAAACTAAGAACGAGCTCAGGGATCGGGGACTTCGACCGGATTTCATCCGGTTATTGGAGGGCGTCGTAGATCGCCGGAACGTGATGGCGCACGAGTTCTTAGTCAACATTGAGATAACTCGCCTGATCGCCAACTTCAGCGACCGAAAGCTCTACGGTGATCTATTCCGCGCACTCTATGAACTCGAGCAAATAATCATCCTTCACGATTGGTGTGAGGCAAATGATGGCTGGCTAGCACGCGTTTAACCCAAGTGTTAGCGAATGTTTGCAGTGGGTCGTCAACGGCCGGAGGGCGAAGGCCGTAGTTGGCCAAAGACCGTCTTTTGAGCATGCTTTAAATTTCACAAATCTGATTGGGCTGAGGGGCGGATGACATCAATCGACTGGACTAGTTTCGGCATACTTCAGGGCGAGGGCGCAAGCGAAGATTCGATAGCAGAGGTGGAGCGACGAATAGGTTGCCCGCTTCCGGCCGCGTATGTGGATTTAGCAAGATTCCGAAACGGCGCCAGCCCGGAGATTGCTGCATTTCGCTTCGGAGAGGACGAGACTTGTATCAGTGATTTTTTTGAGATTACCAGTTCCCCGGATCTACTCTCTGTGTTGTGGTACCGTAAGCTCCCCCGTCAAGTTGACACTTTAGAAGTAGAACCCACGGTTGCGAGCAGTCGCTCGCGGTACAGCGCTGGGGGCAGGTTTCCCAGCGCGTCATGTGGCCGCTCCTCGTTGTAGCTGCGAATCCAGTCGTGCGTGATCTCTCGAACCTGCTCAAGCGATTCAAACAGCGAGCGGCTCAATACCTCGGATCGATACGACCGGTTAAAGCGTTCAATAAAGGCATTCTGATTCGGTTTGCCGGGTTGGATATAACGCAATTCAATGCCTTTCTCAGCGCACCAATCCGTCAACGTTTAAGACGTCAGCTCCGGGCCATTGTCTAGGCGAATCGCTTTAGGCAACCCACGCCATGCCTCAAGTTGCTCAAGCACCCGCACAACTCTTGTCGCCGGCAAGCTCGTGTCGACTTCAATCGTCAGCGCCTCTCTCACGGCTTCGTCCAACACATTGAGCGTGCGGAAGCGTCGGCCTTGGTACAGGCTATCGCTCATAAAATCCAACGACCAAATCTGATTCGGTAATGCCGGTGCATCGAGCGACTGGAACGTACGGACCAAACGCTTCTTGGTCCGCCTCGGCAGGTTGAGCTTCATGGCGCAATACACCCGCCATGTCCGCTTGTGATTCCAAGCGTGGCCGCCGAGCTTAAGCCGATCATGACATTTCCAGAAGCCCCAGCGACCATGCTTGGCGACTACCGCGTTGAGCGCATCGACAACGGGCGCGTCACGCAGTGCGCGATCCTGGGGTTTGCGGTAATACGCCGCCCGCGATATGGCGACCACTCGGCAAGCACGCTGCACGGATTGCCCTTCGCTTACCAGCCGGTCAACCACATCCCGCCGTTCGGACGGCGCTACAGCTTTTTTAGTACAGCCTTGATCGCCTCATTCTCCAGCGCTAGCTCTGCGTACATACGCTTGAGCCGGTTGTTCTCCGATTCAAGCTCCTTGACGCGTGCCAGCTCCGAAGCTTCCAGGCCACCGTACTTGGACTTCCATTTGTAGTACGTCGCCGAACTGATGCCGTGCTTGCGCCAGATTTCATTGACCGGCACACCCGCATCCGCTTCCTTCAGGATCTCGACGATCTGACTTTCCGTAAACCGTGATGTCTTCATTCGAACCTCCCAGCAAAATCCTGCCCGAAAGTTCTACTTTTGTCCTGTCTCACTGATCGGGGAGCTTACGGTACCTGCGACCCGGGGCAATCGCCAATCTCCCGTTGAAATTTCTCCCAATCGCAAGGGATGTCTCGGACAGCTTGATCTGCCTGAACTATGCGTTGACACCGCCCACTGTAGAATTTCTAGATCAAGACACTGGCGTAATGCATTTCGTTTCCGACAGTTTTGAAGCATTCGTCGCGAATTGGTACGCATAACACGGAATTTTTGGGGAGGCTGACGTCCGTGACGGCTCGCAATGGTTCGAAAGCAGCCTCTCAGGAGTGGCTGTAGTCAGCCAACTCCCGCCGTTCAAAAAATTTCTGCAAAGCAAACGCTCAACTAGATGTTCATTGCATGAATGTCATTAGTACAATGCCAAGCTGTCCGGTTTCAGTCCCTTGCCCACATGCTGCATAAATGCCTTTCCCCTGAAACGCCCAGCAGGCAAGGATTGCGGCTTGTCCTGCGCTCCAGCTTATTGGACAAGCGCCGGAATATTCGACATTTTTTTCGTCTACTAATCGTTGGGCGTTACAACAATTGATTCATAGGTATCAATGACTCTAACCACATCAGATTGGATCGGAATCTCCGGGGCTGCAGCCACGATCGTTGCAGCTCTTGTTGCTTGGTTTGTTTCTGCTTGGTCCACCAAAAAGTCACTCACCACACAAACCCTTGGCTATCGCATGAATCTATCTCCATTGCTCGCGATGGACAGAGTGCCGGGAGGCAAAGCTTCGCTAAAAATTGAATTCAACGGCGAACAGCTAGTTGAGCCGATGCTTCTTTCCGTCGACATCATAAATCTTGGCAACCGCGCAATTGAACAGCCGCCTATCGTCGTAGAGGCAGTTGGTGCGACATATGTAATTCCGATCTACATCGAGGATGCTCCGCCCGGTTACGAAGACCTTTGGGAGCTCAAACGTACAGATGCCGAGCAATGCGCCATTCACCTTGAACACATCAACCCTGGTCAGGTTGTCAAAGCGAGGTTTTTCCTTGATGAGGTTCCAAAGCAGATGCCAGTCTTTAAGTGTCCGATGAAGGACGTGAACGTCACCGAAGTCAAATCTCTTGAAGTCGGTCCGCTAGCATCAGCGCTTCTTGATGTGATATCGCCGGCCACGGCGTCTGCGGTCAAGGTTCTACTCAAGTGACGCCCAACCCATCATTTCACCGAACCTTGCGCATAAACCCACGCAGGGCCGGTGAATTCAAACGTTAGGCCTCACCACACCCGCCGCGCTATGCCTGAGATTACTTATCAACGCTCTGATGCAGTTCTCTGCTTCGAGAACTTCAAGGATGCTGCCCTCTACTTTGACCGCGTGCTCCCCTTGAATATGGGGCGCATGCGCGGCGATTCGGATGTCGGTGACATCCTTGTTGGCTACCCTGAGGAAGTCCCCTCAGCCGCGCTCTCACATCTCATTGATGGGATCGAAGGCAATACCAAGACCTACGGCCACGCGACACGAATCATTGAGTTCACGTCGGCACGCTGGGTTGACTTCGCACGAAAGGCCGAACCATATGCGCGTCTCTGGGCGGGGAAGCCCGGGACGCGAGATGAAACAGACAGTGCCGAAACGCTCAACCAGTACGAGAAGCTTCGGAGCTCTTACCTGGCCAACGACGAAGTCCCCGGACACCCGCCGATTCGCGCAATCTTTCAGGAGTACGCGCGGTCTTTGGGCTTTGAGGAAGTCTGCGTTTCCGTCCCGGCACGCACCGCTGCGGTAGCTACATGCGCCGATCCAAGCCTTACGCTGTCCCAGTTGAAGCTTGTCGACACTGCCACCGCTGATTGGCGCCAAATCATTGAGCTTCGCAAAGACAAGGAGTCGCACCAGCGTCTGATTCGCTTGCGGCTATTCATGCACTCCAACTACACAGGTCGGCCATTCGCCTTCATTGAAGATGATCTTGCTCGTCGAATCCATGAGTACGAGGCCGCCGCGAGAAAACACGGACTCAAGACCGTTGTGTCATCGCTCACTGTGCTACTCAACGCCAAGGACCTTCAGGCCTCTTTGGGCGCGGGACTTGTAGCGGGTCTCTTTGGTGGTTCACTAGCAGCCCTCGGCACTGGCTTGGCGGTGGAAGTCGGTCAGATAGCGGTGCATGTTGCTGATCGCCTGCATGAAATGCGTGACTGGCGCTCGGGACACGAGTTGGCCTACCTCATCGAAACGCAAGCAAAACTCGCCAGTGGCAAGTGATGCCCAACCCATCATTCGAGGCGACCTGCGCAAAAAGCCGCGCAGGCGCCTCAACTTCACGCTCCTGAATGTCCGCCCCGTTACTATGTTCGCACCTCGATAATCGAGGTTTTGGCCAGCCAGGCCCGGCATGATTCCCGCCCCCAGTCGTAACCATGATCCGGGGGGTG